>NZ_JBHYZO010000008.1:28615-231870 GCF_042753785.1 Streptomyces sp. NPDC059256 | reverse complement strand
GTACGGGCGCGGGACCACCCCCGCATGCGCGGGGACCACCAACCCGCCTAAATAGGACGGGTCGGATCGCTGGGACCACCCCCGCATGCGCGGGGACCACACGACAACGCCAGGAACGACCCTAGCCAGCCCGGGACCACCCCCGCATGCGCGGGGACCACGGCGGCGATGATCGCGGCTACGGCGTCCGGGAGGGACCACCCCCGCATGCGCGGGGACCACCTGGTGGAGGCTGAACAGGCCGTACTGGGCGCGGGACCACCCCCGCATGCGCGGGGACCACCAACCCGCCTAAATAGGACGGGTCGGATCGCTGGGACCACCCCCGCATGCGCGGGGACCACCCCCGGCACCGGCCATTGTGCCTTGAGCGCCCGGGACCACCCCCGCATGCGCGGGGACCACAGTTCCTGACCAGCGGTTTCATCTGAGAGGAAGCCTGTTTTTACTGACTTCTGCAAGATCCGGCATATCGGGCAATATTCCTGTTCTTTGCTCGCCCACGGTGCGGCGTCATGATTATCCCGCATCATCGGGTCGCCATCGATATCCGCTTCCCAAGAGGATCTGCCCGCTCAACGGCTCCTTGGCTTTTGGGGCGAGAACGCTGCTGCGGGATGCAAGTCAAGGCTCCGTGCGAATGGACGGCGCGGGAGCTTCGCACGGGTTTCTTACCCCTGATGTCTGACCACGGGATTCCCATTGAGGTTGTTGCCCGGGGCGTGGGACACAGCCCTACCGCTACCACGGAACGGGTCTACCGGAGGCAGTTGCGCCCTGTGATCGCTGGTGGAGCGGAAGCGATGGACCGCATCTTCGGCGTCGGTGGTTCCCAAGGCTGAGTCAGGGCCCATGAATCACCATCCGTGGTTCCCGTTCTGGCTCCCGGTGGACGGAGTCTCCATGTGGGCGACGGCGTGACCTGTGCGGAAGCCACAGTTGGAGCCAACCCCGCCATTACCTCTCGCGTAATCGACCGCCGTCATCCCCGCCGGCAGTCTGGACCCACCGGGACCCGGGCGGCGCACTCCGCCCGGGTCACTGGAACACGAGAGTTCAGCCGATCCCGATGGAGGCCGATCCACCATGTCCGCCACGTTTCTCTCCGGTATCGCCCGCACCACCGAGCCCCGGGCCATGCTGCGCCGCTTCCTGCTCCTGGACGCGGTCGTCACCGGAGTCAACGGCCTGGCCTACGCCGCGGTTCCCGGCACCGTCGCCCGACTGACCGGGGTGGGGGAGGGGCCCCTGCTGGTCCTGGGGATCTTCCTCATCGGATACGCGCTCCTGGTCGCAGTGGTCGGCGCCCGGCGCAATCCGCCCGCGTTCCCCGTGAAGCTCGTGATCGAGTGCAATGCGCTGTGGGTCGTGCTGAGCCTCGCCTCGCCCCTGCTCTGGTTCGACCCGACCGTCGCGGGTTCGGTGTGGATCGTGCTCCAGTCGTTGGTGGTGGCGGCTTTCGCCGCGCTTCAGTGGGCCGCTCTCGGGGCTCGGGAGACCCCCTTCAGAGGGTGAGCGAGCGCAGTAATTCGACGGTCGCCGGGTCTCCGGGCAGGAACGTCTCAATGGCCAACTCGGCGACCGTCACATCCATGGGGGTGTTGAAGGTGGAGATCGACGACACGAAGGAGAGTACGTGCCCGTCATGTTCGATCTGCATCGGCAGCGCGAAGTAGGGATGCGGGGCGAACTCATGGCTGGCCTTCATCGGTTCGCCGCGTGGCGGGGTGGGATAGCCGGCCACCTCCTCGTACACGGCGCGCAGTTCCCGGGAGCGGACCAGTGCGATCTGACGCTCCATCTGGGTCAGGAGATGGGCGCGCCACTCACGCAGATTCCGGATGCGCGGGGCCAGGCCCTCGGGGTGGAGCGTGATGCGCATGGCGTTGAGCGGCGGTGTCAACAGATGGTCCGCGACCCCCTCCAACAGCATGCCGATGCCGCGGTTCGCCGCCACCACGTCGTAGACGCCGTCGACGACGAATGCCGGGGTAGGGCTCGTAGCCCAGCAGGAGCCGATCGATCCCCTCGCGCAGCCCTGCCATCGCGGGATCGGCGAGGGGGGTGTCTCCGCGTACTTGGGCGCATCGCCCGCGGCCAGGAGCAGTGAGTTGCGTTCCCGGACGGGCACGTCGAGGTGTTGGGCGAGGCGTAGGACCATCTCCTCGCTGGGGCGGGAGCGTCCCGTTTCGATGAAGCTGATGTGCCGGGCGGAGGAGTCCGCGCGCAGGGCCAGTTCCACTGGCTCACCCGTCGCCGCTCGCGCCAACCGCGCAGGAGCGGACCCACTTCCGTCGTCCTCGATGCGGCAGTCGTCAAGTCTCGACGGTAGTACGCCGGATCGGGCGGAGGAGTGCCAGGGGGCTGGTCGACCTCGTCAGTCCTGCCAGTCCTTCGCTTCGCCGAGCAGGGCCGCGAGGCCGGCGTCGATGTCGAGGGCCTGACTCTCCGACTCCGTCGGGACCGTGGCGTACGAGTGGAGCAGGAAGTGCCGCAGTCGACCGCTGGCGAAGCGCAACAGGGCCACTCCCTCGGCCGAGCGCAGTTCCACCATCGTGTGCGTTCGGTTGTAGGGCCAGATGTGGACATCGCCCTCACCCGACGGCGTGTGCAGTCCTGAATCCAAGAGCGCACGGGCGAAGGTCCAGGTCACGCACGCCCCGTCGAGGGAGACCGCGGTGGGGAAGATCATGTGGACCGCAAGCGGGTCCTGGGCGTCGTAGTTCAGACGAACGGTCACGGTCACTGGCTCGGGTGCGTCGCTGATGAGGTGGGCCGGGACCGGCTGTTCAACAGTGGGGAACATCGAGGCGCTCCTCTGTGGCTGCTTGGTCAACTCCTCGTGGGCTACGACGCAGTTCGGCTCCGGGAAACTCCACCAGGAGGACGATCGTATGATGTGACCTGCGTCACTTTTGTTGGTCGGTGTTGTCTTCGCCCAGCTCAGACGGGGTCGATGGGGCGATCCTCAAGGGCGCACGGCTGGACCGCGCAGCGGACTCCGTACGACATCCAGGTGATTCGTTGACGACAACGGGCCCGACAGGTCCATCGACCGATGACGGTGGGTGCGTACTCGTGTGTCGGCGCGGGGACCGGACCGGGCCGAACCGTCGCCCGACGCGGTACGGTGCCGTCGCCGGCAGGCTGTGCCTGGTCCTCTCCGTCGGACGGGGGCTCCGCTGAACCGGCGGCCTCCTTGCGGACCGCGTCGGTGACATAGGGCGAGCGCAGTATCTGCGACAGCCGCACCAACCCCTCCCGCCCGGGACTGAGCGCCGCGGTCAGCGCATGGACCCCCGCCTGTGCGGGATCCGAGCCCTCGCCCGGTGGCTGACCGTCGCGGCGTGCCTCCACCGCCGTGACCACCATCGCCGCCACGCCCACCGCTTTGGCGTACCTCCGGGGCGCGTAGCCCACGACCGCCGATGCATAGGCCCGGCGCCGCACACGGTCGTCGAGGTACGGCTGGAGCCTGAGCAGTTCGTCGTGAATCACCGTCTCGCGGACCGTCAACCGCAGTTCGGGCGCGGCCCACCAGGGAATCCGAGGGCGCCTCGGCACCTCTGCACCCGGCTGTGCGCGGCTGAGCCAGTGCCACAGCGCACCGAGTCGGGTGTACGTGAGGCCGGCTTGGAGGGCTGCCGTGAACCGCGGTGCGAGGAGGGGCACCAGGAATCCGATCGCCGTGGTCAGCCCGCCGGCCGAGGCCAGCAGCGGCGCGGCCGTCGTACTGAGCACGTCCCAGTTCCCGCCCGCCCACCGAGCGCTGATCGCGGTCAGCTTGGCCACCCCGAAGGAGAGGTTGAAGAAGAATCCCGCCACCAACAGACACAGCCCCACCCGCAGCCACTGGCCCACCGCCCGCGCCCACAGGAGGCACATCAGCGTGGTCACGGCGGCTGCCACCGTGTGCGCCAGCAGATAGAGGACGATCATTTCCCGCAGGAAGGGGGTGTGGGCGTAGTACGTGTCGAAGTCCCGCAGTCGCTCCACCGGGGCTTCCCCGAGGACGAAGAGGACAGGAAGGACGGCGATCACCGTCCCGTACGCCGCGATCCAGCCGCGGGTCACCCGTCTGACGCGCTCCGGAGGGCCGCCGCGCCAGTACGCGATCAGGACCAGACAGGTACAGCTGAACGCACACAGGAAGCAGTAGACGAGTGGGGCGGCGATGTTGGGCGTACCCGTGAGGCCGTTGATCAGGGCGATGGTGGCGGGGGCGGCGAGGACGAAGCAGGACGTGGCGGTGAACAGCAGGAAGTGCACCGAGCGTACGAGCGGATCACGCCAGCCGCGGCGCAGCGCGGGCAGTCTCGCGGCCAGGGCGATGGCCAGGAGGACGGACGGGAGGTAGTAGTCGCTGTTGCGCATGGTTCAGCCTTGGCGGTGTCCGAGAGATGCCTGGATACGCTGGGCGAGTGCGCTGGTGGGTGCGGGGTCGCCCGGTCGTTCCAGCCAACGGCGCAGCTGGGCCCCGAGCTCCAGTCCGAAGGTTTCTGCTTCCGTCTCCTGCGCCTGGCGGAAGTCGGTGCGCGCGGCCAGTTTCGCCACGGTCGGCAGGCCGGTGCTGTCGGTGGCCAACCGGGCGGCGGTGGCCGTCCCGTCAGGTGCCCGGTGTGCGGGGTCGACCAGCACGCCGGGATGCGCGCTGCCGTGTCCGGCGACCATGTGCCAGACCTCATGGCCGAAGATGATCAGTTGGTGCAGGGGTGAAGTGGTCGCCTGGACGCAGATGACATCCCGGTCCGCCATGTCCAGATAGAGCCCACTGGCCGTTTGCGGAGGGAAGTCGACCAGATGGAGGACCACCGGCCTGCCGCGCCGTTCGCTGAGTCGGGCGCACAGGGCGGCGAAGACGTCCTCGGGTCCGACCGGCCTGGCCTGTTCGATTGCACGGGTCAGTTCGTCGCGAAGCTGGCGCATCGCGCTCTTGGTGCCCACTCCGCTCCCCCGCTCGACGACCTCGGCCTGCGCCCACACCGTACCGAGGCCGAGGGGGTGTGGGCGCGGACTCCCGGTAACGTGCTGAGGAATCCGGACACGATCAGGTGATGTCCGGCGGATCCTGTTGTGCCGCGCGATCTGGTGCGCGGTGTGCCCGGGCCGCGGTTCCGTGTCGCTTTCCGGTGACTTCGACCCGGGGGCCAGGACCCGAGGCGCTCCGATCGGCGGGTCCGGACTCGTGCCGTACTGCGGCCGGTTCGCGTGGGCCGCCCCCGCCACCGCCACCGTCTGCGTTGTTGGGGTCGCTGTGTTCGTGCAGTTCGCTGTGTTCGTGCGGTTCGCTGTGTTCATCGGGGTCGAGGAATCCGAGCTCCCGCCGGGTCAGCGGCGGGCCCGACAGCCGGGGCCGCAGTGGCCCCCGTACCGCTCCGATCAGCACGTCGGGGCGGATCAACCGGTCGAATCCGGACTGGAGCGTCATCACATCCGTGAGCGCCTTGGCCATGGAGTACGAGCCGGTGGAGGTGGTGACGAGTCGGTTGACGTAGCGGCTCAGCAGCCGGTCGACGGCGTTGGGGAGCCGGCCCCTTGAGCCGGGGTAGAAGATGTCCTGCCCGGTCGCGAGCGCCCATGCCACCTGGGCGGGCCGGGCGATCGCGCGCTGGGCACGCCGGGCGAGCCCCGGGGCCGTGACCCCGGCCCGGCGCAGTTCGTCACGGAGTGCGACCGCTCCGAGCGCCGCCACCGACATGCCCTGACCGTAGATGGGGTTGAGCGCGGCGACGGCGTCGCCGACCGCCACGAATCCCTCGGGAAGCTGCCGGCACCTCTCGTAGAGCCGCCGTCGGTTCACCGTGCTGCGCGTCACCGTGATCCCGCTCAACGGCTCGGCGTGCGCGAGGAGCTCTCCCACCAGCGGATGGCGCACACTTTTGGCGAAATCCAGATAGGTGGCTTCGTCGTTCGTCGGCTCGCCGCCGCGGGTGCCCGACAGACTCACCAACCAGCGCTGGTCCTCTATCGGCATGATGCTCGCGGACTGGCCGGGCCCGGGCAGCCGGGCGTCCGGTTGGATGACGAAGACTGGCGAGTCCTCGGAGCCGGCCGGGGCGCGGTAGACCCTGCTGGCGTACGCCACCCCCGCATCGACGGCCAACTCCCTGACCGGCCCGACCCCCAGCTCCCGCAACCATCGGGGTCCCAGTGAGGAACGGCCTGAGGCATCGACGACGAGATCGGCCGTCAACAGCTGCTCGGAGCCGTCCCTCAAGCGTATTCGGACCCCGTCGACCCGCCGTGCATCGCCCGTCAGACCCAGGGGTTCTGCCTCCTCCACCACGGTGACACGCGGCTGATGGACCACCAAGTCTCTGATCGCCCAGTCCAACAAGTCCCGACTACAGGCGATCAGATAGTGCGATTCCGGCCAGCGTCGATACCACCCCCCGGGGGACAGCGAGACCATTCCGGTGGGCAGCGGAACGCGCCGGGCACCGGCGGCCAGCAGTTCGCCCGTCACCCCGGGGACAAGTGACTCGACGGCGTCCGCGCCACCCGACCACAGTGCATGGAGGTGCCGTGCCTGCGGCAGTCCCTTGCGGGGGAGCGGCTCCTTGGGCAGGGAGTCGCGCTCCACGATGGTCACCTCGTCCACGAACGCCCGGCACGCGGCGGCTGCCAGAACACCCGCGAACCCTCCTCCGATGATCACTGCCCGACGCACCCGGGCGGCTCGCGGGGATCTGAAGGGTTCACTCATGAGTTGCTGCTCTCCGACAAGGCCGCCCGGCGGCACGCTTCATGGACGAGGGGCGAACGGCGCAGTGCCAGGGACATCTGCACAAGATCATCCGCTTGGGTGGAAGGTTGCACGGACTCCTTGCCCTCGACAAGGGTCATCCGGTTGGGGTGTGCCGCCTTTACTTCGCCGGCCGCGGCGACCATCGCCGCGTCAGCGAGGATGCGGGCCCGGTCAGGGGGATGCCCCTGGGCCAGGGCCTGGCCGTAAACCTCGTCGTGGATCGCCGAGTCGAAGTACGGCCGCAGACCGATGATCGCGTCATGGATGGCGGCCTCGCGCTGGGTGAGGCGCAGCTCCAGCGAGGCCCAGGGGCCGATGGCCACCGTCGATGTGCCGCTGCCGGAAGCGCCCGTCAACTGTCGTTCCAAGGTGGCGAGACGGTGGTACCGCACGGCCGTTCGCCAGCCGATGCCGACCCGTTGGGTCACCAACGGGAGGATGAAACCACCGCCCACCAGCGGGGCCGCCACCGAGGCCAGCGGACGGGCCACATCGGTGGACAGGGTGTCCCAGTCGTGGCCGACCCAACGGGCACCCACGGCCGACAGCTTCGCCACGTCGAAGCCGAGGTTGAGGATGTACCCCCCGAAGATCAGCAGCAGGCCGACCCGGAGCACGCCCTTCACCTGGAGCGACCAGCGCCAGCACAGCACGGTCATCACGACGGAGGCCACGCTGTGCGCCAGGAGGTACAGCACGATCATCTCGCGGATGAAAGGGGTGTTGGCGTAGTAGGTGTCGAGGTCCTCGCGCCGTTCCACCGGTGCGTCCCCGAGGATGAACAGCACGATCAGAGCGATGATCACCAGTCCATAGGCGATCACGCAGATCGACGAGGCCCTTCGGGTCGCTTCCGTGGTGCCACCGCGCCAGATGATGATCAGTACGACACAGGCGCCGCTGAAGGCGGTCAGCACCGCGTAGACCATGGGGGCGGCGAGATTGGGAATCCCGGAGATCCGGTTGATCGCGGCGACCGTCGGAACGGCCGCCAGCAGGAACACCAGACTGGCGACGAGCAGCAGTCCGCAGACCGCGCGCAGCAGGATGTCGTGCCGATTGCGCACCAGGGCCGGCAGCTTCACCAGGAAGGCTCCGAAGAGGAGCGCGGCGGGGGCCGTCATGCTCACGTCGTCCATGGGGCACCACCTCGTCCGGGGTGCACGGCGACGCCGGCCGTCGGTCCTCGGCGATCCGATTCCGGGCGTGCGCTCGATCGGCGCACTGCCCCGTCCATGCTCCGCACGGCCCACCCCCGGTTCTGCCCGACGCTCTCAACCGCCCTTGAACGGACTCGTCGGGTTCCTCCACCCACGTGTCACCGTACGCCGCGGGCTGTGCCCCGCGCCCCTCGGTCCCTCGGGGCGGACTTCCGCGCGCTGGGGGGTCGTGGGGGCGGGTAGTACGTATGCCGCGATGTAGTGCATCAGTATGCAACAGGCTTGATACGTCACGACAGTTGCCCGGGTACCGGTCCGTCGGGACGGCTGTGTGAGGGCGATCGGCGCCTGGTCGGCACTCCTCGATCAGGCCGGTTGCCGAGGTCCCTCCGCGGTGGGGTGACGCGGGCGGGCGAGAGGGTACGGGGGCGTCCCGCGAGGGGATCGAAGCGGAGGCCCGGTAGCGGCGCGAGCTCCCGCCGCGACGGCGTTCCTGAGGGGCGGTGGCGGTTGCACCGCATGGACGTACAAGCGTTCGAGGTCGCCCCGGACCGGGTGGGCTCGATCCGCACATGGATCCCGATCCGCACATGGGATCCCGAACCGTCCTGGGATCCCGAACCGCACATGGAGCCCGAACCGTCCTGGGATGCGGTGCTCCACGGTGCGGGGCACCATGGCCCCATGCTGCTGGCTCGACTCGCCGACGTGTCCCGGGACGTGGCCGCGACGTCAGCGCGTTCGCGGAAGACCGAACTACTGGCCGAGCTCTTCTCGGACACCGACCCCGCGCTGGTCCCCCTGGTCATCTCCTACCTCGCCGGACGCGTCCCCCAAGGTCGCATCGGCATCGGATGGAGCACCCTCAAGGAGCCGCCGCCGCCCGCACGCGACGCCACCCTGACCGTCTTGGGCGTCGATCGGGCGCTCACCGGGCTCGCCGCACTCCAGGGCCCCGGCTCCCAGGGGGAGCGCAGACGCCTGGTGACACAGTTGATGTCCGCCGCAACCGCCGAGGAGCAGCAGTTCCTCACCCGATTGCTGATGGGAGAGGTGCGGCAGGGGGCCCTCGACGCCATCGCCCTGGAGGCCGTCGCCCGGGCCGCGAACGCGCCGCCGCCGGCCGTGCGCCGTGCGGTCATGCTCGACGGCTCCCTCCCACGGGTCGCCCGGACGCTCCTCGCCGAGGGCCCGGACGCCCTCGCTCGGTTCCGGCTCAGGGTCGGCACCCCCGTACACCCGATGCTCGCCCACACCGCGAAGACGGTCGGTGACGCCGTACGAACGCTCGCCGTCCCCTGTGCGGTGGAGGAGAAGCTCGACGGCATCCGGATCCAGGTCCACCGGGACGGTGCGCTGATCCGGATCTTCACGCGTTCCCTCGACGACATCACCGATCGGCTGCCCGAGGTGAGTGCGGCGGCACGCGGCATGGGAAGCGACCCCTTCATCCTCGACGGTGAGGTCATCGCGGTGGACGCATCGGGCCGACCCGTGCCCTTCCAGGAGATCGCCTCCCGGGTGGGGTCGCGCACCGACGTGGCTGCGGCCCGTGCCGCGTTGCCGGTGTCGCCGGTCTTCTTCGACGTCCTGACCGCGGATGGCGAGGACACCCTCGACCTGTCAGGCGCTGAGCGCCACGCCGTCCTCGCCCGGGTCGTTCCCGAGCCGATGCGCATCCGGCGGACCGTGGTCCTCGACCCGTCGGACGACCGCCAGCTCACCGAGGCCGAGGAGTTCATGGCCGCCACCATGCGGCGCGGCCATGAAGGCGTGCTGGTCAAAGCACTCGACGCGCCCTACTCGGCGGGCCGTCGCGGACGCTCCTGGTTGAAGGTGAAGCCCGTACACACCCTTGATCTGGTGGTCCTCGCCGCCGAGTGGGGGCACGGGCGCCGTACCGGGACGCTCTCCAACCTCCATCTGGGCGCACGCACCGCGGACGGCACCTTTGTGATGCTCGGCAAGACGTTCAAAGGACTGACCGACGAGATGCTGCGCTGGCAGACCACCCGACTCGGTGAACTGGCGGTCGACGACGACGGATTCACGGTACGGGTGCGCCCCGAGTTGGTGGTGGAGATCGCCTACGACGGGGTGCAGCGCTCGTCGCGCTATCCGGCCGGGGTCACCCTGCGGTTCGCCCGAGTGTTGCGCCACCGCCCCGACAAGTCCGCCCGCGAGGCCGACACGGTGGACCGGCTGCTCGAAGACGGTCCGGTGGTCGCGCCACCGGAGGCGGGGGCATAACGTCACGCAGGAGCCAGGAGCCAGGAGCCAGGAGCCAGGAGCCAGGAGCCAGGAGCCAGGAGCCAGGAGCCAGGAGCCAGGAGCCAGGAGCCAGGGCGCCGTTGGGTGTCATCCGGCCGACGCGCCCATGTCCGGGCGCTCACCACCATCTGCGCTGAGGCCGAAGCCGTCCATCGGAACTGTCCGCCGAACCCGTCCGTCGGCGCGGCGCCGCCACGGTCCGCCGAGCGTCGACTCGGCGGACCACGGCAACCCGGGTCACTCCTTCCAGGCGCCCTCCACCACCGCGTCCCGGGCGAAGTCCACGAAGTCCTTCGCCTCGCGCCCCAGCACCTCGCGCACGGTGTCGGTGGTCGACGCGTTGTGTCCGCCCATCAGCATGGTGCACAGCGCCGCCAGCCAGGCGGCGTCCGGCTCGGGGAATCCGACCTGCTGGAGCAGGGCGGCGAACTCGTTCTCCGACACCGGCAGGTACTTCACCTCGCGGCCGAGCGCGGCCCCCAGCTCCGTGGCCGCCTGCTCGAACGTGAGCAGCCGCGGGCCGGTGATCTCGTACGTCCTGCCCAGATGGCCGTCCTCGGTCAATGCGGCGACCACGACGTCGGCCAGATCGTCGACGTCGATGAACGGTTCGGGTGTCTGCTCTCCGGGAAAGGCGATCGCCCCCTGGGCGACACTGTCCGCCAACACGCCTTCGGAGAAGTTCTGGGCGAAGAAGGCCGCTCGTACGACGGTCAGCGGCACTCCCGACTCCCGTAGCGCGTCCTCCGCCACCACTGCTTCCGGCTCACCGCGGCCCGACAGCAACACCAGCCGCTGCACTCCTTGCGCCGCGGCCACCCGGCCGAAAGCGCTCATCGCCTCGACCGCTCCGGGCGCCGCGAGATCGGGGTAGAAGGCCACGTACACCGAGGTCACCCCTTGTACCGCCGGGGTCCAGGTGGCTGGGGACTGCCAGTCGAAGACGACCTCGCCCGCACCGCTCCCGGGGGTGCGTGAACCCGCCAGGACCGGGGTGCCCAGGGTGCGCAGCCGCGCCGCCACCCGACGGCCCGTCTTGCCCGTCGCCGCCGTCACCAACACCGTATTCTGCTCTGCATTCGCTGTCATGACACCAGGTTCGACCACTCAACGTGGACGATCCATGCTGCAGAGGCTCAATCCCATACGTCTGCGTCTAGGCTGCTCTCATGGATGCACTTGCCGGACTGTTGGACGGGCCACGTGCCCGTGAAGCCTTTCTGCTCCGCATGGTGGTGACGCCGCCCTGGTCCGTACGGGTCGAGGACGAGGCTCCCCTCTCCTTGATGTGTCTGACCGAGGGATCCGCCTGGATCGTCCCCGAGGGTGGGGACCCGGTCCGGCTCCATCCGGGTGATCTGGCCATTGCGCGCGGCCCGGCCCCCTACACCATTGCGGACCGCCCCGACACTCCGCCCCAGGTGTTGGCCGGTCCCGGCGGCACCTGCCACACCCTGCGAGGGGAGCCGCTCGATCAGGCCATGCGCATGGGCGTACGGACCTGGGGCAACGACCCCAACGGCAGCACCGTCCTGCACATCGGCACCTACCAGGTGCAGAGTGAAGTCAGCGGCAGGCTGCTCGACGCCCTGCCCCCGCTGGTCCACATCCCCGCCGGCACTTGGACGTGCCCGCTGCTGCCCTTCCTCGCCGAAGAGATGGAGCGGGAGGAGCCGGGGCAGAGCGTGATGCTCGACCGGACGTTGGACCTGCTGCTGGTCGCCGCCCTGCGCTCCTGGTTCGCCCGGCCCGAGGCCCACGCACCGGCGTGGTACGTCGCCCTGGGCGACCCCGTCGTGGGACGGGCCCTACGGCTGATGCAGGACGACCCCGCCCACCCCTGGACGGTGGCTTCCCTCGCCGGTGCCTGCGGGGTCTCCCGGGCCCAACTCGCCCGACGCTTCCATGAACTCGCGGGCGAGCCGCCGATGACCCACCTCACGCGCTGGCGCCTCGACCTCGCCGCCGATCTGCTGCGCACCACGAACGCCACGATCGACACCGTGGCCCGCAAGGTCGGCTACAGCGGTTCGTTCGCGCTGAGCGCCGCCTTCAAGCGCGTTCGCGGCATCAGCCCGCAGGAACACCGCACGGGAATCGCACTGCCGACACGACAACGACCTCCGTCCGCACCTCGGGCACGGGCGATTTCGACTCCATGAGCGATCACCACCAACGCGCAACCCGATTGGACGGGGGCGAGTTGACGGGGGTGCCGGAAGGTTGCGACGTCCGGGTGGTGTTGCTCAGGGGCAGCGTTCAAGCTGCCACTGCTGACCGGGGGAGTCGCTGTCCTCCCACTGCTGCACCCGGGCGCCGTCCTCCTTGCTGCCGTCGGCGACCTCCAGGAGGAGCCCGCTGATGAAGCTGACGATGGAGACCGTGCCCGGGGCATCGAGCCGCTGTTCGACGATCCACTCCTGCGCGCCGAAGTTGTTGGCGCGCCACTGCTGGACGCGGGCTCCGTTCTCGGTGGAGGCATTGGCCACGTCGAGCCGCTTGCCGCTGGCGACGCTCACGAAGTGGTAGAGACCGCCGCCGTTCGGTACGGGGTCGATCTGCCACTGTTGGGCGACGGAACCGTCCTCCGCGCCCTGCTGCACCACGGCGCCGCTGCCCTTCGCCCCGCGGTACACCTCCAGGAGCAGTCCACTGCCGGTGTTGCGCACCAGGTACCGGCCGGCCGAGAGGGCCCCGCTCACGTCATGTACTCCTCGCTCGACCCGATACTCACATCGAACAATTGTACGAGAATATGGGCGGTGTTGCGACCCGTGACCGCATGGGAGGACGGGCGGCCCGGGTCGCCGAGGTGAACGACCGCTGTCTCAGGCGACGTTGAAGGTCGCCGGGTCCGGCCCCAGCCGCCGGTCCTCGTTGAGGGCCTTCAGTGCGGCCAGGTCGTCCGCGTCGAGTTCGAACCCGAACACATCGAGGTTCTCCCGGATGCGGGAAGGCGTCACCGACTTGGGGATCCCCACATTGCCCAGCTGAAGGTGCCAGCGCAGCACCACCTGTGCCGGGGTGCGGTCGTGTTTGTGTGCCACGGCCACGACCGTCGGGACCTCCAGCAGGCCCTTGCCCTGTCCCAGCGGTGACCAAGCCTCGGTCGCGATGCCGTGCCGGGCGTGGAACTCCCGGGAGGCTTCCTGCTGGAGATGGGGGTGGAGCTCGATCTGGTTGACGGCCGGGACGACGGAGGTCTTGTCGAACAGCTGCTCAAGGTGCTCCGGGAGGAAGTTCGAGACGCCGATCGCCTTGACCCTGCCGTCCGCAAGGATCTTCTCGAAGGCCCGGTAGGTGTCCGCAGCGGTGTCCTGCGCCGGCATGGGCCAATGGATCAGATACAGGTCCGCGTAGTCCAGACCCAACCGGTCCAGAGATGCGTCGAACGCGCGCAGGGTGGAGTCGTACCCCTGGTCGCTGTTCCACAGCTTGGTGGTGATGAAGAGGTCCTCGCGGGGCAGTCCGGAGGTGGCGACCGCTCGGCCCGTACCGGTTTCGTTCTCATAGACGGCCGCCGTGTCGATGCTGCGGTATCCGGCCTCCAGGGCCGTGGTCACCGCCTGCTCCGCCTCGTCGTCCGGCACCTGCCAGACTCCGAATCCGAGCTGGGGCATCGCGACACCGTTGTTGAGGGTGATGGAGGGGACCTTGCTCACGAGGGGGGAATCCTTACGTCGTCGGTGGGTGCTCTCCCATTCTCCCTGGAAGAACGATCATTCTCGGGAGGGCATTCCCTTGCAACCGACGGTACGGCCAAGGGGAGGCATCTCGCTTTCGTTCGAGCGTTCGATGGGGGTGGTGGTGGGGCGCGATGGCCGCGTGTGCCCGTCACTCATGGGTCTCCGGGGTTCGGGAAGCACCGTGATCCATATGGGTCGGAGTGCGGCTGCGCTCGCGTCGGTTGACGTTCGGCTGCTCGCTGCCGTTCGGGTTGCCGTGAGCCGTGAGCCGTGAGCCGTGAGCCGTGAGCCGTGAGCCGTGAGCCGTGAGCCGTGAGCCGTGAGCCGTGCGGGCTCAGGGCGAGTTCGGTTCCCGCTCCACGGTCAGGGTGACCTCGAAACGCGGCTCGCCGGCCACCGCCCCCGCTTCGGCCGCCGGCGTCAGTCCGAAACTGACCTCCATGCCGGAGATCTGCCAGCCGTCCTCTTCGGGCGTCTGTGCCAACGACCGCTGGGCGATTCGCGACGCCTGGACGATGACCTTCTCCACCTCCGCCGAGCGCTCGCCCGGTGCGGGCGTGGGCCTCGTACCGTCGCTGATCCGACCGAGCGCCACGGTCTCGACCTTGACCTCGGTCATCCGGTGACCTCCCCCGTCAAGCCTGTGCTCCAGTGCGTCGTGCCGGCCGTCGTGACCGGCCCATGCGACGTCCGGATGGCACGCGGGGTGGGCCCGTCGGTCTACGGTGACCGGCGTCGCCCAGCCTAGCCATGCGTTCCACCACACGGGGATGCTTCCGGACACAAGATCGAGAAGGCTCCTACCGGCGGGTGGCAGTGCGCCCCGCCGCTCCTCGTCTCGCACCTGCACCGGGCCCGGCGCCACCGCCGTGGAGTGTGTGGGGGCCGGCGCGCCTCCTACTCGCGCAGTTCGGTCTCCAACTCGCGCACGAGCGCCGCGGCGTCGTCGAGGACCCGTACCTCCAGGGCGTCCATGTTCGGATCGGCCGCCCTTCGTGTACGGGCCTCGGCCAGGCAGTCGGCGTGGGCTCCCCCCAGATGGATCAGGGGGTCGTGCCGCTGGAGCAGGGAGACGAGCACGGCCCGACCGTGTGTGGCCTCGGCGGTGGGGCCCACGGCGACCTGCGCCAGGATCAACGCCGTCATGGCCCAGTCGAGCGCCGGGTGCCCCTCCTCGGTGTTGCGCCAGTCGATCACCATCGGCCCGCTCGGGGTGAGCATCACATTGTCCGGATGCAGATCCAGATGCAGCACCCGGTGTTCAGGGTCGGTGGAGACGCGGGCGGGAATCGTGTGGAGGCGGTGCAGGAGATCGGCGAGCATGGCACCCGTCTGATCGGCGGAGACGGCGGCCTGCCGCATCGCCTTGCGCAGGGTGGGTCCGGACAGTCGCTGGAGGACGAGTTCACCGCGGGTCGCGTGCGAAACCACCTGGGCCTCGGGGCCGTGGTTGCCCTCGGACGACCGCACACCCGGTACCGGGTAGCCGTGTTCGGCGACATGGCGCATGACGAGTGCTTCGGCGGTTGCGTCGCCTCCGTCCCGGTACCGACGCAACACCCATCGGTCGTCGATCGCGAACACATCCGCTGAACGGCCGAACCCGACCAGTTCCCCCAAGCTCATGACGAGAACACTAGTTCAACGGATGCGCCGTCAGTCGGCGCATCCCCCAAGTCCGGCAGCGACCCCGGGCCGCCGGGGCACGGTGCACCGCGGAGGTCGACCGGACGCCTGCACCCGGGGTGGTCGACGCGGGGCAGGCGGCCGGGTCGACGCGGCGCTGTCGCCGTGGTGCCCGCGGTGCGCGTGCCCCGGCGTCAACGGTAGAGCGCCGCTACTTCCGCGGTGTACGCCTCCTCGATCGCCCTGCGCCTCAGCTTGAGCGACGGGGTCAGCAACCCCTGTTCCTCGCTGAAGGGCTGGGCCAGTATCCGGAACGTACGGATCGCCTCCGCCTGCGAAACCAGGGAGTTGGCCGCGACGACTGCCCTGCGGATCTCCGCCTCCAACTCCGGGTCCCGCACCGACTCGGCCGGGCCGAGCGGGCTCCGGCGTCGCATCGTCAGCCAGTGCTCCACGGCTTCCTGGTCCAGGGTGACCAGGGCCGCGATGTAGGGGCGGTCATTGCCGACGAGGAGGCACTGGGAGACCAGCGGGTGGGCCCGCACCCGTTCTTCCAGTACGACCGGGGACACGCTCTTGCCACTGGAGGTCACCAGCATCTCCTTCTTCCGCCCGGTGATGGTCAGATAGCCGTCGTCGTCGAGGGAACCGAGGTCCCCGGTGGCCAACCACCCCTCGCGCAGTACGGAATCGGTGCCCTTGCGGTCGTTGAGGTAGCCGGCGAACACATGGGGTCCGTGCAGCCACACCTCGCCGTCCTTGGCTATGTGGACGGTGGTCCCCGGGACGGGCTGTCCCACCGTGCCGTAGCGGGGGCGCTCCGGTGGGTTCACCGTCGCCGCCGCTGTCGACTCCGTGAGCCCGTAGCCCTCGTAGACCTGTACGCCCGCACCCGCGAAGAAGAGCCCGAGTCGCCGCTCCATGCCCGAGCCTCCGGACATGGCGTGGCGCACCCGGCCGCCCATCACCTCGCGCAGTTTGGTGTACACGGCCTTGTCGAAGAACTGGTGTTGCATCCGCAGTGACGCGGACGGTCCGGGGCCGAGTCCGAAGGCGCGGTGCTCCATGGCCTCGGCGTAGCGCACGGCGACGTCGACGGCCCGGTCGAACGGGCCGATCCGCCCTTCTGCCTCCGCCCTGCGCCGTGCGGTGTGGAAGATCTTCTCGAAGACGTACGGCACGGCCAGGAGGAACGTCGGCCTGAAGGTCCGTAGCTCCGGGAGCAACTCGACTTCATGGAGGGTCGGTTGGTGTCCGAACCGTACTCCGCTGCGGATCGCGGCGACCTCGACCATCCGGCCGAAGACATGGGCCAGGGGAAGGAAGAGGAGGGTGGCCGGCGAACTGTTCGGGCGGGTGCGGAACAGCGGAGCCCAGCGGGCCGCCAGGGTGTCCGCTTCGAACATCAGATTGGCGTGCGTGATGACACAGCCACGGGGCCTTCCGGTGGTGCCGGATGTGTAGATCACGGTGGCCGTGGAGTCGGGGGTCACCGCCCGCCGGTGCCGGTGCACCACCTCGTCGTCGATGTGCGCGCCCGCTGCGACCAGGTGGCCCACCGCACCGGTGTCGAGTTGCCACAGCCGCTTCAGGAGCGGCAGCCGTCCGATGACCGATCCGACCGTCATCGCATGGTCCTCGTGCTCGACCAGGCAGGCCGAGACTTCGGCGTGGTGCAGTATCCACAGGACCTGTTCCGTGGACGAGGTGGGGTAGATGGGGACCGACTGGGCCCCGACCGTCCAGATCGCGAAGTCGAACAGCGTCCACTCGTACCGCGTACGTGCCATCAGCGCCACGCGATCGCCGAAGCGCACTCCCTGGGAGATGAGCCCCTTGGCCAGCGAGAGCACCTCGTCCCGGAACTGGCCGGAACTGATGTCGCGCCAGATGCCGTCCGCGTCCTTGCGCCCCAGGGCGATGTGACCGGGATCGTCCCGGGCGCGGTCGAAAACGGCATCGGCCACTCCACCGACCAGGGGCGATGTGTCCAATGGCGGGACAGTGAACTCGCGCAAGGGCCTGCTCCTTGTGGTGCTCCGCACAGCGCCGCGACCGTACCCCACCTTCCGGTCGGGATGGCCGCTGCTGGGAAATCATGCGGAAAATCCATCAGTGCAGGTCAGAAACAAAGAAACGATCATACGTCGGTCGTTGGGCGGGTACTTCTGACTCTTCAGTAAGTGTGAGTGTCCGAAAACTCCACGGAATCTGTACCGCGGCGTGACCGCGGCTTTACCGATCCGTGGAGACCGCTTTACGAACTTTGACGGAGGGCGCAGTGGACGGAAGCCCATAGCGGGCAATCAGATGCGATCGCTTGCCTCCCACCCATTGCTTCGCGACCCACGTCCGAGTCGATGACCACCTCTCCTGGCCCGACGGACTCCGCCGCAACATCCGCCCCAACTTCCAACCCTGCAACAGGTGTGACGTGGAATTCCCGCTTCCCGCGACCCGTCCGGGCAGCTGGACGCACTCGCCCGCTCCCGTCCCCGGCGACGGCCCCGCCCGCGGCGAAACCGACACGCGAATGCTTCGACAAACGGCTACCGCCGTTGATCGCGATCTGCTGAGATATGGGCACGGATCGTGACGTGGGGGACGGGACTGATGCCGCAGCACTTCGGGCACCTGCTGGGCTTGCCCGCAGCCGTCCCAGCGCTGCCCGCCGCCCCCCTCGTCCCCCGGGTCGACGAACTCCAGGGTCATCAGCGAAGGCTGAAACTCCGTCATGCCGCGGACGCGCTCTTTCCCGACACGCCCGTCGACTCCCGCCGCTTTCGCGTGCTCGACGGCCTCCACCGGCCCGAACGGGGTCGCCACTGGCGCGCCGTGAACCGCCGCACCCTCAACGAGAGCCGGGACGTCTGGCACGCCCTCCCCGGCATCGACCGCTCCGCCGTCACCGCACTGTTCGCCCGCTATGACCAGGCCCTGGCCGCGGACCCCATGGCACTGCGCCGCATCGTCCTCTACGAGTTGACCGTCCTCCTGCAACAACACCCCCGCGGCTGTGGTCCGGAAGCCGCCCGCGAGTTCGGAGTCGACCCGGACGAATGCGAGGCCCTCGCCTTCGCCGTCCGTCAACGCCCGCGACTCACCGTCGAAGGACGCGAAGCCGCCGAGCACATCGTGGACGCCTGGCACCTCGGAGAACTGCGCCGTGCGCACACCCATGCGACGCGGATCGGCGACACCGGCGGCGACCAACGGCTGGACGCCCTCATCCGGAAGATCACCCAGCGCCGAGCGGCGGCCCTCGCCTCCCTCACCGAAGCCGACCGGCTGGAGCGCACCGGACGACTGGCCGACGCCGGCGCGCTGCGGCTTCGTGCCGCCCGTACCGCCGTCGACGAGAACGCCCCCGTCACCGCGTTGTTACGCACCCCGCACGACGGCCCGCGGATCCGGGCCCGGATCCGGCCCGACGCCATCGACCTGGAGTGGTCCGGCCACACCACCGGCCCCTACCGACTGGTGCGCGCCAGTTCCCGCCGCTGGACCGTCTTGGTCCCGACCCTCGACGCGACCGCGTTCACCGATGACACGGCCCCACTCGGTGAGCGGGTCCACTACGCGGTCCTGCCCCTCGAAGGCCCTGCGGACCCGCGCGTCCGGGAACTGCCCCTGCACAGCGCGCCCCTGCTCTTCGCGCCTGACGTCGGCCAGCCGCACATCACCGACGCCCGCGCCCGCATCACCGCCGCGTGGCAACCACCGCCCGGTGCCAGCGACATCATCGTGGCGCGCCACCCCGGCGGACACCCCGTGGCGTCGACGCTCGACGGGTTCACCGACAGGGACCTCGTCCCCGGCGACTACCAGTACACGATCTGCTGCCACTACCGCACGGCGAGCGGCGAAGACGGCCTGTCTCCCGGCATCACCGTGTCGGCGACGGTCCACCCCTGGCCCGATCCGATCACTTCCCTCGATGCCACACCGGCGGGGGACTGCGGCTCGGTCAACGCCGTCTGGAGCGGCGGTCGGGGAAGTGAGGTCCGACTGCTGGACCTGCCGTCCCGCACCCCCGCCGAAGGCACCGATCTCCTCCTCGACGAGCTGCCCCCGCACCGCATCGTCGCCTCGGCCCCCGCCGCACGCGGAAGTACGGAACTCCGTCCGCCGCGCGGCACCCGCGCCCGGCTGACGGCGGTGAGCGTCCTCGACGGACGGGCCCGCATCGGTCCCTCGATCCAACTGGAACTACCCGCGCCCGTCGAACGGCTGACCGTCCTGCGGGAGGCACCCGACCAGGTCCATCTGGCCTTCGACTGGCCCGGTGACGCGGCCCGGGTGCAGGTCAGCTGGGAGCAGTACGGGCACCAGCACCAGCAGATCGTCACCAAGTCGGCGTATCTGACCAGGGGCGGTCTACGGCTGGATGTCGGCACCGCGGCGGTCCGTTTTCGGGCCGAAGCGGTCGTGCTCGCCGACGCCGATGTGGTGATCCCCGCGGGAGCCGGCGCCACCGTCGAGCTCCCTCCCTACCGGGCCATCTCCTACGAACTGGTCAAACCCGGTTGGCGCGCCGGCAGCCGACGCCGAGTCGTGCTGCGCGCCGAGTACCCCAACCGGAGCGATCCGAGCGAGAGTGACCTGCCCGAGTTCGTGCTGGTCGCCCGTGCCGGCGGAACGAAGAAGCTCCCCCCGCCCCGCCCCCGCAACCCCGCCGACGGCGTCACCGTGCTGCGGCTCAGCGGGGTGGAGATCGGTGACGGCGACCCCGTCCAGCGAGAGATAGACCTGGCCGCAACGGGCGAGAGCGCCCCGTACACCCTCCGCGCGTTCCTCCTGGGGCCGCACGCGGACAGCACGCGATTGAAAGAACCCCCGCACGAACGCCTGGTGGTGCGCTGACGTGACAACGGTCATCTGTCCCTACTGCTTCGCTCGTGGAGCAGCCTCCCGACTCCGCTACCGCTGTCTGATGACCCGTACGGGTCTGCGCGGCGGGCGGCAGCCCTGCACGCCCCAACGGGACGACACCTGGGCGGAGTTCAAGGGCAATGCGATCGGCCCGCAGGCCCGGATGCGAGGCCCCGTCTTCGACAGTCGGCGCGCACTCGGCCCGGTCCGCAGCAGGGCCGCCTGCCCCGACTGCGGAGTGCTCACCCCCGTCAGGGTGTGCGTGTCGTGCCACAGTGACCTGCCGAGCGACTACTGCGACCAGGACAGCCGCATCATCGCCCTGGTCGGAGCCAAGGCCACCGGCAAGTCCACCTACGTCGCAGTCCTCGTCAATGAACTCCGCCACCGCGTCGGCCGGGTCTACAAGGGGGCGCTCGCCGCCATGGGCAGCGACACCCAGCGACGGGACAAGGAGATGGCCGCCGAACTCTACGACCGGCTGCACCTGCCGGGGGCGACCCGTCCCGCCGCACTCGGCTTCAACGACCCGCTGCTCTACCGGCTGAGCCTGCCCAGCACCTCACGGTTCGGGGACGGCAGCAGACACACCGCACTCGTCTTCTTCGACGCCGCGGGAGAGGACCTCGGGGACGCCGCCGCCATGGACCGGTACACCGACTACCTCGCCGCTGCCGACGGCATCATCCTGCTCGTCGACCCTCTCCAGCTCCCCTCCGTACGGCAGGAACTCCCCCCGGGCTACGGACCTCCGCTTCCGCCGATCGAAACGTCCCCCCAGCAGATAGCCGCCGACATCGCGGGACAGCTGCGCGGTCACGGCAGACGGGGCACCCGGGGCAAGGTGAGCACCCCGCTGGCCGTGGCAGTCACCAAGACGGACATGCTCCGGCCGATCCTCCAGCCACAGTCGCCCCTGCTGAACAACGCACGCCACGACGGCGGGGTCTTCGACGACACAGGACGGGTCGCCGTCCACGAGGAGGTGCGGTCCCTCCTCGACGGCTGGGACGGCGGCGAACTGCACCGCAGGCTCGATCGTGACTTCGCCGACGTCTCCTACTTCGGCCTCTCCTCACTCGGCGCCTCGCCCCCCGCCACCGCACCCGCGGACGTACCCACCAGCGGTCCCCAACCCGTCCGCGTCGAAGACCCCCTGCTGTGGCTGCTCGCCCGGCGCGGGCTGCTCACCGTGCGCAAGTCCAAGGGAGGCGGCGCATGAACCGGCCCGGAATCCTGCCCCAACTGCACTACACATCGGCCGCCCCCGGCCCCGACGGCTCAGGCTTCCGGTTCACCGCCGTGAGCGACACCGTGCCCGCCAACCTGCTCCGCGAGATCGAACAGCTCGTCGGCTACGAACCGCCGCCCGATGCCCCCAGCCGGCCGAGCGCCGGCGAACTCGCCTCCTTCCCGACGGCGTTCACCCACAGCACCCTCTCCGACGGCAGCCGGCTGCTGTGCCACAGCGTCTACACCGGCGCCGACTACAGCGGGCGCTACGGCAACTTCCACGCCCACGCCGTCTGGCTCCCCAGCGGCGCCCCCGTTCCCGGGGGCCGGCTTCCGGTGGAACTGTGGCACTCCCCGTCCTGGGCGTCGGCGACTCCCGCGACCGGCCGGCCCGACCCACTACCCGAACTGCGCCCGGGGCAACACCTCGATCGCACCGGACTGACCGCGTTCGCCGTGTCCCGGGCCGACCGGCTGCCCGCCTTCCTCGCCGACGTACGCACCCTGCTCACCGTCCCCGACGCCCCCCAGCTCATCCTGGCCGAGGCCGAACCCCACGACGTCATGCAGTGGGTCGCCCTGGCCAGTGCGGTGCTCCCACGGGAGCTCGTGACCACGCTCACCTTCACCTCGTACACCCGCCGCCCCCTCCAGGCCACCCAGCAGATCATCGGCATCCGCCCGGAACCCGGCTCGGGGCACACCATCGGCAACGATCACCGGTACCGCGTGTACGACATCTCGTCCCCGCAGCCGCCGGCCACTGTCGACGATCCCTGGGCCGCGGTCGCCGCCCGCATCTGGCGGGCCGGACTGCCCCAACTCTTCGCCTCCGCAGCCGCACTGCCCGTCGAACGCGCCGCCGACGGCCCCTTCGACCACGCCCGGCTCGCAGCGGTCGCCGCGGCCGAATGCGTGGCGCTGGACTCCATGAGCCGGGCCGCCGCCGCCCGTTGGGCGCATCGCCACGGACAGGGCGAGGACGCAGACTTCTGGGGCCCGTTGCTGGTCACCATCGCGGAAGGGGACGGCGGTCGGACGAGCGCCGAATGGCTCGCGCTCAGACCCCTGTCCGCACAGTTCGCCCGGATCACCGGACATCCCGCTGTAGGTGTGCTCCGGGACGACCTCCGCGCCGCCCTGGCCGACCTCGCCGGCCACCCGCTGGAGCTGGTGCTCGCCCTCCTCGCCCTCGCCGACGCCCTCGCCGTCCCGACCACCGAAGCCCTCCCGGTGCTCGCCGAACGGGCCACGACCGCCCTCCTCACCCAACTCGGCCCCGGCGCGCGCCCCACACCACCCCGTGCCAGTGACCTCGCGGACGGTACGAGCCACCCCGGTCCGGAAGGTGCCACCGACCCGGGCGCCCTCCCGGCAGACGACCCGGCCGCCGTCACCGCGGCACTCAGCCGCCACCCCGGCGTCCGGGCCGCCGTCCTCACTGCACTGGACCGGGCAGCCGAAACCGGTGACCCCGCCGCACTCGCCGCCGTCGTGCGAGCGGCCCTGCCCGATGCCGACCTCACCGCCACCCCCCATCTCCGGATGGGCGCCATGCACTGGCAGAAGGGCGACGACCCGGTCCGGGTCTTCCACACCCTGGTCGCCGAAGCCGGGCCCGAGCACCGCGGCCACCCCGCCATCCTGCGCACCGCGCACCGGCTGGTCTGGGGCAACCGCATCCTCACCACGGGCCACGCCCGGCTCCTCGTCAATGAACTCCCGCCCGACCGGCTGGAGCCCTCCGGGATCGCCGAGCTCGCCACCCGCGCCGCACTCAGCGCACCCGCAGACGACGTCGACGCCCCACAACTGGCCGCCGACCTCCTGTACTACGCCGTCCGCCCCATCGAGGCCCGCACCCGCAGCGCCCTCTCCCTCCTCGCCCTCGCCGGTCGAATCGTCGACGACACTGCCCCGCCCGGGTTCACCGAGCAGGCCGTCACCCTCTGCCGCACCGCTGACCCCGTGGAGGAGTCCATCGCCCGCCGTGTCGGCACCGTCATCGCCGAACGGCTCCTCTCCAGCCGACCGCACCCAGGGGAACTCGAACAGCTCGCCCGCTCCGAGCAACCCGCACTCCTGGCCGCCTACCAGGCCGTCGCCACCAGTGACACCATCCGCGACCGGCTGCGCGTCTCACCCACCTACCTCGCCTCCTGCTACATCCACTGGTCCAGCGGACGCAGCCTCAACCCCGCCTGGGAGAGCACTCGCACCGCGCTGCTCTCCGACGTGCTGCGGCCGATCGTGCGGAAGCTGCCCCCCGAGACCATCGCCCAGATCACGAGCGAACTGGAACGGCCCGGGGGCCGTTGGGCGGCCGACTTCCGCGATTGGAGCCGACCGGGCCGCATCGCCCGCTTCGGCGGTCGTCTGCTGGGCCGCAAGGCCGCCGACCAGCCAGGAACCGGCACCATCCCACCCGGTGAGGAGCGCCTTCGGTGAACCCCTGGATCCTCTACCCCGCACTGGTCGTGGCCGGGTACAGCGGCATCGTCGCCCTCTGCATCACCCTGTACACCCTGCCCGTCGTCAGCATCAGGACCATCGGCGCCGTCGGGCGACGCATCGGCCCGCTCAAGAGCGGCGCGCACGATCCCCGTGCCGTGCCGACCGCCACCACCGACCCCGCGCACTCCTCGTACTGGACACACCAACTCCGCGTGGACGCGCTCAGTTGGGTCAGGGCCGCCGGTACGACCCTTCGGCAACTGCTGATCAGCCGCTGGCTCGGCACCAATGCCCGCAACCTCCTGTGCGGCAGACGTCCCTCCACTCCCGTCGGTCGCCGCTCCGGCCGACCGTCCGAGGGCGCCGTCGCCGCCACCGTGCTGGTCCTCACCGGCCCCGGCTACGGTGTGGGAGCCCTCATCGGAACCTCGGCCGCGGCTGTCCTGCTGCTTCTGATCACCCTGGTCTTCGCCCTGTTGTTGGGGCTGGTGGGCGTGTTCCTGGCCGCCGCGGCCCTCACCCTGCGCACCCTGGACCGGATGAGCCAGTGGGGCCGGCGGGTCCGGATGAAGTGCCCCTACCCCGGCTGCTACCAACCCATCGACCTTCCCGTCTACCACTGCCCCGGGTGCCCGGCCGTCCACCGCCGGCTGCGCGCCGGCCGCCTCGGGATCTTCCGCCGCGTCTGCGTCTGCGGGGAGCGGCTGCGGACCAGCCTGCTGCTCGGCCGCCACACGATCGCCGCGTCCTGCCCGCACTGCAGCCTTGCGCTGCCCCGGTTGCTGGGCACGACCCGCATCGTCCACATCCCCATCGTGGGCGGCACCTCCTCCGGCAAGACCATGCTGATGACCGCGATGTTCGCCGGACTGCGCTCCTGGTCGGACCGTGGCCAGATCACCGTCACCTACGCCACCGACGAGGACCGCAGCGAACTGCGCCGTCTCAAGGGCCAGTTGAACCAGGACGGCTGGGTGCACCGCACCGCGACCCAGCAGCCGCGGGCGATGATGCTCCAGATCACCCGTGGACGCACCCGTCGACTGCTCTATCTGTACGACCCGATGGGGGAGACCTTCCAGGACTCGGTCGTCGTGCGGGAGCAGCAGTACCTCGCACACGCCGACGGAGTGGTGCTCGTCGCGGACGTCCTCGCCGAACCGGAAGTACGCCGCGAACTCGGCGACGCCGACACCCAGAAGGCCGGCGGCGCCCGCCCCTCACCCGAAGGCCCCAAGGACACGTATGACCGCCTCGCCGGTGAGTTCTCCGCCCTGTCGGGCCGGCGCGCCAAGACGCCCGTGGCCACCGTCGTCACCAAACGCGATGTCCTCGACCAACTGACCTCGCTGCCCATCCCGGGCGCCAGGATCGACGACTGGCTCGGCGCGATCGGACTGGGCGACCTCGTGCAGAGCCTCAGCCATGACTTCGGCGCCACCCGCTACTGGGCCGTCAGCGCACACGCCGCCACCGGAGCCGGCGCGCTCGACGGCGAGAGCAGACGAGCCGCCGAACCCGTCCTCTGGCTCCTCTCCCGCACCGGGCTCCCCGTGAAGCCCCTCCTCACCAGCGAGGCGGCCAAACGGTGAAGGCAAGCCCCAAGAGCGCATGGGCAGCAACGGCCGCAGTACCCGCGCTGACCGTAGGAACCATCCACACCAACGGCACAACACGGCGGTGCATACCGAGGCATCCGTGCAGTTCAACGCACCAGTACGGTCCCGTGTGCCCCGCTCGGCGCACGACACCCGGCACGCACGGGCGCGGCACACACCGGACCGAGGCACCGGCAAAGCACCCCCGCGCGCCCGTCGGGGTACGCCCCCAGCGTGCGCCGGCACACACCGCGGTCGTACGCCCCACTCTCTGGGCGGACCAACATCCTCGTCCGGCATCACCCGGGGTCCCACCGGCCTTAGGGTCCATACCGACAGCAGAACTCGGGGGAGTCCAGCATGAGTTACCTGCCCGAACACACGGCACGCGCCAGACGGGTCGTACTCGGCCTCTTCATCACGGCCACCGCCCTGGTGACAACAGGCGTTCTGTTGACCGCAGGACTGCTGCTGAACCGGGTACTGCCCCGATGAGGGCGAACCCGCACCACGGCAGCGAACAGGAGGACACGGAGTGAGTGACATTCCCGGCGGCCCGATGGAGAACCGTCCGGTCCATTTCATCTGGATTCTCGACGTCTCGTACTCGATGATGGGTGAGAAGATCGGGCAGCTCAACTACGCCATCCGCGAGGCCATCCCGGAGATGCGGTCCGTCGCGCACGACAATCCAGCAGCCCAACTACTGCTGCGCGTACTGACGTTCTCCTCCACGGCACAGTGGCACATCGCCACCCCCACCCCGGTGGAGAGCTTCACCTGGCAGGACGTCCAGGTCGACGGCGGCACCAACCTCGGCGATGCGCTCTACGCCGTCGCCCGGGAACTCGAAACCCCGCCCATGCCGCAGCGGGCCCTCAAGCCCGTGCTCGCACTCGTCTCGGACGGACAACCCCTCGACGAGTGGCGCGAAGGACTGCGCGCCATCGACGCCACGCCCTGGGGCAAGAAGGCCGTACGGGTCGCGATCGGCATCGGCGCCGACGCCGACCGCAGCGTCCTCCAGGAGTTCCTCGCCAACCCCGAACTCCAGGTCCTCGACGCCAACAACCCGAAACAACTTGCCGCCGCCATCCGCTGGGCGTCCACGGCAGCCGTCAAGGCCGCGTCACAGCCCGTGGCGGGAGCCACCCCCGGAGCCAAGCAACTCGCCCCTGCCTACGCTCCCCCCGCACTGGACGACGACGATGACGACGATGTGTGGTGAGCGTGCCCAACCCAGATGAACCAGCACGGCCCTGGGCCCTGCGGCACGGAAGTGTGCAGGGGCCGGCGAAGGCGCTCAACCAGGACTGGTGGGACGCCCAGTACACCCCCGACGGAGCCTTGGTGATGGCAGTCGCCGACGGCCACGGCTCCGCCGCCCACCCGCTGAGCCACCTCGGCGCACGGTACGCCGTGGACGTCTTCACCCTCTGTGCCACCGAGTTCGCCGCCCGGGCCAAGGGCGCAGGGGAGGGCAGCGGCCCGGGGCTGCGCAGACTCTGGGCGGACGCCCACGACCGCATGCCCCGGGAGCTGGTACGCACCTGGCAGGCATGGGTCGGCGACCGGCACACCCCGGTCGCGGGCGAAACACCGCGCACCGGCCCCGCACTGCTGCGCGCGTACGGCACCACGCTCATCGGTGCGATCCTCACCGAGGAGCTCTTCGTGGCCTGGCAGCTCGGCGACGGCGACCTGATGGTGGTCCACCCGGACGGCACGGTCGCCTCGCCCCTGACACCGCAACAGCTCGAACTCGGCGACGAGACCGAGTCGATGTGCAGCAGACAGGCATGGGACCTCGTACGTGTCCATTGGGCACCCATCAGCGATCCCGCACGTCGGCCGAGGCTGGTGACCCTCTCCACCGACGGCCTCTCCAACAGCTTCGCCGCCCGTGAAGGCTTCATCCGCTTCGTACGGGAGCTCGATCAGCGCATCGACGACGAGGGGCTGGATCCGGTCGGTGACGCACTACCCGGGTGGCTCGCCCGGGCCGGAAGTTACTCGGGCGACGACACCACCGCGGTCGTCGCCTCGTTGCAGCGGTCCACCCCTGCACGCAAGGAAACGGAGGACTGATGTCCGGGATGCTCGACAGCGGAGCCAAGCTCACCACGGACACCGGGGAGGAGGTGTCCGTCGCCGATATGCTGGGCGCCGGCGGCCAAGGCGAGGTCTACCGGGTCAAGACCCGTGCCGGCGACAAGGCCCTCAAGTGGTACTACCCGGCGTGCGCCACTCCCGAGCAGCGAACCATCGTCGAGGGCCTGGTCGGTCGTGACTTCGAGGACGACCGGTTCCTCTGGCCGCAGACCTTCGTCACCGGCGGCAGGCACGGTGGATTCGGCTACCTCATGGACATTCGGCCCGACCGGTTCAAGGGACTGCCCGCACTCTTTCGCCGCCAGCTCAAGACCAACCCACTGGCCCTGATCACCGCCGGACTCCAGATGGTCGAGGCGTACCAGGCACTGCACTCCCGTGGCATCGCCTACCGGGACATCTCCTGGGGCAACATCTTCTTCGACCCCGACAACGGCGATGTCCTCGTCTGCGACAACGACAACGCCGTGAGCGAGGGCGACAGCACCGGCATCTCGGGAACCATGGAATTCATGGCACCCGAGCTGGTGCGCGGCGACCAGGGAGCCGTCCCCGGCACCCAGACCGACCTCCACTCCCTGTCCGTCCTGCTCTTCATGCTGCTGATGAACCACCATCCGCTGAAAGGGCGCGCCGAGTTGGAGATTCGCTGTCTCGACGAGGCTGCGGAACGGCGGCTCTACGGAAAACGCCCCATGTTCATCTTCGACCCGGTCAGCGACGACAACCGGCCCGACCCCGTCGAACACGGCACCGTCCTCGCGACCTGGGCGGTGGCGCCGCCCGTCCTCCAGAAGCTCTTCACGCAGAACTTCACCGACGGCCTTCACGACGGCATGCGCAGGGTCCGCGAGACCCAGTGGCGCCACGCCCTGAGCGAGGTGCGTGACACCATCGTGGTCTGCGCGGGCTGCGGACGACAGAACATGACGGAACCACGAACCTCGACCCCGGGCATCTGCTGGTCCTGCAACCGCGTCCTGATGCTGCCCCCGCGGCTCGTCGTCACCACCCAACGCCCCAGGGTCGAACGGAACCTCCGACTGCGCCGGGCGGCCCGGGTGTACGACCACCATCTGCACGCCGAGCCGACACGCCATCGCTACGACGCGGATTCCGTGGTGGCGGAGCTGGTGGAACATCCCCAGAAGCCCGGCAAGTACGGTCTCACCAACCGCTCGCGGGAGACCTGGACCACCCGAAAGTCGGACGGCACCACCCAACAGGTGGCGCCAGGGCAGAGCGTGCCCCTCAGAGCCGGGCTGGAGATCCAGCTCGGGAGCTCGGCCCGGGCCGTGGTCAGCGCGGACTGACAGCACCGCGGTGCCGGTCTCCCGAGACCAGGAGTCCGGCACCCGGCGGTGCCCATGGCGGCACGAAAGCTACGGCTGCCCCCGCGCAACGTTCCGACGGGCGTGGCCCGGCCGGCACCACGCCCCTGAGGCCCGGTCTAGAGCCCGATCGCACCACCCAGTGCCTGGGCCAGGGCCAGCGCTGCTCCGCCCGCCCCGGCACCGGCCTGGATCGCGTCCAACCAGCGGCGCACCCGCCCCTGGTCGACCGCACGGCCCTCCTGCTGTGCGCTGACGATCTCGCCCTGCAACAACTCCGCGTCGCCGACGAGCCCGGGCTGCTCCCTCCGCAACTGTTCCACCAACTCAGCGGCGAGCCGTACGGCCTCCGCCGCCGAGGCACCGTGGTTGATCTGCACCCGTCCCTGGCCGTCCACGTTCACCCCGTGGTCACCGAACTGGTTCTGTCCACCACTGACACTGCCGATGTTGTACGTGTTCATCGCTCTCCCCGAAGTGATGCGTAGCTATGTCGTCGTGGCGCCACCCGCAGGGGACGCCGGAGCCTGACCCGCCGGTTGCCCGGGACCGCCGCCCTGCTGGGCGTTGTTGGTGCCGTAGTTGCCGAACTGGTTCTGCCCGCCCTGCACACTGCCGATGTTGTACGTCTGGTTGTTGATCACCTTCTGGGCCCGGACGAAGTCACTGGTGTCGATGTTGTGATTCTTCAGGAACTTCTCCGTGGCCACCAACACACCCTGCTGGAGCCGTTGCAACACGTCCAGGGCGTCCATCCGCTCGTCGAAGTCCATCTCGTCCACCGGCCGGGCGGCACGCTCCCGCAGGCTGTCCGTCGCTCCGTAGTCGTACACGACGTGGTGTTTGGAGATCTCCCGACGGATCTTGCGCAGCCGCTTGTTCCGCTGCGACTGCGCCGACGCGCGGCGTTGGATCCGGCCCCCCGAGCTGAACAACATCCAGCGCAGGCTCTTGGTCGTCGCCTTGACCAACTCCCACCACTCCTCGAAGCCACCGAGGGGGATGTAGGCGACGTGTTCGAACCGCAGCTGGACGGGCGGAAGCACATAGGCCGCCACCTGCCAGGACAACCGGTCCAGCGTACGACGGGCCCGTAGATGCATCGACACCACGAACTTCCCGCCGGAGCCCACCACTTCGAGGCTGAGATAGGTCCGCATCCCGCCGCCCTCCTGGAGCACACCGGACTGGACCAACCGCTCGTCGATCCTCGGCAGCGGACGACCGAGCGGGTCCGGCAGCAGATCGGCACCCAACGCCCGTACGTGCAGGCCCCGCACGTACAGCCGATTGCGCGCCCGCAGCCCGCTCAGGCCCGCTATGCCACCCATCTCACGGGCCATGTAGGCGTGCAGGTCCACGGTGTCGAAGGGCAGGATGGGAAGCTTTCCACCACCCGGGGCGTCATCGGGCCGACCCACGTCAATGCTCGGCCACACGTCCTCCTTGATCCGCACCCCACTGCCGACGAAGGGGTTGTCGGCCTCGGCCTGTGCGTCGTACGGGACGACGTTCGCCCTGCGCAGGGCACGGAGGCGATCCTCAACCTCCGGTTCCACGCCGGGAGCGAGATCCTGCGGCCGGTCCTTGCCGCGGTAGGCGTCCCGGGCGGCGCGCCAGGCCAGGTGGAGTGCGCGGTGGACCAGGACCGCCGCGGTCAGCAGGGCCAGGCCGGCACTCGCCGCCAGTACGGCGGCGGTCTGCTGGGCGCCGTTCGTCAACGAGACCAGCGCGCCGATCAACGTCCCGATCAGGGCCAGGAGCACGAACAACAGTTGGGCGTCCCGCCGTCTCCTGCGCAGCTGCGCGGCGCTCGCGTGACGCACCAGGGCGACGAGATTGATGCCCAGGGGTAAGCCGATCGCCTTCAACCGGTCCGCGGTGAACTCGTCCAGCACCTCCTGGGCGAAGCGTTCGTCGAGATGGGTGTGTGCGCACAGTTGCCGTGTGACGGCGTCCTCACGGTACTGCGGCAGAGATGGCAGGGCGCGTGGCGTCATGGGTCCCCCTCCGGTGATGCCGCTCTCAGCGTAGACACCGACCCGCTCGCTGTCCCCTGATCACGCGTGGCGGGGCGTACGTCCCGCAGGGAGGATGCCTGTTCCGCGACCCCCGCACCCGATCCCGGCGCGCAGCGACCGCACGGACACTCCGTGGGCCGGCGGCGCAGTCGGGACGGCTCGATCAGCGGGTCAGATCGACGCAGGGACGACTGTCACCCGAGCCGTCCCACAGCACGGTGAACCCCGCCCGGCGAAAGGCCGCCACCACCCGCGTTCCCGCGCGTTCCATCTCTGCCGCGGTCCCCTCGGGCGCTCCCCAGAAGGCGAGGTGCAACTGCCCCGTGGCCCGGGCGCGCCGGGTGTCCTGTCGGGTGGTGAAGCAGAACCCCACCAGGGCGTCGAGGTCAGCACCTCGGGCGTGGAACTCGTCGCGACAGTCGGAGAAGGCATCGGACTGGGTGGTGCCCGTACCGGGAAGGGCGATGAATCCGTCGGTGTTCAACTCGGCGAACACCCGCGCGATGCGTTTCTTCGCCCCGCGCCAATCGGATCTGGACCAACTCCCCGTCGGTTGCGGGTCCGTCGTCGATGCCTTCGTCGACCCTGGCACCGGTGTTCTCGCCGGCCCTCCACCCATCGCGACCTCGATGAGCCCGATGACTTCCTCGGCGGCGTTGACCGTGATGTGGTTGCCGTGGCTGTCCCGGACGTCGGGATCCGCACCGTGTGCGAGGAGCAGCGCGACCGGTTCGGGTGTCGCGGAGAACTCGGCGGCCAAGTACAGGGCCGTGCGTCCGTCCCGGCTCAGTTGCTCGACAGGAGCCCCATGGGCCAGGAGGACCGCAAGGGTCTCGGTGGCCGCGACGGGGGCCTCGCCCGTGGCCATGGCGGCCCGGTGCAGGGCGCTCCAACCCGCCCCGTCGAGCGCGGTCACATCGGCACCGGTGTCCAGGACGGATCGCAACGCCGTCGCATCCCCCCGACGCGCGGCAACGAACATGTCCATCGACTCCTCCAGAGCCACTTGTTCAGTCCTCGCTCTCGAAGGCGATGCGGCCTTCCCCCGCGTAGACGTTCATCGAGCTGCCGCGCAGGAACCCGACGAGCGTCAACCCCGACTCGGACGCCAGATCGACCGCCAGCGACGAGGGCGCGGACACCGCGGCGAGCACGGGGATTCCGGCCATCACGGCCTTCTGCGCCAACTCGAACGAAGCGCGCCCCGACACCAGGAGGACGGCCCGTGACAGAGGCAGGCCGCCCTGCTGCACGGCCCGGCCGATCAGTTTGTCGACGGCGTTGTGGCGACCCACGTCCTCACGCAGGTCGAGCAGTTCGCCCGATTCGGAGAACAGTGCGGCGGCGTGCAGCCCCCCGGTCCGGTCGAAGACCCGCTGCGCCGCGCGCAAACGGTCGGGGAGTGCGGCGAGCAGCGCGGGCGTGACACGGACCGGGGGAGTGTCGGCGATCGGGAATCGGGTGGACGTCCTGACGGCATCGAGGCTCGCCTTTCCGCACAGGCCGCAGGATGAGGTGGTGTACACATGCCGTTCCAGACTGATGTCCGGAACGGTGACGCCGGGTGCGAGCCGTACATCTACGACGTTGTACGTATTCACACCGTCCGCGGTTGCACCTGCGCAGTAGGTGATGGAACGCAATTCCTCCGCGGTGCCGATCACTCCCTCGCTGACGAGGAATCCCGTCGCGAGAGCGAAGTCATCCCCCGGGGTGCGCATGGTGATCGCCAGTGGTTTGCCGTTGAGCCGTATCTCCAGCGGCTCCTCGGCGACCAGGGTGTCGGGGCGGGTGGACACCACGCCATCCCGGATACGGAGGGTGCGGCGGCGCTCGGTGGCCCGTCCCATGCGGCTCCCTTTCCATCCATCGATCTCTGGGTGTCCGGAGGTGCCACGCCCTTCGACGTCAAGGTGGCCCGGCTTCTGCGAGGTGGGCCCGGAGGCCCCGGTACGTCCCATTCTCCCGCACCGCGGGGCCGTCACGTCGGCGCCCCGACGCCGACGGGCGGGGGTCTCGTCCAGCGTCGCCGCGGCCTCTCGCACCGGCCGTGGCGATCATGATCACAAGAGACGCAGATCACGTCCGCCCCATGGAAGTCAATTGGTTTGCCACACTCGGGGGGCTGCCGACCACTGCCGAACACTCTGCCCGCGCCGCAATCCTTCCGGAAGCTCCAAATTCAGGGGGCCTAATCCTGTTGGATCACCTGCCCTCGTACCGGTTGGTAGCAGCCAAGACTTGGGTCTTCCACTGCCCGCATGGAGGGGATCGCAGATGACCGGTTCACGTATCACCGCCCTAGGGCACTACCAGCCCGCCACCGTACTCACGAATGAGGACATCGCCGCTCTGGTCGACACCAGCGACGAATGGATTCGGACGCGGGTCGGGATCGAGACCCGCCACCGTGCCGCGGACGACGAACCGGTCGACGAGCTGGCCGCGCACGCCGGTGCCAAGGCGATCGCAGCGGCCGGCCTCACTCCGCAGGACATCGGGCTGGTCCTGGTGGCCACGTCCACCGCGATCGACCGGTCCCCGAACATGGCCGCCCGGGTGGCAGCGCGGCTGGGCATGGAGTCGCCCGCGGTGATGGACCTCAATGTGGTCTGTGCCGGTTTCACCCATGCCCTGGCCACCGCCGACCACGCCGTCAGGGCAGGGGCTGCCGAACGCGTCCTGGTGATCGGTGCCGACAAGATGACCGCGATCACCGACTGGAGCGATCGCACCACCTGTGTTCTCGTCGGCGACGGCGCTGGAGCGGCGATCGTCGAGGCGGACCCCCTCGGGGTCGACGACCAGGACGGCGAGGGTGGGCATCGCCCGGGCATCGGGCCCGTGCTGTGGGGCTCGGTTCCCTCGATGGGCCATGCGGTACGCATCGAGGGGACGCCGCCGCGGTTCGCCCAGGAGGGGCAGACCGTCTACCGCTGGGCCACGACCCAGCTGCCGCCGATCGCCCGCAAGGTCTGCGAGCGCGCCGGGGTGCTGCCCGAGGAACTGGCCGCGGTCGTGCTGCACCAGGCGAACCTCAGGATCATCGAACCCCTCGCTCAGAAGATCGGCGCGGTCAATGCGGTGATCGCCCGCGATGTCGTCGAGTCGGGCAACACGTCCGCAGCCTCGATCCCGATGGCCCTGGCCAAGTTGGTGGAGCGAGGCGAGATCTCCACGGGCGACCCGGTCCTGCTGTTCGGCTTCGGCGGAAACCTGTCGTACGCGGGCCAGGTCATCCGCTGCCCCTGACCAGGAAGCCTCTTCCTGACCCGGAAGCCTCGCCCTGACTGGGAAGGCTCCCGTGATCTTCAGGGCTGTTCCTGACCGGGAATGGGGGACGGCTCCGGCAGACTGAATGGCATGGCGACCAAGAGAAGCGCGGGACTCCTTCTGTTCCGCACCCCCGATCGGAGCGGGGCCCTCTCGACAGAGGTTCTGATCGGGCACATGGGGGGACCTTTCTGGCAGGACCAGGAGGAGCGGGCGTGGTCAGCGCCCAAGGGGGAGTACACCCCCGACGAGGAGCCCATGGCTGCCGCGCGTCGGGAGTTCGAAGAGGAGCTGGGGTTCGCTCCACCGGAGGGCGAGTGGCTGCCACTCGGCGAGTCCCGACAGCACCACGGAAAGATCGTCACCCTGTGGGCGATGGAAGCCGACCTCGATCCGGCCCCCTTCGTGCCGGGCAACTTCACCATGGAATGGCCGCCGCGCTCGGGCCGACTCATGGAGTTTCCCGAGATCGATCGGGTCGAGTGGACCGGGGTGGAGGCGGCCCGCACCCGACTCGTACCGGGCCAGTTGGTCTTTCTCGATCGACTTGAAGAGCTACTGGTGTCACGCGGGGGCTGACGCCGACCGTGCGCGCCCCCTGGTCAGCCGATTCCCTGCCGGTCGGCCAGCAGCGCGAACTCGCGGTCCGCGGCTTCGGGCACCGTACCGACCACAGACTGCACCAGCAGTGTCCGGTGCCGCAGCAGGGGAATCCGCCGCTCCTCGACCATGACCCGCTCGTCCCGTCCCCAGGTCGAAGCCGAGTCCTGTGTCAACAGGAGCAGCAGATCGTCGATGGCTGCCATCAGCCGCCGGGTGACCTGCGGTGCATCGGTCGAGGCCGCTCGGATCTCCGCCAGCCCCAGATCGACGAGATCCGTCCAGTTCGGCACGTCCTGTTCGAGTCTGACCTGCCCCTGCGCGTCCCGGTGGTGCAGGGCGCCGAGCGGTTCGTGGGCGAGCGCGGACAGCAACTGCACGATCCGGTCCACGCACTGGACCGCCGTCGTCGGATCATTCACTGCCGGTGAGAGTGCGCGCAGCGCGATGTCCGAGAGCTGTCGCAGCCCCAGTCCGAGGTCCTGGTGGAATGTGCGCTCGGTGCCGACGTGAACGGCGAACGAGGGCACCCGCAGCCGCGTGTTCGACGTGCCGTGAACGGCCAGCATCGGAGTACCGGGCACGACGAAGTCCCCGATGCGAGGGATCAGCCGCAGCACGACCCCCTGCCGTCGGGCCCTTCTGACCAGCCAGGTCACGTTCACATCGCGCAGCACACCCGCCCGCCCTCGATAGGGAATGCGGAGGGATTCCGGCGGCAGTTCCACCGGCGTCCCCTCCCCGGTGGGTTGGCGTGCCAGAGCGCGCATCGCCTCCCGGGTGATCCGATCCACGACCGGCCCCACCTGCATCAATCGCAGGGTCGATGACACATAGGCGATGAACAGCAGCAGACTCAGCGCCACGAGCACCATGGTCAGCAGGCTCTGGATCACCGGTACCGAGCTGACGCGCCGCGGGTTGATGTCGCTGTCGTAGGAGGTGAGCACCAGGAGGGAGAAGAGGAAGGTGGCCAGGAAGATCGTCAGGGTGAGCTTGCTGATGCGACTGCGTACGAAGATCCGCACCACCCGGGGGGTCAGCTGACCGCTGGCCATCTGCACGGCCACGAGCGAGATGCTGAAGACGACACCGATGAAGGTCATCATGGCCGAGCTGATCGTGGTCACGATCGTCTTGGCGTCCTCGGTGATCGACACCAGGGAGCGGACCTCGTCGTAGGACTGCTCCTCCTTCAGCGCCGTGATCAGCGCGGTGTCGAGCGCGGATGCCCCCACCCACAGCAGCACGGCGAGGACCAGCCCCACCGTGGGCGCGAACCACAGGGTGTCCCTCAGATGCTCACGCAGCGGTGAGAGCGGGCGGGGCCGTCGATAGCTGCGAACGCTCACGCGACTGAAGGTAGCGTCACTCACGGTGTCTTTGCGTGTACGGGGCGCGGTGTCGTGGTTCGTGAGCGCTCGGGCGCACGGAGCGCATCGGGCGCGAGAGCAGGAGTGGGCCGTCGACACAGCGAGATCGACGTGCCCCTGCACGGTCATGCCGTCGATTCGACCTCTGCGTCCGTCCCGACCTTCACCTCGATCCGCAGTGCCTGGTCACCTTCGACCCGATTCGTTCCCGATCCGTTCCCTCTGGATGTGGTGCCTGAATGCGGAGCGAAGTGGATCACCGCTCTGACCAGGGGCCGAAGCGAAAAGGCGAGACGAGACGGGTTAAACCCCTGGTATTGTTGTCCTTGTCGCCGCGGGAGACCGCGGTGGTCACCTAGTCCGGGTGGCGGAATGGCAGACGCGCTAGCTTGAGGTGCTAGTGCCCTTTATCGGGCGTGGGGGTTCAAGTCCCCCCTCGGACACCAGAAATCACCAGGGATGGCTTCCCTGATCGGTTTCATCGAACTCCCAGTACCGACTGAATCGGGCTGGGAGTTCTTCGTGTGTCCACCTCGGATCTTCCTTGAGGGACACCCGCGGGCGGACCCGGTCGGTGGGCTCGCCCGAGGCCGTCTCACCCGACGTGCACTCGCGGGCGGCGTTCCGGATCCGGCTCCGCTCGGCGCAGCACCTCCCGGGTCACCGGCGCGGTCTCCCCGTCGCCGAAGACCAGGAAGCGCAGCAGACGTCCGAAGGGAGCGCCCTCGGTCCAGGTGAAGTACGCGTGCGGAACATCGCCGGTGAGATCCCGGACGCGCAGCAGGACCGCCGCGATGGCATTGGGGACCGTGGCCGCCTCCACCCGTAGTCGGCGCACCCCGTGCTTCTCCTCCCCGTGAACCAGGAGATCGGCCGTGAAGTCCGACGAGTCCTTCACGAACACCTCCAGGAAGAGCACCGGGTGTCCGTCCGGGATGTGGGTCTCCTGCCGCTGTTGGTACTCCTTCAGCCGGTAGGCGGCCGATGTGTGTTCCGACGGCGCGTTCGCGATGATCCGTAGGGGGCCGCCGGCGGCTGCCTCCTCGACGAAGTGCGTCGCCGTGGTGTCGAAGTCGACCTCCGCCGAGCGCAGTTCGAAGGCCCGGTGCACCCGTGAGGCGAAGGACGTCAGCACGATGGTGACGATGAACAGTGCGGCGATCTTGATGCCGTCCGGACGCTCGATGACATTGGCGACGAGGGTGTACGCGAAGACCACCGTGATCACAGCGAATCCGATCGCCGCCCTGCGGTGTCCGGCCCGTCGAACCGCCACGGTGGAGGCGAACGACGCGGAGAGCATCAGGACCAGGACGCCGGTGGCGTAGGCGCCGCTCTGCTTGTCGACGTTGGCGTCGAAGTACCAGGTGATGACGGTGGCGATCGCCACGAACACCAGCACCAGGGGGCGTACCGCCCGGGTCCACTCGGGGGCCATGCCGTAGCGGGGGAGGAACCTCGGTACGAGGTTGAGGAGTCCGGCGAGCGCCGAGGCGCCGGCGAACCAGAGGATGCAGATGGTGGAGACGTCGTAGGCGGTGCCGAAGCCCTCCCCCAGGTAGCGATGGGCCAGATAGGCGAGGGCGCGGCCGTTGGCGGGACCGCCTGCCTTGAAGTCGTCCTGGGGGATCAGCAGTGTCGTCGCCAGGCTGGAGAGCAACAGAAAGACGCTCATGATCAAAGCCGCGGTGGTGAGCAGTTTGCGGGTGTCCCTGATCCGGCCGACCGGGTGTTCGTAGGTGTCCTGCGGGCCTCCTTTGATCTGTGGCATCACCGCCACTCCGGTTTCGAACCCGGACATGCCGAGGGCCAGTTTCGGGAAGACGAGCAGCGCCACCCCGATCATGACGAAGGGGGAGGAGTGCTCGGTCGTCATGGCGTCCCACCAGTCGGGGACCACGCGCGGTTCGTTGACCACCTGCCATGCGGAGGTGGCGAGCACGACCACGTTGAGCGTCAGATAGACGGCCACGAGCACGACCGCCACACCGATGGCCTCCCGGAACCCCTTGAGGAAGACCGCGCCGAGGAGGCCGATGAGCACCAGCGTGATCCAGAGGTTCTCGCCGTGGAGCCACTGCGGCGCGTAGGGGTTCTCCACCACATGGGCGGAGGCATCGGCGGCCGAGAGGGTGATGGTGATGATGAAGTCGGTGGCGGCGAACCCCAACAGAACCAGGACGAACAGTTTCCCGGCCCACCAGGGCAGCAGCCGTTCCAGCATGGCGATCGAGCCTTCGCCGTGCGGTGACTCCTTGGCGACCCGTCGGTAGACGGGGAGGGCCCCGAGCAGGGTCAAGGCCAGCAGTACGAGGGTGGCCAGGGGGGAGAGGAGTCCCGCGGCCAGTGCGGCGATGCCGGGTTGGTAGCCGAGGGTGGAGAAGTAGTCCACCCCGGTCAGACACATCACGCGCCACCATCGATGGCCGCGGTGCTCCGGGGTGGGTGCCCGGTGGGGTCCGGGGTGTTGGGCCGGTTGCTCGGTCAGGCCGTTGAGCAGCCAGGTCCGACACCGTGCGGTCAGTTCGCCCCGTGTCCCACTGCTGGGCGGTGTGGTGTCCGTCATCGTGCACCTTCCACCGTGAGGGGGCGGGGCCCGGGCGGCGGGGGAGCGAGTGCAACGGTGGCGGATGGGGTCGGGCCGGTGGTTCTGGGGCGGGGTGCGGTGTGCCGGTCGGTGCTGCGGATCCCGTACGTGGTGCCGTGCAGGGCCTTCGGGCCCGGCCTGATGGCGACCGCGCGCACCGGTGCCGTTCGTCGCCACTGCGTTGCCCGTGGGGGTGGTCGGCGCGCCTGTGGCTGCCCGGCGTCACCGTCCACCTGTGGTCAGCCCCCTCGCGCCGCGGTCATCGCTGCCGACCGTTGGTCTTGTCAGCCGTCTCTCGGTGACGAACCGTTGTCGTGCCCATCACTCAAACCCGCAAATTACTGCAAATCATCACGAATATCAGCGACCCGCCGTCGATCTTTCACAGTGGGTTCGGGTGGACCGCGCGGATGGATCGTTGGCGCATCCATCGATCAATCGGTCCGATCACCGCATCTCCCGGTGTCGCCGATGTCCTGGCCCCGGTTGCCGTACAGGTTCCGTCAAGAGCAGGTGCCCGGCCGTATGGGACACATCAACGAAACCGGCGGAGTGGCTGAAAAGGGGTTTCCTCGAATCGTCCCATCCCGCCCCACATAGGGAGCTCACGATGGCCGATGTGGCCTTCGTCGTTGTCACGATCGCGGTCTTCGCGCTGGTGGCCGTTGTCGCCAAGGGGGTGGCGAAGCTGTGACTGCCGAGAACGTTGTCGGTGTGATCGTGGCGGTCGCCCTCCTGGGCTATCTCGTCCTCGCGCTTCTGTACCCGGAGAGGTTCTAGCCCGGATATGAGTTCCGTACTTGCCGGTGTGCTCCAGTTGCTGGCGCTCATAGCGGCCTTGGGGTTGGTGTATCGCCCGTTGGGTGACTACATGGCCCGTGTGTATGCGTCGGAAAGGCACTATCGGCCGGAGAAGTGGATCTACAAGGCCATCGGAGCCGACCCCGACACACAGATGCGGTGGCCCGCGTATCTCCGCGGAGTGCTCGCGTTCTCAGCGGTGAGCGTGCTCTTCCTCTATCTGCTCCAGCGGTTGCAGGGGGTGCTTCCGGGGTCGCTCGGCTTCCAGTCGATAGACCCCGACCAGGCCTTCAACACCGCCGCGTCGTTCGTGGCCAACACCAACTGGCAGTCGTACTACGGCGAGCAGGCCATGGGGCACCTGGTGCAGACCGGTGGGCTCGCGGTGCAGAACTTCGTGTCCGCCGCGGTCGGCATGGCGGTGGCCGTTGCGTTGGTACGGGGCTTCGCTCGTTCGCGCACCGGAGAGCTGGGCAACTTCTGGTCGGACCTGGTCCGGGGCACGGTCCGCATCCTGCTTCCGATCTCGGTGATCGCCGCGCTGGTGCTGGTCGCCTGCGGTGTGATCCAGAACTTCGCGGGAATCCATGAGGTCGGTCAGTTCCAGGGCGGAACCCAACAGTGGAACGGTGGCGCGGTCGCCTCCCAGGAGGCCATCAAGGAACTGGGCACCAATGGCGGCGGCTACTTCAACGCCAACTCCGCCCACCCGTTCGAAAACCCCAACGCCATCTCGAACCTGCTGGAGATCTTCCTCATCCTGCTGATCCCGTTCTCCCTCACCCGCACCTTCGGGCAGTTGGTGGGCAACGTCCGGCAGGGGTACGCACTCCTCGGCACCATGGCCGTGATCTGGATCGGGTTCAGCGCCCTGATGATGTGGACGGAGTTCGCCCACAACGGTCCCGCACCGGAAACCGCGGGCGGCTCGATGGAGGGCAAGGAGACCCGGTTCGGCATCGCGGGCTCCTCCCTGTTCGCCGTGGCGACGACTCTCACGTCCACGGGCGCGGTCAACAGCTTCCACTCCTCGTACACCGGGTTCGGCGGTGGCATCACCATGCTGGGGATGCAACTGGGCGAGATCGCACCCGGGGGTGTGGGGTCGGGACTGTACGGAATGTTGATCATGGCGATCATCGCGGTCTTCCTGGCCGGTCTGATGGTGGGCCGCACCCCGGAGTACCTGGGGAAGAAGCTCGGCACCCGCGAGATCAAGCTCGCGGCCTGCTACATCCTGATCACGCCCACCCTGGTGCTCGGTTTCACCGCCGCCGCCCTGGCCCTGCCGACGCCCGGGAACTCGATGACCAACTCCGGCGCCCACGGCTTCTCCGAGATCCTGTACGCCTACACCTCGGGCGCCAACAACAACGGATCGGCCTTCGCCGGTCTGAACGCGGACACCCAGTGGTTCAACACCACCATCGGTCTCGCGATGCTGCTGGGCCGCTTCCTGCCGATCCTCTTCGTCCTCGCCCTGGCCGGCTCCCTCGCCGAGCAGCGGCCCGTTCCCGCCACCGTGGGCACCCTGCGCACGGAGAAGCCCCTGTTCTCCGGGCTCCTGGTCGGCACGATCCTCATCATCACCGGACTGACCTACTTCCCGGCCCTGGCGCTGGGTCCGCTCGCTGAAGGGCTCGCGTCATGAGCACGATGACACCCACCCGGGCACCACACCCGCACGACCCCCGTGACACCGCACCGGTAGCCCATCGGGTCGGCGGCGGCCTGTTCGACCCCCGGCAACTGATCGCCTCCCTCCCCGACGCCCTGCGCAAACTCGACCCACGGGTGATGATCAAGTCCCCGGTGATGTTCGTCGTCCTGGTCGGCTCGGTTCTCACCACCGCCCTCGCCATCACCGATCCCGGCGACTGGTTCGGTTGGGCGATCACCGCTTGGCTCTGGTTGACCACCCTCTTCGCCAACCTCGCCGAGGCGGTCGCCGAGGGCCGGGGCAAGGCCCAGGCGGACACCCTGCGCCAGGCCAAGACCGACACCGTCGCGCGCAGGCTCATAGGTGCCGTCGAGGAACGCGTCCCCGGCACCGAACTGCGCATCGACGACCTCGTGGTCTGCGAGGCGGGGGACGTCATCCCGGGCGACGGGGACGTCGTCGAAGGTGTCGCATCCGTCGACGAGTCCGCGATCACCGGCGAATCCGCCCCGGTCATCCGGGAATCCGGAGGCGACCGCAGCGCGGTCACCGGCGGTACGAAGGTACTGTCCGACCGGATCGTCGTGAAGATCACCACCAAACCGGGGGAGACCTTCATCGATCGGATGATCGCCCTGGTCGAAGGCGCCGCCCGACAGAAGACGCCCAATGAGATAGCCCTCAACATCCTGCTGGCCTCACTGACCGTCGTCTTCCTCCTCGCCGTGGTCACCCTCAAACCGTTCGCCACCTACGCGGGGGCCGACGAACAGACCTCGCTGATCGTGCTCACCGCACTGTTGGTCTGTCTGATCCCCACCACCATCGGCGCCCTGCTGTCCGCGATTGGCATCGCCGGCATGGACCGACTCGTCCAACGCAATGTGCTGGCCATGTCCGGCCGCGCCGTCGAGGCGGCCGGCGATGTCTCGACCCTCCTCCTCGACAAGACGGGCACCATCACGCTCGGCAACCGTCAGGCCGCCGAATTCGTCCCCGTCGACGGAGTGGGTGCCGCCGAACTCGCGGACGCGGCCCAACTCTCCTCCCTCGCCGATGAGACACCGGAAGGCCGATCCATCGTCGTCCTCGCAAAAGAGGCCCATGGACTGCGCGAACGTCACCCGGGTGAACTGACCGGCACCGAATGGGTCCCCTTCACCGCACAGTCCCGCATGTCCGGCGTCAACACCGCCGGCCGTCGTATCCGCAAAGGGGCCACCGGTTCCATCGTCGCCTGGGTCCGGGAGCAGGGAGGTGACATCTCCCCCGACGCCGACCACATCGCCGATGCCATCGCCGAAGCCGGTGGCACCCCCCTGCTGGTCGCCGCCGCCGATGCGGAAGGGGCCCGCGTACTCGGCGTCATCCACCTCAAGGACGTCGTCAAGGAAGGGATGCGGGAGCGCTTCGACGAACTGCGCCGGATGGGCATCCGCACCGTCATGATCACCGGCGACAATCCGCTCACCGCCCGTGCCGTCGCCAAGGAGGCCGGCGTCGACGACTACCTCGCCGAAGCCACCCCCGAGGACAAGATGGCCCTCATCAAGCGCGAGCAGGCGGGCGGCAAGCTCGTCGCCATGACCGGTGACGGCACCAACGACGCCCCCGCACTCGCCCAAGCCGACGTCGGCGTCGCCATGAACACCGGCACCTCAGCCGCCAAAGAGGCCGGCAACATGGTCGACCTCGACTCCAACCCCACCAAACTCATCGAGATCGTCGAGATCGGCAAGCAACTCCTCATCACCCGAGGCGCACTCACCACGTTCTCCATCGCCAACGACGTGGCCAAGTACTTCGCGATCATCCCCGCCATGTTCGCCGTCGTCTATCCCGGCCTCGACAAACTCAACATCATGCGGCTCGCCTCGCCCGAGTCGGCGATCCTGTCCGCCGTCATCTTCAATGCGCTCATCATCATCGCCCTGGTGCCCCTCGCCCTGGGAGGGGTCCGCTACCGACCCGCGAGCGCTGACCGGATGCTGCGACGCAATCTCACCGTCTACGGGCTCGGCGGTCTGGTCGCCCCCTTCATCGGCATCAAGATCATCGACCTGCTCATCTCCCTCTTCCCCGGCATCAGGTGACCGCCATGAACACCTCCATCCGCAACACCGGACGCCTGCTCACGGCCGCGCTGCGCACCCTCCTGGTGCTGACCGTCGTCTGCGGTGTCCTCTACCCCCTCGCCGTCACCGGCGCCGCCCAGACGCTCTTCCCCGACCAGGCCAACGGCTCCGAACTCAAAGCCGAAGGCAAGGTCGTCGGCTCGTCCCTGATCGGACAGACCTACCAGCTCCCCAAGAAGGATCCCGACGACCCGGACGAGGCGGCCCGGCCCGATCTGCGCTGGTTCCAACCGCGCCCCTCCAACGGACTCGGCACCAACAGCGTCAACACCCAGTACACGCTGATCCTCTCCGGGGCGACCAACCGCTCCGCCGACAACGCCGAACTCGTCCAATGGATCGAGGACGCCAAGAAGGCCGTGATCCAGGACAACACGACCGCGGAGCGCAGGATCAGCCCGTCCGAGGTGCCCGCCGACGCCGTCACCTCATCCGGTTCAGGACTCGACCCCCACATCTCACCCGCCTATGCACGACTCCAGGCCCAGCGGGTCGCCGAACGCAACCAACTCCCCGCCGACGAGGTGGAGGCACTCGTGGCGGACCACACCCAGGGCCGCGTCCTCGGATTCATCGGGGAGCCCCGGGTCAATGTCCTGCGACTCAACGCCGAACTGAAGGAACTGGTCTCACGGCAGGCCCGTTGAGCACCACCGCCACGGCGGCGGGGACCCGAACCGGGGTCCCGGCCGCCGTGGCTGGTCGTGGCGTCACTGCGCCACCGGATCAGTGTCCGGCCCGCTGCCCCGGTGTCCATACGTCGACGAGTGCCGCCAAGGCGCTCGCCAGCGTGATCAAGCCCGGACCCGCCGGCCCGCCCGGCTCCTCCAGGTACAGGTCCCGACGGATCTCCACCATCAGCGCACCGACCCGGGCGTCCTTGCCGTAGAAATCCAACGGCACATAGGCACCGGCGAAGGGGGTGTTCACCTCGATGCCACCGCAGTGGGCGAACGCCTCCCGGGCAGCCGTGAGGAGTTCGGAGGGCGTGTGGAATTCGTCCGTACCCAGACAGATCGGTGGTCGCGGACCGTCGCCGTGCAGTTCGTAGGGCAGCCGCCGCGAGGGGTAGGAGTGGACGTCGATCACCACGGCCCTGCCGGTGGCGGCCAACCGGTCCGCCACCGCCGCCGTCATCGAGCGGGCGTACGGATGGAAGTACCGCGAGATCAGCGGCTGCGGATCCACCGACTCCCGCAGCGTCCCGCCCTGGGTGGTGCGGGTGTAGACCGCGCCCATCCCAACGGTCGCCATCTCCTCACGCTCATCGGGGAACCGCTCGGGATCGACGACCAGTCGTGAGAGTTCGTTGACGAACTGCCACGGCCGCACCGCCGCCCGCTCGGCCGCCGCAGCCGCCAACCGAGCGGTGTGGGAGTCGGTGATGTGGTCGAGTTCCCGCTCCAGCGCCTCATCGTCGAGGACGATGCCCGCACGCACCGCATCGGGGATCGCCCGCGAGGAGTGCGGTACGTGAAGGATCACCGGGGACTCGTGCGCGCCGGGCAGCAGCGCGAAGGAGTCGGGGTGCTCAGATGTCATGGATCGCTCTCTTCGGGCGGTTCCCGAGGGGGTGAGGAATGCGAGAACGGGCCGTGTGCCCGGACGGACGCCCTTCGACTACCGAGGGTCGATCACGATGACACCGTCCTTCTCAGGGCCGGGGACGTGCCCCTCCTGCGCCGGTACGTCGGCTCCCGTGGCCTCCGGGGGGAGAGCCGCACCCTGCGCCGGGCCGTCGTGGCACTCGGGCAACGGCTCCTTGCGGCTGCGGGTCTTCTGCGCCCGGGCCACCAGAGGTTCGGTCCAGCGGGCGGCCAGTGGCCCCAGCACCACCAGGATCAGGACGTACGCCGTGGCGATCGGGCCGATCCTCGGTTCGGTGGCGACGGCCAGACCGGCGATCACGATGGAGAACTCACCACGGGCGACCAGTGCGCCGCCCGCCCGCAGTCGACCACGTGGTCCGATCCCGACCCGACCGGCCGCGTACCAACCGGTGAGGATCTTGGTGACCGCCGTGATCACGGCGAGCAGCAGTGCGGGCAGCAGCACCGGGGGAATCGCCGTCGGATCCGTGGAGAGTCCGAAGAAGACGAAGAACACCGCCGCGAAGAGGTCGCGCAACGGCGTGAGCAGCTTGCGCGCGCCCTCGGCGACCTCACCCGACAGTGCGATGCCCACGAGGAAGGCACCGACCGCGGCGGAGACCTGGAGCTCCTGCGCGATGCCCGCCACCAGCAGTGTCAGACCGAGCACCACCAGGAGCAGCATCTCGGGATTGTCCGATGAGACCGCACGGCTGATCAGCCGTCCGTGTCGCAGTGCCAGATAGAGCACGATGCCGACCGCGCCGAGCGCGATCAGCAGGGTGATGCTGCCGCCGGCGAGCCCGACACCCGCGAGCAGCGCGGTCAGCAGGGGGAGGTAGACGGCCATCGCCAGGTCTTCCATGACCAGGATGCCGAGGATCACCGGTGTCTCCCGGTTGCCCAGGCGCCCCAGATCGGTCAGCACCTTGGCGATCACACCGGAGGAGGAGATCCAGGTGACACCCGCGAGGGCGACCGCCGCCACCGGCCCCCAGCCCAGCAGGAGTGCCGCTGCCGCACCCGGCAGCGCATTGAGGACGAAGTCCACCGCGCCCGACGGGTACTGGGTCTTCAGACTGCCGACCAGTTCGGACGCCGAGTACTCCAGGCCGAGCAGGAGCAGGAGCAGGATGACGCCGATCTCCGCGCCCACGGCGACGAAGTCCTCGCTGGCGCTCAGCGGCAACAGCCCGCCCGTGCCGAACGCGAGCCCCACCAGCAGATAGAGCGGGATGGGGGAGAGGCCGATGCGTCCCGCGAACCGGCCTATCAGCCCCAGACCGAGAATGATCGCACCCAGCTCGATCAGCAGTTCGGTGGTGTGGTGCACGCTCAGCCTCCGGCGATGATCTCGACGAGGGCGTCGACGCCCTCACGGGTGCCGACCGCGACCAGGGTGTCGCCGAGGGCGAACCTGAAGTCCGGGCCGGGTGACGGGTGTGCGCTCGTGCGTCGCAGTACGGCCACGATCGAGGCACCCGTACGGCTGCGGGCTTCCGTTTCGCCGAGCAGTCGGCCCAGGTAGGGGGAGCGGGAGCTGACGGGGATGTGCTCCGTGACCAGATCGATCCCATCGGTCCGCACGGCGTCGATCGGGGCGGGGTCGATGAGGTGAGCCAGCGCGGTCGCCTCGGCGGAGGAGAGGGGCACCTCCAACTGACAGGCGTCCGGGTCGTCTGACGCGTAGAAGCCGAGGAACCGCCGTCCATCGTGGTGGACGACGACCGAAATGTGTCGTCCTGCCTCGGTGGTGAAGTCGTACTGCGTTCCGACTCCTGGCAGTGAGGTGCGACGGGTGCCCATGTTCGCCTCCGAGGCGTGGGTCGTCCTCTCACCGCAGTCGGGTGAGCGGTAACTGGAATGAGATGTACCGGACAGTCTAAGGAGTCGATCAGGGCTGGTGGGAAGGGGTTCTCGCGAAGGGCTCGTCGAAGGTGCCCGTCGGGCTGGTGCGGAGGCAGGGAAAGCCGATACGGAGGCCGGCAATCGGCCGTGCTCGGGGGCGGTGCACGGTCGGTACGGGTCTCGGTCCAACCTGCCCGAACCGATTCCACTTCCACGCTTCCCGAACCGGCACTGGAACCTCCGCGGCCCCCTGGGCGGCCGACCGGTTGTCTGACGGTCCCTCGGCGGGCGGGCGGGCGGGCGCCGTGCCGCGGCTCAGGCTGTTCGGGCTGCTTGGCGCGCCGGTCAGCCCGTCGCTGCTCGCTGTGCGTACAACAGCGGATCCGAGAGCACGTCCTGCACCACCAGCCCTGCCGCACCCCGAGCCGCGTCCGCCGCCGGGGAGGCGGCCCGTAACCGGGTGCCCGTCTGCGGCCACAGGCCCGAGACGACATGGGTGGAGAGTTCGATCGAGGCGCCCGGGATCAACCAGGGCGCCAGCGGGCCGTAGATGCCGCCGAGGACGACCGCCGCCGGGTCGAAGAGGTTCACGGCGCCCGACAGTACCCGGCCCAGCATCAACCCCGCCTGGTTGAGCGCGGCCAGGGCCCTGCCGTCGCCGGTGCGGGCCCGGCGTTCCAACTCGGCCAGCGCGGCGCCACCGCTCGACCGGTCGATGTGCGCCGCACTCAGCATTGCCCGCTGCCCCGCGTACTGCTCCAAGCAGCCCCGTGCGCCGCAGCGGCACTCGGGGCCGTCCTTGGCCACCATCACATGTCCGAGCTCGCCGGCGAAGCCGTGGGCGCCCCTGAGGAGTTCGCCGTCGAGGACCAGGGCGCCTCCGACACCGATCTCCCCCGTCAGATAGAGGAAGGTGCGGACGCGTCCGAGACTGCCGAACCAGAGCTCGGCCAGGGCTGCCAGATTGGCCTGGTTCTCCGAGCGGACGGGGAGCGCGGGCAGTTCCGGGCGAAGGGCGGCGAGGGCGTGGGTGAAGGGTTCTTCTGCCGTCACCTGGCTCCAGCCCAGATTGGGCGCCTGCCATACCGTGCCGGACGACACCAGCCCGGGGAGGGCCAAGGTGGCTCCGACGGGCCGTAAGTCCTGTTCCGCTGCGGAGACGAGGGCGCGCGCCGTGATCGCCGCCGCCCGGCAGAGCACCTGTGCCGGGGGAGCCCCGCGGTTGTCGAGGTGCTCCACCAGCCGAACCCGGTCCGTGCCCGCCAGATCGACCACGCAGACGGCGACATGGTCGACGTTGATCTCCGTACCGATGCCGGCGACCCCGGTTCGCGCCACCTTCAGCACCGTGCCCGGACGCCCCGCCAGCCCGCTGAACGTCTTCCCCGACTCGGAGAGGAATCCGCCGTCCAGGAGTTGTTCCACGAGGGAGGAGATGGCGGCACGGGTCAGTCCCACCCGGGCGGAGACCCCCGCTCGGGTGATCTCACCGGCGTCGCGCACCGCGCGGAGCACCAGACTGAGGTTGTGGCGTCGCACCGTGTCCCGGCCGGCCTTCGGCTCCAGCGGGTCCCGACTGACCGCGCTGGTCAGTCGCACGCGTGCGCGCGGGTCCATCAGCCCTGTGGTCCCCGGTATCCCAGGGACGCCTCGATCCTGCCGGCGAGCCCTTCCCGCCGTCTGGGGCCGCGACTGGTGGATCCGGCCAGCCAGGAGCGGCACTTGCTGCCGAGGAGGAGGCCGAAACTCTCCGCGTCGTTCTCCTCGGACTGGTCGAAGCGGGTGCGGGCGGCCACCTTGAGGACGGTTGCCTGGAGATCGGCCTCGTCCGACAGCAGCCGGGCGGCGACCGCGGCGCCCTCGACGTGATGGGTGCAGTGGCCGGCCTTCATATGCCACAGCTCGTGCCCGAGGATGACGAGTTGGTGGTCGGGGGCGGTCCGCTCCTCGATCACGATCAGGTCCTGATCGGTCATGTCGAGCCAGAGCCCGCTGGCCGTACCGGGAGGAAAGCTCGCCATGCGATACCGCACGGGCCGGCCCCGACGCTTGCTCATCTGGCCGCACAGGGCCGCGTAGAGGTCAGCGGGCTCGGCCGGGGCGGGCAGATCGATTCCGGCTACCAGCTCGCCGCAGAGCCGACGCATTTCTTTGCCAATGCTCACCGTTCTCCTCTCCCCCTCCGCGCCCGTACGCATGCGTGCGGCACTAACCCTGCCCTGACATCAGTCCTCATCTGAAGTCATGTTTCCGTCAGTCATGCGTCCGTCGGCTTCGTTGAATCGGCCGGTTCTGTCGGTTTCACACTTTCGAGCAGCATGTCGAGCCACTCGGTGACCTTGTCCCGGTGCTTGTCCGTGGGCAGTTGGGCGGCTCGCCAGGCGATGCCCCGCACCCCGTGGTCCTGGAGCAGTCGCTCCAGCGGATCGCCCTCGCCGGCGTAGTCCTGGAGCAGGCGCTGTTCGGTGCGTTGGAGCGCGCCGTTGAGCGCGTCGGCGTCGTCGGCGGTCAGGAAGCCCGCGTGGACCTTGAAGAACCGCTGGATCGCGTCACAGTGCTCCATGGTCGGGCGGCGGTCCCCGTTGATCAGCGCACCCGCCTGCTGACGGGACATGGCGGCGCCGTCCGCGATCTCCTGCTGGGTGTAGCGGCGCCCGTTGGGTTTGAGTCGGGTGCGTCGCAGCAGGTCGAACCGCTGGAGGAAGCGGGCTTGGAGGTCGGGTTGACCTGCGGGTCTTCCCTCCAGGAGCGCACCGACCACGTCGGTGGGGACTCCCGAAGCCTCGGAGAGTTTGTGTACGTCGAAGACCTCGCTGTGGCTTAGTCCTACTCTGCCAGCGAGTTCGGCGACGCGGGCGACCGACGCCGCCAGGGGGCCTGCGGTTGCCGGGCCCGGAACCAAGAAGCCGTCTGTCACCAGTAGGTCTCCTAGATCACGCGAGATGGCTCCGCACACAGTTGGCTGCCCGGAGATTAACCGTTTCCCGGACCGTCAGCCAGGTATTGCCACAGCTGTGGCGCGATCTCGGCGTTCAGCGACGTGGAATGCCACGATAGTTGACATGGTCGCTCCTGCGGTAGCAGGATCACCAGGCGGGGTGAAGATCAAAAGGCGCTACCGCGGCGGTACTTCGGGAAGCGGGAAGGGTGGCGTTCTCGATGACACATGAGGCGGGTGTTGACCGTCCTGGTGTCCACGGACGTCGAGGGTGCGCGGCTGCGGGCCGCGGGACCCTCCGGTCAAGGAGGCTCACCGACATACTGCGGGGACGTCGGGAAGAGCTGGGGCTCAGCGAGGCGGAGGTTGCCGCGCGGCTCGACATCAGTGCAGGTGCGTACGGCAATTGGGAGCGTGCGGCCTCGGAGGAGTGGACCGACGACAAGCTCTACGCCCTCGTCAAGGCGTTGGAGATGACCGACCAGCAGGGCGGCTGGCTCTTCCGGCTCGCCGTGGACCGCGAGCCGCCCACGGCACTCGGGGGAGTGAAACCGCGGGTGACCTCGCCCCTGGGCCCCGCGCGACCCTCGGGGCCCGCGTTCCCCTCCGGCCCCCTCCGTACCTATGTACCGCTGCCCACGCCCGTCCGGCCCGCGGAGCTGCCGTCCGCGGAGGAGGAGCCCGGTCTTCAGGACCCCGGCATCAGGGCCTATTTGCGCGACTACGCGGCGATGATGGACTCCGTGCCCCTGCCGTCGGTCCTCTTCGACCAGCGCTGGGACGTGGCACATGTGAACCCGGCGTTCCAGATGCTGTTCCGTGCCATGGGGCAGCACCCCACGGCGATGCCGGACCAGAACTTCCTGCGGTTCGTCCTGTTCCATCCCGATGCCGGGGCCGTACTGGGTGATCGGGAGACGAGTTGGTGCCTTCCGCTCCTCGCCCAACTGGAAACAGCTCTGGAGCGCTACGAGAACGACGGGGTGCTTCAGGCCATTCGCAGTGACATCGCCAACGACCCGATCATGGACGCAGCCTATCGCTGTGGACTGCCCCACTGGATGAGGGCCACGGGAGCCGCAGCCGTACACCACGACGGGGCTGTACGGCCGCTGTACCACCCGGACCCCGAGTGGGGGCATGCCGAGTGCCGGATCGTGGACGAAACGCCAGCGACACTTCAGGACCGGGGATACACCCGTATGACGCTGGTGCTGCGCGAGCGGCCGTCCACATCCGGCACCCGGCGGGGCAAGGCCCATCTGCGGGCCGTCTCGGGCGGCTGACGAAGCCCGGGACACCCTGCGATGTTCTGGGGCCGGCAACCGTACGGAAGCGGACCAGGCGGCCGTACGTGTCCGGGGGACAGGGCGCAGCGACAGCCCCTGTGCGTTCGGGCACGGACCGGGCGACCGCGCTTCCCGTGCTCTCGATCGGCCGCCGCCGTGCTCCTGGCAGGTCTCGGCGCATCGTCGCTTCGCTTCGGGTCGCGCTGCGGGCGGCCGTCGGAGGCGACGGCCAGCGCTCCCGCCGAGAGCCGGTCGATCCATGTGCTTCCTTCCCCTGGCGCATGCATTCCCTCCGTCTTGACGTCGTCGCTCACGAACTGACTTCCTGACTTCCCAGCGCGCGGCAGCCGGTCAGCCGGTCAGCCGTTTGCAAGAAGCAACGGAGCATCTTTGCCGTGGACGGGGCGCAGTGGACGGGGCGCCGTGCGGCGGGCGTCACGCGCGGCGAAACAGGAGGCGCAGGCCCGGGGCCGAGGTGGAAACGCCCTATCGTCGGACCCGTTGAGCGTTCACCGTCGGTGCCAGTGGGTCGAGCCGCGGCGAAAGGAGCGCATCGGTCCCCGGCCGACGTGACCCGTCCCACCGACAGGCGCTCGCGCGTCCCTGCCCGCACTCCTCGAATCGTCACGGCTCACGGCCCGCCCCCACCGACCGGCGAGATCGCTTCCCCACCCAGTAAGGAACCATGCGATGACCAGCCCGCACGCCTTCCCCCTGGAGCCCACCCCGATCCATGTGCCCGACAAGGTCCTCGCTGACCTGCGCACTCGGCTCGCATCGACCCGTCCGTCGCTGGACGAAGGAAATGAAGACTGGTCCTACGGCGTCCCGAGCAGCTATCTCGGTGAGCTCCTCGCCCACTGGCGGGACGGCTATGACTGGCGCAAGGCCGAGGCCGCCATCAACGCCCACGAGCACTACCAGGTGAGCGTCGCCGGTGTCCCGGTGCACTTCATGCGCAAGCCCGGCCGCGGTCCTCGCCCGATCCCGTTGATCCTCACCCACGGTTGGCCGTGGACGTTCTGGCACTGGTCGAAGGTGATCGACCCGCTCGCCGACCCGGCCGCGTTCGGAGGCGACCGCGCCGATGCGTTCGACGTCATCGTGCCGTCGCTGCCCGGCTTCGGATTCCCCGGTCCGCTCACCGGATTTGCGGACGTCAACTTCTGGAAGGTCTCCGACCTCTGGCACACCCTGATGACCGAGACGCTGGGATACGAGAAGTACGCCGCCGGAGGCTGCGATATCGGCGCACTCGTCTCCAGCCAGCTCGGCCACAAGTACGCCGACGAGTTGTACGGCATCCACATCGGCTCCGGGCTGCCGCTCGACTTCTTCACCGGCCACCGTGCCTGGGACTTCGCCCGGAACCGGCCGCTCGCGGACGACCAGCCCACCGATGTCAGGTCCCGCATCATCGAGTTGGACCACCGCTGGGCATCCCACCTCGCCGTCCACATGCTCGACGGCGCCACCCTGGCCCATGGGCTGAGCGACTCGCCCGCCGGCCTGCTCGCCTGGCTGCTGGAGCGCTGGAACGCGTGGAGCGACAACGGTGGTGACGTGGAGTCCGTCTTCGCCAAGGACGACCTGCTCACCCACGCCACGATCTACTGGGTGAACAACTCCATCGCCACGTCGATGCGTTACTACGCCAATGCCAACCGCTATCCGTGGGCTCCCTCCCACGACCGCACCCCGGCCGTGCAGACCCCGGTCGGCCTGACCTTCGTCACCTACGAGAACCCGCCCGGCGTCCGGACAGCCGACGAGCGCGTACGGGCCTTCGAGACCGGTCCGCAAGCCGACTGGTTCAACCATGTGAACGTCAACGCCCATGACCACGGAGGCCACTTCATCCCCTGGGAGAACCCCGATGCCTGGGTGAGCGACCTGCGCCGTACTTTTCGCGGTCGCAGGCCCTGACCGACCCTGCGGGCCCGTCAGGCCCGCCGAGGCAGCCGATCACAGCGGATGGAACGGGCGTGGAACGTCCGCCCCCGAACATGCGTGGGGCGGCCGACGTGTCCTCCCCAGGACACCTCGACCGCCACCACTTCGGGCCGGGCCCGGCCTCCCCCCAGGAGGCCGGCCCCTTGAGCAGGTGCTCCCCCGCCTTCCCCCGCGCGGAAGCCTGCTCTACCCTTCCCCCATTTCCCCCGTGGTCCGGGTGGTTCGGGATGGTCCGACGTCTTCACCGTGTACTGCTGCCGTGCACCGCCCGTGACCGCTCTGCGGTCCGTTCCCCGGGCGGCTCGCCCTCACCTCAGGGACGCGATCGCCCATTCCGCCGCCAGGCAGACGGCCACTCCGGTTCCCAGCACCACCGTGGCCACGCGCGTACGCCCCTGCTTGCTCAGTACCAGGGCACTCCCCGAGAGAATCAGGGCGATGCCGTAGAACCCCATCGTGAGGACCGAGTGGGTGCTCCCGAGCCGAAGGGCCAGCATCAGTCCGACCGCGACCATGATGGCCGCGGAGAGCGCTATGCGGACATGACGAGCCTGACGTGGGGTGAGCCCCTGCCGTTCTGGGTCCGTGTTGGCTTCCGACATGCCCGGAAGACTATCCGTCTCGTCTGGGACCCGAGTGCCCGGTCCTGCGGTTGCGGTGATCACCACGTGCTGGGTCCCCTTCCTTGCCGTCCGTCGTTTCCACCGGGCATCGGGCAGTACTGACCGTGGTCGCCGCTGTGCACAGCGTCAGTCATCGCACCCCGCCTCACTGCTCGCACCGATGTTCCTATCTGAAGGGGCGGCCCTGACCGCGTCCGGTGCCATCCACTCTCCATAGCGGCGCGGTGCCGGTCAGTTGGCAGGCCACAAGGTAAAGCGGAATCGGTGGTGTGTAGGGGCTGCGGTCGTCGGGCCAACGAATCAGCCGGGGGTCGGTTGCCGGTACACAAGCGCCCTGGGCGTAGTGAGAGGGCAAGGGCCAGGTCAACTCCTGGTCGGAGCCGGTCGGGACGATCCACCACCACCAGTCAGCATCCGCGAAAACACAGCCATTGCGGGGCAGCCGCCTCAGCAACCGGAATCCGAAGCGAGCCGGTACGCCCACCGCGTCGCAACCGAGTGTGGCCACGACCGTGGGGGGCAGGACCAGCCTGGTCAACCCTGCGACCTCCGTGCGCCGGCTGGTCCAGCTCAACCGGGCGGTCAACTGTTTCAACAAGATCGCTCCGTCCGTTGCGGAAAGTCCGCGCCGTACGGGACGTCCGTGTGGAGCAGCTCTGCCCAGACGACTCGACCGCTGCCCTGCTGGGTGGCGTGCGCCCCCCATGAGCTGGATACGGCCTCCACCAGGAGCAGACCACGTCCTCGCTCCTCGGCGGCTTGGGTGTGGCACACCCGTGGGCCGCTGGGTGCGCAGCCCTGGTCCCGCACGCTGATCCGCAGCCGTTCGACATCGTTGAGCAACTCGCAGGAGATCCGATGGCTTCCGCTGTGGACGACGGCGTTGGTGACCAGTTCGGAGACCACCAGCATGGCTGTGTCATGGACGTCGCCGCCTATGCCCCAGCAGTCCAATCGATCGCGAGCGAGCTTTCGGGCCGTGGAGACATACTCGACGCGCGCCGGCAGCTCGAAGCCGTACCGATGGTGGTCGGCCCCGGAGCACGGGTCCAGGAGTGGGGCGTGGAGCGCGTCACGATTCACCTGACCACTGTTGCGTTGGAATGGACAACTTGGCAAGACCCACTCTGAAAATTTCAGAGTGGGCATATTCATCGATGCGAGCGCGTGGCAGACTGCTGCCAACAACAGCACGTGGGGAGGTCTCGAAGTGAGTGAACCGCGGTCCGCCCCCACGGTGGGGCAGGTCGTACTCGGCAAGCGCTTGCAGGATCTGCGCGAGCGCGCCGGGCTGAGGCGCGAGGAAGCAGCCAAGGTCCTTCGGGTTGCCGCGGGCACGATTCGCCGCATGGAGACCGCCGAGGTCGCCCTGAAGATCCCGTACGTGCAGCTACTTCTGGGCGCCTATGGAATCAGCGATCACGAGGCCCGCGGGTTCATCGAACTCGCCGAGGAAGCGAACAAGCCGGGCTGGTGGCAGCGCTTTCACGATGTGCTGCCCGGCTGGTTCAGCATGTACGTCAGCCTGGAGGGTGCGGCGAGCCTCATCCGGGCCTATGAGCCGCACTTCGTGCCCGGTCTGCTCCAGACGGAGGAGTATGCCCGGGCCATCATGCTCAGCGGTGCCGTGGGTCAGACCGACCCCGATGACATAGAGCGTCATGTGGCGCTGCGCATGGAACGCCAGGCCCTGCTGACCCAGCCCAATGCGCCGAGGCTGTGGGTGATCATGGACGAGACGGTCTTCCGTAGACCCGTGGGCAGTCCGGCGGTGATGAGGGGCCAGATCGATCGGATCCTCGAAGGCGCTGAACTGCCCCATGTGACGCTACAGATCGCACAGTTCTCCTCGGGGCACCATCCCGGTACCTATGGGCCGTTCGTGCTGTTCCGCTTCGCCGTCCCCGAACTCCCCGACATGGTCTACAGCGAGTACCTGACGGGTGCGGTCTATCTCGACGCGCGCCCCGAGGTCGCTTCCCACCTGGAGGTTTTGGACCGCATGGCGGCTCAGGCGGCGCCTGCACAACGCACGAAGGAGATCCTCCGGGGTCTCCGCAAGGAGCTATGAATGGACCACATATACAACGGCATGCCGGCCACCGAGTTGGGTGAGGTGGGCTGGCACAAGCCGTGGAGCGGTGGTAACGGCGGCAATTGCTTCGAGACCATGAAGCTCGCCGACGGTCGGGTCGCGGTGCGCCAGTCCGCCGATCCCGGCGGGCCCGCCCTGATCTACACGCCGAGCGAGATCGCCGCGTTCATCCAGGGAGCCAAGGCCGGACAGGCCGATTTCCTGCTCACCTGACCGTTCGACCGCTGGGGCATGGCCCCTGTTCGTTGCCGCGCCCGTTGTCGCGCCTTTTGCCTCGGTGCATGCATGAAGGACGGGGCACCCATGAAAGGGCACCCATGAAGGACAGGGCACCCATGAGGGGCCGGCGCGTTCGACGCACAGGCACCGGCGTGCGGGCGACATGGCCGCACGCCGTCACCTACAGTACACGCGCTACCACCCGACGCTCCGACCTCTGGAGGATTCCGCATGCCCGATGAGCAGACCGGTGCTGCGGTCGGGGGAGGGTTCGTCGAGTCCGGGGCTTGGATTTCCGTTCCACGTTCAACCAGTGCGGTTGCGCAGGCGTTGGTCCTCGTCGATGCCCAGCGGGGATTCCTCCGCGGGGAGCAGGCCGTGCCCGATGCCGATCGGCTCATCGACCGCTGCACCCTCCTGCTCGACCGCGCCCGCGCCGCAGGCGCGCTGATCGTTCATCTGCGCAACGACGGCGAGCCGGGTGCGGTCGACGAGCCGGGCTCGCCGGGTTGGCAGCTCCAGCTACCGGTGGTCGAGTCAGACGACGAGCACGTCGTGTCCAAGGAGGACGACGACGGGTTCACCGGGACGGACCTCGGTGCGCTCCTCGACCGCAGGGGCGTACGGAGCGTTGTGATCGGCGGTGTGCTGTCCGAGATGTGTGTCAGCGCGACCGCCCGCGGTGCGCTGGAGCGCGGGCTGGACGTCGTCCTGCCCCATGACGCCCATGCCAGCTACGGGCTCGACGACCTTCCCGCGTCGGTCGTTTCCCGAGTGGCCGAACACGCGCTGGGTTCGGATCCGGTGTTCGTCCAGACGTCCGAGGCCGTACGGTTCACCTCGGCCGCTGCCGAATGACCGGCTGAGCGGGCAGGTCTCACAGCGGCTTCACCCCGCTCGATCCGGGGCCCGGAGCCCTGCACCACGGTCGCCGACCCGGCGCGGGACAATGGATCCATGGCCCGACGCAACTCCCGCCACCAAGGCGACACAGCTCCCGCTCTGACCGCAGCCTCCCCCTGTCCCTGCGGGCTGCCCGCCGCGTACGGGCAGTGCTGCGGGCGCTTCCATACGGGGGAGGCCGCCGCACCCACCGCCGAACTCCTGATGCGCTCGCGCTACGCGGCCTTCGTCGCTCGGGACATGGCCTATCTCCTGCGCACCTGGCACCCCACCACCCGACCCGTGCAACTGGAACTCGACCCCGGCATGCGGTGGACGGGATTGGAGATCCTGGAGGTCATCGACGGCAGCCCGTTCCACTCCACCGGTTCGGTCACCTTCCGGGCCCGCTACCGACACCACGGCAATCGCGGTGCGCTGCACGAACGCAGCAGGTTCGAGCGCGCGGGTGGCGCCTGGACGTACGTGGACGGCACCTTCATCGAGTGAGCGCGGTCTTCTCCGTCGAGCGGGGCAGTCCCTCCGCCAGGTCCTCCACCAGCAGTCGTTTGGCGATCGCATCGACCGCAGCCCGTAGTCCCGGCCCGGCCGGGCGCCCGATGTCCCGCTCCAGCTGATCCCCCAACCACCCCTGCCACGCCCGGGTGATCACCGAGGCTTCCCGCTCCCCGTCCCCGGTGAGGCTGTAGTAGTCGCCCTGGCGGGAGACGAACCCCTGGGTGACCATCCGATCGAAGACCGGGGCCAGCACTTCGGGAGGCAATCGGTGCCGCGCCGCGATCAGAGCCGTACTCGCATGTCCCACCAGCCGGGTCATCATCTCGACCTGCATCACCACCCAGGCACCCGCGATGTCCAGTCGGCTCGCAGAGCCCTCCACCAGGGTGCGCGCGGTGTCCGGCCCCGCCCGCGACACGATGGTGGCCACCGCACCCTCCAACAGCTTGGCCGAGTCGCCCGAGGTCGGCGAGGAGAAGCTGTCCCCCAGATCGATCGATGCCTCACGCGCCGTGTCCCGCAGGGGCACCTCCTTGAGGAAGAGGGCGATCAGCACCCCCAGGACCGCAATCGGAACCGTCCAGAGGAACACCGTGTGCAGCGCGTCCGCGTACGCCTGCACGATGGGCTCCTGTTGTTGCGGCGGCAGCTGCCGTACCCCCTCGGGGCTGCGGGCGAGTCGGGCGACCGTGGCCGCGTCCACACCACCGGCGCCGATCGCCTCACGGATTCCCCGACTCAGATGCGGCACGAGCGAGTTGGTGTAGACCGTCCCGAATACCGCCGCGCCGAACGAACTCCCGAGCGTACGGAAGAAGGTGACTCCGGAGGTCGCCGTACCGAGGTCCGCGTACTCCACGGTGTTCTGCACGGCGATCGTGAGCACCTGCATCGACAGTCCGATTCCGCTGCCGAGGACGAACATGTACAGCGACTCCAGCCAGGTCGCCGTGCCCGGCTCCATCAAGGACAGGAGGTAGAGGCCGATGCCCATCACGAGGGAGCCGAAGATCGGAAAGAGTCGGTAGCGGCCGGTTCTGCTGACGACGATGCCGCTGAACACCGAGGCGATCAACAGCCCCGCCACCATGGGCAGGGTGCGCACCCCTGACATCGTCGCCGAGTCTCCGTCCACGTACTGGAGATAGGTCGGCAGGAATGTCATCGCGCCGAGCATGGCGAAGCCCACGATGAAGCTCAGTACGGAACACACGGTGAAGACGGGGTTGCGGAAGAGCCGCATCGGCAGCATCGGTTCGGCGGCCCGCTGTTCCACCAGGCAGAAGAGTCCGAGCGCCAGGATGCCGCCGACGAACAGGCCGATGATGACCGATGAGCTCCAGCCGTACTCGTTGCCGCCCCAACTGGTGGCCAGGATCAGCGCGCTGGCGCCGATGGCGACCAGGGCGATTCCGAGGTAGTCGATGATCGGGCGGCTCGCGGAACGCACGGCGGGAATTGTCCGGGCCGCGGCGATGACGACGGCGATCGCCAGGGGCACATTGATGTAGAAGGCCCAACGCCAGCTCAACTGGTCGGTGAACCAGCCGCCGAGCAGCGGCCCGATCACCGTGGCGACACCGAAGACCGCACCGATCGCACCCTGGTACTTCCCGCGCTCCCGCAGTGGCACCACATCCGCGATCAGCGCCATGGAGGTGACCATCAGCCCGCCCGCACCGATGCCCTGCATGCCGCGCCACACGATGAGGAGGGTCATGTTGCCGGCGAGACCGCAGAGGAACGAGCCGGTGATGAAGATGATCGCCGATACCTGGAAGATCAGCTTCCGGCCGAAGAGGTCACCGAACTTGCCGACCAGTACGGTGGCGACCGTCTCCGCGAGCAGATAGGACGTGACCACCCAGGACATATGGTCGCCACCGCCCAGATCCGCCACGATCGTCGGCAGGGCGGTGCCCACGATCGTCTGGTCCAACGCTGCCAGCAACATCCCGAGCATGATCGTGCCGAAGACGATGTTGCGCTGTCGTACGTCGAGTACGGGCGGTGCCACGGCGGGTGCGGGGGCACCGGTGGTCTTGGTCACCCTCGCAGCTTCACACCGCCGCAGGTCAGCCGCATGCGGTGAGGTCCGCCCGGGGCAAGGGCAACGGGCAACGGGCAAGGGGTGGCGGGTGTGGGCGGTGTGGTGCGGTTCGGTGCTGTCAGGGGTCAGGGGCCGGTGATGACCGCGGGTCAGCCGTAGGCGCGGTTGGGGCGGATCATCAACAGGGGGTGATGCGCGGCCAGGATCTTGTTGGCGCGGGCCACCACCGACAGCAGATGTTCCCGGTCGGCGCGGTCGTCGGGGCAGAGGGGACCGCGGAACCGGTGTACCTCGCGGGCGGCACTGTCCGCTTCGATCTCCGCTTCCAGCACATGGGCCGGCATGCAGGACCCGATCAAGGCGGCCACACGGTCGGGGATCGGTACGGGGATGAGGGGCGAGGGAGTCACGGTCCAGTCCTTTGTCTGCTCGGGCGCCGGTGCTCCGGCAGGGCCCGCCCTCCGCACGTCACGGACGGAAGTCCGCACCGTCGGGAGGGATGTGTCGGTGGGGCAACCGCCATTGGCCGTCCCATGGGTTTCTGTTCACACCTCGGCGGGCTGACCGGCCTTCTGGCTCCGGCTTTCCGCCCGCCGCACCGCGGACAGCAACCGGTCAGGGACGCGCAAGACTCACAGGGGATGAGACAGCGGCCACCCCGCCCGCCGCGTCTCCGTCGACGTGGTTGCGATCGACGGTGTCGTACCACGGCACCCACCGCATGGCTCACCCGGCCTCTGCCTCCGGCAGCACCGACGGCATACCTTACGCGAACGGGGACCACTCACCCGAATCCATGACGCGGAATGTGCTCGGCAATTGGCGCCAAGTCGACTGTACGTAGGTGATGTTGATCCACTCGCCCCGGGCGTCGACCGTCCCGACGGAGGGCGCAGACGACCGTCCGGCGGGAGCACCGCACCGCCGAGCGAAATCATTTGACGGAGGCTCAGACGACGAGTGGCGTGTCTAGCGGGCGGGTCCGGCCAGCACCTCGGCCAGGTCGTAGCGCACCGGCTCCTCCAACTGTGCGTAGGTGCAGTCTTCGGGAGTGCGGTCCGGGCGCCAGCGGCGGAACTGAGCCGTATGCCGGAATCGATCGCCTTCCATGTGGTCGTACGCCACCTCCACCACCCGCTCGGGCCGTAGCGCGACCCATGAGAGGTCCTTCCGCCCCGTCCATCTGCTCTGCGCCCCCGGCAGCCTCGCTCCCTCGTGGGCGCTCTCCCGTGCCCAGTCCGCCCAGGGGTGTCCATCCACCGAATCCATCAAGAGCGGGGCCAACTCCTCCATCAGTTCGGCGCGGCGCTTCATGGAGAACGCGGCGCAGACGCCGACGTGTTGGAGCGCGCCGGTGTCGTCGTAGAGGCCGAGGAGGAGCGATCCGACGATCGGACCGCTCTTGTGGAGGCGGTATCCGGCCACGACCGTGTCGGCCGTCCGCTCGTGCTTGATCTTGAACATCAGCCGGGCGTCCGGACGGTACGGCAGATCGAACGGTTTGGCGACCACACCGTCGAGCCCCGCTCCCTCGTATGTCTCGAACCACTGCTGTGCGAGGTCCTGATCGGTGGTGGCCGGGGCGAGATGGGTCCGTGGTCGTGCCCCGGCCAGCGCCGCCTCCAGTTGGGCGCGTCGCTCCACCAAGGGGGTTTCCAGGAGGGAAGCGTCACCGAGGGCCAGCAGGTCGAAGGCGATGAAGCTTGCCGGATCGCGTTCGGCGAGCATCCGTACCCGGGAATCGGCGGGGTGGATGCGCTCCGTGAGCCGGTCGAAGTCCAGCCGGCCCTGGTGGACGATCACGATCTCCCCGTCGATGACACAGCGAGGGGGGAGGACGTCGAGGAGGGTGGCCGCCAGTTCGGGGAAGTAGCGCGTGAGCGGCTTTCCCGTGCGGGAGCCGATGACCACTTCATCACCGTCCCGATGGACGATGGCCCGGAAGCCGTCCCATTTGGCCTCGTACTGCATTCCGGGCGGGATCTTCCGCACGGACTTGGCCAGCATGGGCTTGACGGGAGGCATGATCGGAAGATCCATGGATCGATTGTCCGGTATGCGAGTGATGTCGGCTCGCCCTACGCTGACCCTCATGGCTGGAGCGGTGGAATTGGAAGTCGGAGAGCGGACCGTGCGCGTCTCCAACCCGGACAAGATCTATTTTCCCGGACCCGGCTACACCAAGCTCGACATGGTCCGCTACTACCTCGCCGTTGGTGACGGCATCACCCGCGCCCTGCGTGACCGTCCCACTACCTTGGAGCGCTACCCCGACGGAGTGAACGGGGAATCGTTCTTCCAAAAGCGTGCCCCCAAGTACCTCCCGACCTGGATCCCCACCGCGCACATCACCTTCCCGAGCGGAAGGTCGGCCGACGAGATGTGCCCCACGGAGCCCGCGGCCATCCTCTGGGCGGCCAATCTGGGCGCGGTCACCTTCCATCCGTGGCCCGTGCGCCGTACGGACACTGACCATCCCGACGAACTGCGCATCGATCTCGATCCCCAGCCCGGAACCGACTACGCGGATGCCGTACGGGCGGCGCATGAGCTGCGGGCGGTTCTGGAGGAGGTGGGTCTACGCGGATGGCCCAAGACATCCGGAGGTCGCGGCCTTCATGTCTTTGTACCGATCGAACCCCGTTGGACCTTCACCCAGGTCAGACGGGCGGCGATCGCCTGCGGGCGTCAGTTGGAGGGCCGGATGCCCGACCGCGTGACGATCAAATGGTGGAAGGAGGAGCGTGGCGAGCGCATCTTCGTCGACTACAACCAGACCGCCCGTGACCGAACGATCGCCTCTGCCTACTCCGTGCGTCCGCGACCCCATGCACCGGTCTCCGCGCCACTGCGCTGGGAGGAGATCGACGACGCGGTCCCCCAGGACTTCGACATCATGACCATGCCCACCCGCTATGCCGAGCTCGGTGACGTCCACGCGGACATGGACGACCAGCGCTTCAGTCTGGAACCGCTGCTTGAGGTGGCCCGCCGTGATGAGGCGGACCACGGACTCGGTGACCTTCCGTATCCGCCGGAATACCCGAAGATGCCCGGTGAACCGAAACGGGTGCAACCCAGTAGGGCACGCGACACATCCGACTGAGGGCCCCCGCCCCGCAGCCCCCTTGCCGCCCTGCCCTTGGCCTGCCCCTGCCTGCCTTGCCCCTGCCCCTGCGTCCGGGCCGGAGGCCGCGGTTGCCGGAGTCAAGATGGTGGCCCCGACCCCGGTGGGGCAGTGCCAGGAACGCCGTCAGCCCGGCTGGAGCCGGGTGGTCCCGTCCCCGTCGAAGCGAGGTCCACCGTGGCTACGGATGCGGGACCTGGCCATGCGGAGCAGACTCGAAGAGGGGACCGCGGGGGATGTCCGCACGATCGTTCAAGAGGAGCACACCCATGCTCACCACCGGTTTCGTCACAGGCTCCCCGGACTGGCTCGACCTCGGAACCCCGGACATCGAAACGGCGAAGACCTTCTACGGGAGGCTCTTCGGCTGGACCTTCGCCTCGGCCGGACCCGAGGCGGGCGGCTACGGAATGTTCCAGCTGGGCGGCAAGACGGCGGCCGGCGGGATGATGGTCCCCCCGGAACAGGGGCCACCCGCCTGGAACATCTACTTCCAGTCCCCGGACGCCGACGCCACCGCCGAAGCCGTCCGGCAGGGCGGCGGCACGGTGGCGGCCGAACCGATGGACGTGTTCGACCTGGGGCGCATGGCCGTCTTCGCGGACCCCGGTGGCGTCCCCTTCTCGATCTGGCAGCCGGGGAAGAACAAGGGCCTGGACCTCGTCGACAGCGTGGGCAGTCTGTGCTGGCTGGAGCTGTACGCGAAGGACCAGGACGCATCCCTCGCCTTCTACCAGGGCGTGTTCGGATGGGGTACGTCGACCATGCCCTTTCCCGACGGCTCCGCCTCGTATGTGATGCCCTATCCGGCAGGCACCGATCCGGACGCGATGTTCGCCGGCATCGTCCCGTTGGCCACCGACCCCACGGAGGTGGACGGTGCGTACTGGCTGCCCTACTTCCAGGTCGAGAACTGCGACGCAACCGTTGGGCAGGCCGACCAGTCGGGCGGTACCGTTCGCATGGCCCCGGTGGACATGGAAGGCGTCGGCCGCTTCGCCAAGCTCAGTGATCCCTTCGGGGCGAAGTTCGCCGTGATGCAGCCGGAACAGTCCGCATCGTCGGCCTAGGCCAGAAGTGTCTTCCCGCTGACCTCCGTTGATCGCTCGTTGATCGGTTGTTTATCGCACTGGGGAAGCGTGGCCCCCATGCCGACGCCGATCAACACCCTCACCGACGACGCCCTCTCGTGGCAGGAGAGCGCACTGTGCGCACAGACGGGCCCCGACTTCTTCTTTCCCGCCCCCGGTTCATCGACCCGGGAAGCCAAACAACTGTGCCGAGCATGCTCGGGACGAGTGGAGTGTCTGGAGTACGCACTCACCCACGATGAGAAGTTCGGTGTGTGGGGCGGGCTGTCGGAGAAGGAACGGCACCGGCTGAAGCAGCGCCGGAGCAGTCAGGGCTAGATCGTCCCTTCGAGCCGTACGACGCTGCCCACGGGGGAACGGGGGCAGCCGGGGTGGGTGGTGCCGAGCGCACCGCCCACCCCACTGGCAGTTCCGGGGCGGGTCGCCGGGCGGGTCCTCAAGCCCCCAGCTCGCTGACCCTTGCGCCGGATACGGGTACCTCCGCGCAGTGGTTGCCGTGTCGCCCGCGAGGCCGTGGCACCCATCGAGCTCGTCTCCAAGGTGCCGCCACGGGGGAATCCGAATCACGCCCATGCAGAGTGCCCGCAGGCATCCGTCGCTCACTCCCGCCACGTGCTGTTGGCCAAGTCGTCAGTATGTACGGGGCCATGCCCATGGGTGCCTGACCTGCCCGTCCCTGGCCGGGCTCCGTCCAACCGGATCAGGGCGGCGTGGAACTCCCCAACGCGCGGATCGTTCGCGGTTTCGGTAGCCGATCTTGGCCCGCCGATGAGTTCGGGCCAACTCGCCAAGCACTCCTGTCCTATCTGAACCTCTGGTGTCACGCTTCACATGGCTATCAGGCGCCCTACCTCACTCACAGCTGAGGTCCCGTACTGCTTGTTCACGGGGGTATCCACCCCTCCCGCCATCCCATGCGCCTCGTCATCTGCACTGCCCTGTACCGCCCTGTACGCCTTGCACTGCCCTGCACTGCCGTCCGGCACGGCCTGCCGGACGGGCCACCCGTACCGGCCTCAACGCACGGCCGCCCGCAGAAGGAGTCCACTTGAGACGGTTATCCCTCAAGGTCTCGACCGCGATCCTCGCCTCCGCCGCGCTCTTCGCCGTGGCCCTGCCGTCCGGCGCCGCGGGCGCCGCGCCCACAGCGCCTACTCCACCGGCCGCACCGGCCCGGGCCGGCGCCCTGCCCGCGAAACTCAGCCCCGCGCAGCGAGCGGCCCTGCTCGCAGACGCGACCGCCAGGCGCGCCAGGACCGCTGCCACACTCGGCCTCGGCGGCAAGGAGCGTCTGGTGCCGCGCAGCGTGCTCACGGACACGGACGGCACCGTGCACACCCGGTACGAGCGGACCTACGGCGGGCTGCCCGTCCTCGGTGGCGATCTGATCGTCCACACCACCGCGACCGGCGCCATGAAGAGCGTGACCAAGGCCACCGCGGCACGGATCTCCGTACCCAGCACCACCCCCACCAGCAGCGCCGCCTCCGCCAAGGCCCACTCCCTGACCCGGGCGAAGAAGGACGGCAACACCAGCATCAAACTCGCGCAGGCCCCGCGAGTGGTGGTCTGGGCCGCCTCCAACCGCCCGATCCTCGCTTGGGAATCCGTGGTCAACGGCGTCCGGCCCGATGGCACCCCCAGCGAACTACACATCGTCACCGATGCCACCACCGGCGCCGAGATCCACCGCCGCGACGCCGTGCAGAGCAGCAGCGGCCCCGGCGACGGCCAGGACGTCGATACCACGACCGGCGCCAAACTCCCGCGCCATGACGCCCTGCGCAGGGACAGCGGCATCGGCCACAGCCGACACAGCGGCGAGGTCAACCTCGGGGTCTACAAGTTCGGCTCCAACTACAACTTGACCGACAGCGGTCGCGGGGGCCACCGGACCTATGACCTCGGCAACGCATACGGGGACGGCATGGGCAAACTCGTCTCCGACACCGACAACATCTGGGGCGGCGGCACCTCCGCTAACAGACAGACCGATGCCGTGGACGCCGCGTATGGAGCCCAGGTCACCTGGGACTACTTCGTGGATGAGCACAACCGTTATGGCATCCGCAACGACGGGGACGGCGGTTCATCCCGTGTCCACTACAGCGTCAACGACCGCTTCAACTCCTTCTGGCGGGACGCCTGCTTCTGTGTGACCTACGGCGATGGCGGAACGAATCCGGACACCGGCATCGAGGCCACGGCGCACGAGATGGTACGCGGCCTCAGCGCCAACACCGCCAACTTCTCCTACTACGGCGAAGCCGGCCAACTGGCTGAGGCGAACAGCGACATCTTCGCCGCCGCAGTGGAGTTCAGCGCCGACAACGCCCACGACGTGGGTGACTACCTGATCCGGGAGAAGACCTACACGGGCAGGGAACGCGACTTCACGCGCCCCATGGACCGACCCTCCAAGGCCGGTGCCTACACGGACTACTGGCACCCCCGTATCGCTTCGAGCGGGAACAAGCGGTACGGCGCGAGCCCGGCCGACCACTGGTTCTATCTGGCCTCCGAGGGCAGCGGCGCCAAGACCATCAACGGTGTCAACTACAACAGCCGCACCCATGACGGTCTGCCCGTCACCCGCATCGGACGGAACGCGGCGGCGAAGATCTGGTACCGGGCACTCACCGTCTATATGACCTCCACCACGGACTACGCCGGAGCCCGCGCCGCCACCCTCTCCGCAGCCGGGGACCTCTACGGCGCCACCTCGGCCACCTACAGGAATGTGATGCACGCCTGGGGTGCGGTCAATGTCGGCACCCGCCCCGGCGGCGCCCCGAGGCCCCCCGGTCCGGTCTTCGAGAACACCACCAGCGTCCCGATCCCGGGCCACCTTCCGGACGGCACCCCTGGAGCGAAGGTCTCCTCGCCGATCACCGTCACCGGAGTCGCCGGCAACGCCCCCACCATTCTGCTGGTCGACTTCTCCATCCTCAACGACTCCATCCCCGTGTTGGAGTTGGTGGCACCGGACGGCACCGCCTACCCCCTCGCCAACGGCAACTGGAGCGAAGGCAGCGGCTACACCGCCACCCTCGCCGTGGACGCCTCCGCGGAGACCGCGAACGGCACCTGGAATCTGCGAGCACAGTCCGGTGACGACTGGGCGGGTTCCGCCTCCATCCACAGTTGGAAACTGTCCTTCTGACGTCCCACTCAGCAACCTTCCGGGGCTGTCCGCGAACGGCGAACGGCGGACGGCCCCGGACCGCGTGGCCCGCGGAGTTCGCCCTGCGATCACCGATCACCGGTATGGCAGCTAGGGCTGTTCGCGCACCATCCGGGCGACGAGATTCCCGGTGGCCTTCTGTATCTTCTCGTTCAGATGCTCGGGAGCGGTCAGGGCCAACGGCCAGTGGAACGTGCCTGCGACGAACACCAGGGCGCCGTTGCGGTACTCGGTGATGGCCGTGTGCTGAACCGCGGGCACGGTCACGGGGCGCGGATCGTGGTACGGGGACTCGGCGAGCAGGGTCAAACGGGACCCGACCGGGGTGGGGGCCGTGGGGTCGAGACGGTCCGCCTCCACGCCCACCAAGCCGGGCAACTCGTCCCCGTCGCGCACGCCGCTCCCGGCCCACAGCCAGTGGCCGCTCTCCTTCACCACCAGGGGTACCGGCTTCGCCACGATCCCGTTGAACTGGATGCCCAGCAGGCCCTGTTCAGCTCGTCGCTGGCCTGGTTCGACCTCGCGCCAACGCGAGGTACGGCCCGCCCGATCGGGTGCCGGGTCCGCCTTCGACTTGTAGCAGGCCATCGTTCGTGCGGTCGGTCTGGTTCCTGCGGTTCCTGCGGTTCGTTCGGTCCGTCGGCTCGGCGCAGGTTTCAATCGGACATGGAAATAGACGTTGTGGGAAGTGAGGAATGCGAGATGGGTTCCGGCGGCCACTGATTTCCGGGCCGAATCCAACATGTCGGCCGACCAGTACGCATCGTGCCCGGGGAAGAAGACTGCACGGTACCGGGTGGTGTCCACGGTTCCATCATGGAGATCCAGGCTGCTGGCATACGTCACATCGAGTCCGGAGCGCTCCGCCCAGTCGATGAAACTGGTGTCAAGGTGAAACCAACTGGGAATCCCCGCCCCGGAATAGGGGCGGTCGAAAGAAACCTCGTACGCCCGGCCATCGGCGCCCCCGATCGTTCCGTCCGCCCGATAACCCCGGTAGAGGCTCTTTCCGTTACGGCGGTCCTTGGGCCACATGTTGCTCGCCTGATAGGTGGTGAAGGGCAGCACCACCAGAAGGTCGGATGCCCGCTCCGCCTCCTTGACGACAAACGGAGTGGCGGCCCGAAACCCGTCATCTGCGGTGAACACGGCCTGATAGAGACCGGACATCCAGCCGAACGGGATGCGCAGGCTCCAAGAAGCGGGCCATTCGCAGGCGATGCTTCCCGTATCGGGATCCGCTTCGGGCGTTCTGTGGTCTCTGACCTGGAGGACCGGGCTGGTCAGCCGCAACCGGGCGCCCTTGCCGCCGTAATGGCCCAGCCGAAAGATCGATATCCGAAAGGTCCGGCTGCTGCGTGCCGACACATGGAAGTCGATGACATCGCCCTGGCCTATCGAAGTGGCCGACGCATATCCCTGGATCTGGCGTACGCGGTCACTGGAGGTGAGCGGGGCTCGGGGATCGCTGAGCCATCGATCAGAACCGGAGTGCCCGTTCTCCTCCCGAACGGACCGTGAGGGAAGAGAGATCTGGGGTTCGAAAGGGCGGTCGTTCAAAGAATCTTGGGCAAAACGCTGCGGCGCACCGGGCGTCAGATCCTGGCGATAGCCGAAAGCGACCGCGGTCGTACTGACGCCCAGGAGACCCAAGAGCTTCAACATTGCACGACGTCTTGGAGCCACTGTCATACCCACCTCCAGAAGGCTTCTGTGAGGTAGGTGCGCCGGCGACTGCTCCGCGTTGCAGCGGCGGGGATATCACCGGGGTGAAGGGCGCGCTCACTCCGTACGGGGAAGCGCGGTCACAGCGGTCCGCTCGATGCCCGGCCAGGGAATGGGGCCGGAGCGCTATGGGGAATTCGATCGATCTCCGTGTGCACCCCGTCAGCGATCAGCAATCAGCAATCAGCGATCGTCGGCAGTCGGCAGACGGCAGACGGCAGACGGCAGGCGCGGGCGCCGGGGCGCTCGGCACGATGTGCCCATCGGCTTCCGGCGCCCCTGCGGAGATGCTTCGGTCCTGAGGCCGCCGCACGGGCGGCCCCGTTCGTGGACCGCAGACTCAGCCGGCCGCCCGTGCGGCCATCCGTGCCTTGCGGGCGGCGAGCTTCTCGTCGAACTTGCTGGCCTCGGCGTCGAGCCCGCCCATGTAGAGCCCGAGTTCGTCCTGTGCTTGCTGTCCGCTCGGGCCGAGGCCCTGGATCTCCATGACCTTCAGGAAGCGCAGCACCGGCGCGAGCACATCGTCGTGGTGGATGCGCATGTTGTAGATCTCGCCGATCGCCATCTGCGCGGCGGCCCGCTCGAAGCCGGGCATGCCATGTCCGGGCATCCGGAAGTTGACCACGACATCGCGGACCGCCTCCATGGTCAGGTCCGGGGCGAGCTCGAAGGCCGCGCCCAGCAGATTGCGGTAGAAGATCATGTGGAGGTTCTCGTCCGTCGCGATGCGCGCGAGCATCCGATCGCAGATGGGGTCGCCCGACTGGTGGCCCGTGTTGCGGTGGGAGACCCGGGTGGCCAGCTCCTGGAAGGCCACGTACGCGACCGAGTGCAGCATCGAGTGCCGGTTGTCGGACTCGAAGCCCTCCGCCATGTGCGACATCCGGAACTCTTCCAGCTTGTCCGGGTCCACGGCACGGGAGGTGAGCAGATAGTCGCGCATCACGATGCCGTGGCGGCCCTCTTCCGCAGTCCAACGGTGTACCCAGGTGCCCCAGGCACCGTCGCGACCGAAGAGGGAGGCGATCTCGTGGTGGTAGCTGGGGAGGTTGTCCTCGGTCAGCAGGTTCACCACGAGGGCGATACGGCCTATGTCGGTGACCTTCGACTGCCCGGGCTCCCAGGCTTCGCCGTCCTCGAAGAGGCCCGGAAAGTTTCGGCCGTCGCTGAACGGGACGTACTCGTGGGGCATCCAGTCCTTGGCGACTTTGAGATGGCGGTTCAGTTCTTTCTCCACGACCTCCTCCAGCGCATACAGCAGTCGGGCGTCAGTCCACGCTTCCGAACTGCCGAGGTGGGGAGAAGTGATCGTCACAGATGCTCCTGGGGACGGGAGAGTTACCTACGGATTCGTAGGTTACGAGACCGTAGGTTAAGGGCGCGATAAGCGCGCGTCCAAGCCCGCCCCCCGCCGCGTCGACTACGCAAGGTGATATACGCTGGTCAGTCGCGCTAGTTTGCCAGATCGCGCAGCCGCACAGAGAGGCATGTCACGCAGCCTTCGAGCTTCTCGAACTCGCTGATATCGACCGGAACCGGCTGGTAGCCAAGATCCGCGAGCAACTCCGCGGTCTTGGGTGCGCTCGCCGACATCAGCAGCCGGCCGCCGCCCAACAGGACGACCTGGGCGCCTGCCTCCTCCGGCACCGGTAGATGGCGGGGGAAGACGGACGGGGCGTCGATGAGCGGTGCATACCCGATCACTGTGTCGTCCGGTAGTGCAGTTACGGCCGATTTCAGATGGAGCACCCGGCTCACCGGTACGGGGACGACGCGCGCGCCGAGCGGTTCGAAGACCGCGCGTAACTGCTGGACCCCCGCCGCATTGGTCCGCCCGCTGCGTCCCACGTAGAGCGTGTCGCCGATCTTGAGCACATCGCCGCCGTCGAGGGTGCCCGGCTCCCAGATCCAGTTCACCGAGCAGCCGAGCCGGGCCAGGGTCTGCTCGATGGTGGCCGTCTCCGCCCGGCGTGACTCGGCACCCGGACGGGTGATCAGAGCAACGTTGCGGAACATCACCACCGTGTCCTCGACGAAGACACCGTCCGGGAGTTCGTCGATCGCTTCCGTCTCGACGGTCTCCCAGCCGTTCTCACGCAGTGCCTCGGCGTACATCTCCCACTGGAGGAGGGCGAGGTCGGCGTCGACGGAACTCCGTTCGACGTGGGTGACCAGTCCTTCCGCGAGGCGCGGGCTCGGTCGGCGGATCAGGGCTTTCCTGCTGGGCACGGGTGCGACTCCTGGGAACGGCGGGGCTTGGTCGCGGCCCATCATGGCCCGCCCCGCAGAAGCCGGTAACCCCCGTCCGGATCGCCCCCGGGGGCGTCCGCGTGAAGGTCGTGCGACGGTCACCCCGAACCGCGGTCGGCCTGTGTGATGCCGCTCCGACGCCGTCAGACGGAACGATTCGCCCTTCGTTCGGGTCGGGCCGGACGATTCGGATGGGGTTCGCGGCGGCGACGGCCCGCCGTGCGCCAGGCCGCCCGCAGCGCGGAAGCGTCTACTCCAGCCCCAGGTCACGGCGGAGGTAATCGGCGGTGAACGACTTGCGGTCCGCGAGCAGCCCTCGCGGCGTACCGGCGAAGACCACGGTGCCGCCGTGCTTGCCGCCCTCCGGCCCCATATCGATGATCCAGTCCGCCCGTTTCACCACGTCCATATGGTGCTCGACGCAGATCACCGAGTTTCCCGCGTCCACCAGGCGATCCAGCAAAGAGACCAGCACAGCCACGTCGGCCCGATGGAGTCCGGTGGTCGGCTCGTCCAGCACATACACACTTCCCGTACGGTGAAGTTGAGTGGCCAACTTGAGACGCTGCCGTTCCCCGCCCGACAGCGAGCTCAGTGGCTGCCCCAGGGTCAGATAGGTCAGCCCCACCTCGTTCAAGGTGTGCAGTTTGCGCAGCAGTGTGGGGTCCTCGAAGAAGTCGATGCCCTGGGCCGCGGTCATCTCCAGTACGTCGACGATGGACGCGCCCTTCACCCGGTGCTCCAGCACGGTCGAGTGGAAGCGCCGACCCTCGCAGTCGGGGCAGGTCAGCGTCACCGGGTCCATGAAGGCGAGGTCGGTGTGGATGACGCCCCGCCCTGAGCAGGTGGCGCAGGCCCCCTCGGAGTTGAAGCTGAAGAGGCCGGGTGACACGCCGTTGGCCCGCGCGAACACCGCGCGGATGGTGTCCATGAGCCCGAGGAACGAGGCCGGTGTCGACCGGGAAGAGGCCGTGATCGCGCCCTGGTCGATCACCACGGCTTCCGGGTGGGCCGCCGTGAACACCTGGGACACCAGTGTGGACTTGCCCGAGCCGGCGACCCCCGTCACCGCCGTCAGGACCCCGGTCGGGAACCGCACGTCGACGTTCTGGAGGTTGTGCAGGGCGGCACCGGTCAACGGCAGCCAACCCGTGGGGGTGCGTGATGACTGCTTGACCTCCAGCGGACTGCGCAGTGCCCTACCCGTGGGTGTGTCGGCCGCGCGCAGCCCGGCGACCGAACCCTCGTAGACCACATGACCACCGTGCCGACCGGCACCGGGGCCCATGTCGACGACATGGTCCGCGATGGTGATCACATCCGGGTCGTGCTCGACCACCAACACGGTGTTGCCCCGATCGCGCAGCCGGATCAGCAAATCGTTCAACCGGCTCACATCGCGGGCGTGCAGACCCGCGCTGGGCTCGTCGAAGATGAAGGTGAGTCCGGTGAGTGAACTCCCCAGATGCCGGATCATCTTCAGCCGTTGTCCTTCACCGCCGGAGAGGGTGGTGGTCTCCCGGTCGAGCGAGAGATAGCCCAGACCGATTCCCACCAGGCGCTCCACCTTCTCCCGGGCCGCGTCTGCGATGACGGAGGCCACCGGATCGTGGATTCGACCGAGTACCCCCACGAGGTCGGCGACCTCCATCGCGGCCCAGTCCGCGATGTTGAGACCGTCGATGCGACTGGAGAGTGCCGCTTTGTTGAGCCGCGCACCAGCGCAGGTGTGGCACCGGCTCTGGGTCACGAACCGGGCTGCCGCCTCCCTCCGCTTGACGGACAAGCCGGCGGTGTCCCGATTGAGGAAGAGCCTGGTGAACCGGCCGACCACGCCTTCGAAGCGCATCTGGACCGCACCCGATTCGAACTGCACCGGCACGGTGGAGTCCATTCCGTGGAGGAGCAGTTCACGTTCGTCGTCGGTGTAGTCGTCCAGGGGCTTGTCGGGATCGAACTGGCCCGACTCGGCGTAGAGCTTCCATTCCCAACTGCCCACGGACAGGCCCGGGAGCAGCAGCGCGCCGCCCCGCAACGATGCCGACCAGTCGATGGCGCGGTCGAGATCGAGACCCACGGTGCTGCCCACACCGTCGCACTCCGGGCACATCCCGGACGGATCGTTGAAGGAGTACGCGGTCGCGGCCCCCGCGCTCGGGGTGCCGTGGCGGGAGAACAGGACGCGCAGCACCGAGTAGATATCGGTCATCGTGCCCACGGTGGAGCGCACATTGCCGCCGATGGGTTTCTGGTCGACGACGATCGCCACCGAGAGCTCATCGATCGCGTCGGCGTGCGGGCGCTCGTACTTCGGCAGCCGGTTCCGCAGGAACGAGGTGAAGGTCTCGTTCAGCTGGCGTTGTGATTCGACGGCGATGGTGTCGAAGACCAGGGAGGACTTCCCCGACCCCGAGACTCCGGTGAAGACCGTGATCCGGTTCTTGGGGAGGGCGAGGGAGACGTCTCGGAGGTTGTTCTCACGGGCGCCGGTGATGACGATGTTCTCGGGCATGCCGATGACGCTAGCCAGGAATCCGGACACCCTCTGTCTGGATTCCTGGCCGTTGGCAACCGAGTGACGAGGCAGCGCCGATGGACCACGACTGCCGCGGCACCGGACTGCCGCGGCACCGGACTACTGGGGCACGTCCAACCGCCCCTCGCGTACGTCCTCCACGGTGATGTCATGGAGCCCGCCGTCCAACAGGAGCCAGCGCGTGACGCCGATGGACTCCAGGAATGGCACATCGTGGCTGGCCACGATCAACGCCCCCTCATAGGCGTCCAGCGCCGCCGTCAACCTGCGCACACTGGCCATGTCGAGATTGTTGGTCGGCTCGTCGAGCATCAACAGCTGTGGTGCCGGTTCCGCGAGGAGCAGCGCGGCGAGCGTCGCCCGGAAGCGCTCCCCGCCCGAGAGGGTCCCCGCGAGCTGGTCCGCCCGCGCGCCACGGAACAGGAAGCGCGCGAGCTGCGCCCGGATTCGGTTGTTGGTTGCGGCCGGGGCGAACCGTGCCACGTTCTCCACGACACTCAGTTCATCGACGAGGACGTCGAGCCGTTGCGGAAGGAAGCGCAGGGGGACCTCCGTGTCCGCCTGGCCCGAGACCGGTTCCACCTCGCCCGCGATCGTGCGCAGCAACGTGGTCTTGCCCGCGCCGTTGCGACCCACCAGGGCGACCCGCTCGGGACCGCGCAACTCGAACTCGCCCTGGAACGGAGCTCCGTAGCGCGGTTCCAACTCCGTGAGCCGCAGCACCCCCCGACCCGGATGGACCTGGGTGTAGGGGAGTTCGATGCGGATCTCGTCGTCGTCCCGGACCGCTTCCACGGCTTCGTCGAGCCGTTCCTTGGCCTCGGCCAGCTTTCCGGCGTGCATGATCTGGTGCTTGCCCGCGCTCACCTGCGCCGACCGCTTGCGCTCGCCCATCACGATCTTGGGTTCGCGTTTGGTGTCGTACATCTTCTGGCCGTAGCGCTTGCGGCGGGTCAACTTCACCTGGGCCGCCGCCAACTCGCGCTTCTGCCGCTGGACGTCGGCCTCCGCTACCCGGACCATGCGCTCGGCCGCCTCCTGCTGGACCGCGAGCGCCTCCTCGTACGCGGAGTAGTTCCCTCCGTACCAGGCGACCTCGCCTTCGCGTAGGTCGGCGATCTGGTCCACCCGTTCCAGGAGTTCGCGATCGTGGCTGACCACCACCATCACGCCGGACCAGGAGTCCACGGTGTCGTACAACCGCCGTCGCGCATGGAGGTCCAGGTTGTTCGTCGGTTCGTCGAGCAGCAGGACGGCGGGTCGGGCCAGTGTCAGTGCGGCGAGGCGCAACAGCACGCCCTCGCCGCCGGACACCTCGCCGAGCGTACGGTCGAGTCCGATGCGGCCGAGGCCGAGTTGGTCGAGCGTTGCACGGGCCCGCTCCTCGATGTCCCAGTCGTCCCCCACCGTTGTGAAGTTCTCCTCGCTCGCCTCACCCGCCTCGATGGCGTGCAGCGCGTTGCGTTTCGCCGCGATGCCCAGGACGTCGTCGACGCGCAACTCCGTGTCGAGCACCACGTTCTGCGGGAGGTAGCCGACCTCGCCCATGGTGCGGACCGTGCCCTCGGTGGGGGCGAGGTCCGAGGCGATCAGTTTGAGCAGGGTCGACTTCCCCGAGCCGTTGAGCCCGATGAGCCCGGTGCGGCCCGGGCCTACCGAGAGGTGGAAGTCGTCGAAGACCGCCGTTCCGTCCGGCCAGGCGAAGGAGAGGGCGGAGCAGGTGATGAAAGTGGGGGCAGTAGACATGGAGCCTCCGGGTTGCTTGGTTCGTACAAGGCAGCAACGGGAGACACCGGGATACGTGTGCGAGGCCACGCCGGAAGGGGGAAAACGCCGGGCGGTCAGGACGGCTCATGGGGCCGAGGTCGCACGCGCTGCACACCTGCCGGAACGGCGGTGGCACACGGTGTCTCAGACCTCAGACGAGCAACGTCCTTCTCCTCACGAGCGGCAATGGAACGGTCCCACCGTAAGAAGGGCCGGGGGGCACTGTCAATGCGATATCGATGCGCACGCCCGAGGATCGGGTCGGTGCTGATCCGCATGAGCCGGTCGGTTGAACCCGCGTGGGTCGGCAGGGCACGGGGTCGTCCTCCTCCCGGCCAGCCGTGTGAGACGAAGTGCGGGTCCGACGGCAGACCGGGCGGGGTGCTCAGACCTGGCCTGAGCGCTGGCGCTTATGGCCTGGCGCCCGCCGAGTACTGCGGGACAGCCCTCAGCGGCCGTTGCGCAGCAACTCGGACAGTCCCTGGTCGAGGTTGAGGTACTGGTACTCCCGCCCCCAGGGCACCGCACCCTGCGCCCTTCGCAGGAATCGGCGCAGCTCACCGGTGCGCAGATGCACGATCGCCACCCCTTGGGGCGCACGGAACTCCACAGCCGTCCGGTCGTAGCCGTAGGGCCGTACGCGTACATCGCCGACTCCGGACGGTGCGCTGACCCCTGCCGCCAGCAGCTCTCGTCCAAAGGCCCAGGTGACCTCGGAGTCCTCCAGGGTCGCGGGGGCCGGGAAATGCATCCGAACGGCAAAAGGGTCTCTTGAGTCATAACGCAGCGTCACCGGGACGGTCGCCATGCGGGGCGCTGAAGCGACCAGACGCGCCTGGAGGGCCTGCTCGATGACGGTGACGGTCGACAAGAAAATGCTCCTTTGCACATGGTCGGCTCGCGCCTCACTCACAGGGGTGAAGACGTGGGAATCGGCCATCGCGTGCATCGTGGAGCTGCGTGAGTTGTGTCACCGAGGCTCCGATCGGGCGACGCCCGCAGCAGGCAGGGGCCCGGTCCTGCGTATACCGTCGCGCTCCGCTTCGCTCAGTTGGTCACTCGGTGCCACAGCGGCCCGAATGGTCGCAGTACGGTTGGTTTTCGCTAGCTCCGCAACCACAGAGAGTCACTCTGGTCTCCTGGCTGTCGCCCTCCTCCGACCGGACGATCAGATCGCCCCGGATCACCAGTTGCCCCACTGCGGTGGGAGTGACCAGGGTGGGTCGGTCGGGTTCCTCGTCCGTGCCGTCGGAGTACTGGTAGCGCAGGGCGCTAGAAGGGCAGCGGCGCACCACCTCGGCGACCTGGTCCGCCGGTGCGTCGTCCGGGGAGATCCAGGGGCGCCGTTCGAGGTCGAAGACCTGGGACAGTCCTCGGACGCACTCGGCCGCGTGGAGACAGCGCCGGGGCGCGAAGGTCACGGTGATCTCCCGGCCTGTGTACTCCTTGGGCTGGGCCATGGTTCCAGCGTAGGAACGAGTGCCGCGGCCCGCACCCGGGAGCGCCCGCCGGGGAGGCCGGATCGCGCCCTGGACGGGCCGGGGCCGCTGGGCTAGCTTCCAGCGCCATGACCTCCATGGGGAAGACGAGACGGTTGGTGTCGATGGGGCTGGGTGCAGCCGTACTCGCCGCCTCCCTGCTGACTCCGGCGCAGGCGGCACCCGTCGGCAACGACCATCAGACCGCCGGCGGGCACGACGAGCGAACCCCACGCGCGACGATCTGGAGCCTGAAGGGCACCGGCACCGACGTACGCTTCCGCGGGCTCGCCGCGGTCAGCCGCACCACCGCCTGGGTAGCCGGCTCCAAGGGCACGGTGCTGCGCACGGCCGACGCCGGTCGCAGCTGGCGAAACGTCTCACCACCAGGTGCCGAGGGGTTGGAGTTCCGCGATGTCGAGGCGTTCGACCAGCGCAGGGCGGTGGTCCTCGCCATCGGGGAGGGCGAGGCGTCCCGCGTCCTGCGCACCAGCGACGGCGGAGCCTCCTGGACCGAGTCCTTCCGCAACGCGGACCCGCGGGCCTTCTACGACTGCATGACCTTCTTCGACAGCCGCCATGGGCTCGCCCTGAGCGACCCGGTGGACGGCGCGTTCCGCATCCTCGCCACCCGCGACGGCGGACGCTCCTGGCGCGTGCTCCCCAGCGCCGGAATGCCCCCCGCCCAGCAGGGTGAAGCGGGTTTTGCGGCCAGCGGCCAGTGCCTGGTCAGCTCCGGCCCCCGCGATGTGTGGTTCGCGACCGGGGGAGGAGCGACGGCCAGAGTCTTCCACTCCGCCGACCGGGGCTCGACCTGGTCGGTCACCGAGTCCGGCATCCCCGCCGCCGATCCCGCCCGAGGGGTGTTCGCCCTCGCCTTCCACGGCCGTGGACACGGACTGGCGGTCGGCGGTGACTACCGCACCGGCCAGCCGTCGCCGCAGGCCGCTGCCGTGAGCCGGGACGGCGGACGGAACTGGCGGCCGGCGACGTCCCCGCCGCCCGCCTATCGATCCGGTGTGACCTGGCTGCCCCACACCTTGGTCGCGGCGCTCGCCGTCGGTCCGACCGGTACGGATCTGACCGTGGACGGAGGCAGGAACTGGCACACCGTCGACACCGGCTCGTACGACACCGTCGACTGCGCCGCGGACACCGGTTGCTGGGCTTCGGGGGAGAAGGGCAGGGTCGCCCGGCTGGAACCGTAGCGCCCGAAAGCACAGAGACGCCCGAAAGCACTGAGACGACTGAGAATACTGAGACGACCGAAAGCGCCGATGCGGTCGGGACCGAGGGGACGAAAGGCCCCGACCGCTGCCCGTGCCCGTTTCCAACTAAGGCGGAGGCGGAGGCGGAGACCTATAAGGCGGAGGCGGAGGCGGAGACCGAGACGAAGGCGCAGGCCAGCCTCAGCCCCGCCCTGGACTAGGACCTGGGGTGCTGGCGGTAGGGGGCGAGTTCCGGAACCGTCCGCGTGGCGATAAACTCCGTGATCCGGTACTCACACACCCCGCCGGTGGTGAAGGGGTCGTCCGCGGCGATCCGCTCGATCTGCTCACGGTCGTCGCCCACCGCCAGGATCACCCCGCCGTCGCGCGGGTCCTTCCGCCCGGACGCCAGGAAGACACCCTTCTCGTACCAGGTGTTCAGCCAGGTCAGATGCGCGTCCATCAGCTCATCGGCCCGCTCCGAGCCACCCGTGTACGTCAACTCCAGTACGAACATGGCCGTCAGGCTACGCCACGGACTCTGCGCGCACCGGGGCGGGCGACGGCGTGGTGGCCGAGTGGCAGGACTGTCGGTGCCGTGTGCTTCCATGCCGGTCATGGATGACTCACCCGGTATGTGGATCACTGCGGTTCCGGCGTTCGACCCGGACGACATCGGTGTGCTGCTCGCGCTCGACGAGGGATCGGCCGACCCCGGCGAGCGCATGGTCTCCGTACTGCTCAACCGCGGCCACGAGGGGGAGGAGGGAGTGTTCTACCTGCTGCCGCACGACCTGTCGGCACGGTACGAGCGCACCGGTGACCGGCTCGCGGTCAGCCTCATGGCCTCCCGACAGGTGCTCCTCCACGATCTGGCCGATCACCCGGGCCGATTGGGTGAGCAGTTGATCGATCTCCCGCGCGATGCCGCCGATGCGGATCGGGTGGCCCTGATGCGCAGGGAGATCGCGACCGACTTCGTCCCCGCCGAACTGGACGGCGACAAACAGGCCGTACTCCTCATCCACCACGCGGGACCTGCCGTGCTCGAAGAGCTCTTCGCGCGGTTCGACGAGGGGGAGGCCGGTATCGCCGTCCTGAACGCCGACTGAGCTCGCTGGACACCTCCGAACCGAATCACCACAGCCCCTACGCTGAGGCGCACCATGAAGATCATTGACCTGCCCGCCGACTGGCCCGCCGACGAAAGCACCGCCCTGGCGGTTCAAGACGCACTGCGGGATCGACTCGTTCTGGACGAACCGGGACCGGAGCCCGGCACGGGACACGTGACCGGCGTGGACGTGGCCTACGACGACGACCTCGATCTCGTCGCCGCGGCAGCCGTCGTCCTCGATGCCCGCACCCACACGGTCATCGAGCAGAGCACCGCGGTGTGCAGGGTCGCCTTTCCCTACGTACCCGGCCTCCTGGCCTTCCGGGAGATCCCCGCCGTACTCGGCGCGCTGGCCGCACTGACGGGTGATCCGGGGCTGCTCGTGTGCGACGGCTATGGGCGGGCGCATCCACGGAGGTTCGGCCTCGCGAGCCATCTGGGCGTGCTGACGGGACTGCCCAGCATCGGTGTGGCCAAGAACCCGTTCGTCTTCAGCCATCACGAACCCGGTCCGCACCGCGGCGAAACCGCGCCCCTGATCGCCGACGATGGCGAGGAGGTCGGCCGCGCACTACGCACCCAGGACCGGGTGAAGCCCGTGTACGTATCGGTCGGACACCGGATCTCCCTCGACCACGCCTGCGCCCACACCCTCCAGTTGGCGTCCCGCTTCCGGCTTCCGGAGAGCACACGCCGGGCCGATCGGCTCTGCCGCGATGCCCTTGCCGAGGCCGTCTCCTCCGTGGCTCCTACGGAGTCCGGTCGCGGTGTCTGAGCCCGTGCCGCGGTGTCCGAGCCCGACCGGTCCCGCGCGGCCGAGGTCTCAGCAGCGGGCCGCCACCCGAAAGCGGATGCCCGCCGTCTGGAGCCGTTCCAGCAACGCGTCGCCCATGGCGACCGCCGGCGTCAGCTGTCCCGAGTGGTTCGGCAACGGGTCGAAGGCCAGCGACAGCGCGGATTCCGCGAAGATCTTCGCCGTCTCGTCGTAGCCGGGATCTCCCCCCGACACCTCCGTGTAGACCTTCCGCCCGCCTCCCTCGCCCACGAAGCGCACCGAGAACCAACTCCTGGCCCGACGCTCCTCGGTGGGACCATCGCCCGGTTTGACCACCGTCGAGAACCACCTTCGGGCCAGGGGGAGTTGGGCGAGCCCCACCAGGGTGCCCACGGCGGCCACCCCGCCGAGGGCCACCGGGAGCGAGTTCACCGCCGCGTAGTGCCGGTAGCGGAAGTCCGGGCCGTAGCGGGGGAGCGCACGGGCCGAACGCGCGATGATCTGCGGATCGATCAGCGGTAGCGGCAGCGCCCAGGCGCCGGTTTCCCGACTGAATCGGGGACCCCCCAACGGTGACCGGGCCCGTCGTCCCACCAGCCGCGGCTCGTGCAACCTGCGCTCCCGCGCGGCCTGCAAGGACTTCCTTCCCCGCCCCAGCACATTGAGTGCCGATGCGAGGGTGCCGCCGGAGAACGCGGCACGGGTACGAACGAACCCGTCCACCTTCAACGGCACGCCTTCGGGAAGCTCGCGGACGGTGAAGTAGACACCGAGATCGTGCGGCACGGAGTCGAACCCGCAGGCGTGGACCAGTCGGGCGCCGGTCTCCCGGGCCCGCGCATCGTGGCGCACGAACATCAGATCGACGAACTCCGGCTCGCCGGTGAGGTCGAGGTAGTCGGTGCCGGCATCGGCGCAGGCGGCGACCAACCCCTCCCCGTGCCAGAGGTAGGGGCCGACGGTCGATGCCACCACCCGGGCGGAGGCGGCGAGTTCACCGACCGCCCGGGCGTCGTCGGACGCCGCCACGATGAGGGGCAGCTCGGCGCACTCGGGATGCTGCACGGAGAGCGAATTGCGCAGTTGTTCGAGTTTCTGTCGACTGCGGCCGGCAATGGCCCAGCGGCACCCCTCGGGTGCGTGTCGGGCGAGGTACCGGGCGGTGAGTTCGCCGACGAACCCGGTCGCTCCGAAGATCACGATGTCATGGGGACGCTCTGTGCCGCCGGTCCCGTCCTGGCCGTTCACTGGTTCCTCCGCCCTCGCGCCGCTGTCCACGGCAGCCGAGGCTAGCGTGCACGCGCGCACCGGAAGAAGACGGGCTTGCCGTGGGCGATCCGGGCCCTGCCGGAGCCGGGTGGCGGCGCCCGGTCGGGTCCGTCAAAGCGACGCGCCCGGCGCCCGGGCGGGAACCTTGTCACGAGTGGAACGCGTTCTTACCATCACCGATGTCGCATCAGTTCTGTCATACCTTCGCATCTGTCATATCCGTTCCATCTACTGCTGGGAGCCCGATGACGGCCACGCCCGAGCCGACCCGCACGACAGCACACACCCACGGACCGCTCACGGGCGTACGCGTGGTGGAACTCGCGGGCATCGGCCCCGGGCCGTTCGCCGCCATGCTGCTTGCCGACCTCGGAGCCGATGTGGTCCGCGTCGACCGACCCGGTGGTGCGGGGCTGGCCATCGACCCGGCGTACGACCTCACCAATCGCAACAAACGGTCCGTCCTCATCGATCTAAAGACCGAGCAGGGCGTCGTCCAGGTCCTCGACCTGGTGGAGCGCGCGGACATCCTGATCGAGGGCTACCGGCCAGGCGTCGCCGAACGGCTCGGCGTCGGACCCGCCGAATGCCACGTGCGCAACCCCCAACTGGTCTACGGCCGGATGACCGGCTGGGGCCAGGACGGGCCGCTCGCCGAACGAGCCGGCCACGACCTCGCCTACATCGCCGTCACCGGCACCCTCGGCATGATCGGCAAACCCGACGAGCCCCCGGTCGCGCCGGCCAACATCCTCGGGGACTACGCGGGCGGCTCGCTCTACCTGGTGATCGGAGTGCTGGCCGCACTGCAACACGCCCGTACGGGAACGGGCCGGGGTCAAGTCGTCGATGCCGCCATCGTCGACGGCGCAAGCCACCTCTCCACCATGGTCCACGCCATGATGGCGGCCGGAGGCTGGCAGGACCGCCGCGGCAGCAATCTGCTGGACGGCGGCTGCCCCTTCTACGGCACGTACGAGACCGCCGACGGCGAGTACATGGCAGTCGCCCCGCTGGAGCAGCAGTTCTACCGAGAGTTCATCCGACTCCTCGGCGTCGAGGGCGAGGTGCCCGCCCGCAAGGACTTCGCACGCTGGGGTGAGCTGCGTGAGGCCATCGCCGCCCAGTTCAAGACCCGCACCCGTGACCAGTGGACGCTGGTCTTCGAAGGCACCGACGCCTGTGTCGCGCCGGTTCTCTCCCTCCGGGAAGCGCCCACGCACCCGCACCTCGCCGCCCGTGGCACCTTCGTCGACCACCTCGGGGTCGTCCAGCCGGCCCCCGCCCCTCGATTCTCCGCGACGCCAGGCGCGGTGCGCACCGGGCCCGCCCTGCCCGGCGCCGACACGGAGGCGGTGGGCAGGGACTGGGGCGTTCCCGGTCTCCGGACCTCAGTGGCTCCGAGCTAGCCGACGGCAGGCGACCGCCCGCGACCCGTACCTCCGAAAGGCTGTTGACGTGAGTACCGAAGCGTATGTGTACGACGCGATCCGCACTCCTCGCGGACGCGGGAAGGCCGACGGAGCGCTCCACGGCACCAAACCGATCGACCTCGTCGTCGGACTGATCCAGGAGGTCCGTCGCCGCCACCCCTCGCTCGACCCCGCGGCGATCGACGATGTCGTGCTCGGCGTGGTCGGCCCGGTCGGTGACCAGGGCTCCGACATCGCCCGGATCGCCGCCATCGCCGCCGGGCTCCCCGACACGGTCGCCGGGGTACAGGAGAACCGCTTCTGCGCCTCGGGTCTGGAAGCAGTCAACATGGCGGCGATGAAGGTCCGCTCCGGCTGGGAGGACCTGGTCCTCGCCGGCGGCGTCGAGTCCATGTCCCGGGTGCCGATGGCATCGGACGGCGGCGCCTGGTTCGCCGACCCGATGACCAATCACACGGTCGGCTTCGTCCCCCAGGGCATCGGGGCCGACCTCATCGCCACCATCGAGGGCTTCTCCCGCCGCGACGTCGACGAGTACGCCGCGCTCTCGCAGGAGCGCGCCGCCCAGGCATGGAAGGACGGCCGCTTCGACCGGTCGATCGTTCCGGTCCGCGACCGCAACGGCCTCGTCGTCCTCGACCGCGACGAACACATGCGCCCCGGCACCACCGCCGACTCCCTCGCCGCGCTCAAGCCGGCCTTCGCGGGCATCGGCGACCTCGGTGGCTTCGACGCGGTGGCACTCCAGAAGTACCACTGGGTCGAACAGATCGACCATGTGCACCACGCGGGCAACTCGTCCGGCATCGTCGACGGGGCGGCGCTGGTGGCGATCGGGTCGCGCGCCATCGGCGAGCGGTACGGGCTCACCCCACGGGCGCGGATCGTCTCCGCCGCCGTCTCCGGGTCGGAACCGACCATCATGCTCACGGGGCCTGCGCCCGCCACCCGCAAGGCGCTCGCCAGAGCCGGGCTCACCATCGGGGACATGGACCTCATCGAGATCAACGAGGCGTTCGCCGGGGTGGTCCTGCGGTTCGCCCGCGATCTGGACCTGCCCTTGGATCGGATCAACGTCAATGGCGGTGCCATCGCCCTGGGGCATCCGCTGGGCGCGACGGGAGCGATGATCCTCGGCACCCTCGTCGACGAACTGGAACGCCAGGACAAGAGGTACGGGCTGGTCACCCTGTGCGTCGGGGGTGGCATGGGCATCGCGACCGTGGTGGAACGCGTCTAGGCCGTGTCTGACCCATCGCGCCTGGTCCGCGACGCCCTGCACGCCCTCCCCCTGTGCCTGGCGGTACGGGAGGTACCCCTCGCTGCGTTGTCGGAGTCACCCGAGTACGTCCGGTAGGAGAGCGACCCTCCGCCTTGCGATGCGGGGATACCCCCCGGCCGCAGGCCGAGGGTGAGCACCGGACGCAGCCGACACCGCTCTCCGGGCGGTGCGAGGTCATATGTCAGACACAACCCATCCGTCCCCCGGCAGCCACCTTCCCGGCCGTCGACCCCGGGCGAGCACCCATCGGGGCCAGGGGCATCTCGTGAGCAATGCAGATGCCCGTCCCCGGATCCCCGGACCAGCTGACAAGCCGTCCAGCCCACCAGGATTCCAAGGACCCGCCATGACCGAGAGCACCGAGAGCACCGAGAGCACTGAGAACACTGAGAGCACCCCTGTGATCCGTTGGGAACGGGACGGCACCGGTGTCGTCACCCTCGTCCTCGACGACCCCCACCAGTCCGCCAACACCATGAACCAGGCGTTCCGACAAGCGCTCTCCGCCGTCGCCGACCGAGCCGAAGCCGAACGAGACTCGATCCGGGGGATCATCGTCACCTCCGCCAAGAAGACCTTCTTCGCCGGCGGTGACCTCAAGGACCTCCTCCGGGCGGGACCTGCGGATGCGCAGCAGATCTTCGACGCCGGCATGTCCGTCAAACAGGCGCTGCGCAGGATCGAGACCCTCGGCAAACCCGTCGTGGCCGCCATCAACGGAGCAGCGCTCGGCGGCGGCTACGAAATCGCCCTCGCCTGTCACCACCGCATCGCGCTCGATGCTCCCGGCTCCCGGATCGGTCTGCCCGAAGTCACCCTGGGGCTGCTTCCCGGCGGTGGGGGCATCACCCGGACAGTCCGGCTGTTCGGCGTCGCGGACGCCCTGCTCAAACTGCTCCTCCAGGGCACCCAGTACACCCCCGCACGGGCCCTGGAGAACGGCTTGGTCCACGAAGTCGCCACTTCGGTACAGGACATGATGACCCGGGCACACGCCTTCATCGACGCCCACCCCGAGTCACAGCAGCCCTGGGACGTCAAGGGGTACAAGATCCCCGGTGGCACCCCCTCCAACCCGCGGTTCGCCGCGGACCTCCCGGCGTATCCGGCGAACCTCAAGAAGCAGACGGGGGGCGCTCCCTTCCCCGCACCGCGCAACATCCTCGCCGCGGCCGTCGAGGGGTCCCAGGTCGGCTTTGAGACCGCGCAGACCATCGAGGCGCGCTACTTCACCGAACTGGTCGTCGGACAGACCGCGAAGAACATGATCCAGGCCCTGTTCTTCGATCTCCAGGCGGTGAACTCCGGCGCCAGCAGGCCGCGGGGCATCGAGCCGCGACCGGTCCGCAAGGTGGCGGTCCTCGGCGCGGGCATGATGGGTGCGGGCATCGCCTACTCCTGTGCGCGGGCCGGGATCGACGTCGTCCTCAAGGACGTGTCACTCGACGGCGCACGCAACGGCAAGGCGTACGCGGAGCGACTGTTGGCCAAGGCGCTCTCCCGCGGCCGGACCACCGAGGCCAAACGGGACGCCCTGCTGGCTCGTATCACCCCCACCGCGGATCCGGCGGACCTCGCGGGCTGTGACGCGGTGATCGAGGCCGTCTTCGAGGACACCGCGCTCAAGCACCAGGTGTTCCAGGAGATCCAGGACATCGTCGCCCCGGACGCCCTGCTGTGTTCCAACACCTCGACCCTGCCGATCACCCTCCTGGCCAAAGGGGTCGAGCGGCCCGCGGACTTCGCCGGGCTCCACTTCTTCTCACCCGTCGACAAGATGCCGCTGGTGGAGATCATCAGGGGCGAGCACACCGGTGATCCGGCGTTGGCCCGCGCCTTCGACCTCGTACGCCACATCGGGAAGACACCGATCGTCGTCCAGGACTCCCGGGGGTTCTTCACCTCGCGGGTCATCGGCCGGTTCATCAACGAAGGCGTCGCCATGGTCGGAGAGGGCATCGACCCCGCGTCCGTCGAACAGGCTGCGGCGCAGGCCGGCTATCCCGCCAAGGTTCTCTCCCTGATGGACGAACTGACGTTGACACTGCCTCGAAGGATCCGTGAGGAGACCCGGCGCGCGGTCGAGGAGTCGGGCGACCGCTGGATCGCGCACCCCGCCGACGAGGTCATCGACCGGATGGTCGACGAGTTCGGTCGCACCGGCCGCAGTGCGGGAGCCGGTTTCTACGAGTACGAGAACGGGCGGCGCACCCACCTCTGGCCCGGTCTGCGCACCCACTTCACCCGAACTGATGTGGACGTGCCCTTCGAGGACATGCAGGAGCGAATGCTCTTCGCCGAAGCGCTGGACTCGGTGCGCTGTGTGGAAGAGGGCGTCCTGACGTCCGTCGCCGACGCCAACATCGGCTCCATCATGGGCATCGGATTCCCGGCCTGGACGGGCGGCGTGCTCCAGTACATCAACGGGTACGCCGGTGGCGTTCCCGGCTTCCTGGCGCGCTCTCGGGAGCTGGCGGCCCGCTATGGCGAGCGCTTCGAACCCCCCGCGTTGCTGGTGGCGAAGGCCGAGCGGGGGGAGACGTTCACCGACGGGCGTTGATCGGCCGGTGGGATCCGGAGCGAGTGATGCCACAGCGCTCGCTCCGGGGCCCGCTCAGGCGGATTGTCAGTGGTGGATCGTACGGTGGGATGCATGTCCGGGATCGTGTACGTACGGGGAGATGCCACCGCGCCTCAGGGCAAGGGGATCAAGCTGATCGCCCATGTCTGCAATGACCTGGGCGGCTGGGGCAAGGGGTTCGTGGTGGCGCTTTCGCGTCGCTGGCCGGAGCCGGAGGCGTCCTATCGCCGCTGGCACCGGGAGCGTGCGCGCAATGACTTCGGACTCGGGGCGGTGCAGTTCGTTCAGGTGGGCCCGTATGTCTGGGTGGCCAACATGGTGGGGCAGCGCGGGATGAAGCGTGGGAGCAAGGGGTCTCCCGTTCGCTATGACGCCATTGACACGGCGCTCGCAGCAGTGGCCGAGGAGGCTGTGGAGCGCGGGGCGAGTGTCCATATGCCGCGGATCGGCACGGGGCTCGCGGGAGGAGTCTGGTCCCGGATCGAGCCCTTGATCGTCGAGCGACTGATTGCACGGGACATATCGGTCACGGTGTACGACCACGACGGCTGATGAGGCGTCATACCGCGCCCGACTAATGGGGGGTGGACGCGAGTGCCTCCGACAGCAGCCGGGGGCGCCCGCGTCCGCGGAATGTTCGGGTTGGTCAGTAGACCGCCACGCCGTAGACGCTCAGCGCTTCGGTCACCGGCTGGTGGAGGGCCGAGCCGTTGGTGCCCCGACAGCCGGAGCTTCCCGAGTGGATGCCGAGGGCGGTCGAGCCGGAGAAGTGTGCACCCCCGCTGTCGCCACCTGCTGAGCAGGCCGTCGTCCGCACCAGACCGTAGACGGGCCCGTCGCTGTAGTTCACGGTGACGTTCACCGCCGTGACGGATCCGCTGGTCAGCTGGGTCGTCGAACCGCTCTTCTGGATGGCCTGCCCGACGATGGCGTCGGCGGCGGACGTGATGTCCTGGAAGGTGCCGTCGTACAGGTTGACGGTCCCCTCAGCCTGGGAGTTGTCCGTGTAGCGGATGATCCCGTAGTCGTTGGTCGGGTAGCTGGTGCCCTCACGGGTTCCCACCTCGGGACCACCGCTGCTCGTGGCCCAGCTGGCGGCGATGTTGGTGCAGTGTCCGGCGGTGAGGAAGGAGCGCACCCCGTCCTTGACCACGTTGAAGGCGGCGGAGCAGCGGTAGCCCGAGGACCAGATGGCGTCCCCGCCCGCCAGTTCCTTGTTGAAGACTCCGGGGACCCGTTTGATCCTCACCGCGTCGTCCAGACCGCCGGCCACCGTGTTGAGCAGGGCGATGGAGCGTTCGGACACGGACTCGTCCGCTTCCACGGCGACCTGATTGGTCGACGGATCGATGCCCCAGGAGGTGCCGGTGATCTTCGCCTGCTCCTCCAGGACCGCCATGGCGGCCTCCAGTTGGGCCGTGCTGCGCTTGACCACCTGTGCGCGAGTGCCCGTCCTGCGCACCTGCTCCGCCGATGCCTCGTCGGTGACGGCGACCACCAGTTCGCCGGTCGTCGAGTCCAGATAGGAGCCGGCCGCGTGTTCACCCAGGGACTTCTCCAGCCGGGAATCGAGGGCGTACGTACCGGTGGAGGCCGTGACCCCGGGGGAGGGTTCGGGTTCTGCGGCTGCAGCGGATGCGCTGCCGAGGCCGATTGCAGGGACCGTGAGGAGGACGGACAGACAGATGCGCGCGCCGAGCGAGCGTCTCATGGAGGGCTCTCCTTGTGCTGATGTCCCGTGAGAAGGGACTGACTGACCGGCAGTTTGTCGTGAATATTGTGTTTTTAGGTGAATTTGGGTTCGTGTCTCTCCGGGATGGCTGGAGGCCGGCCGGCCCGTTTGCTGCTGGTGAAAGTCGGGTGGTCGGCGGGGCGAATCGCTGGGCGATCCGGATGTGGTGGGGCGGCGCGGGGGCCATGGAGGGCAACTGGCCGGCTTTGGCCCTTGATGCGCCGACAGTTCTGTGGTGATAACCCCAAGGGGGTTATCTTGGGGTTACTAGTCGACCCGAGGGGTGTGCGATGCCGAAGATCAACGTCTATCTGCCCGATGAACTGGCCGAAGCGGTGAAGGAGGCGGGGGTGCCCGTGTCGGCCGTTTGCCAGCGGGCCCTGGAACAGGCCGTGCGGCGGCTGACCGCCATTCGCGAGACGGTCGTGGCCGACCTCGACAAGGAACCCACCGGCGCGTTGGCGCACTTCACCGCGAGGACGCGCACCGTGCTCGAACTGGCGGTGGAGCGGGCCCGGGACGCCGGTGCACCGAGGATGGGGACCGAGCACCTGCTGGGCGCGTTGCTGGATGAGGGCACCAACCTGGCCCTCCATGTACTGCGCGCCATGGAGATCGAGCCCGAGCAGGTCGGGCGCGATCTGGTCCGCCGACAGCCCGACCGGTCGGAGACCGCCGTGCCGGACGGCGATCCGCGCCGGTTCGACGGGCCCGCGGCCACCGCGTTGGAGTTGGCGGTCACGGAAGCGACCGCACTCGGCCACAACTACATCGGGTGCGAGCATCTGCTGCTCGGTCTGGCCGTGGAGCCCGACGGGGTGGCCGGACAGGTCCTCAGGGGGCTCGGCGCGGAACCCAAGCTCGTCCGACGAGCCGTCACCGCCGCACTCGCGGGCTATGTCCATCTGCGAGCGGAGAGCGGTCAGGGGCGACAGGTGGCATCCACGGATGTACGGGAAGCGCTCGCCGTTGCCGTCCGGAAGGAACTCGAACCGTTGAATCGACGCATCGCCCGACTGGAGGAGCACCTTGAGCTGAACCCCGAGGGCTGAGCGCCGTGTTCGGTCGTCGTCATGGTGCGCCGCAGCCGCAGCCGCAGAAGCCGTGCCACCGCCGATGTCTCCTCCCGCTGTGGCGGCGGCTGCTCGTGCTGCTCGTCCTGGTCCTCATCGTGTGCGGCGGCCTGTGGTGAGACGGGGGTCGATGCCCGCGATCGGCGACCCGCCGGCCCGTGTCGGCGCCAGAACCCTCCCGGGTGCACACGGTGAGGACTGAGAGGCAGGGCCTCGGAGCAGGGAGCTCCTAGGGGCGCGGCTGGCTGAGGACGCAGAACTCGTTGCCCTCGGGATCCGCCAGGACGACCCACGGCTGATCACCCTGGCCGATGTCAGTACGCCGTGCGCCATGAGCCAGCAGACGAGCCACCTCGGCTTCCTGGTCGTCGGGCCTGAAGTCGAGGTGCAGTCGGCTCTTGGCCTTCTTGCTCTCATGGATGCGGACGAACTCCAACCCGGGCAGACGATCCGGTGCCGGACGGATCTCGAACTCGTCATCGGAGGAGTGCACCACCACCCACCCCAGGGCCTCGGCCCACCACTGCCCCAAGGCTGTCGGATCCACCGAGTGGACGACTACCTGTTCCCATTGCAAGGTCATCCGCGGAGCTTAGACCTGTCGGGGCTTCGGTGGCAGGCGCCAAGACTTCCAAGACGTCCAAGACTTCCAATACGTCGCACACGGCCCCCAGCACGGGAAAGACCCGATGCCTCCCGCTCGGACGCCCCCGTGTACTGCTTCCGAGTGAACGTGACCTGCTGTTTCGGACACGGGCCAGACACCTTCCCGCCATCACCCGGGGAAGATGGGAGTTTGTGGTGGAACCGCAGGGGAAACCGACCAACTGCCCCTGGTGTGAACGGTTCCCGCGCGAGTCGAACGGGTAGGCGAGAATCATGAACGAGAATCTGCTGCCGTTCGACATTGGACCGCTCAATCCCAGCGGCTATCAGATTCTGGTCGGACTGCTGTCCTTCGCCATCGTCTATGTGCTGCTCGCCCGCTGGGTGTTGCCCCGGGCCGCGGACATCATCAGCAGGCGGGAGCAGGCCACCCACGGAGTTGCCGCCGAGGCCGAGCGCGTGCGTGCCGAGGCGGAGGAGGTCCGCGCGGAGCGTGACGCCATCCTGGCCGAGGCGCGCCACGAGGCCGCCCGTACCCGCCAGAAGGCCCATGAAGACGGCCTGGCGTTGATCGACGCCGCCCGGGCCGAGGGCCAGCGGGAGCGGGCGCGCATCCTGGCCGAGGGCGCTGTGGAGATCGAGGCCGCACGAGCCGTCGCCGAAGCAGAGTTGCGCGCCGACGTGGATCTCTGGGGCCTGGCCATGGCCGAGCGGGTCGTGGGCGAGGCGCTGGTGACCGGTCCGACGGACGGCGACGCCCGCCCGCCCCAGCACTGAACCCGGCATTGAACTGACCCCGGCATTGAACTGACCCGGGACGATCTGCCGGGTGGGCCGATTCAGCGTGTGCGGAGGTTCGTCATCAGCGTGTCGTGATGGTGCCGCACTGCTTCCAGGGCAGCCGGGGCGTCCGCGGCCTCGATCGCGGCCATGATCGGCTCATGAAGGGCGATGAGCCGCTCGGCCTCTCCGGGCGCGAGCCAGGGGGGCATGCTCTGGGCCCTGACCCACGGCTCGTACTCATAGCGAATGACGGCCGTGTGCACCGACTCGTAGATGGACGCGAGAAACGGATTGCCCGAGTGGCGCACGATCGTCGCGTGGAAGACGGTGTCCGCGGCGATCCAGGCGGAGACGTTTCCCGAGCTCTCCCGAAGCCGTTCGAACGCCGCGCGGACATCGTCGAGTCCGTCGAGTCCGTCGGGTACGCCCGCGTCCACCTGGGACGAGCGCTCGCGCAGGGCACCGATCGCCTCCTGTACGCCGACGGTCTCCAGCCAGAGCCGTAGTTGGGCGAGGTGGGGGATCGACTGCCGGTCGAGATCGAGCATCAGCCCCACCGTCGCGGTCATCACCCGGTCGGGTCGATGCACGACGTAGGCGCCGGAACCGGGACGGATCTCCACCAGCCCCATCAGGGAGAGGGTGCGCAGCGCTTGGCTCACCGTGGGACGACTGGTGCCGAACCGGACGGCCAACTCGCGTTCGGCGGGCAGTCGGGTGTCCTCGGCGAGGTCCTCGCTGATGATGAACTCGCGGATCTGATCGGCGACCCGATCGGACAGGGGGCGCACGGCAAGGGGTCGCACGGGCTGGAGGTTCACGGCGGGATCGGTACGCGAGGCCCCACCGCGCCTCCCGCGTTTCGGCCGCTGTGCCGCCTTGGCCTCGGTCGTGCCGGGCGGTGTGCTGTCACCGTGCTCCATGGACCCCTCCGACTCATTGGGCGCATTCCGCTGTCGGGTGCCCTCCGACGCTGCATCTGCGGTGCCACCGGCCGTGGCTCTTTCGGGTCGCCGCGGGGCTCGTGGGGAGACCACGTGCCCCGATGGCGAGTGGTTGCCCAAGGTGGCGAGCGTGTCCGCGCCGACCGAGGGTGCACCGGTGCCCGGAGCCACCTCCCGGTGGTCCGGTCCCGGGGCACGGGTTTCTGACACGGCTCTGCCTCCTCCGAGACGCGGACCCTGTGGCCCGGTGGCCAGGCCACTTTGCCACATCGCGACTTCCTCCTTGAACGTGACGGATTGGGCATGGACCCATTTGCGCCACGGGCCTATATTGGCTAATTGGCTAAGCCAATGCCCTTTTCCTGCTGAGGAGTCCCATGGAACTGCGCGTCGCCCTCGACCACTGCCCCACCGAACTGCTCATCGGGGGTGCCTGGCGTCCCTCGTCCGACGGGCGCCGCATCGAGGTCCACGATCCCGCCGCCGCCATGCCGATCGCCCAGGTGGCCTCCGCCACCGCCGGTGACGCCGTCGCCGCGGTCGACGCAGCGGAGCAGGCACTACCCGGATGGGCCGCCACTCCCGCGCGCCAGCGCTCGGCCGTCCTGCGGCGCGCCTATGAGCTGATGACCGAGCGGTCGGAGTTCTTCGCCACCCTGATCAGCGCCGAGAACGGCAAGGCCCTGCCCGACGCCCGGGCCGAGGTCGCCTACGCCGCGGAGTTCTTCCGTTGGTACTCCGAGGAGGCGGTACGTCTGGCGGGCACCGTTCAGCACGCCCCGGCGGGCGGCTACCGGATACTCGTCGACCGCGCGCCCATCGGCGTCGCCGTGCTGGTAACGCCGTGGAACTACCCCGCTGCGATGGCGACCCGCAAGATCGGGCCGGCGTTGGCCGCCGGGTGCTCGGTCGTTCTGAAGCCCGCCAGCGACACCCCTTTGACCGCGCTGGCCATCGGTGCCCTCATGGCGGAGGCCGGCGCGCCCGACGGGGTGGTCAATGTGGTCCCCGCGGACCGCTCCGGAGCCGTCGTCACCGCCATGCTTGAGCACCGGGCCGTACGGAAGCTCTCCTTCACCGGCTCCACCGAGGTCGGCCGGCGGCTTCTGCACGGCGCGGCCGACCGGGTCCTGAGCACCTCCATGGAACTCGGTGGCAACGCACCCTTCCTGGTCCTGGAGGACGCCGACCTCGACGCCGCCGTCCAGGGCGCCATGCTCGCCAAGATGCGCAACGGCGGCGAAGCCTGCACGGCCGCCAACCGCTTCTACGTCCATGAGTCCGTGGCCGAGGAGTTCGGCATCCGGCTCGCCGCCGCGATGGGCTCCCTGCGCATGGGGCCCGGACTGGAGAAGGACACCGAGGTCGGACCGCTGGTGAACGCCGAAGCACAGGCCAAGGTCGCCGAACTCGTCGACGACGCGGTGGCGCGCGGCGCCAGGGTGCGCACCGGCGGGCGCATCCCGGACCGCATCGGCTACTACTACGAGCCCACCGTCCTCGACGAGGTGGCCCCCGGCTCCGCCATCCTGGACGAGGAGATCTTCGGACCGGTGGCCCCGCTCGTCAGGTTCCGCGACGAGGCCGAGGCGATCCGGCTCGCCAACGCCACCGAGTACGGCCTCGTGTCCTACGTCTACACCCGCGATCTTCGTCGGGGCCTCGCGGTCTCCGGAGCGCTGGAGACCGGAATGGTCGGCCTCAACCGCGGCATCGTCTCCGACCCCGCCGCACCCTTCGGAGGCGTCAAGCAGAGCGGGCTGGGGCGCGAAGGCGGGCACGAGGGAATCCTTGAGTACACCGAGACCAAGTACATCGCCACTGACTGGTAGTCGCCCGCCTCGCGAGCGCACCACCGGAAGGGGCAGGCCCATCATGGGGGGTGGGCCTGCCCCTTCGGCGTACTGTCCGGCGTGATGCCGCTTACAGGCATCACACGAGTCCGGCACATCACATGAGTCCGGCAGGCGATCCCGCAGCGCAGTGGAGAACATGAGGTTCTGCCCGCGCTGGCAGCCGCAGGGGTCGCGACGGGCATCGGTGTTCACCCCACGCGACCAGGCCGCCCAGGCCCAACGCCACGTCCTCACCTCAGAGACCTGCGGTCTCCAATTCCACCCACACGGTTTTGCCGCTCGGCGGATGGGGTCGGGCACCCCATCGATCGGCGAGCGCCGCGACCATCAGCAGGCCGCGTCCCGACTCCGCTTCGGCATCCCGTACGTCCGTCGGCGTCGCGCTTCGGGGGAGCGCCCGGTCGCCGCGGGCGTCGGTGACCTCCAGCAGCAGGAGGCCACAGGTCGTGTCCCACCGCAGTGCGACCCGGAATCCGCGCCCACGCACCCACGCATGGATTGCCGCGTTGGTGGCCAACTCGGCGATGACGGCCTCCGCCCGGTCCCTGATCTCGCTCGCCACCTCCCAGCGGTCCAGTGTTGCGGCGGTGACTCGCCGGGCGAGTCGGGCGCTCCTGGCGGTGCAAGGAAACCTCTTGGAGAACACACGTACGGTGACGGCGCATTCAGGCGCTGTGAAGTGCATGACTGTCACCATGCCGCTGGGTCCAAGGCCCCTACCAGGGGTGATCCTGGTACGCGCGCATCGCGTACGTGACTGTTCGATGGACAGTACGCCGATCCGTCCAACACGCTGGGTGAGTGATGCTCAGGGGCGGAACAGGCCCCGTTCATGGCCCCGGAGGTGTGGCGTATGACCGTGGACGAGACGGACACGACGGTGGGTGACTGGGAGCGGGAGCCTGACCCTTCGGACAGTCTGCGGACCTTCGGGGCGGTCGTCCAGGCATTACGGGAACACGCGGGCATCACCCGCGAGGAGTTCGGGACGCGCGTGCGGTACTCGAAGCACACGGTGGCATCGGTGGAACTCGGCCGCCGGATGCCAGATCCCGCCTTCGTGGAGAGGGCCGAAGAACTCCTGGGAAACACGGGTGCGCTGCGCAAGGCGGCCAGGCACCTGACGAGGAGCGAGCCCGGGTTGGCCGTTTGGTTCCGTCGATGGGCCAGATTGGAGAGGGCGGCCGTCAGCCTGTGCACCTACGAATGCCGTCTGGTGCCGGGGTTGTTGCAGTCGGAGGGGTACGCGCGTGCCCTCTGTGAGAATGATGTTCCGCCGATGGGAGACGATGAGTTGGAGGCCACGGTAGGGGCGCGTCTGGAGCGGCAGAGACTCCTTCGGGAGCGTCCCAACTGTGCGTTCGACTTTGTCATCGAGGCAGGCGTACTCATGCGTCGACTCGGCGGAGTTGGGGTGATGGTGGGCCTGCTCGACCACATCTGCGAGCTTGCATCCCTGCGCAATGTCACCATCCAGATCATGCCCGTCGACAGTGAGCACCACGCGTGCCTGGCTGGCTCCGTTCGCCTTCTGGAAACGATGGAGGGACGCCGGCTGGCGTACTCGGAGGGACAAGAAAGCGGCAGACTCATCTCTGACGGGAATCAGGTCCGCAGGATTCGGATGCGCTATGCCAGACTGCGCTCGCAGGCTCTCTCCCCGAAAGACTCGTTGGGTCTGCTGGAGCGGATGCGAGGAGTGTTATGAGTCCGGTCGAGCGTTGCTGGTTCAGGTCGAGTTACAGCAGTGCGCAGGGCGACGACTGTGTGGAGGTCGCCGTTGTGGAGCAGGTGGTGTGTGTGCGGGATTCCAAGGATGTGGAGCGTCCGTCGTTCGCCGTTGGGCGTGTGGGCTGGGTGCGTTTCGTGCGGTTCGCAGCCGAAGGCGTGTGACCGCGATCCCGTTGCGTACGACCTGGAAATCCGATGTGACCGGACCGGGTGGTGCGCCCCGGTCCGGTCACGTGGATGACCGCCGCGTGCGCACCCTCGCAGGACAGGGGAGCGCTGGTACGCACACGGCGGTCGGTTCAGTGGGAGACGTCCGTTACTCGGCTTGCTCGGAGTCTCCGTCACGCATACCGGCGGCCCGCGCCTCCACCTCGTACAGGGCGGCGTAGTCCTGCTCGGCGAAGCCGTGGCCGATCGCGGTCTGGATCAGCTGGTGGACCATGCTGCTCACCGGCAGCGGGACCTCCAACTGGCGGGCTGCGCCGAGGCCGAGGTCGAAGTCCTTGCGCAGCATCTTGTTGTTGAAGGTGGGCGTGTAGTCGCGCTCGACCAGCGCCCGGCCCTTGTGCTTGATGAAGGTCGACCCGAGCACCGAGCCGTTGATGAAGTCCACGAACGCGGCCTTCGGCACGCCGCCCTTCTCGGCGAGCGTGGTGACCTCCACCAGCGCCTGGGTGATCATGCCGAGCATCAGGTTGTGGCAGATCTTCACCAGTCGGCTCTGCTCGCCCGGTCCGGCGTGGACCACGGTGGGGGCGATCATCTCCAGGTAGGGCGCCACCCGGTCGTAGGTCTCCCGCGGCCCGGAGGCCACGATCGCGCCCCGGCCGTCGGCGACCATGGCCGGGTTACCACTGATGGGAGAGGCCAGGAAGGCGACGCCGGCGGCCTCGGCAGCGGCGCGCACCTCGGCCGATGCCTCGGCGGAGACGGTCGAACAGTCGACGATGACCTGCGGCAGCTTCTTCGCTCGCAGCAGACCGCCCTCACCGGTGGTGACCGTGATCAGGTCCGCGCTCGCGGAGACCATCACGAAGACGATGTCCACGTCCGCCAGGTCCGTGATGGAGTCGACCGCCTTGGCGCCCTTCTCTACCAGGGGTGCGGTCTTCGAGGCCGTACGGTTCCATACGGAGACGTCCGAGCCACCGTCCAGCAGGGCGCCGGCCATCACCGTGCCCATGCGACCGGTGCCGAGCCAACCGAGCCGCTCACCGCGGGTTCCGCTCATTGTTTGTACCCTTTCGATCTTTGATTGCAAGAAACTGCTCATGCTGGAAACTGTGCTCAATATGGGTCATATCTGAGCGAAATTCATGATGTTCGTCAGTGACCCACGGCCGTGGCGATGATCTGGGCGAGCCGGTCCCTCGGGGGGAGTCCCCCCGAGGGGAGTCGCCCGTCCCTTCGACGCGCCCGGGGTCTCGCCGTGGATCAGTACTTGTTGGCGATGAACAACTCGTCGGCCGGGAAGCGGGTCAGGATCTCCACGCCGGACGCGGTGACCACGACCTCTTCCTCGATCCGGGCCGCGGAGACCCCGTCAGCCGCCGGGCAGTAGGTCTCCAGGGCGAAGACCATGCCCTCCTCGATCAGCATCGGGTTCTCCAACGAGGTCAGCCGGCTGATGATGGGCCGCTCGTGCAGCGCCAGACCCAGACCGTGGCCGAAGAGCAGACCGAACGCCGTCTTCTCGTCCTGGACACCGATCTCCTCCGCGGTCGGCCACAGCCGCGCCACATCGGCGGTGGACACACCGGGCTTGATCGCCTGGATCGCGATGTCCATCCACTCCCGGGCACGCGAGTAGGCGTCGTGCTGCACCTGGGTCGCCCGGCCGACGTTGAACGTGCGGTAGTAGCAGGTCCGGTAGCCGTTGTACGAGTGCATGATGTCGAAGAACGCCTGGTCACCCGGGCGGATGATGCGGTCCGAGAAGTTGTGCGGGTGCGGGTTGCAGCGCTCGCCCGAGACCGCGTTGATCGACTCGACGTCGTCCGAACCCATCTCGTACAGACGCTTGTTGGCCAGCGCCACGATCTCGTTCTCACGCACACCGGGCTTCAGCGCCTCGGTGATGTCGTGGTAGGCGCCGTCCACCATGGCCGCGGCCATGGACAGCAGGGTGATCTCGTCGCGGTTCTTGATCTGACGGGCGTCCAGCATCACCTGCTGGCCGTCCCGGACGTCGATGCCCTGCCGGACGAGCTCGGAGTGTAGCGGTATGTCGAGGATGTCCACACCGATGGGCATGCCGCCCACCCCCGCAGCGGCGAGCCGGTCCTTGATCTCGGTGATGGCCTTGGCCATCAGCCCCGCGTCCGGCGGCACCGCGCCGCGCATGGTCGTCCAGGACGACAGACAGTTCTCGGGCTTCATCCACGGTGCGTACATCCGGTTGTGCACCGCAGCCGAGCCGAAGTCCCAGAGGATGACCTCGCCGGTACGGGTGTAGATGGCGTACCGCGACAGCTTTTCGCGGGTCCACTCACCGATCGAGATGCCCGTCAGATAGCGGATGTTGTTGTTGTCGAACACCAACACCGCGCCCAGTTCGCTCTCCTCCAGCGCCTGCTGGATGCGGGAGGTGCGGTAGGAACGCAGCCGCTCGAAGTTGACGCGCTCCTCGAAGTCGACCATGCCGTGGCCGGGCGCGGGAGCTATGGGCAGCGCCGGAATGGGGAGGGAACCGCTCATGATGGATCTCCGATGCTCAGAGGGGGGAACAGCGCTCGCGTGACCGGGCGGACGCCTAGGCGTCCGTGGCCAGCGCCCGCCGCTGGGCCGTGCGAGCCGCCTGCCGGGCGGGGTTGGCCACCAGCGTCGAGGCCAGCAGCCGTTGGGTGTAGGAGTGGGAAGGCGTGCGGTAGACCTGGTCGGCCGGACCGGACTCGACCATCTGGCCCAGGTAGAGCACCCCGATGTCATCGCTGATGTGTCGCACGACTTCCAGGTCGTGCGCGATGAACAGATAGCTGACGGACAACTCGCGCTGGAGCTCCATCAGCAGGTTGATCACCTGGCTCTGGGTGCTCACGTCCAGCGCGCTGACCGGCTCGTCACAGACGATCAACCGGGGGCGAGGGGCCAGCGCCCGGGCGATGGCGACGCGCTGCCGCTGACCGCCCGAGAGCTCGTGGGGGTAGCGATCGGCGTGGTAGCCGGAGAGCCCCACCCGGTCCAGGGCGTGCTCGACCTCCCGGTCCCGCTCCAGTCCGGAGAGCGGACGGTGCCGGGTGATGGCCTGGCCGATCGTGGTGGCGATGGTCTGCCGGGGGTTGAGTGACGACATGGGGTCCTGGAAGACCACCTGCACGTCACGGTTGAACGACAGCGGGGTTCGCTTGCCGAAGGTGGCCATGTCCTTGCCGTCGAAGACGACCCGTCCGCCCGAGACCGGAGCCAGCCTGAGGATCGCCCGGCCGATGCTGCTCTTGCCGGAGCCGGACTCGCCCACCAGTCCGAGCGTACGACCGCTCTCGATGGCGAAACTGACGTCCCGCACGGCGGTGAGCGTCTTCGCCCTTCCGGTCATGCCGCGCCCCAACTGGTAGCGCACGGTGAGGTTCTCCACCGACAGCAGGGGTGCCCCGTCCGACGGGGTGGGCTGCTGTTCGGTGTCGGGAGTGATGTCGATGCTCATCGGGCACCTGCCAGTTCGAGTTCGGTGACCCTCAGGCAGCGCACCCCGTCCGCGTCGGCCGGCACCGAGCCGGTCCGGCAGTTGTCCGTGGCGTACGGACAACGCGGATGGAAGCGACAGCCCTGCGGCCAGGCCCAGGCGGGAGGAACCCGACCGGGAATGGTGGCCAGCGGCTCACCGTCCGTCTCGCTGTGCGGTACGGCGGCGAGCAGGGCCTCCGTGTACGGGTGCTTCGGCTCGGCGAACGCGTCCTTGACGGTGCGCTGTTCGACGATCTGCCCCGCGTACATCACCGCGACCCGGTCGCACGTGTCCGCGACGACCCCCAGGTCATGGGTGATGATCAGGAGCGACATCTGGAGCCGTTCCCGCAGGGACGCCAGCAGATCGAGCACCTGTGCCTGGATGGTGACGTCGAGCGCGGTGGTCGGCTCGTCGGCGATCAACAACTCGGGATCACAGGCGAGTGCACCCGCGATGACGACCCGCTGGGCCATGCCGCCGGAGAACTGGTGCGGATAGTCCTTCAGACGCTCCTGCGGATTGGGCACGCCCACCAGGGCGAGGAGTTCCGCCGCCCGCTCGTTGGCCTCGTCCTTGCTGAGGCCGGAGTGCGCACGGATGGCGTCGGTGAGCTGGCGGCCCACCGTGTGGACGGGGGAGAGCGCGGAGCCGGGGTCCTGGAAGACCATGCCGATCCGCTTGCCGCGCACCTGGCGCAGCCGCTCACCGGACAGCCCGGCGATCTCGGAGTCCTCCAGCCGGATGGAACCACCGGCGACGGTGACGCCCTTGGGCAGCAGCCCGAGGATCGCCGCCGCGGTGATCGACTTGCCGCAGCCGGACTCGCCGACCACGCCGAAGGTCTCTCCCCGCTTGATGTGGAACGAGACGTCCGACACCAACTGGGCGCCGTTGCGGTCGGTGACGGTCAGCCCGTCCACCCGCAGCAGTGCGTCGTCGGGCGCGGCGACCGGTGTGGAGACGATCGGCAGCGCCTTCTTCTTTCCCGAACCGGCCCGGGGCGCGGACCGCGGTGAACCCGCGTCCCTGAGCCCGTCGCCGAGGAGGTTGAAGACGAGCACGCTCAGGGTGATCGCGGCTCCCGGCAGGATCGCCAGCAGCGGATGCTCGGACACGTGCTGTCGCGACGCATCCAGCATGGCGCCCCAGCTGACCTGGGTGGCGTCGATGCCGACACCGAGGAAGCTCAGGGTCGCCTCGATCAACAGCGCCGTACCGAGTGCGATGGACGCCTGGACGATGATGGGCGGCGACACATTGGGCAGCACCTGCCGGAGCATGATGCCCGAGGAGCGCAACCCGAGGACGCGCGCCGCATCCACGTACAGCTTCTCGCGTTCCGCCAGGACGACGGCCCGGGTGATCCGCATGAAGCTCACGGCGAAGATCAGTCCGACGGCGAGCATCGCATTGCCGAGACCGCTGCCGAGGACGGCGACGAGGGCGAGGGCGAGCAGCAGGGCGGGGATCGACTGCATCACATCGGCGATCCGCATGCCGATCCGGTCCCACCAACCGCCCCGGTAGCCCACGAAGACCCCGAGGCCGACGCCGAGCACCAGACCGATCGCAACGCTCTCCGCGGAGGCGAGCAGTGCGGTACGGGTGCCGTAGATGAGCCTCGACAGGGTGTCGCGACCCAGATCGTCGGTGCCGAGCCAGTGATCGCCGCTGGGGCCCTGCAACTTGTTCTGCACATTGGGTGCCGCCGGGTCGTACGGAGCGATCCAGGGCGCCGCGAACGCCAGGATGACCTGGAGCAGCAGCATGGTGATGCAGAACAGGGTGACGGGCTGGCGCAGCATCCGGCGCAGCGTGCGGGCCTTGACCCGTGGTGCGGCTGCCTCGGCTGTGTCGCCAGGGGATCCGCCGGCCCCGGGGACGTCAGCGGGATCGGTCTGCTCGGTGAGGACGGCGGTGGATTGGAGCGTCCCCTCGCGCGGGTTGTCGTTCATTGGGGCCTCACCTTCGGGTTGATCACGCCGTACAGCAGGTCCGCGCCCAGGTTGACCAACAACACGATGACCGCGACGAGGACGATGGAGCCTTGGAGCACCGGGTAGTCGGCGCGTACGACGCTGTCGATGAGCATCGTGCCGAGACCGGGGACCGCGAAGATCCGTTCGATGACGAAGCTCGCGGCGACCAGGACCGACATCTGGATGGCGATCACGGCCAGCACCGGGACCATGGCGTTCTTGATCGCGTACCGCAGGACGATCTTCCGCTTGCGGATGCCGCGGGCCAGGAGCGTGGTGACGTACGGCGATTCCAGCGCGTCGATCATGGCGCTGCGGGTCTGTCGGGCGATCACGGCGGCGGTGTGCGAGCCGAGGGCGATCGCCGGCAGGATCATCCCGGTCACCCAGGCGCCCGGGTCCTCGGTGATCGGTGTGTAGCCGACGACCGGCAACCAGCCGAGGTTCACCGCGAACACCAGCACCAGCAGCAGTCCCAGCCAGAAGCTGGGGACGGCGAGCCCGAGGGCCACCACGGTCGTCAGCAGACGGTCCGCGAGGGTGCCCGGGCGCAGCGCACCCAGTACCCCGAGCGGCACGCCGGCCAGCAGGGCGAGCGCCATGCCCGCGATGGCGAGGGAGAGCGTGATGCCGATGCCGGTGGAGATGGACTCGGAGACCGGGACGCTGGTGTACAGCGAGTTCCCGAGGTCTCCGGTGACGGCTCCACCGAGCCAGTCGATGTACTGCTCGAAGATGGGCCTGCTCAAGCCCATCTGGTCCCTGAGCGCGTCCTTGTCGGCGGCGGGTGCGCCTTCACCCAGGATCTGCGCCACCGGGTCGGTGGGCGTCAGATGCACCAGGGTGAAGACGAACGCCGACACCAGCAGCAGTGTGGGCAGTGCGGAGAGCAGCCGCTGGAGGACGAATTTGGTCATCCGTCCGCGCCTTGCGCTGATCGTGCGTCGGCGAAGACGCGCTCGCGCACCCGACGGACCGCGGCGCCGGCCTCCGTGCGGTCCAGGTCGGTCATCCGGCCGCCGCGCTTGCGGACCACTCCGCCCACGATGACGGTGTCGACGTCGGAGGGGTTGGTCTGGAGCACGATGTGGGCGGCCGGGTCGCCGAGCGCCATGCCGTACGGCTCGGTGTTGACCAGGACGACATCGGCGAACCGCCCGGGGGCGAGGACGCCGAGCTCATCGCCGAGACCGATGGCGCGCGCCGCGTTGACCGTGGCGAACTCCAACATCTGCCGCGGGTCGACGGTCGGGCTGCCGGAGCGGCGCTCCAGCGGCCAGCGGCCCGCCTCGCGCTCGATGGAGGCGTCCACGTTGCGCATCAGCAGGAACGTGAGCCGCATCGTGGCGAAGAGGTCGATGGAGACCCGCGAGTTGGTGTCGATGCCCAGGCTCGGGGAGGCGCCCGCCTTGTAGGCGCGGTTGAGGACGGTCATCGAACGCCCGCCGCCGAACTCGCCTTCGGGGGTGAAGGAGATGCCGCCGCCGCAGGACGCCAGGAGTTCCAGCTCCCCGTCGTCCGCCGCGTTGGCGTGCGCCGGGAGGATGTCCTCGTCGAGGAGGCCGGCCTCGTGCAGGGCGCGGATCTGGCCGGGCGGGTTCTGGTGGACGCTCATCCGCATCCCCAGTTCGCGGGCGAGACCGATCTCCTTGGAGATCCGGTCCATGCTGCCGAACTCGATGGACGACAGGGCCATGCCGACCCGCAGCAGCTCGTCGTCCGCGGTCTCCTCGTGGAGTTCCCGGATGTGGTTGAGGCGCCAGGCGTGGTCCTCGGGCGGGGCACCGAAGCTGCCGAGCATCCCGTACGCCCACAGGGTGCGCTGTCCGGTGGTGCGGTGGGCCCGCACTCCGGCCTCGGCCGCCTCGGGCGACATGACGTTGTGACAGAAGTCCAGGACACCGGTGACACCGGCGTCCAGCATCTGCACCGAGCCGGCCAGGGTGGCGTCGTAGATGTCCTCGGCGACGAAGTGCTCACGGAGGTAGAAGACCTGGGACTGGTAGTCGTCGAAGGTCCAGCCGCTGGAGTGCAGTCCCTTGAGCGGGGTCTGCCAGGCGTGCATGTGGGTGTCGATGAGGCCGGGGATGGCGATCATCCCGCGGGCGTCGATCTCCTGGGCGTCTTCGTCGACCAGGTCGGTGCCGATGGCGGCGATCCGGTCGCCGACGATGAGGATGTCACCGGGGGTGAGATCACCGAGCTCGGGGTCCATCGTGAGAACGGTGGCGTTCTTGATGAGCACTCGGGACTCGTTGGGACGGTTGGTCTCAGGCACGGCTGACTCCCTGTGGTTCGGGGGCGGCGATGGCGATGTCGGCGAAGGGCTTGGCGGTGTGGACCACACGTCCGCCGACGACGGTGAGAACGGATTCGATACGGGGGATGACCTCTTCGTCGACGCTGAAGTAGTCGTCGCTGAGGACGGCGAGGTCGGCCAGCAGTCCGGGTTCGAGGCGCCCGCGGTCGTTCTCCTCGAAGCTGAACCAGGCACCGGATGCGGTGTAGCCGCGCAGTGCCTCTTCCCGGCTGAGCAGGTGCTGCGGGGCGAGGGTGTCGTTACCGGTGACCGTGCGGCCGTTGAGGAACCAGGCGAGGGTGGCGAAGGGGTTGTAGGAGGCGACCCGCATGGCGTCGGACCCGAGGCCGAGCGGAATGCCGCGCTCGATCAGGCTGCGCATCGGCGGGGCCTCGGAGACGGTCTCGGCTCCCCAGGCGGTGATGGCCTCATCGCCCTGGAAGCGGAACAGACCCTGGGCGAGGACTCCGGCGCCCAGCGCCTCGATGCGGTCCACGTCAACCGGCTTGAGGGGCTCGGCGTGGACGAGTGCCCAGCGCAGCTTGCTGATGTCGTGCTCGGCGTGCACCTGCTCCCAGGCGGTGAGGACGGCGTCGATGGTCTCGTGGTGGTGTGCGTGGGTGTGCACGGTCCAGCGGTTGCTGGCCAGGTCGGAGAACATGCCGCGCAGCTGCTCCCGCACCTCGTCGTCGATGACGACAGGGTGTGCGATCTTGTCGACGGTCCGGTAGAGGGCGACCTCTCCGGAACCGATGACGCGCAGCATTCCGTCGCCGACGTCCAGCGGGGTGAAGCGCAGGTACCCGGCCAGGTCCTCCAGCTCGGTGCCGGCACGCTCGGCGTGCACGGCGAGCCGGGTGCGGACCGTGAGCTGGCCGCGCCGCCAGGTCTCCCGGATCGCGGGGTAGGCGGCCGGTCCGCTGTTGAAGCCGCCGCCGTCGATGGCGCCGGTGATCGCGAGGCGGTTGAGCTCGCGGGACATCTCGGCGGTGGAGGCGATCTGCTCCTCCAGGGTGGGGCTCGGCATCCGCCGGTAGAACCACTCCATCAACGGGGTGCCGTTGACCTTGCCGGTCAGTTCGCCGTCGGCGTCGGTCTCGAAGGAGGCGGTCTTGAAGCCCTCTTCGCCGAGCTGGCGCACGAGGGCGTGGTCCACGCCCAACTCCCGCATGGCCGCCGTGTTGAGAACGGCCCAGTCGTACAGGAACTGCACGTAGACGGGGTTGTCGGGCGCGGCCTCGTCCAGCTCCTGGCGGCTCGGTCCCCGGTTCTCGGGGAACTGCGCCGGGTGCCAGCCGCCGATCACCCTGATCCAGCTGCCGGCGGGCCGTTCGGCGGCGCGCCGGGTGATGGCAGCGAGACCGCTCTCCAAGGAGAGCTCGTCCTCCCAGCGGACCTCGTCCCGCCAGGTGCGGCCGGCGCGGACGACGTGTACGTGGGAGTCGATCAGGCCGGGGATGACCCGGCGCCCCGCCAGGTCCACCACGGTCGTGTCGGGTCCTGCCAGGTCCTCGATCTCCCGGCTGGTGCCGATGGCGGAGACCCGCTCGCCGGTGATGGCGATCGCGTCGACCTCGGCGTACTGCTCGTCCGTTGACATGGTGGTCACACGGCCGTTGAGAAGGACCAGATCGGGACGGGTGCTCGGGGGCTGGACAGTGCTCATGGGTGGGTTTCTCCATCCGGGACGTACGGTACGGAAAGGGCCGGGGTGGCCGGCGGGGTGGAGCGAGGATCAGCCCTTGGGCTGGGCTTCCCGGTAGCGGAACACCGCGACGTCATTGGTGGTCGACTTGATGTTGTCGACCTTCTTCGGGTTGTAGGCCCAGAAGCCGGTGTAGTCGAAGTAGCCGCAGTCCAGGGCCTCGTCGTTGACGATCTTGGACAGCTTCTGCCAGGCCGCGTCGCGTGCCTCGGGCGTTGTGGCCTTGAGACCCTCGGCCGCCGCCGCGTCGATCTGCGGGTAGGGCACCTTCAGCGGATTGCCCGGGGCGTCGATGGCGAACTTGCGGTTGTAGTAGTCGTACGCGCCGGAGCGGGAGCCGTCGGAGAGGATCGCGGCCGGGTACTTGCCGTTCTGGTACGTGCTCAGGAACTGCGGGAAGTTGGGCAGTTCGAGCTTGACGTTCACGCCGATCTTCGACATCTGGCTGCGGAACAGTTCGGCGATCGTCCGCTGGGTGTCGTAGCTGATCAGGGTGAACTCGCGGGGACCGCCGGCCTCCTTGATGAGCGCCTTCGCCTTGTCGAGGTCGAAGGGGTAGCCCTGGATGGTCGGGTTGTGACCCGGCTGGCCCTCGGGGAAGCGCTGGAGCGGGGTCTTGCCCTTGCCGCCGAGCGCCGCGTCCGTGTAGTCCTGCGGGTTCATCGCGTAGCAGACCGCCTGGCGGAACTTCTTGTCCGCGAACACGCCCTTGGTGTCGTACATCTGGAGGTGCCACAGCACCGACGGGAACCAGGTGGACTTCATGCCCTCCTTGTCCGCGCGCTCAGCGAGCGGGGGAGTGGTCCACACGACGTCGAGCTGTCCGGCGCGCAGGGCGTTGTAGAGGCTGTCGGGGTCGTTGATCTGGGTGACCTCGACGCGGGCCGGACCGATGGACGCCTTGTCGTAGTACTTGTCGAAGGCGGTGACGACCGTGCGCAGCCCCTTGGTGGACGCCTTCGCGTCGAACTTCCACGGACCGGTGCCGATGCCCTGGGTCTTCCAGTCCCCGGCGGCGAGCGCCTTGGGGGAGACCATGTACATCCCGAGCCGGGCGAGGTTGGTGACCAGGGAAGGAGCCGGCTCCGACAGGTCGAGGCGCACATGGGTGTCGTCCACCGCGGTGATCGACTTCACCGATGCCAGTTGGCTGCGGTACTGGCTCGGAGTGTTCTTGATCCGCTCCAGGTTCTTCACCACGGCGTCCGCGTTGAAGGGGGTGCCGTCGTGGAAGAAGACGCCCGAGCGGAGGGTGAACTCGACCTGGAGCTGGGTCTCCTTCCACTCCGTCGCCAGCTGGGGCTTGAGGGTGAATCCGTCCGGGGCGACGCTGAGCAGCGATTCGTAGACCAGCGAAGTGAAGGTGCTGTTCTGCTTGGTGACGGTCTCCCAGTCTTCGAACTGCTGGTTGGTGCCGACCTTGAGGGTTCCGCTCGGTCCCGTGCCGGACTTCTTCTGCGGCGCGGACGTGGTGTCGTCCGTATTGCTGCACGAGGCCAGGGTGACGGTGAGAGCGGTAGCGAGCAGCAGCCCGCCTGCCGTGCGGGCATATCTGGTGCGGGAGCGGCGAACCCGCCCCGCAGGGGTGGGCAATCCGTTTTGTGTCACGGCGAGAACCTCCACAGCAGCTTCTTCTGAGCGCCGATACGCGGTGCGATGTGCGTTATGGTGCACGTGTGTGCAGTCACTCTGTCAAGGGTTCTGCACGGACTCTTCGGAAAGCCTCCGTAAAGTCCCACTGTGGCAGGGCAAGCCAGACATCAGTGTCCATAGCCACTGGACATCTGTGTAGCGCTCTACCCAGGACGCGCCGAAGAGTGTTCAATATGACGTGCATGTATGTGCAGCGCTGTGCAGTCCTATACAGTTGTCTAGTGCGTGAACACGGCGTATTAGGATCGATCGGGAGGCTCGATGAAGCCTGAGGGGGAAAGCGCCGGCCTTGGCGGCAGACTCAGAAGAGTCCGTGCCGAACGTGGTCTGTCGCTGCGCGAGCTGGGCAGGTTGGCGGGCTGTTCCGCGAGTCTCATCTCACAGGTCGAGCGCGGTCAGACCGCACCGTCCGCCGGGGTGATCTACGGGATAGCGAACGCACTGGAGATCTCTCTCGACTACCTCTTCGGGGTCGCGGATTCCGATGAGGTTCCCGCGCCTGCCGCCCGGGGGGCGAAGGCCCCGCACATCGCCGGGGCACCGCACACCGACGAAGACGGGACGCCCCGGTTCGTCACGGCCACAGCCACGATCGGCGCACCGGCCAACGGGAGCGGACCCGCCCGTACCGTGCGGATCGGCGCACCCGAAGGGCGGGAGACGGTCGGGACCTCGGTCCTGGAAGCGGACGGCACCGCCCCCACGGGCCCGGCACTGGAGCCGGCTGCCGAGACCATCGTCCAGCGCAAGGGACGCCGGCGCACCATCGATCTGGCCAGCGGCGTCCGCTGGGAACGTCTCACCCCGCTACAGGACGCCCGGGTGGACTTCCTGGAAGTCGTCTACGCACCCTACGGACGCTCCACGGACACCCGCTGCCCCATCCGGCACGACGGCCGTGAGTACCAACTCGTCCTGGTGGGCACGCTCCACGCCGACGTCGGCTTCGAGACGTACGTCCTGGAGGCGGGGGACTCGCTGGCGTTCGACCCGGCCACCCCCCACCAGTACCGGAACATGACCGGGGAAGAAGTGCGCGCCATCTCCGTCGTCGTCCACCACACCGACTGACGGGGCCGAGGATGCGGGGCCCCGGTACTACGCCGAGGCCCGTCGCACCAAGGTCGTCGGCGTGACCACCGAAGCCGGCAGCCCGCCCGCTGCGCCCTCGTCGCCACCGTCACCGTCGCCCTTCAGGATCTGCATCAACAGCCGGACCATCAGCCGTCCCATGCCCTCGATGTCCTGGCGCACCGTGGTGAGCGGCGGATCGGTCGCATCGGCCACCGACGGCATGTCGTCGAAACCGACCACCGCCACATCCGCCGGCACCGTGAGCCCCCGCTCCCGCAGCGTCCGCAGCGCACCCGTCGCCATCAGATCATTGGCGGCGAACACCGCGTCCACGTCCGGTCGGCGCGACAGCAGGTCGGCCATGGCCCGCGCCCCGCTCTCCGCGGTGAAATCGCCCTGCGACACCAGCGCCTCCCCCTCACCCGCCAGCGCGTCGTGATAACCGGCGAGCCGGTCGAGGGCCGAGGTCTGATCCCGCGGCCCTGCGATGTGGGCGATCCGACGCCGACCGATCGCGATGAGATGGTCGACCGCCTCGCGGGCGCCTCCCCGGTTGTCACAGTCCACATGGGGTACGTCGGCCACGGCAGCGCCCGGCCCGTCGGGACGGCCGCCGAACACCGCCGGCACCCGTGCCGACTGGATCGCCGACGTCAGCGCCCCATCCGTGTGCAGGGAGAACGCCAGCGCGCCGTCCACATGCCCGCCGCCCAGGTAACGGGCGATCCGATCGTGGTCGCCCGGGCCCTCCGCCCACAACAGGACGAGCTGTGCGTCATGGGCCGTCAACTCCCGATTGATGCCGCGCACCTGCCGTTCGAAGAACGGATCGGAGAAGACCCGGAACCCGGGCTCACCGATGATCACCGCGATCGCGCCCGTGCGCCGGGTGACCAGCGTCCTGGCCGCGTGGTTCGGTATGTAGCCCAGTTCCTCGACGGCTTGGCGCACCTTGTCCGCCAGGGCGCCCCGCACCCCCGTGCCGCCGTTGACGACCCGGGACGCCGTGGCCCGGGAAACCCCGGCCCGGGCGGCGACGGACTCCAGCGTGGGACGAGGCCCCGTGGTCCGCTCGGTCACGGCGTGCGCTCCTTGGCTCGTTCGGCCAGCCGTGTGCCCAGAACCGGCCGCGGGAGGGTCAGCAGCTGGGGGGTGCTGCCATGGGGGAGTCAGGATAGCGGGGGGCCCGCGGCGGTGTGAGCCCCTTGCGACCTGCTGGGCAACCCCTGAGCGCTCCGACGGCGGGGGCCGTGGGGGCGAGCGGGCCCGGTCACACCCGCCCCGGTAATCAGCCGAAGGCCCTCTGTCGCCGGTGAGTCGACGGGGGTAGCTTCCCGCTCATGCCGATACGTACGCGGGGAACCCGCACGACGTACAGATCGCTCGTACTGGCGGCGTCGGCCGCCCTGATGGCCGTCTCCCTGGCCCCGGCGCATGCGCAGCCCGCGCCCGGGACGGACCGCGGGGACGCGGACCGCCGGGAGAGCAGACCGATCCACTCCTACGAGAAGGCGATCCGTGAATCGGTGTGGGTGGACATCCGACTCGACGGCGACGGCGACGGCAGGAGCGACCGGGTCGCCGTCGACATCGTTCGCCCGTCGGAACCGGTGCACCGGGGCCAGAAGATTCCGGTGATCATGGACGCCAGCCCCTACTACGCCTGCTGCGGACGGGGCAACGAGACCCAGCGCAAGACCTACGACGCGGCGGGGAGACCGGTCCAGATCCCCCTCTACTACGACAACTACTTCGTCCCGCGCGGCTACGCCTTCGCCGCCGTCGACCTCTCCGGCACCAACCGCTCGGACGGTTGCGTCGACATCGGCGGCAGACAGGACATCCAGTCCGCCAAGGCGGTCGTCGACTGGCTCAACGGCCGCGCCGCCGGCTACACCAGTCGCACCGGATCCAAGTTATCGAGCGCCGGTTGGTCCACCGGCGACACCGCCATGATCGGCAAGAGCTTCGACGGCGCCATCGCCAACGGGGTGGCCGCCACCGGCGTCGAGGGTCTGAAGACGATCGTCCCCATCGGCGCACTCTCCTCCTGGTACGACTACTACTTCGCCAAGGGCGCGCCCCTCTTCGACTCCGGCCCGGACTGGCTCGCCGAGAACATCGAGAGCCCCGCGGCCCGCGAACCGTGTCGAGCCGTCAAGAAGCGGCTGGTCGACGACGCCCCGCGCACCGGCGACCACACCCGCCTGTGGGATGAACGCGACTATGTGCGCGCCGCCCACAAGGTCAAGGCCAGCGTCTTCGCCGTCCATGGAATGCAGGACCTCAACGTCCGCGGGAAGCACTTCGGCCAGTGGTGGGACGCCCTCGCAGCCCAGGGCGTCGAACGCAAGGTGTGGCTCTCGCAGGTCGGGCACGTCGACCCCTTCGACTTCCGGCGAGCGAAGTGGGTGAAGACCCTGCACCGCTGGTTCGACCACCACCTCCTCGGATACGACAACGGTATCGACGACGAACCCATGGCCGACATCGAGCGCGCGCCCGACCAGTGGACCACCGACCGGCACTGGCCACCGCGCTCCACCCGTGTCACCACGCTCCGTCCTGGGCCGGGAGCCCGACCGGGGGTCGGAACGCTCTCGCAGCGTCCCGCGCGCCCGGGTGCCCGGGAGACCTTCACCGACGACCGCACGCAGCATGAGATCGACTGGGCCGCCGCCGTCGACCGTCCCACCCCCGCCAAGGTCGGCTTCATCTCCCGACCGCTGAGCCGTCCGCTGCGACTGTCCGGCTCCGGTACGGTCACCGTCACCGCGACCCCGACTACCACGAGCGCCCATCTCACCGCCGTACTCGTGGACCTCGGCCCCGATGTCATCCGCGACTACGCCGCCGCCGGTGAGGGCATCACGACCTTGCCGCAGCGCAGCTGCTGGGGGGCGAGCACCTCGGGCGACAGCGCCTGCTTCCAGGAGACGATCGCCCGGACCAAGGCCGTCGAACAGACCGTCTTCAGCCGGGGCTGGGCCGATCTGGGCCACCACGCGTCCCCCGGCCGGGAGCGACCGCTGACCCCGGGCAAGCCACACACCATCACCCTCGATCTGCATGCCGCCGACCATGTGGTGCCCGCCGGCCATCGGCTCGCCCTGATCATCGCCGGCACCGATCGCCATCTGATCGAGCCACCGGCCACCACACCGACGCTCACCCTCGATCTGGCGCGCACATTCGCCCGGCTGCCCATCGTCGGCGGCTCCCGCGCCTTCGAACGCGCCACCCGCGGTCCCGTCCTTGCTCCGACGACGAGCCCGACCCGGCCCGATGCGGTCGCGGGCCCGCGTGCCGTCCGACCGATCCCGGGAGCCAGCCGATGACGTTCCACGTACGCCCCTTCGCCCTGGCCGCCTTGACGGTCGCCCTCACGGCCGGACTGATGGCCGCACCCGCACGGGCCGCGGACGCGGACGTGACGACCGCACCGCGCACCGGATTCGAGACCAGCGGCGGCACCCGTTGGACCGGCGAGGAGGAGGAGCGCTCCTTCCTCGCCGCCGTCGACCGGGCCAGTGACCGCGTCGCGCTCTCCACGATCGGAACCACCAAGCAAGGACGCGAGTTGGCGCTGGTGGCCATCGGTGCCCGGCCGGCCGCCACCGTCACCACCGTGCTCCTGATCTGTTCGCAGCACGGCAACGAGCCCTCCGGGCGCGAGGCTTGTCTGACCACGGTCCGTGATCTGGCCTTCGCCCGTGACCGTCAGACCCGCGCACTTCTGGCCCGTACCGAGATCCTCGTCATCCCCAACGCCAACCCCGACGGACGGGTGGCCGACATCCGGGGCAACTCCGACCGGGTGGACGTCAACCGCGACCACATCGCACTGAAGACCGCCGAGGGCCGGGCGATGGCCGCCGTCATCCGGGACCATCGACCCGACGTCATCTACGACCTGCACGAGTACGGTGCATCGCCGCCCTACTACGACCGGGACCTCTTCGATCTGTGGCCGCGCAATCTGAACACCGACGCCCGGGTGCACCGGGAGTCGAAGGCCCTCTCCGAGCGCTATGTCCGACCGGCCGCCGAAGACAAGGGGCACACGAGCGGGACGTACGGGATCTGGACCGATCCGGCCACCGGCGAGCCGATCCGACAGGTGGCGGGCGACGGTCAGGAACGCATCCTCCGCAATGCCTCGGGGGTGAAGAACTCCGTCGGGCTCCTCATCGAGAGCCGTGTCGACCCGCTGACGGACGCCGAGAAGGCCGATCCCGCCCTGAACAACCGTCGACGGGTGGGCAGTCAACTGGCAGCTCTGGAGGGGCTGATGTCCTTTGCCGGTGAGCGCGGGCCCGCGGTTCGGGCCGCGACCTCCCTCGCACGCTGGAACGGCTTCCTGGACCGCGGCCCGATCTATCTGGGGGGTGCCGACAACACTCCCGCCACCCCGGCGGAGACCTTGGCCGATCCCCCTTGCGGCTACCGGCTGGACGGGACCCAGTTCGCCGAGGTCCAGGACGAACTGGCGCTGCACGGAGTGGTGGCGCGCGAGGTTGGCGACGGCGCGTTCGTGCCGCTGCGCCAGTCGCAGCGCAAGCTCGTTCCGCTGCTGCTCGACTCACGGGCCACTTACCGTCTCGCATCAGGTCAGCCCGTCACCGCCTGTTGATCGCTGACATGCGTGGCACCTGTGGTAGGGGGTATGCGGAACCAGATTTTCCGCTTACCCCTGAGAGGTGCCACCCGTGACGCACGAACAGCAACCGGACGATCGGGGAGCGAGGCCGGTCACGGCCTCGCTCGCCGATCATCCACAGGAGACCGGGCGACCCTCGACGGATCGCGTGGTCTTCGGCGTCACCGCCGTCCTCACCCTCGCCTTCGTGGTCTGGGGCTCCATCGCCACCGAAGCCCTGGAGGACATCTCCAGCAGCCTGCTCAACGGGCTGATCCACAACGGCGGCTGGGCCTTCGTCCTGGCCGCTTCGGGCTTCGTGGTGTTCGCCCTGTGGCTCGCGATCAGTCGGTACGGGAAGATCCCCCTCGGCCACGAGGACGAAGGGCCCGAGTTCCGCACGGTCTCCTGGGTGGCGATGATGTTCAGCGCCGGCATGGGGATCGGTCTGATGTTCTACGGGGTCAGCGAACCGCTCGCCCACTTCATCACCCCTCCGCCCGGCACCCGGCCCGAGGACTCGGCCGAGGCGATGAGCACCGCCATGGCCACCACGCTCTTCCACTGGACGTTGCACCCCTGGGCCATCTACGCAGTCGTCGGACTCGCCATCGCGTACAGCACCTTCCGCAGGCGCCGCAGACAGACCATCAGCGCCGTCTTCGAGCCGCTCATCGGCAAGCGGCACGCCTACGGCGGTGTGGGGCGCGTCATCGACATCCTGGCGATCTTCGCCACCCTCTTCGGCTCCGCGGCTTCCCTCGGGCTCGGAGCGCTCCAGATCGGCAGTGGGTTCACCGAACTGAACTGGCTCGCCACCGTGGGCACCGGACTCCTCGTCGGCATCATCGCCACCCTCACCGTGGCGTTCGTGGCCTCCGCGATCTCCGGGGTCGAGAAGGGCATCCAATGGCTCTCCAACATCAACATGGTGTTGGCGCTGCTGCTCGCCCTCTTCGTCTTCATCGCCGGTCCGACGATCCTCATCCTGGACCTGCTGCCGACCTCGATCGCCTCGTACTTCGGTGAACTGCCGCAACTGGCCGGCCGCACCGAGGCGGGCGGCGGTGAGGGCGTCGCCGAGTGGCTCGGCAACTGGACCGTCTTCTACTGGGCCTGGTGGATCTCCTGGACGCCGTTCGTCGGCATGTTCATCGCCCGCATCAGCCGTGGGCGGACGATCCGTCAGTTCGTGGGCGGCGTCATCCTGGTGCCCAGCACCGTGAGCCTGGTCTGGTTCGCCGTCTTCGGCGGCACCGCCATGCAGCTCCAGAAGGAGGGCAAGCTCGCCGGTGAGACCACCCCGGAGGGACAGCTCTTCGCCGTGCTCCAGGAGTACCCGATCGCCACGGCGATGAGCCTGTTGGTGATGGTCCTGGTCGGGATCTTCTTCGTCTCCGGCGCGGACGCCGCATCCGTGGTGATGGGGACGCTCTCCCAGAAGGGCGCGTTCGAGCCCTCACGGCTCGTCGTCGTCTTCTGGGGCGTGCTGACCGGTGCGGTCGCCGCGATCATGCTGCTGATCGGCAACGGGAAGGGCGATGCGCTGGCCGGACTACAGAACCTGACGATCCTGGTGGCCGCCCCCTTCGTGGTCGTCATGCTCGGTATGTGTGTGGCGCTGATGCGCGACCTGCGGCACGATCCGCTGATCGTGCGTGGGGAAGTGGGCGCCGAGATGGTGGAGTCCGCGGTGATCGCCGGTCATGAGAGGTACGACGGTGACTTCGAGATCCGGATCGGACCCGGCGAAGGCGAAGGCGACGGCGACGGCGGCTCGGGTTCTGGGTTCGGCTCCGATTCCGGTTCTGGTGGTTCTGCTTCCGGGACCACTGAGCGCCGCGACGACTCCGGCTGAGCGAGGGCCGACCGGCGGCCGGGGCACTCAGCGCTCCGCGCGCCACCGCGGCACACACGGATGAGGGCTCCCGGACCGCGAACGGTCCGGGAGCCCTCGCCCCTGAGCGGGGGCCCATCCCCCCGCTCCCACGCCCCCGGCGTGGCCCTACTGGGCGCTGCCGATGTCGGCCGCCCAGGGATAGGTGAGCTGGACCGAGGAGATTGGCGCCCCGGTCAGCCCCTTCTTCAGGAAGACGGGGTTGAACGGCGAGTACAGCGGCATCCAGATGCCCTGCTCGACGGCTATCTTCTGCGCCTGGGTGATGAGCTTCGCGCGCTCGGTGGTGTCGGCGGCGGCCTTCGCCTCGTCGATGAGCTTGTCGAAGGTCGGGTCCGACCACTGGGCGAAGTTGAAGGTGTCGCCCGACTGGAGGTACTGGTAGAGGGCCGTCGGGTCCGGATAGTCCGCCTGCCACAGCGAGAACAGCATGTCGATGCCCTCACGCGCCTTGGCATCGCTGTACAGGGCGTTGTAGTTGTCGGCCGGCAGGGTCTTGATGTCGACCTTGAGACCGATCGACTCGCCCGCCCGCTTGACCTCCGTACCGATGATCGGCATCTCGGACTGGGAACCGGTCACGGCGATGGTGATGGGCTCGGAGGGTGCTCCGGCCTCCTTGACGAGCTTCTTGGCCTCGTCGACCGAACCGTTCGGATCGGGCAGTGCGTCGTAGGCGGCCTTCAGCTCCTGCTGGGCGTAGCCCCAGGTCCCGGGAGCGGTGGGTGCCTTGAGGGGCTCCGCCGCGCCGGACACGGCCGCCGAGATGATGCCTTGCCGGTCGACGGCCAGGGAGAGCGCCCTGCGGATCTTCGCATCGGCGAGCGGGCCCTTGAGGTCGGTCACCATGCCGACGTAACTGCCCGACGTACGACCGAAGTGGAGTGATCCCTTATCGGTGGCGCGGAGCTTCGCATAGCCCGATGCGGGCACGAACCAGGAGCCGTCCAGTTCGCCCGAGAGCATGGCGGTGGTGCGCGCCGCCGGGTCGCGGATGAACTCGAACTCCACCTTCGCGGCCTTGGCCTTGCGCGCCTGGTCCCAGTAGCCGTCGAAGCGGTTGATGGTGATGGACTTTCCTGCCGACCAGGTGGCCAGCCGGAACGGACCGGTGCAGTCGACTCCGCCGTCGGGGCGACCGAGTTTCTTGCCGGCCTTCTTGGCCGCACTCTGCCCGATGACCCGACCGGCGGGCGTCGCCATCGCCTGGTTGAACTGGGCGTCCGGCGTCTTCAGCCGCACGGTGATCTGGGACGGGCCGGTCGCCTTGATCGACGCGACGTTCTTGTAGACGGCGTCGTGGTACGAGCCGAGGGACTTGTCGAGGTTGCGGCCGAGGCTGTAGGCGACGTCCTCGGCGGTCATGGTGGCCCCGCTGTGCAGGGTCACCCCGTCCCGCAGTTGATAGACCCAGGTCAGCGGGTCAGGCGTGGTCCAGGAGGTGGCGAGCGAGGGCTTGAAGGTGAAGTCGGGGTCGATCCTCAGCAGGCTCTCGCAGACGTTGGCGAGCACTTCCATCGGTGGGAAGTCATTGCTGTAGATCGGGTCCAGGGACGACGGCTCGGCGTACAGCGCCCATCTGAGGCCGTCCACATCGCCCTTGGCTGCGGGCAGTGCGGTGGTGAGCTCGGGCTTGCTCGACTGCTTGCCGCCTGCCTTCTCCACACCGCTACAGGCGGAGAGCGTCAGGGCCGTGACGACGGTGAGTGCGGCGAGGACCGTGGTGCGCGTGGTGCGGGGCATGGCTTCCTCCATGAGGCAGGCGTGAGTCACTGGGTGGCGAGGAATTCGCGTCGCGCCTGCGACACAAGGGCGGGGTCCCAGCCCAGGCGTGGAACGCTGGACAGCAGGAGCCGGGTGTAAGGGTGTTCGGGGTGTTCCAGTACGTCGGCCGTCGATCCGCTCTCGATCACCGAGCCGCGGAACATCACGACCACATCGTCCGCGACCCATCGCACGACTTCGAGGTCATGGCTGACGAAGATCAGCGCCACTCCGGTCTCGCGCCGGATCTCGGAGAGCAGATTGAGGATCTGTGCCTGGATCGACACGTCGAGCGCGGCGACCGCCTCGTCCAGCACCAGCAGTTTGGGGTTGGCGGCCAGGGCACGGGCGATCGCCACCCGCTGTCGCTGCCCTCCGGACAGTTCCCGCGGAAGGGCGGCGGCCTCCCGCACGCCCAGCCCCACCTGGTCCAGGAGTTCGGTGCGCCGGGCGTCGAAGTCGCCGCCCTGCAAGTCGGTGTGCAGTCGCATCACCTCGTCGATGGCGTCGCCGACCGTCTGCCGGGGGTCGAGGCTCTGGTACGGGTCCTGGAAGACGAGTTGGACGGTCCGGGCCCGCTGTCGGCGGACCTTGCGTGAGCTTCCGGCGCCGATCTCCTGGCCGTCGAAGAAGATACGGCCCGAGTCGGGCGCCTCCAGACCGACGATCAACCTGGCCGTGGTCGTCTTGCCGGACCCGGACTCGCCGACGATGCCGAGCGATCCACCGACGGGCACCTCGAAGGACACGTCGTTGACGGCGACGACCTTGCCGTGGTCATAGGTCTTGCGCAACTTCTCGACCCGGGTGACGGGGTGGGTCGCGGTCACGGCCGCTCTCCCTTCGTGAGCACGCTCGACCGGTCGAGCGGCGGTGGGGTCGTCCGATGGCAGCTCACCAGGTGTCCGTCGACCGGGCGCGGCTCGGGGGCCGTCTCCCGGCAGAGGTCGATCACCTTCGGGCAGCGGGGGGCGAACGCGCACCCGCCCTTGACCTCGTACAGTCCCAACGGCCGGCCCGAAACCGCCTGGAGTTCACTGCGGTCGGGTGCGGGCCGGGCGGCGAAGAGGGCCGCCGTGTACGGGTGACGAGGGGCCCGGGCGAGCTCGGTGGCGGACGCGGACTCCACGATGGAGCCCGCGTACATCACATGGATGCGGTCACAGGCGGACACCGCGAGATCGAGGTCGTGGGTGACCAGCACGATCGACAGCCCACGCTCACGGCGCAGCCGCAGCAGGATCGACACGATCTCGGCCTGGGTGGTCACGTCGAGCGCGGTGGTCGGCTCGTCCGCGAGCAGCAGTTCCGGTTCGCTCGCCAGGGCCGCGGCGATCATCACCCGCTGGAGCATCCCGCCCGAGAGTTCGTGCGGGTACTGGCGCATGTGCCGGGCGGGATCGGGCAGTCCGACCTCTTCGAGCAGCCCCTGTGCGGTACGGGCGGCTGCCGTCTTGGAGAGGCGCTGGTGGATGCGTAGGCCCTCGGCGAGGAAGGTGCCGATGCGCTGGAACGGATTGATGTGCGCCCGCGGGTCCTGGAAGATCATCGACGCCGTACGGGACCGGAGCTTCGTCAACTCCTTGCCCGACGCGTTGAGCACGTCCTGTCCCGAGACCGTCACCCGACCGCTGACGTCCGAGCCCGCCGGGGTGAGGCCCACCGCCGTGCGCAGGGTCATCGACTTGCCCGAGCCGGATTCGCCGACCAGCCCCACGATCTCCCCGCGGGCGCAACTGAGGGACACCGACGCCAGGATCGGCTTGCTGTCGTCGCCGCGGCGGACCGCGAGCGTGAGGTCCTCCACCGTGAGCATGGGGGTGGTCATCGGTCCGCCCTTCTGATGCGGTCGGCGACACCCTCGCCGATCAGGCTGAAGCACACGACGGCGACCACGATGAGGACGCCCGGGGCGAGTGCCGACAGCGGCGCGCCCTGGAGGAGGGCGACTTGACCTTCGGAGATCATGGCGCCCCAGTCGGCCTGGGGCGGTTGGACGCCGAAGCCGAGGAAGGAGAGACCGGCGAGGTCGATCATGGCGTAGCCGAAGCAGAGCGACGCCTGTGCCAGGACCATCGGCGCGATGTTGGGCAACAGGTGCCGGACGATGATGCCCACCGCGGGGAACCCCTGGATCTCCAGGGCGCGGATGTACGGGCGGTGCCGTTCGCTGAGTGCGGCACTGCGCGTCATTCGGGCCATGTAGGGGGTGTAGGCGATGGCCAGGGCGAGCACGGTCGCCTTCAGTCCGGCGCTGAGCACCGAGACCAGCAGGATCGCGAGCAGCACACCGGGGAAGGCGAAGATCAACTCAATGGCCCGGGAGAGGGCCGCGTCGACCCAGCCGCCGCGCCAGGCGGCCACCACACCGATGGTGACGCCGAGCAGGGTCGCGCCGACGACCACACCGAGCGGACCGAGCAGGGAGCTGCGGGCGCCGTAGATCAGTCGGGACAGCACATCGCGTCCGGACTGGTCGGTGCCGAGGAGGTGGTCGGCGGACGTCCCCTGGAGGCTGTTGGCGAGGGACACCGCATTGGGATCGTGCGGTGCGAGCCAGGGGGCGAACAGCGCCGTGAGGACGAAGACCGCCAGCACCCCGATGGACAGGGCGACCGTTTTGTTGCCGCCGAGCCGTCGGCCGAAGCCCCGGCGCCGGACGAGGGCGGGTTCGGTCATGACCGCCATCAGGCACCTACCTTTCCGCGCACCCGCGGGTCCACCAGCGGATAGAGGAGATCGACCAGCAGATTGCAGAGGGCGAAGACCCCGACGATGATCAACACAATGGCCTGGGTGACGGGGAAGTCCTTGGCGTTGACCGACTGCACCAGCAGCGAGCCCATCCCGTTGAGTCCGAAGGCCGTCTCCACGAGCGTCGTGGTCACCAGCAGACCGGAGACCACCAGGCCGGCGAGGGTGACGACGGGCACCATCGCATTGCGGAATGCGTGCCGCCAGATGATGCGCCCCTCGGGAATGCCCCGGACCCGGGCGGTCTCCACGTACTCCTTGCCCATCTCGGCGAGCATGGACGAGCGGGTGGCGCGGGCCACGAGTGCGGCGGAGGAGAGCGCGAGGGCGACCGCCGGCAGGGTGAGGTGCCAGATCCTGTTGAAGAACCCCTCACCCGCGCCGAAGGCGGGGAACCAGCCGAGGGTGACGGCGAACAGCGAGGTCAGACCGATCGCCACCACGAACGACGGCGTACCCATGGCGACCGTGGTGCCGATGATCGCCGCGCTGTCGACCTTGCCGCGCTTCACCGCCGCGATCACACCGATGACGATGCCGGACGCGAGGATCAACACGGAGGCATAGGCGACCAGGGTGCCCGTGGTGGTGATCCGGGAGGCGATCAGGTCGTCCACGGGCTGGCGGAACTGCAAGGACTGGCCGAAGTCCCCGGTCACCAGCCCACCGAGCCAGGACAGGTACCGCTCGAAGAACGGGTCGTCCAGCCGGTACTGGTCCCGGATGGCCTGGAGGGTGTCCGCGGTCACCGAGTTGCCCCGGGCGAGGAACGACTCCGGCGAGCCGGGCGCCAGGTACATCGCCGAGAAGACGATGAACGAGGTGGTGAGCATCAACAGGGCCAGGGCCGAGACCCGCTTGGCGATCATCCTGAGCGCACCGCTCAGCGCGTCGCTCATGAGGACGCTCCCAGGTGTGCCGCCCACGGGTAGTGCAGTTGCATGTAGGAGGCGGGGGTGCCGGTGAGCCGCTTGTTGAGGAAGAGCGTGTTGTACGGGGCGTAGAGCGGGATCCACGCCAACTCGTCGACCACGATCTGTTGTGCCTGGGTGACCAGGTCAGCGCGTTGTGCGGGGTCCTGCGTCTTGCCGGCGCGGACGATGAGGTCGTCGTACTTCGGGTCGGAGAAGCCCGAGAAGTTGTAGAAGTGATCGGTCTGGAAGTACTGGTACATCTGGAGCGGATCGGCGAAGTCGGTGCCCCATCCGGTCAGATAGAGGTCGATGCCCTCGCGTGCCTTCTTGTCCGTGTACACACCGTTGTACTGGTCGGCGGGGATGGACTTGATCTGGACGTCGAGGCCGATCTTCTTGGCCGCGGACTGGATCTCCGCGCCGATCACCGGGACCTCCGCCTCGGCGCTGGTCGTCGCGACGACGATGGGCTCGGTCGGTGCGCCGGCCTCGGTGACCAGCTTCTTCGCCGCTTCGAGATCGCGCTCGGTGACCTTGAGTGCATCCCACGCCGACTTGTACTTCTCGGGTGCGTAGCCCCAGGAGCCGGGGACGGCGGGCGCCTTCTGCGGCTCGCCGGCACCGTTGATCACCGCGTCGATGATCCCCTTGCGGTCGATCGCCATGGAGAGCGCCTGCCGGATGCGCACATCGCGCAGCGGCCCCTTGCTGTCCATCACGATGGCGTTGAAGCCCTGGGTGGACTTGCCGTAGTAGACCGTTCCCTTGCCACTGGACGACAGTCGCTTGAGTGCGGACGGCGGCAGGAACCAACTGCCGTCGATGGAGTCGGAGAGCAATCCGTTGACCATGGCGGCGGGGTCGCGGACGAACCGGAAGACGACCTCGGCGGACTTGGCCTTGTGCCGGGGGTCGAAGTAGTTGTCATCCCGCTTGAGCGTCATCGACTGGCCCTTGTCCCACTTGCTGAGGGAGAAGGGGCCGACGCAGTTCACACCGCCGTCGGGCGTTCCGTACGCCTTGCCCTTGGCCGTGACCGTCGCCTTGCTGCCGACGATGCCCGCGGGGCTGCTCATGTACGAGTTGAAGAGGGCGTCCGGCTGCTTCAGTGTGACGGTGACTTCCAGTGGGCCCGTTGCCTTCACTGAAGAAACGTTTTCGTAGGCGCCCGACCAGAAGGACCCCGCTTTGGTGTCCAGATTGCGGTTCAGGCTGAAGGCCACGTCTTCCGCGGTGAGCGCCGTGCCGTCGTGGAAGGTCACTCCCGAGCGGACCCGGTACACCCAGGTCGTCGGGGTCGGGTTGGTGAAGGACTCGGCCAGTGCGGGCTCGACCGACATGTCGGGGGCGAGCCGCATCAGCCCCTCGCAGACGTTCGCCATGATCTGGCCGGTCTCGAAGCTGGCGTTGTAGATCCAGTCGAACGAGGAGGGCTCGGCGGAGACCGCCCAGGTGACCCGGTCCAGCGGACCGGACGACTTGGGGGTCACCTCGGTGACGGTGAGCCCCTTTTGGCCTGCGGGCTTCTTGTCCTGGCTGACGCCGGAGCAGGCGGTCAGCGCCAGTGTCCCAACGACCAGGGCGACGGTGAGACGTCTGGTCCCTGACGGGACGGGGAGGGCGTTCAAGTGGAGTACCTCCGCGAGGGATCGGGGTCACGCAGGGCAGGGCAACAGCGAAGGGCAAGGGGAGATTCGGGCAGCGGAGGAGCCATCCCGGCGGGGGTATCACCAACGTCTCGGCTGCGCTGCGGAGCCATCGTGCTCGGCTTGTTGTGCGGCAGTTAACACCCGTGGATTCGCGGGGTCAAGACTCTCAAAGAAACGTTTCTTTGAGAAAAAGAAACGTTTCTTTTCTGTCCTTCGTGCGCCATGATGCTGAGCCATGGCGGCTGTTTGGTCTTCCGCCTGACGATCTGAGCATTCCATCCATCGGAAGATGTGTGATGACCCTGCCCTGGATTCTGGTGACCGGGAACGGCGCCTTCGGCACCCTGGCCTCCCGGACCGAGCTGCACTACGCCGCCAACCCAAGCTCCGCCGTCGCCCTCGCCCTCGACGGCGAGGAGATCGACGGCCACCGGGTGGTCGGCCGCAGCCTCCTGTGGGGTGAGCGCCCGGAGGAAGCCCTCCTGCCGCTGCTGCGCACGGACGAGCCGCCCGCCGCGGTGATCTCGTGCGGTGTCTTCTCGGGACGGACCACCGTCACCGTGGAGCGCACCGCGGTCAACGTGGAGGACTTCCAGTTCGCCGAGGACGGGCGCAGACCCGCCGGTGAACCGCTCTACGCCGACGGGCCGGCCGCCTACCTCGCCACCCTGCCCATCAAGGCCATGGCCACGGCGATGCGCGAGGCCGGAGTGCCCGCGCTGATCTCCAACTCGGCCTCCACCCACGGTTGCAACGCCGTCATGTACACCGCACTGCATCTGACCGCCCGGGCCGGGCTGTCCACCCGCTGCGGTTTCGTCCATCTGCCCGACACCCCGGAACACGTGGCCCGCATCGGACACAACGGCCCCAGCATGTCCCTCGCGCTCCAGGTCTCCGCCCTACGCGCGGGACTCGCGGCGGTGGTGGCCCATCCGTCCGACATCCCCGTCCCCGCCAATGAATGGGAGTGGTGACAGCGCCATGTCCTTCGCACTCGATCTGCTGATCCGAAGCGGTCGCGTCCACGGCCGCGACGAACCCGTTGACCTGCACATACGTGATGGCAAGGTGATGGCCGTCGTACCGAGCGGCTCGATCGCCGCCGAGGCCGCGGACGTCCTGGACGCCGGTGGCAAACTGGTCTCCCGGTCCTTCACCGAGCCCCACTACCACCCGGACAAGGCGTACAGCCGCAGCCTCGCGCCCGCCGAAGCCAAGGACTCGTTCGAACGCGCCCGACTGATCAAGACCGGCTTCACCGTCGAGGACGTCACCGAGCGCGCGGTGCGGGCGCTGAAACTGGCGTCCGCGAACGGCGTCACCACCCTGAGGGCCAATGTCGACGTCGACTCGCACTCCGGGCTGCGCGGACTGCACGGGGTGCTGGCCGCCCGTGAGCAGGTGGCCCATCTGATGGACGTGGAGATCGTCGCCTTCCCCCAGGAGGGGCTCGACCGGGACCCCGCATCACGCGGTCTGCTGGTGGAGGCGTTGTCATCGGGCGCCGACCTCATCGGCGGCTGGCCCAACGTCGAAGACACCGTGGAGGCCCAGCGGGCCAATGTCCGTGAGATCTTCGACCTCGCCGAACGCTTCGACGTGGACGTCGACATCCACGCCGACTGCATGATCGACGCCACCGAGACCATGTTGGAGTACATCGCACAGGAGACCGTTCGCCGTGGCTACCAGGGCCGGGTCCTGGCCAGCCACTGCTGTGGTCTGGAGGTGTACGCGGACGCCGACGCGGCCCGGGTCATCGCCGCCGTCGCCGAGGCCGACCTCAAGATCGTGGTCGTTCCGCTGAACCTGCTGGACGGCGGCCCGCGCGGGCTGTCCCGCCCCCAGGAACTCATGGCCGCCGGAGTGACCGTGGCCGCCGGCAGCGACAACATGAACGACGGCTGGTACCCGCTGGGCACCCTCGATCCGCTGGATCGGGCGCAGATGACCTTCCTCGGTGCCGGGTTCCACGACGAGGGAGCGGTGGACACCGTCTGGGACATGGTCAGCGGCCAGGCGGCAGTCGCACTCGGCGGACGCGGCGGTGACATCGAAGTGGGCGAGGACGCCGACCTGGTGCTGCTCGACGCGCCCGACCGGGCCACGGCCATCGCCAACACCCCCGGAGCGCGCACCACACTGCGGCGCGGGCGGGTGGTGAGTCGCCGGGACACCGGCAGCCGCATCGTGGAACCGGTGGCCCCATGACCTCCTACACCCCCGCCCCCCACACGGTCGGCGGGTCCGCATCCCTTCCGCGCGCCGTGCGCACGCCCCGGGCCGCTGACCCCACGAAGGCAGCAGCACGCGTCACCGGACTGCCCAGCGCACACGCGGGTCGAAAAGCCGTGCAACACAACGCCGCATCCGTCGACCGCTGCGACCTCGCGATCACCGGAGCCACCGTCGTCACCCCGGAGGGCGCTCGCCCCGCCACCGTGCTGGTCAGCGACGGACGGGTGTCGGCCATCGTCCCACCGGCCACCGCCGTCGACGCCCCCCGGCGCATCGATGCCACCGGACTGCATCTGATCCCCGGTGTGATCGACCTCCATGTCCACTTCGACGTCCCCGGCATCTCCTTGGCGGACGACTTCCACACCGGAACGCGGTCCGCGGCGGCCGGCGGCGTCACCTTCGTCGTCGAGCACCCCTTCTCCGACCCGCCGACCACCACCGCCGCCCGCTACGAGGCCAAGACCCGGCAGGCCGCCACGGGAGCCGTCGTCGACTTCGGCCTCTGGGGCGCCCTCACCCGGCCCTCGCTGGACGAGATGGCCGGTCAGCACGGACTTGGCGCCCCCGGTTTCAAGGCGTTCCTGCCCGAGAACGACATGGACTTTCCCCCCGCGACCGAGACCGATCTGCTCACCGGAATGGCGACCGCCGCACGGCTCGGCGCCCGGGTGCTGGTGCACGCGGAGGACCGGGACGCGCTCGCCCACGGCGAAGCCGCCCTACGGGCCGCGGGCCGCACCGACTTCGCCGCCCTGCTGGAGGCCCGCCCACCCGCCACGGAGATCAACGCCGTGCGCGAGGTCCTGCGGCTGGCCCGGTCCACCGGCTGCGCCGTCCACCTCGTCCACCTCTCCACGCCCGAATCCATCGACCTGGTCACCGAGGCCCGTGCCGAAGGTCTCGATGCGACCTGCGAAGTCACCGCCCACCATCTGCTCCTAACCGCATCGGAACTGCCCCACCTGGGCGGATTCGGTGTCTGTGCGCCGCCGCTGCGCGATGCGCACCAGGTGGAACGGCTGTGGGACCGCGTGCGCTCGGGCCAGGTCCATGCGATCGTCTCCGACCACTGTCCCTACGGCCGCGCCGACAAACTCATCGCCGACGAGGATGTCTTCGGCTGCCCTTTCGGCATCCAGAGCGTCCAGGAGTACGTCCCCCTCGTCATCAGCGAGGCCATCGCCCGCGGTATGGCGCTCACCGAGATCGTGCCGCTGATGACGAGCGAACCCGCACGGCTCGTGGGTGCGCAGACGACCAAGGGGTCACTGGACGTCGGTCTGGACGCCGACTTCGCCCTGCTCGACCTCGACGCCCCCTGGGTGGTCAGCGCCGCGGAGCAGCAGCACGCCGCGGAGCAGTGGTCCCCGTACGACGGTCGCACCAGCACGGTCAAGGTCGTTCGCACGGTGGTGCGCGGAGTGACCGTGGCCCTGGACGGCGAAGTCATCGCCGCCAAGGGGACGGGACGGTTCCTTCCCCTGGCAGGGCCCGTCGCCCCCACCCCGGCATCGAAGAAGGAGGCGCGATGAGCTCGCCGACGACACGGCTGCCCGACGTGGTCGCCGGGGCTGCCGAGTTGATGCGCACCTGTCTGGCCTGCACCGACGGTGACCGGGTGCTCGTACTGACCGACCGTGCGACCCGCCCGCTGGCCGAGGTCATCGCCGCCCAGGCCAGAACCCTGACCAGCGCCTCCGTGGCCGTCATCCCCGATGTCGCCGCGGGCTATGAGGCAGCCCGGCACGAGATCGGGCGCGCGCTCGACGCCCACCGTCCGACCGTCACCGTGTTCGCGGCGGCCGACCCCGGTGATCTGCTCGCCTGGGACCCGACGTTCTGGGAACACCTTGAACGCCTCGGTGCCCGGCACGCCCACATGCCCGCGCTCGACGACATCGCCCTCGGCATCGGTATGGCCGTCGACTACACCGAGGTCGCCCGGTTCACCCTCCAGGTCCGCGACCTCCTCACCGGCACCCGGTCCGCGCGCATCACCAGCGCCACCGGTACCGACCTCTCCCTGACCTGCGCTCCCGACCGGCCCTGGACCCCCTTCACGGGCCTGTACCAATGCGGTGGACAGGGCGGCAGACTGCCGCAGGGCGAGGTGTTCTGCACCCCGCTCACCGCCGAGGGAGTACTCGCCGTCTCGGTCATCGGCTACCCCTTCAACGCCGAGTCAGGACTGCTCGCCGAACCGCTGCTGATCGAGGTCGCCGACGGCTCGGCCGTGGCGTTCGACCACCCCGACGAAACGTTGGCCGTACGACTGCGGACATGGCTCGGCGAGGCCCCCGGTGGACTGCGCCTGGGCGAATTCGCCCTGGGCACCAACCGGTCCCTGTTCGCGATCACCGGAAACCTGCTGTTCGACGAGAACGTGCCCGGGGTGCACATCGCCTTCGGCCATCCCTTCCCCGACTACACGGGCGCCGACTGGGAGTCCCCGGTCCACGTCGACATGGTCGTCGAGCGCCCCAGCGTCCACGCGGACGGCCTCACCGTCCTCGCCGACGGCCAGTACCGCACACCCAGCCTTCCACCGAGGAGTTGACCATGACGAACCCGACCGTCCACCACGTCAGCGCCAGCCGAGGCCGTGTCCGGGCCGCCTACACCCTGATGTGCCCGGAGAACCTGGTCGAGAACGCACTTCCCCATCTGACCGGCGTCAACGCCATGCCGCTCGCCACTCCGCGCTCACTGCCCGCGCGCTTCGGCGAGTACCTGCTGGAGTTCGAGCCGGGAGGCCGGAGCACCCGTCCCCTCGGCGCCGGCTTCGAGAACTTCCTGTACGTACTCGACGGCGAGGCGCACATCGGCGCCGACGCCCACACCGCCACCCTGACACCGGGCGGCTTCGCCTTCTTCCCCGAGGGGGCCGAGTTCTCCATCGAGACCCCGGGAGCCTCCCGGGTGCTCTGGGTCAAGCGTCGCTACGAACGGGTGGCGGGCGTCGCCGACCCGGAGGTGGTGATCGGACACGTCGACGACGTCACCCACCACCCGGACGACACCATCGGCGGCACCTACGCCCCACTGCTCCCGCTCGACGAGCGCTACGACATGGCCATGAACTTCATGCGGTTCGAGGTGGGTTCCCGGTTCCAGATGGTCGAGGTCCACCACCAGGAACACGGCCTCTACATGACCGAGGGCGAAGGTGTCTACTACCTCGGCGACGACCACGTCGAAGTCTCGGCCGGCGACTTCATCTACATGGCGCCCTACTGCCCCCAGTCCTTCTACGCGACCGGGAGCACCCGCCCCTCGTACCTCCTCTACAAGGACATCAACCGTGACGGCTTCTGAGAACCCCACCGCACCGACCTCCGCGGAACTGGTCGTCGAGGGCGCGACCCTCGACGGGCGGATCGTCGACGTCGTCGTCCGTGAGGGGCGCATCGCCGCACTGGGTCCCGGCGTCGGCACGGACATCGCAGCCGTGGAACGGATCGTCGCCCGCGGCGGACTGCTCACCCCCGCCTTCACCGAGCCGCACAGCCATCCCGACAAGGCACTCAGCCGCCGCCTCATCGGCCCGCTGGGGCTGCCCGCCCGGCTCACTGATCGACCCGCGCTGATGCAGCGGCAGCGTGACCTCAAAGCCACCTTCACCCGGGACGAAGTCGCCGGGCGGGCGGGCGACTTCCTCCAGTTGGCAGCCGCCCAGGGCATCGCCACGGTCGCGGGGCAGGCCGACATCGACAGCGTCACCGGACTGACCTCGTTCGAGGGCGTCATGGACGCCCGGGAGAAGCACCTGGACCTGCTCGACCTGAGGGTGACCGCCTTTCCCCAGGAAGGACTGGTCCAGGACCCGGGCGCCCACGACCTCGTCGCCGCCGCCCTCGCCTCCGGAGCCCATCGGGTCGGTGGCTGGCCCAACAACGAACGGTCCTACGAGGACCAGATCTCCCACCTCGACCAGGTCTTCGCCCTGGCCGAACGGTTCGGCGTCGGCATCGACATCAACATCGACTACTTCACCGACCCCACCGAGCGGCTGCTCGAACCCCTCGCCGAACGCACCATCGCCCACGGGATGCAGGGGCTCGTCAACGCCAACCACGTGGGCGCCCTGGAGACCTACCCCGACGACGACGCCCGCCGGGTGATCGCCAAGGTCGCCGAGGCCCGGATCGCCGTGACGGTGTGCCCGACGAACCTCTCCGGCTCGTATCCGTACCGGGGTGTCTCACGCGCGGCCGAACTCCTGGCGGCCGGGGTCACCGTGGCGGTCGGCACCGGGAACCTCCAGGACAACTGGGAACCCTTCGGCAACCTCGATCCGCTCGATCTCGCCCGGCTGGCCTGGCACGCCTTCCCGCTCAGCGACGAGGACGACGAGGGCATCGAGACCGCCTGGCGCCTGATCACGGAGCACGCCGCCCGCGCTGTCGGTGTTCCGCACGACGAACTGCGCACCGGTGGCCCCGCCGACTTCGTGGTCCTGGCGGCCACGACCAAGACGGACGCACTGCGCAACGAGCCCGGGCCCCGCTGGTCGGTGCGCGGCGGACGAGTGGTGGCCAGCCGCGTCGGCACGATGTGGACCGCACCGGCACCCGAGCCGGTGAGGTCGAGCTGAACGTCCAACGGGCAGGGCGGGGGCCGGCACGGGAAATCGGACCCTCGACATCCGTCCCCCTCCCGCCCCGCCCGTCGTACCGTATGCATACATGCGCGGCTCCTCGCGCCCCACGACGTCCGCGTCGGTTCCGAGCGATTCGCCCTCGTCTCCAGCAGGGCTCCGAGTGAATCTGGTGATTCCGTGGTGAAGGTGACCAAGCCCGCGGTCGGTCGGGTGACGATCCGTGATGTCGCCGCAGCGGCCGGGGTGTCGGTGACGACCGTCTCCGATGCGCTCAACAACAAGGGCAAGCTCCGCGAGGAGACCCGCGAGCGGATCCGGCAGACGGCCCACGCGCTCGGCTACCGCCCCAGCCGGGTGGCGCAGGCGTTCCGCCACGGCCGTACCGGCACCATCGCCCTCGTCCTGCCGCACCGTGACGTCAGCGGCAACGAGTACGACATGATCGGCCTCGACTACTACATGACGATCGCGTCCGGCTCGGCACGCGCCGCCTTCAGCGAGGGGTACGCCCTGATGCTGACGCCCCGGATCAGCACCGAGGACGAGTGGCGGCTGATCGGCCCGGACGGGGTGGTGCTCTGTGACCCGGCGGCGAGCGACCCGCGCATCGACATGCTGGAGGGCATGGGCATCCCGGTGGTCTCCATCGAACGCGACCCGGAGCGCCCCGAACGCCCCTTCTATGTCTCAGGTGACAACGAGCAGAACATGCGCGATCTGCTCGACCACCTCCACCAGGGCGGCGCGCGCAGGATCGCCCTGCTCTCGGCGCGCTCCTCCTGGGCCTGGACACTGGAAGGGGAGGACGCCTACCAGTCCTGGTGCGCCGAACGAGAACTCCGCCCCCGGGTCGCCCATGTCTCCGTCGACCGGCTGGAGGCGGACTCCTACCGTGCCGCCTGCGCCCTCCTCGACGCCGACGAGCCCCCGGACGCGCTGATCGCCTCCGCGGAGCAGTACAGCGAGGGCGTGACCCGTGCCTGCCGAGAGCGGGGCGTGCGCATCCCCGACGATGTGATGCTGGCGATCGGCATCGACAACCGCTTCGCACAGCAGGCCGATCCGCCCATCACCGCCATCGACCTGCGCCCCGCCGACCAGGCGGGCGCCGCGGTCGGCATGCTGCTCAAACGGCTGGGCGGCCACCAGGTCGACCGTCCGGCCGTGGTGCCGAGCCAACTGCGGGTACGGGCCAGTACCACCCGGCGCTGATCCCTCGCGAGGCGAACCGGGGGCGGCGCCCGTGTCACCTGGTCCACGGTCCGGGACTCGGGTCAGACATCGTCAGGGCCGGGGTACGAGGGCCACGGCCGCCCGCGCACACCCCCAACCGACGGTGAGACCGGCCCCGCCGTGACCGTAGTTGTGCACCAACAGCCCGCCGCCTGCCAGCGGTTCCGACTCGATGCGCACCCCCGCAGCCCTGGCCGGCCGCAGCCCCACACGATGGCCCAGTACCCGGGCGTCCGCGATCGCCGGGTGGTGGCGGGCGCACCGGGCCACGATCTCCCGTGCCGTCGCCGGATCGGGCTCACCGTTCTCGTCCCCGTCCTGCGCCGTGCCGCCCAGGACCAGCCGTCCCGGCTGCGGAAAGAGATACGTGAGTTGCTCCGGGCCCCCGTCGGGGCCGCCGTCCGGCAGAACCAGCCACTCCCGGATGCCGGGATTCTCCACCCACACCACCTGGCCGCGGACGGCGAGCAGACCATCGTCCCCGGCCAACTCCCGCGCCCCGAGCCCCGCGCAGTTGACCACCAACGGTGCCGCCGCCGCTGCTTCGTCCAGGTGCTGCACCCGACGGAACTCGACCGTACCGCCGGCCGACTCCAATCTCTCCCGCAACCAGGCCAGATGGACCGGCATGTCAACGAGCGGCAGCCGTGCCCACACCCCCTCCAGATGTCCGGACGGCAACTCGTCCGGGCCGGCGGCCCTGAGCTCCCCGGCCCACCGCGTCCAGGCGTCCACCTTCTCCAGCCGGGTCCCGGCCATGATCCCGGACACCAGCCGGACCCCCGTCCGGTCCGGGTGCCCGGCCCACCGCACCATGCGCTCCCAGGTCGCCGTCGACCACGCCGCGACCAGTTCCTTCGGCTCGATCCGATACGGCCACCACAGCGCACCCGCCACCGACGATGTCGTCCCGGCTATGTCGTCGCGCGTCCACACACGGACACGATGCCCCCGCTCCGCCAGGAGCACTGCGGTCATCAGCCCGCTGACGCCGCCCCCCACCACCACCGCATCAGGGTTCATGAAGGGACGGTAGCGAATGTGCTCCACCACGTGGTGAACCGCGTGACCGAGGGGATACTCAGGGCATGTCTGCCGAGTACACCACCTTCGGGTTGGCACCGGCGATGCGGGCCGGGGGAGTTCTCGCAAGCGGCGTCTTCAAGACGCATCGGGACTTCATGGACTTCATCGTCGGCGGCCAACCGCTGCTGTTCCAGCTCAGCGATCTCGATGCGGTCTCCCCGCTGGCATCCGACGTACCCCCGGCGATCTTCACCGCGGAGGTACGCACCCTGCTCCTCGACGCCTCCGCACCCCTGGAGGGCGGCCGTTGTGTCATCTACGCCTGCCCCGAGTGCGCGGACCTCGGCTGCGGCGCGGTCACGGCCGTCATCGAGCGCGACGGCGACGACGTCGTCTGGCGCGACTTCGCCTGGCAGACGTCCGAGCACGCCGATCTGGAACGCGAGGGCTACGAAGGGCTCGGGCCGTTCCGCTTCCACGGCGGCACCTATCGGGCCGAGTTGGAGCGACTGATCGCCGCCACGAGTGCGGACGCCTCCGCTTCCCCCACCAGGCCGCCGCGCCGGCGGGTCCTGCTGATCGGTGCGCGCGCCTCCGTGCTGCGCAAACTCGCCGCCGCCCTGCGCACCATCGGGGTGGGAGCCGACATCTCCCGCGACGCCGCCCGGGTACCGGCCGAGGAACTGCGCACCTACGGAGTGGTCGCCTTCGGCCGTGCGGTCGGGATCGAGGAGCGCGCCAGCGTCCGGGCGGCGTTCACCGCCGCCGGAGCGGACGTCACCTTCGTCGACGGGCTGGCCCCGGTCATCCCCGTTCTGGTGGCCCAGATCGAGGGAGCCTTCCCCCGCGGACCGTGGGAGGCCCCCAGACTCACCGAGCTGAGCGTCAGCGAAGGCGAGGCCCTGCTGACCGTGGCCTCGCCCTGCGAGGTGCTGGTCATGGCGTACCGGCTCGATCGGCTGTACCGCACCCACGAGCAGACCGTCTTCACCGGGCCGCTCGACGTGGGGGAGCACCGTCTTCCACTGTCGCCGCGTGCGGTCAAGGGGCAGTCCTACCTGGTGGCCCGATCGATGGACACCGCCCTGGTCGCTCCCGTCCCGCGGTGACGCACCGGCTCGCCCCGCCCCAGCCGCAGGGCCGACGGCAACGGCGCCGGGCACCAGCAGGAGGGCGAGTCGTAGAATCGGCGTCTGATGACTGCCACCCTCGTCGCCAAGGACCTCGCCGCAGGTCACGGCGCCCGCTCCCTGTTCTCCTCCCTCGATCTCGTCGTCGCGCCCGGCGATGTGATCGGGCTCGTCGGTGTCAACGGCGCGGGCAAGTCCACCCTGCTGCGGTTGCTCGCCGGCCTGGAGGTGCCCGAGGAGGGCGAGCTGCGCCTCTCCCCGCCGACCGCGACGGTCGGCCACCTCCCGCAGGAGCCGGAACGCCGACCGGGGGAGTCGGTGCGCGCATTCCTCGCCCGCCGCACCGGCGTCGCCGCCGCCCAGGAGGAGATGGACCGGGCCGCACAGGCACTCGCCGATGGATCCCCCGGCGCCGACGACGCCTACTCCACCGGCCTGGAGCGCTGGCTCGCGCTCGGCGGTGCCGATCTCGACGAACGCGCCGAGGAGATCGCCGCATCCCTCGGGCTCTCGAGCGGCCGATGCGTCCTCGACCTCCCGATGACCGCACTCTCCGGCGGCCAGGCGGCCCGTGCGGGGCTCGCATCCCTGCTGCTCTCCCGCTACGACGTCTTCCTCCTCGACGAACCGACGAACGACCTCGACCTGGAGGGCCTGGAACGGTTGGAGGGCTTCGTCCGCCAACTGCGCGCGGGCACGGTCGTGGTCAGCCACGACCGCGAGTTCCTCACCCGTACCGTCACCAAGGTCCTGGAACTCGACCTCGCCCAACGCCACATCACCCTGTACGGCGGCGGCTACGACTCCTACCTGGAAGAACGCGAGGCCGCCCGACGGCACGCCCGCGAGGAGTTCGACGAGTACGCGGACAAGCGGGCGGCCCTCGAAGGCCGCGCCCGGATGCAGCGGTCCTGGATGGACAAGGGCGTCAAGAACGCCCGGCGCAAGGCCGGTGACAACGACAAGCTCGGACGGAAGTTCCGTAGCGAATCCAGCGAGAAGCAGGCGGCCAAGGCACGCCAGACACAACGCATGATCGAACGACTGGACGTGGTCGCAGAACCCCGCAAGGAGTGGGAGTTGCGGATGGAGATCGCCGCCGCACCCCGCTCCGGATCGGTCGTGGCCACCCTGCAACAGGCGGAGGTCCGCCGCGGCGACTTCCACTGCGGGCCGCTCACGCTCCAGATCGACTGGGCGGACCGGGTGGTCATCACCGGGGCCAACGGCTCCGGCAAATCCACCCTCCTCGCCGCACTCCTGGGCCGGCTGCCCCTGGACGCGGGCCATGCCGCACTCGGCCCCGGTGTCGTCGTCGGCGAGGTCGACCAGGCCAGGGCACTCTTCCATGGTCCCGAAACCCTGCTCGATGCCTTCGGAGCCGCCGTTCCGGACACCCCACCGGCAGACGTCCGCACGCTGCTCGCCAAGTTCGGCCTCACCGCCGACCACGTACTGCGCCCGGCGACGACCCTCTCACCCGGCGAGCGCACCCGCGCCGCACTCGCGCTGCTCCAGTGCCGCGGGGTCAACCTTCTCGTCCTCGACGAGCCGACCAACCACCTCGACCTGCCCGCCATCGAACAGTTGGAAGCGGCGCTCGACCGCTACGAGGGAACGCTGCTGCTGGTGACCCACGACCGCCGGATGCTGGCGGCGGTGCGCACCACCCGACGCATCGAGGTGGCCGACGGGAAGATCACCGAGAGCTGACCGTGGAAGCCGGGAGCCCGACCCCCACGGTCCTTAGCGATCGAAGGGGTCAGCGCCGCCGATCGGGGCCGGTCAGCCCCGCCTTGCGCAGCGCGTCCGCCATCGCACTGTTCGTCGGCGCAGGCACCTGGCGGTCACCACCGCGCCCACCCTGCTGACGGCGCTGCTGGCCGCGTTCGTTGCGTCCACCGCGGTCAGTGCGGTCAGTGCGGTCGTTGCGGTCGCCTCGATCCCTCGGTGTGCGTCCGCCACCCTCCGCCTTCTTCGGCGCCGCCTCGTCGTCGAGCCGCAGCGTCAACGCGATCCGCTTGCGCGGAATGTCCACGTCGATGACCTTCACCTTGACGACGTCACCCGGCTTGGCCACCTCCCGCGGATCCTTCACGAACGTCCGGGACATCGCCGACACATGGACCAGACCGTCCTGGTGCACCCCGACGTCGACGAACGCACCGAAGGCCGCCACATTGGTGACCACGCCTTCGAGCACCATCCCCGGCGCCAGATCGCCGATCTTCTCCACGCCCTCCTTGAAGGAAGCCGTACGGAACGCCGGCCTCGGATCCCGACCGGGCTTCTCCAACTCCCGCAGGATGTCCGTCACCGTCGGCAGTCCGAACGTCTCATCCACGAATTCGTCGGCCCGCAGCGACTTCAGCACACCCGTGTTGCCGATCAGCGACGCGACCGCGCCACCGGTCGTCTTCGCCATGCGACGCACCACGGGATACGCCTCGGGGTGCACGCTGGAGGCGTCCAACGGGTCCTCGCCGTCCCGGATCCGCAGGAAGCCCGCGCACTGCTCGTACGCCTTCGGCCCGAGCCGCGCCACGTCCTTGAGCGACCTGCGCGACCGGAAGGGGCCATGGGCGTCCCGGTGCGCCACGATGTTCTCCGCGAGACCCGCACCGATGCCGGAGACCCGGGAGAGCAGGGGAGCGGAAGCCGTGTTGACGTCCACGCCGACACCGTTCACACAGTCCTCGACCACCGTGTCCAACGAGCGTGACAGCTTCACCTCGGAGAGGTCGTGCTGGTACTGGCCGACACCGATCGACTTCGGGTCGATCTTCACCAACTCGGCCAGCGGGTCCTGCAACCGGCGCGCGATCGAGACGGCACCCCGCAACGACACATCGAGGCTCGGCAACTCCTGCGACGCGAACGCCGAGGCCGAGTAGACCGATGCCCCCGCCTCCGAGACCATCACCTTCGTCAGGTTCAACTCGGGGTGGCGGGCGATGAGTTCACCCGCGAGCTTGTCCGTCTCACGAGACGCCGTGCCGTTGCCGATCGCCACCAGGTCGACCGCGTGCTCCCGGGCGAGCTGTGCCAGCCGCGCCAGCGCCTGGTCCCACTTGTTGGCGGGCACGTGTGGATGAATCGTGTCCGTGGCGACCACCTTGCCCGTCGCATCCACGACGGCCACCTTCACACCTGTACGGAAACCGGGATCGAGCCCCAGCGTCGCCCGGGTTCCCGCCGGTGCGGCGAGCAGCAGATCGCGCAGATTCGCCGCGAACACCCGCACCGCCTCGTCCTCGGCGGCCGTCCGCAGACGCAGCCGAAGATCGATGCCGAGGTGCACCAGCACCCGGGTGCGCCAGGCCCAGCGCACGGTGTCCGCGAGCCACTTGTCGCCGGGGCGACCGCGGTCGGCGACGCCGAAGCGACGCGCGATCGCGTTCTCGTAGGCGGAGGGTCCCGGCTCCTGGGACGGCGCGTCCGGCTCCAACGTGAGGTCGAGGACGTCCTCCTTCTCGCCCCGCAGCATGGCCAGCACCCGGTGCGACGGCAGCTCCGTGAACGGTTCCGCGAAGTCGAAGTAGTCGGCGAACTTCGCTCCGGCCTCCTCCTTGCCCTCGCGCACCTTCGCGGCCACCCGGCCCCGCGTCCACATGCGTTCCCTCAGCTCACCGATCAGATCGGCGTCCTCCGAGAACTTCTCCGTCAGGATCGAGCGGGCGCCCTCCAGCGCCGCGGCCTGATCGGCGACGCCCTTGTCCGCGTCCACGAAGGGCGCGGCGGCCGTCAGCGGCTCCACGGTCGGATCGGCGAGGAGTCTCTCAGCCAGGGGCTCCAACCCCGCCTCGCGGGCGATCTGCGCCTTGGTGCGCCGCTTGGGCTTGAACGGCAGATAGATGTCCTCCAAGCGCGCCTTGGTGTCGGCGCTGCGGATCTGCGCCTCCAAGGTCGCGTCCAGCTTGCCCTGCTCCCGTACGGACTCAAGGATCGCCGCCCGCCGGTCCTCCAACTCCCGCAAGTACCGCAGGCGCTCTTCGAGCGTGCGCAACTGCGCGTCGTCGAGCATCTCGGTCGCTTCCTTGCGGTAGCGCGCGATGAACGGCACGGTGGACCCGCCGTCGAGCAAGTCCACGGCCGCCTTGACCTGCCGCTCCCGTACGCCGAGTTCCTCGGCGATCCTGCCTTCGATGGACGTCGTCACGGTTCCCCGACTCGCCTTCCCGTACTGCCAGTGCCTGAGAGTGCATTGTGCCGGTCCGCCGGGACGGATGTCGCGCTGCCCGCCCCTCAGGCACGTCGCGTACGGCCGCCTCGGCCCGATGCCCCGCCGAAGAGACGGGCCAGGAGACGGAACGGCAGGGTGACGACGGTGGCGACGGCGGAGCCGATGGTACGGAGCACATCTGCGATGGCGCGGAACATGGAAACCTCCTGATGGCGTGGTGTGCGATCAGGGATCGGCTTGCCCCGGGCGGCGCGTCCAAACACGATCGTGCGGGCCGGACCGGGGTGCTGTGTGAACCGGGCGGCGGACGGCCACCCGATTCAGCGGTGGCGAAGGTCCCCGGGGCGAAGCTCGGGCGCCGGCTCCGGAAGCGTCCAGGTGAACCGCGGTGCACGACGTTCCAGAAAGGCGGCGACGCCTTCCGTCGCCTCGTCGGCCGAGCGCGCCTGCTCCGCCCAGTAGGCGTCCCGGTCCACCCGGCCCGCGGCGAACTCCTTGGCCGCGGCCTGGGTGAGTTGCGAGCGAGCGGCCAGTGTCCGGGTGAAGGCTGCGACACGCTGGCCCAGCCGGCCCGTCGGCACCACCTCGTCCACCAAGCCGGTCCTGAGCGCCCGGTCCGTGTCGATCAGCTCGGCGGAGAACAGCAGGTACTTGGCCGCGGACAGGCCGGTCAACGACACCAGCCGACGCGTCGAGGAGGACGGATAGACGATGCCCAGCCTGGCCGGTGTCACCCCGAACAGCGCACCCTCCTCGGCGAACCGCAGATCGCAGGCCGCCGCGAGCTGGCACCCGCCGCCCACGCAGTGGCCGCGCACGGCGGCGAGCGTCGGCTTGGGAAAGGCCGCCAGGGCTTCCTCCGCGCGGGTCGCGAGCGACTGTGACGACTCCCCGGTCCCCCTCAGCGCGGCGATGTCGGCGCCGGCGCAGAACGTGGCACCCTCCCCGGTGAGCACCAGAGCCCGTACGTCTCGGTCGCCGGCCAGCGGTCCGAGCAGCTCCGCCAGCTCCCGCCACATCGATCCGGTCATGGCGTTGCGCTTGGCCGGATTGCTGATCACCACGGTGGCCACACCGTCGGTGACGCTGTGTGTCACCCGCGGCGGGGTGCTCGGCTGGGTTGGTGACTCCATGTGGCGGATGCTATCCGCCACCAGCGGACCTACGATCAAGGAGGGGCACAGGGGGGTTCGGCAAGGAGGAAGCGATGGCCGGTACCGCTCAGGCGCCCAAGAAACTGAAGCGCAACTTCAGTCTGCTGGCCGCGCTCGGTGTGATCCTCGTGCTCGCCGGACTCGTCGGCCTGATCTACACGTGGGCCGCCACGCTCACCTCCATGCTGCTGTTCGGCTGGCTGCTGCTCATCGGCGGGGTGATCGGTCTGCTGCACGCCATCGAGTCCCGTGGCAGTGACTACTTCTGGCTGGCCGTGGTGGTCGCGGCGCTGAACATCGCCGCGGGAGTCGTGGTGATCAGACACCCGGAGGGGTCGGCGGAGGCCCTGACACTCTTCGCAGCGTTGCTGTTCCTCACCGGCGGGCTCTTTCGGCTGGTGGGCTCCCTGGTGGTGCGTGGTCCGCAGTTCGGCTGGACCCTGCTCCAGGGGGCTTTCGGACTGTTGCTGGGCATCCTGGTCCTGGGTAACTGGCCGGAGAGCAGCCGGTACGTCCTGGGGCTGTTCTTCTCGCTGGCCCTGCTCTTCGACGGTCTGGGACTGCTGGCGATCGGGGTCGGCGGCCGTCGGATCGTGCGTATGGTCGCTGAGCCTGCGGGTGCAGGCGGTGGGGGTGGGCGGACCACCGCCCCCGGTGCCACCAGCCCCTCGCCCGGGAGCCGCCACGACGCACACCGGCCAGAAGGAGACCAGGACCAGTCGCGCGGTTGACCCTGGCATACGCACGCGGTCAATACGGGTCAATTGGTGCCGACTTCTGTTCAGACCCACAGCCCGGCCCGGCTCGCTGCCAACACTGTTGACCCGATGGTCAGTAGCTGCCGAGCCAAGGGTGGTACCGCACGATGGAGAGCCGCGGGAGCGTCCCTGCGCATCCACTGGCATACGAGGGCGTCTGGCGGTTCACCGCCCCGACGGTCGAGGTGTCAGTGCCCCAGTCACGACAGGCGGTGCGCGACCTCCTGCGCCGCCAGTGCGTCCCGATGGGGGACGACCTGCTCCAGGGGATCCTTCTGATCGTCTCGGAGCTCGTCACCAACGCGGTCAAGCACGCCGCAGTGCTCTCGCCCGAGGTGGTCGTGGAGGTCACCGTCGTCGCACAACGCGTACGGGTCTGCGTCGAGGACGACCATCCTTACCGCCCTCAGGCGCTGGAGACGGACTGGCGGCAGACCGGGGGCCGCGGGTTGCACCTGGTGCGGGAGATCACGCGCGAGGCGGGCGGCAGCTACGCCGTCGAACACACCGCGCGGGGTGGAAAGGTCGTATGGGTGGAGCTGCCGCTGACGCGGTGCTGAGGGACGCCCGGTGGGGCGCCCCTACCGCGCTGCCGCTACCAACCGCAGGCGCGGCCCGTCATTTCCCTGACCGCGGGGCGCGCCGCGTCCAACACCGTCATGAACCAGGTCGAGAAGGTGTCCTTCTCGACCCGCTCGGCCAACTCGTCCGCCGTGACGTAGGCCGTTTCGCCGACCTCGTCGGGATCGGGCAGGACCGGGGCCTGGACGAGACCCACGAAGAGGTGGTTGTACTCCTGCTCCACCAGGCCCGACGCCGGGTCCGGGTGGTTGTAGCGGACCGTGCCCGCTGCGGCGAGCAGTGAGGGCGAGAGGCCGAGCTCCTCGTGGGTGCGCCGGGCTGCGGCGGCGAACGGTGCCTCGCCCGGGTACGGGTGTCCGCAGCAGGTGTTCGACCAGACGCCGGGGGAGTGGTACTTGCCAGCGGCGCGGCGCTGGATGAGCAGCCGGCCCTGCTCGTCGAAGAGGAAGACGGAGAAGGCCCGATGCAGCTGCCCGGGTGCCTGGTGGGCGGCGAGCTTCTCCGCGGTGCCGACAGTATTGCCCTGCTCGTCGACCAATTCGAGCAGAATCGTGGGGGGTGCACTGTTCGTGGCGGTGGCTGGTGAGGTCGGCATAACCATCCTTCGCATGTGGTCCTCGCCCTGAGGGGCCTGCCTAGTCTGCCGTACAAAAGCGGCTTGTCCGCACCTCTGCTTGTCCGGGCATGTCCTTTAATGTCCATCTCGCTAGCCCGGGCCCCGGGGTCAACCTGGGCCAGGGGCGGCACTCCGCAGGTCGTGGAATCGGGATCGTGCCCTGTGCCGTCCCGCGGCACATTCCAAGGTCAATCAAACACCAGTTGTGCTGGGGTCCTGACACCGGTATGCCGATCGACGGCGCCCGCCTCGTGCAGGGGGCTCGCACGGCTTGACAGTGCGCCCATGTGAGGGGCCGCCGAGTCAGATGTGACTCGGCGGCCCCTGAATCCACCTTGCATCAGCGTCCGGGACGCCCTCTCAGTGGCACACCCTCGCCTCGTGCTCGGCATGGCCGACGGGCTCCAGTTGGAAGGTGCAGTGCTCCACGTCGAAGTGGTCCCCCAGGCACTCCTGGAGGTCGTGCAGGATCTTCTCGTGGCCCTCCGCCTGCAGGGCGCTGGGGCTCACCACCACATGGGCCGAGAGGACCGGCATTCCGGAGGTGATGGTCCAGGCGTGCAGGTCGTGGACGTCCTCCACGCCCGGCAGGGCGGTGATGTGGGCCCGCACATCGGCCATGTCGACGTCCTTGGGGGCGGACTCAAGGAGGACGTTCAGCGTCTCCCGGAGCAGCTTGAAGGTGCGTGGCACGATCATCAGGGCGATCACCAGCGAGGCGATCGGGTCGGCCGCCTGCCAGCCGGTGGTGATGATGATCGTGGCGGACACCAGGACGGCGAGGGACCCGAGGGTGTCCGCCAGCACCTCCAGATACGCCCCGCGCACATTGAGGCTCTCCTTCTGACCGCGCATGAGCAGCGAGAGGGAGATGATGTTGGCGACCATGCCGACCAGGGCGAAGACGATGGTCAGCCCGCCTTGCGTCTCGGCGGGGGTGATGAACCGCTCCACCGCCTCGAAGAGGACGAAGCCGCCGACGCCGAGCAGCAGTAGACAGTTCGCGAGCGCCGCGAGTATCTCCGCCCGGGCGAGACCGAAGGTGCGGGTCTGGCTGGGGGGCCGATTGGCGAAGTGGATGGCCAGCAGTGCCATGGCGAGACCGACGCCGTCGGTCGCCATGTGGGCCGCATCGGCGACCAGGGCGAGGGAGCCGGTGATCACACCGCCGATGATCTCCAGCACCATCACGCTGAGCGTGATCGTGAGTGCGATCCGCAACCGCCCCTTGTAGGCCGCGGCTGCGGTCCCCGTCGGCGGTGCGTGCGAGTGCGAGTGTCCGTGGTCGTGCCCAGCCCCCATAGGAGACGCCTCCCGGTCATCGAACAATGATCTGTCGAATCCACAGTGAACTACGGGTAGGGGGTATAGGCAACACGGCACTGAACACCGTTGTCATATCCTCTGACCTGCGAAAACGTTCCGCAGGTCAGAGGCGCGGGCGGACATTTCAGCTCGTCCGAAGAGTGAGACGCGGAAGGGACGGCCGCCCCGGCGCAGGCGCCCCCGCGCATTCACCCGAAGGTCACCGCCGTACGCCGTCGAGCGCTGTTTGCACCCGCTATGCGTATCGGGGGCGTTCGGACGAGCGGAGCAACGGAGCAACGGAGGAACGGAGCAACGGAAGGTGAAGCAAGAAGGGCCATGGATCCAGGGGGCAACGGTCGGGCCCTTGGCCGTCCCCACGGCCCGACCGGACGCGGCTCCTTCCCGCCGTAGGCGGGCCGGTCCGGCTACTCAGGGTGTCGCAGTCGCCATCCGGCCCAGGCGGACTCCACCATCTCGCGCACCCCGTGCGACGCGGACCATCCCAGCTCGTCGCCGATCAGCCCGACCGACGCCACCGCCTTCGCCGCGTCACCTGGCCGCCGCGGCTCGACCACGGGCTCCCCGGTGTAGCCGGTCACCTCGGCCACCAGATCGGCGAGCTCCCGAACGGAGACGCCGACCCCCCGGCCGATGTTGACGGTGAGATCACCGTGCACATCCCCCTCGGCCAGTCTGCGTGCCACGGTGAGGTGGGCGTTCGCAAGATCGGCTACATGGATGTAGTCGCGGATGCAGGTGCCGTCCGGCGTCGGATAGTCATCGCCGAAGATCCGGGGTGCCTCACCACGGGTGATGCGGTCGAAGAACATCGGGATGATGTTGAAGACCCCGGTATCGGCCAGCTCCGGTGTGGCCGTGCCCGCCACGTTGAAGTAGCGCAGACAGGCCGTCGACAGCCCGTGCGCCTTGCCCGTGGCCCGCACCAGCCATTCCCCGGCCAGTTTGGTCTCCCCGTAGGGGTTGATCGGCGCACAGGGTGCCGACTCCGGGATCAAGTCCAGCTCAGGGACACCGTACACCGCGGCCGAAGAGGAGAAGAGGAACCTCTGAACACCTGCCTTGACGACAGCATCCAGCAACACGGTCAGACCGTGAATGTTCTCCTGGTAGTAGTGGAGCGGCTGCTCGACAGACTGCCCGACCTGCTTCTTCGCTGCTAGATGTACAACCCCCGTGACATCGTGAGTCGCGATGGTGTGATCCACCACTTCCCGGTCCAATACCGAACCGCGGACAAGCGGAACCTCTCGCGGGAGACGTTCGACCATCCCCGACGACACATCGTCCAGGATCACGACCCGCTCGCCCGCCCCCAGCATCGCCCGCGTCACATGCGCGCCGATATACCCCGCTCCACCTGTAATCAGCCAACTCATGGCCGCCAGCCTAGGACGTGTCCGAGTAAATGGCGTCGTCCGCCTGAATGTTCTGGCGGGGATGGGTCGGAGACGATCCGCGGCCTGTCCACCGGGTCTTGCCGGGGTCGCACGCCCTGACCCGTGGCAAAGGCCCCGGAGCCATGAGGGGGCGGTTTGTGGCCCGAGGCACTGATCGATAATGATGATCTCGGTGCGGGCTCCCCTCCACGGGTGCCCGCTATGCCGGTCGGAGGCCGACCGGGGCGCAAATGGCCAGTGAACTCCCGCCTGAGTGCATCCGATAGCCTCTGCCGCAGTCTCCGCCGACGTGCCGCCGTCCTTCAGTGCAGGGACGGGCCGCCGCGCACCACCACCCTCGGTTCCAAGGAGTGAGTTCGTCTGCCGACCGCCATCCTCACCGGTCCGCCCGTGCCCGGATCGTCCCTCGATGGCGATCTGCGGTCCCTGGGCTTCGACGTACGGGTCTCATCGGAGGCCGAGCGCACCGCCGAGATCCTGACCGCGGTGCCCGCCGACGAGCGGGTCGCCCTCGTGGACGCCCGGTTCGTCGGCCACGTCCACTCCCTGCGCCTGGCCCTGACCGACCCCCGGTTCCCGGTGGCCGCCGTGCCGGGGGCGCTCACCGCGCAGCCAGCAGCGCGCTCCGCCCTCAAGGGAGCGGTGACCGCGGTGGAGTCCAGGGGCGCCGAACACACGGTACGGGTGGACCGGGCACTGCCCGACCTCCTCGCCGAGGATCTGACCGCCGACGGCACGGCCGTCCACCGTCCGGAACTCGGCTCCCTCGTGGCGACCGTGCCCGACGACCCGCAGGCCCGCAACGAAGCACGCCAGGCCGTCGCCGCCGTGGACGAGGAGGCCGTACGCCTGCGTTCCGCGGTCAAGGCCCGGGACGGCTTCTTCACCACCTTCGCGATCAGCCCCTACTCGCGCTACCTCGCCCGCTGGTGCGCCCGACGGGGGTTCACCCCCAACCAGGTCACCACCGCGTCGCTGATCACCGCCCTGATCGCGGCGGGTGCCGCCGCGACCGGCACCCGGGGCGGCTATGTGGCAGCCGGAGTCCTGCTGCTGTTCTCCTTCGTTCTGGACTGCACCGACGGACAGCTCGCCCGTTACTCGCTCCAGTACTCGACGATGGGCGCCTGGCTCGACGCGACCTTCGACCGGGCCAAGGAGTACGCCTACTACGCGGGTCTGGCACTCGGTGCGGCCCGGGGTGGCGATGACGTGTGGGGGCTCGCGCTCGCCGCGATGGTGCTCCAGACCTGTCGTCACGTCGTGGACTTCTCCTTCAACGAGGCCAACCACGACGCCGTCTCCAACACCAGCCCCACCGCGGCGCTCTCCGACCGGCTGGACAGCGTGGGCTGGACGGTCTGGGTCCGACGGATGATCGTGCTCCCCATCGGCGAGCGCTGGGCCATGATCGCCGTCCTGACGGCCGTCACCACCCCCCGGATCGTCTTCTACGCCCTGCTCATCGGGTGCTCCTTCGCCGCTTGCTACACGACCGCGGGCCGTCTGCTGCGCTCGTTGACCCGCCGGGCGGAGCGGACCGACCGCGCCGCCGGCGCCCTGCACGACCTCGCCGACTGCGGCCCGCTGGCCGAGGCCGTCGCACGGGCCGCGCACGGTGTCGTCCGCGGGCTGCCCGCACTGGCCGCACCCGTGATCGCGTTCCTGGGAGCTGCCGGGCTCGTCACCACCGCCGCGCTGAGCGACTACGGCTCCCCCTGGCCCCTGATCGCCGCTGTGCTCTACGCCGTCACCTCGGGCATCGCGGTCGCCCGCCCCCTCAAGGGGGCGCTCGACTGGCTGGTTCCGCCGATCTTCCGCGCCGCCGAGTACGGCACGCTGCTGGCACTGGCGGCCCGCGCCGAGGTCGAGGGCGCCACCGGGGCCCTGCCCGCGGCCTTCGGGCTGGTCGCGGCAGTCGCCTACCATCACTACGACACGGTGTACCGAATCCGGGGGGGCACTGGCGCGCCTCCGCACTGGCTGGTGCGGGCGATCGGCGGGCAAGAGGGCCGGATCGCGGCCGTCACGTTGCTGGCCGCCCTGGTCGGTGGCACCGGATTCACCATCGCGCTGACGACCCTCGCCGCGGTCATTGCCCTCGTGGTGCTGGTCGAGAGCATCCGCTTCTGGGTGTCCTCCTCCGCACCCGCCGTACATGACGAAGGAGAAACCGCATGATCGGCCTCGTACTGGCCGCCGGTGCCGGACGGCGACTGCGCCCCTACACCGACACGCTTCCGAAGGCCCTCGTGCCCGTGGCGGGTGAGAAGACCGTCCTCGACCTCACCCTGAGCAACTTCGCCGAGATCGGGCTCACCGAAGCGGCGATCGTCGTCGGTTACCGCAAGGAAGCCGTCTACGAGCGTCAGGCCGCGCTGGAAGCCGCCTACGGCCTCAAGCTCACCCTCGTCGAGAACGACAAGGCCGAGGAGTGGAACAACGCCTACTCCCTGTGGTGTGCCCGGGAGGTCCTCAAGCGCGGAGTCATCCTCGCCAACGGGGACACCGTCCACCCGGTCTCCGTCGAGCGGACCCTGCTGGCAGCCCGGGGCGAGGGTCGGAAGATCATCCTCGCCCTGGACACGGTCAAGCAGCTCGCCGACGAGGAGATGAAGGTCATCACGGACGACGCCGACCAGGTGCGGCGCATCACCAAGCTGATGGACCCCACGACCGCGACCGGCGAGTACATCGGCGTCACCCTGATCGAACCCGAGGCGGCCGTCGAGCTCGCGGACGCCCTCAAGGTCACCTTCGAGCGTGACCCCGACCTCTACTACGAGGACGGTTACCAGGAGCTCGCCGATCGCGGCTTCGGCGTGGACGTGGCCCCCATCGGCGACGTCAGCTGGGTGGAGATCGACAACCACGACGACCTCACGAAGGGCCGTGGGATCGCGTGCCAGTACTGACCCGGCTCATCCCGTCGCCGGTCGTCGTCGACATCAGCAGGGGAGCCCTCGACGATCTGGCCGGGCTCCTCGCCGACCAGCGCATCTCGTCGTCCGGCAAGCTCGCGGTGGCGATCAGCGGCGGCTCGGGGCGCACCCTGCGCGAGAGGCTCGCGCCGGTGCTCCCGGGCGCGGACTGGTACGAGGTCGCCGACGGCACCATCGACTCCGCGGTGACGCTCGCCGACGCCATCAAGGGACAGCGGTACGACGCCGTGGTCGCCCTGGGCGGCGGCAAGATCATCGACGTCACCAAGTACGCGGCGGCCCGCGTCGGGCTGCCCATGGTGTCCGTCGCCACCAACCTCGCCCATGACGGCATCTGCTCGCCCGTCGCCACGCTCGACAACGACAACGGCCGCGGTTCCTACGGCGTCCCCACGCCCATCGCCATGGTCATCGACCTCGACGTGGTGCGCGAGGCACCGCCACGGTTCATCCGCTCCGGCATCGGCGACACCGTCTCCAACCTCTCCGCCATCGCCGACTGGGAGCTGTCCCACGAGATCAACGGCGAACCCGTCGACGGACTGGCCGCCGCCATGGCCCGGACCGCGGGCGAAGCCGTGCTGCGGCACCCCGGCGGGGTGGGGGACGACGCGTTCCTGACCGTGCTCGCCGAGGCCCTGGTCCTCACCGGTATCGCGATGTCGATCAGTGGTGACACCCGACCCTCGTCCGGTGCCTGCCACGAGATCAGCCACGCCTTCGATCTGCTCCACCCCCAACGAGCCGCGAGCCACGGTGAACAGGTCGGTCTCGGAGCCGCCTTCGCCATGCACCTGAGGGGTGCCACCGAGGCATCGGGACTCATCGCGGAAGTGCTGCGCCGACACGAGCTGCCGGTGCTGCCCACCGAAATCGGTTTCACCGTGGACGAATTCGTCGAGGCCGTGGAGTACGCCCCCCAGACCCGCCCCGGGCGCTTCACCATCCTTGAGCACCTTGACCTCACCCCCGACCAGATCAGGGACGCGTACGCCGACTATGCCAAGACCATCCGTAGCTGAACTCCGCCCGGTCGTTCACCCGGAGGGAGTGAAGGACCGGAGAAGCGGCGAACACTGGGCCGGACGCCTCTACATGCGAGAGATCTCGCTGCACGTCGACCCCTACCTGGTGAACACCCGGATCACGCCCAACCAGCTGACCTACCTCATGGTCGTGGTCGGAGTGATCGGCGGTGCCGTACTGCTGGTGCCCGGACTCACCGGCGCGATCCTCGCCGTGGTGCTCTTCCAGCTCTACCTGCTGCTCGACTGCGTCGACGGGGAGGTCGCCCGCTGGCGCGGCCAGACCTCGGTGACGGGCGTCTACCTCGACCGCATCGGTCACTACATCTGCGAGGCGGCCCTGCTGGTCGGCTTCGGTGTGCGCGGCGCCGATGTCTTCGGCGACGGGCGCCCCGAGTGGCTCTGGGCCTTCCTCGGCACCATCGCGGCCCTGGGCGCCATCCTGATCAAGGCCGAGACGGACCTGGTCGACGTCGCCCGGCAGCGCAGCGGCCTGTCGGCCGTCAAGGACGAGGCTTCGGTCCCGCGGTCCTCTGGACTCGCGCTCGCCCGTCGGGCCGCCGCGGCACTGAAGTTCCACCGGCTCGTCGGCGGCATCGAGGCCAGCCTCTTCATCCTGGTGTGCGCGATCCTCGACGCGGTCCAGGGCGATCTGTTCTTCACCCGTCTCGGCATCGCGATCCTGGCCGGCATCGCCGTCGTCCAGACGCTATTGCACCTGGTCTCGATCCTCGCCTCCAGCAGGCTCAAGTGACCGCCTCCCTCAAGCTCGGCGCGGTGGTCATCACCATGGGTGACCGCCCCGACGATCTGCGGGCCCTGCTGGAGTCGGTGGCCGCGCAGAAGGGCGACCCCGTCTCCGTGGTCGTCGTCGGCAACGGCGCCCCGGTCACCGGGGCGCCCGCCGGGGTGCGGACGGTGGAGCTGCCGGAGAACCTGGGCATCCCGGGCGGTCGCAATGCCGGCATCGAGGCGTTCGGACCGTCCGGCGCAGAGATGGACGCGCTGCTCTTCCTCGACGACGACGGACTGCTGCCCGACCCCGGCACCGCCGAACTGGTGCGTGAGGCGTTCACCGCGGACGCCGGGCTGGGCATTCTCAGCTTCCGGATCGCGGACCCGCAGACGGGCGTCACCCAGCGTCGTCATGTGCCGCGACTGCGTGCGGCCGACCCGATGCGCTCGTCTCGGGTGACCACCTTCCTCGGTGGTGCCAGCGCCGTGCGCACCGCGGTGTTCGCCGAGGTCGGCGGATTGCCGGCGGAGTTCTTCTACGCGCACGAGGAGACCGACCTCGCCTGGCGGGCCCTCGATGCGGGATGGTCCATCGACTACCGCTCGGACCTGCTGCTCCACCACCCGACGACAGCACCCTCTCGGCACGCGGTCTACCACCGCATGGTGGCCCGCAACCGGGTCTGGCTGGCGCGTCGTAACCTGCCCGCACCCCTGGTGCCGATCTACCTCGGTGTCTGGGTGCTCCTCACACTCGCCCGGCGGCCTTCGGCGCCCGCGCTGAAGGCGTGGCTGGGCGGATTCGCCGAGGGTTGGCGGGCACCGTGCGGTGTCCGCCGGCCCATGAAGTGGCGTACTGTGTGGCGGCTCACCCGACTGGGCCGACCACCGGTGATCTGACAAGCTTGGGCCTTGAGAGCACCGGGCGCACTCCGGCGATCCGGCGACGGCCGGGCACCGCGCCCCAACTGCCGCGCATCTCGAAGACGAAAGTTTCCACTTGTGAGTGACACTACCCATGACGGCGCGATCACGATGACCGCCCGGCCATCGGCCGACGACGGTCTGTCTCCGGCACAGCTCGCCACCAAGTACGGTCTGACGGTCAGCGGTGCCCGGCCGGGACTGACCGAGTACGTCCGTCAGCTGTGGGGCCGGCGGCACTTCATCCTGGCCTTCTCGCAGGCCAAGCTCACGGCCCAGTACAGCATGGCCAAGCTGGGGCAGCTGTGGCAGGTGGTCACCCCGCTGCTGAACGCCCTGGTCTACTTCCTGATCTTCGGCCTCATCCTGGAGGCCAACCGGGGCATGGCGGTCGAGGTCTACATCCCTTTCCTGGTGACGGGCGTGTTCGTCTTCATGTTCACCCAGAGCTCCGTCATGGCGGGTGTGCGCGCCATCTCCGGCAACCTCGGTCTGGTGCGTGCCCTGCACTTCCCGCGGGCTTCCCTGCCCGTCTCCTTCGCGCTCCAGCAGCTCCAGCAGTTGATGTTCTCCATGGTCGTGCTGCTGCTGATCGTGGTCGGATTCGGCAGTTACCCGCAGCTCTCCTGGCTGCTGCTCATCCCGGCGCTGGTGCTCCAGTTCGTGTTCAACGCGGGCCTCGCGATGATCATGGCCAGGCTCGGCAGCCAGACGCCTGACCTCGCCCAGTTGATGCCGTTCATCATGCGGACCTGGATGTACGCGTCCGGTGTGATGTTCTCCATTCCGCTCATGCTTGAGGGCAAGCCCACCTGGATCGTCAATCTGCTCCAGTGGAACCCGGCGGCCATCTACATGGACCTCATCCGCTTCGCGCTCATCGACGACTACGGTTCGTCGAATCTGCCGGATCACGTCTGGGCGTTCGCCGTCGGCTGGGCCGTCCTCTTCGGCGTCTGCGGGTTCGTGTACTTCTGGAAGGCTGAAGATCGGTACGGACGTGGCTGATAACAACACTGAACGGATCCCCACCGTCATCGCCGACGATGTCCACATCGTCTACCGGGTGCACGGCACGGGAGGCGGCAGGGGCGGCGCCACCGCGGCCCTGAACCGCATCGTGCGCGGGAAGAAGAAGGTGGAACGCCAGCGTGGTGTGCGTACGGTGCACGCCGTGCGCGGTGTCTCCTTCACCGCGTACCGCGGTGAGGCCATCGGACTCATCGGCACCAACGGTTCGGGCAAGTCCACCTTGCTGCGGGCCATAGCCGGACTGCTGCCCACCGAACGCGGCAAGGTGTACACGGACGGCCAGCCCTCGCTGCTGGGCGTGAACGCCGCGCTCATGGGCGATCTCACGGGCGAGCGCAACGTCATCCTCGGCGGCCTGGCGATGGGCATGTCCCGGGAGCAGGTCCGCGAGCGCTACCAGTCCATCGTCGACTTCTCCGGCATCAACGAGAAGGGCGACTTCATCACGTTGCCGATGCGGACCTACTCGTCGGGCATGGGCGCGCGGCTGCGGTTCTCGATCGCGGCGGCGAAGGACCACGACGTCCTGATGATCGACGAGGCCCTGGCCACCGGTGACCGCAAGTTCCAGATCCGCTCCGAGCAGCGCATCCGGGAGTTGCGCAAGCAGGCCGGCACGGTCTTCCTGGTCAGCCACAGCCTCGGCTCCATCCGTGACACCTGTGACCGGGTGCTGTGGCTGGAGAAGGGCGAACTGCTGATGGACGGTCCCACCGCCGAGGTCCTGAAGGCGTACGAGAAGGAGACCGGCAAGTAGCTGCGGTAGAGCCGTGGGAGCGGTTCCGGCAGCCGGCCGGCCCCGATAGGGCCCCCGCCTGGTCATCCTGGCGGGGGCCTTCCCGCGTCCTCGGACATGAAGGCGGCACGCTCCGCCGAGACCCGCGCCGTGGGGGACCGGGAACCTGTGGAAGACCAAGTCCGTTTATTCGATGAAAGGTTGGCTGATAATGCGACGTTCGTGTAATGGCCGCTACGCCCCGATGCATCGGCGGGTGTTGTACGACGTAAGCTGTACCAGTGCTGAATCGCGGCAAGTGGGGCGATACGTCCTCGATGCCCCGTCCGGCGGTCGGACCTCCAGTCGACGTAACGACCGGCGGCGTGTCCGAAATGGGATGGATTGGGTCGGCAGTGTAGAACGGGAGATGTGACGGCAATGATCGGAATTCTCCAGCTCCACGAGGCTTTCGCCGTCCGCGCACCTGGCAGCCACGTATGACCGAGACCCGGCAGATCCCCACGGCGCTCCCGGCGCCCACCGTGCGCGCCACCCTCGACAAGGCGACGGAGGAGAACTTTCCCGTCGCTCCCTTCTTCCTGCCACGGGCCTGGCGCGCGGACCTCATGGCCGTCTACGGATACGCCCGACTCGTCGACGACATCGGCGACGGCGACCTCGCATCCGGCGGTGCCGATGCCCGATGGCTCGGCGTCGCACCCGCTGAGGCCGACGATCGGCTGGTCGTCCTCGACGCCTTCGAAGCCGACGTCCGACGGGTCTTCGCCGCGGACGAGCCGCGTCACCCGATCCTGCGCACGCTCGCCCCGACGGTCCGCGCTCGATCCCTCACGATCGAACCCTTCCTCGGGCTGATCGAGGCGAACCGCCGTGACCAGGTGGTCCACCGCTACGAGAGCTACGACGAACTGCTCGCCTACTGCGAGGTGTCCGCCAACACCGTCGGACACCTCGTGCTCCAGCTCACCGGAACGACGACCCCCGAACGCCTGCGCCGCTCCGACGCCGTCTGCACCGCGCTCCAGATCGTCGAACACCTCCAGGACGTCGCCGAGGACCTCGACCGTGACCGCGTCTATCTGCCCGCCGAGGACATGCGCCGCTTCCACGTCACCGAGGCCGACCTCAAGGCGCCGTCGGCGAACGCATCGGTGCGCGCACTGATCGCGTTCCAGGCCGCGCGGGCCGATGAACTGCTCGACGAGGGCATTCCCCTCGTCGCCAGCGTGACGGGCCGGCTCCGCCTCCTGCTCGCCGGATTCACCGGCGGGGGACGGGCCGCAATCGGCGCCATCAGATCCGCCCGGTACGACGTACTGGGCGGGCCGCCCAGACCTGCCAGGACACAACTGCTCCGCGACGTGGGAGCCGTATTGCGAAGAGCGCGTAAAGAGGGGTGAGCCGGACCATGGAACAACTGACACGGGCGCCCGCCCCGGTGCAGGCCGCGTACAGCTACTGCGAGGCCGTCACCGGACAGCAGGCGCGCAATTTCGCCTACGGCATCAGACTGCTGCCGCTCGACAAGCGACTGGCGATGTCCGCCCTGTACGCGTTCTCCCGGCGCGTCGACGACATCGGCGACGGCGCACTCGTCCCCACCGAGAAGCAGAAGCGCCTGGAAGCCACCCGGGAACTGCTCGACCGCATTCGTCGTGAGGACGTCGCCGAGGACGACACCGACCCGGTCGCGGTCGCACTCGCCGACACCGCGCGCCGCTTCCCGCTGCCGCTCGACGGCCTCGATGAACTCATCGACGGCGTGCTGATGGATGTGCGCGGGGAGTCCTACGAGACCTGGGACGACCTCAAGGTCTACTGCCGTTGTGTCGCAGGCGCCATCGGCCGGCTCTCCCTCGGTGTGTTCGGCACCCAGCCCGGCACGCCGGGCACCGAGCGGGCCGCCGAGTACGCGGACACCCTGGGCCTTGCGCTCCAACTCACCAACATCCTCCGGGACGTCCGCGAGGACGCCATCAACGGACGGACCTACCTGCCCGCCGACGACCTCGCCAAGTTCGGCTGCTCGGCCGGTTTCACCACGGCCACGCCCCCCATCGGCTCCGACTTCGCGGGGCTGATCCACTACGAAGTCCGCCGCGCCCGCGCACTCTTCGCCGAGGGCTACCGGCTGCTTCCCATGCTGGACCGGCGCAGCGGGGCGTGCGTCGCGGCGATGGCCGGCATCTACCGGCGACTGCTTGACCGCATCGAACGCGATCCGGAGGCAGTCCTGCGCGGTCGGGTCTCCCTGCCGGGCCGGGAGAAGGCGTACGTCGCCGTGCGCGGACTCTCCGGCCTGGACACCCGGCACATCAGCCGCCACACACTGCGGGGCCGTCCATGATCCACGAGGCGACACCATCCGATCCGGCGGCTATCGGCCGGATCGCAGGGGCGCAGCCCGCCCCGACCCGTTGCTCACCGGGGCACTCTGGCGACGCTCGGTCCGCGACCAAGGGCAGCAGGGGGGCCGCATGAGCGACAACACCACCGATGTCCGTCAGGAACCACCAGCTGACGACGCCGCGAGCGGGCGGCACGCGGTCGTCATCGGCGGCGGTCTCGCCGGCATGACCACCGCCCTGCAACTCGCTGACGCGGGCCTGCGGGTCACCCTCCTCGAAAGCCGCCCTCGGCTTGGTGGGCTCGCCTTCTCCTTCCAGCGCGGCGACCTCACCATCGACAACGGCCAACACGTGTACCTGCGCTGCTGCACCGCCTACCGCTGGTTCCTCGATCGGGTCGAGGGCGCGCACCTCGCACCGCTCCAGGACCGACTGGACGTGCCCGTACTGGACGTGGGCCGAGCGTCCGGGCCCCGGCTGGGCAGGCTGCGCAGGTCCGCGCTGCCCGTACCCCTGCACCTCGCCGCGAGCCTCGCGACGTACCCGCACCTCTCGCTCGCCGAGCGGGCGAGCGTCGGCCGGGCCGCCCTCGCACTCGGTCGCCTCGACCCCGCCGATCCCGAGCTCGACGGCATCGACTTCGCCACCTGGCTCGGTCGCCACGGCCAGACCCCCCGGGCCATCGAAGCCCTGTGGGACCTCGTGGGCGTGGCCACCTTGAACGCCACCGCGGCGAACGCCTCGACGGGACTTGCGGCCATGGTCTTCAAGACCGGGCTGCTCTCCGATCCCGGAGCCGCGGACATCGGCTGGGCCCAGGTGCCCCTCGGCGATCTGCACGACACCCTCGCCCGCAAGGCGCTGGAGTCGGCGGGCGTGCGCGTCGAGACCGGGACCCGGGTGCGTGAGATCAGGGCTGCCCGGGACGGCGGCTGGCGCGTCGAAATCGACGGGGAGGGGCTCGACGCCCACACCGTGGTGCTCGCCGTCGCCCAGCGCGAGGCCCACGCCCTGCTCCCCGAGGGAGCCCTCGCCAACCCCGACCGGTTGCTCGACATCGCCACCGCGCCCATCCTCAACATCCACGTCCGCTACGACCGCAAAGTGCTGCGCCGGCCGTTCTTCACCGCGCTCGGCTCCCCGGTGCAGTGGGTCTTCGACCGCACCGAGGCCGCCGGAGTGAAGGAGGGCCAGTACCTGGCCATCTCCCAGTCGGCGGCCCAGGAGGAGATCGACGCACCCGTGGCCGAACTGCGGGCCCGGTACCTGCCCGAGTTGGAGCGGCTGCTGCCGCCCGCACGGCAGGCCCGGGTGGAGGACTTCTTCGTCACCCGGGAGCGGACGGCCACCTTCGCCCCCACTCCGGGCGTCGGCAGACTGCGGCCCGGTGCGCCGACCCGTGCGCCCGGCCTGTACCTTGCGGGCGCGTGGACCGCCACCGGCTGGCCCGCGACCATGGAGGGCGCCGTGCGCAGCGGATTCACCGCCGCAGGCGCAGCCCTCCAGGACCTCGGCCGCCCCCATGAACATCCGCTCAAGGAGGCGGCGTGAGCCCGTTTACCGGAACAAGAGGAGAGACCGTGCCGACTGTGCCTTCGGCGAATCCGGCTGATGACACCGCAGCAGGCGTGGACGTCGCCGCGCTCCTGGAGCGCGGACGTGCCCTGTCGACACCGGTACTGCGCGCTGCCGTGGACCGCCTTGCGGCACCCATGGACACCGTTGCCTCGTACCACTTCGGTTGGATCGACGCCGAGGGGCGGCCGTCCGTCGGGGACGGCGGCAAGGCCGTGCGACCGGCGCTCGCCCTGCTCTCGGCGGAAGCCGCGGGAGCCCCGGCCGAGGTCGGTGTTCCCGGCGCCGTCGCCGTGGAGCTGGTGCACAACTTCTCGTTGCTGCACGACGATCTGATGGACGGCGACGAGCAGCGCAGGCACCGCGACACCGTGTGGAAGGTCCACGGGCCCGCCCAGGCCATCCTGGTGGGTGACGCACTCTTCGCCCTCGCCAATGAGCTGCTGTTGGAGATCGGCACGGTGGAGGCCGGTCGCGCCACCCGGCGGCTGACCAGCGCCACCCGCAAGCTCATCGACGGCCAGGCCCAGGACATCTCGTACGAGCACCGCGAGCGGGTCACCGTCGAGGAGTGCCTGGAGATGGAGGGCAACAAGACGGGTGCGCTCCTCGCCTGCGCGGTGTCCATCGGCGCGGTGCTCGGCGGCGCGGACGACCGCACCGCCGACACCCTTGAGGCGTACGGGTACCACCTCGGCCTTGCCTTCCAGGCCATCGACGACCTGCTGGGCATCTGGGGCGATCCCGATGCGACGGGCAAGCAGACCTGGAGCGACTTGCGCCAGCGCAAGAAGTCCCTGCCGGTCGTCGCGGCACTCGCCGAGGGCGGCCCGGCCTCCAGGCGCCTCGGCGAACTGCTCGCAGCGGACGCCAAGAGCAACGACTTCGACACGTTCTCCGAGGAGGAGTTCGCCACCAGGGCCGCACTGATCGAGGAGGCGGGCGGTCGTGAGTGGACCGCACAGGAGGCACGCCGTCAGCACACCGTCGCCATCGAAGCACTGGCAGGCGTCGACATGCCCACCCACATCAGGGCGCAGTTGACCGCGCTCGCCGATTTCGTCGTCGTACGGAAGCGATAGTCCGGCAGGACGCGAGAGAGATGATCCCCACCCCGCCCCCCATATCCATGGCAGTCGCCGACCAGTGAGCGGAACCTGAACCGCCCGCCGGCCGACGGAAACCCCAGCACCGCAGAGCACAGCGCACCACTGCACCGAAGGGGAAGCCATGACAGCGACGACCGATGGAAGCGGTGGGCCCGTGCGGGCCCACGCGGCTGCGGCCGGCGAGATGACCGAAGTCCACGTGCCCCTGCACCCCGGCGGCCACGACGTGCTGGGGAACGCACGACGGGCCGTGGCACTGTCCGTCGAGCACCTGCTCAGCAGACAGGACGCCCAGGGCTGGTGGAAGGGCGACCTGGAGACCAATGTGACGATGGACGCCGAGGACCTGCTGCTCCGGCAGTTCCTCGGCGTCAGGGACGACCGCACCACCGAGGCCGCCGCTCGGCACATCCGCGCCGAGCAGCGCGAGGACGGCGCCTGGACCACCTTCTACCGGGGGCCGGCTGATCTGTCCGCCACCATCGAGGCGTACGTGGCGCTCCGACTGGCCGGAGACCTGCCCGACGAGCCCCATATGGTGCTCGCCTCCGCATGGGCGCGACGGCACGGCGGGATCGCCGGTGCCCGTGTGTTCACCAGGATCTGGCTGGCCCTGTTCGGCTGGTGGCAGTGGGACGACCTGCCCGAACTGCCCCCGGAGCTGATCTTCCTGCCCCGCTGGTTCCCCCTGAACATCTACGACTTCGGCTGCTGGGCCCGTCAGACCATCGTGCCGCTCACGGTGGTCTCGGCCAAGCGCCCGGTCCGACCGGCGCCGTTCACACTGGACGAACTCCACACCGATGCCCGGCGGCCCAACCCGCCACGTCCCCTGGCCGCCGCCCTCAGTTGGGACGGCTTCTTCCAGCGCGCGGACAAGGCCCTGCACCTCTACCACAAGGTGGCTCCGAGGAGGCTGCGCCGAGCGGCGATGGACGCTGCGGCACGGTGGATCGTCGAACGCCAGGAGAACGACGGATGCTGGGGCGGCATCCAGCCTCCGGCCGTCTACTCCCTGATCGCACTCCATCTGCTCGGCTATGACATCGACCATCCCGTCATGCGGGCCGGGTTGGAGTCCCTGGACCGCTTCGCCGTGTGGCGCGAGGAGCACGGCGAGGCAGGTGGGCCCGTCCGCATGGTGGAGGCGTGCCAGTCGCCCGTGTGGGACACCTGCCTGGCGACCGTGGCACTCGCGGACGCCGGACTGCCGCCCGATCACCCCGCCCTGGTCCGGGCGGCCGACTGGATGTTGGGCGAGGAGGTGGTCAGGCCCGGCGACTGGTCGGTGCGGAGGCCACAACTGGCCCCCGGAGGCTGGGCCTTCGAGTTCCACAACGACAACTACCCCGACATCGACGACACCGCTGAGGTGGTCCTCGCCCTGCGTCGGGTGCGGCACCCCGACCCGGTGCGGGTCGAGGGCGCCATCGCCCGCGCGACGCGCTGGACCTTCGGCATGCAGTCCAAGAACGGGGCGTGGGGCGCCTTCGACGCGGACAACACCAGCCCCCTCCCCAATCGGCTGCCCTTCTGCGACTTCGGCGAAGTCATCGACCCGCCGTCAGCTGATGTGACCGCCCACGTCGTCGAGATGCTGGCCTACGAAGGCAGGACCGACGACCCCCGTACCCGCCGCGGCATCGACTGGCTCCTCGCCGAACAGGAGCCGACCGGCGCCTGGTTCGGCCGATGGGGCGTCAACTACATCTACGGCACCGGTTCGGTGGTGCCCGCGCTGATGGCGGCGGGAATGTCCGCCGCCCACCCTGCCATCCGGCGCGCGGTGCGCTGGCTCGAATCCGTACAGAACGACGACGGCGGCTGGGGTGAGGACCTGCGCTCCTACGACGAGGAGGAGTGGGTCGGCAGGGGGGCATCCACCGCATCCCAGACCGCATGGGCCCTGCTCGCCCTGCTGGCCGCGGGGGAGCGGGAGAACAAGGCGGTCGAGCGGGGTGTGGCCTGGCTCACCGGAACACAACGTGCCGACGGCTCCTGGGACGAGCCGTACTTCACCGGCACGGGCTTCCCCTGGGACTTCTCCATCAACTACCACCTGTACCGCCAGGTCTTTCCGCTGACCGCGCTCGGACGCTACGTCAGGGGTGAACCGGTGCTCGCCGGCTTCGCCTCGGAGCATGCGCGTGGCTGACCCACGGGGCCCGGCACAACACCCCCCTGACCAGGGCCGGGCACCGCAACACGCCGGTGCGGACCGAAGGACGAACGGTCCTCCGGTGGAACGTGAGCGCGGCCCAGAGCACGGAGAGCTGCGCGATCAGGACCAGGCGGGTTCCCGGCCCCTGTTGATCGCCTGTGCACTGGCGATCGAGAGACTGGCCCTGCGCACCGGGGCACGTGGTGCGCAGGGGCGGGCGACCGTCCTGCGGACCGGAATGGGACCGGGGAACGCCGCGCGGGCCCTCGGCGCCGCGCTGGCCGACCCCTCCCTGCGCGATGCGGCGGTCATCGCCTCGGGCTTCTGCGCCGGGCTCGCACCCGGCATGCGACCCGGTGACCTGGTGGTGGCCACCCGGACCAGGGGCGGCGAACACACCACGGTGACCGACCTCGGCACCCTCTGCATCGAGACCTCGACCCTCGCCGAAGCGCTCGCCCGGGCGGTTCCCGGACGCCGGGTCCACACGGGAGTGCTCATCGGCTCCGCCCATGTCGTCCGCGGCCCCGAGAGGGCTGCCCTGCACGCCGGGGGAGCGATCGCGGTGGACATGGAGTCGGCGGTCACCCTGCGTACCGCCCTACGCGTCGGGCCCCGTCCGGTTGCGGCCGTCCGGGTGGTCGTGGACGCTCCAGAGCATGAGCTGGTCCGTATTGGCACGGTGCGCGGTGGAATATCAGCTTTCCGTGTTCTCCGTGCCGTACTTCCTGCATTTCATGAATGGCACCGTTCTCTGCCGCTCCCCCGGAGGTGAGCTAGATGGCCATGCCGCTCCGTCAGACCATCCGCGTCGGAACCTATCTCTTGGAACAGAAGCTTCGCAGGCGGGAGAAGTTCCCACTGATCGTCGAACTGGAGCCGCTCTACGCCTGCAACCTCGCCTGCGAAGGATGCGGGAAGATCCAACACCCGGCCGGTGTGCTCAAGCAGCGCATGCCGGTGGCACAGGCGGTCGGGGCGGTGATGGAGTCCGGTGCCCCGATGGTTTCGATCGCGGGCGGCGAACCTCTGATGCACCCTCAGATCGATGAAATCGTGCGCCAGTTGGTGGCCAAGAAGAAGTACGTCTTCCTCTGCACCAATGCGATGCTGCTCCGCAAGAAGATCGAGAAGTTCACTCCCTCGCGCTACTTCGCCTTCGCCGTGCACATCGACGGACTGCGCGAGCGGCACGATGAATCGGTGGCCAAGGAAGGAGTGTTCGACGAGGCGGTGGCGGCCATCAAGGAAGCCCAACGCCGGGGCTTCCGCGTCACCACCAACTCGACCTTCTTCAACACCGACACCCCTCAGACCATCATCGAGGTGCTGAACTACCTCAACGACGACCTCCAGGTCGACGAGATGATGATCTCCCCCGCGTACGCCTACGAGAAGGCGCCCGACCAGGAGCACTTCCTGGGCGTCGAGCAGACCCGCGAACTGTTCAGAAAGTCCTTCGCCGACGGCAACCGCCGGCGCTGGCGGCTCAACCACTCGCCCCTCTTCCTGGACTTCCTGGAGGGCAAGGTCGACTTCCCCTGCACGGCCTGGGCGATTCCCAACTACTCGCTGTTCGGCTGGCAGCGGCCCTGCTACCTGATGAGCGACGGCTACGTGCCCAGCTACCGCGAACTCGTCGAGGAGACCGACTGGAGCAAGTACGGCCGCGGCAAGGACCCGCGCTGTGCCAACTGCATGGCCCACTGCGGCTATGAGCCCACGGCCGTGCTCGCCACCATGGGCTCGCTGAAGGAATCCCTGCGCGCGGCGCGCGAAACGATGTCCGGAAACCGCGGATAGCTGGCCGGCCGCGCGAGCCAACCCCACCGGGACCGTCCCCAAGGACTGCTCTCCGTTGTGGACTCGCGCGGTCGGACCCGTCGGTCACCACCACACGGTGCTGCCGAGGACCAGGGGGAAGGCGTCGCACCGACCTGGCCAGAACTCTTTCCCGTCACCGCGGCGCAGGCAGTCAAGGAGAACAACCCATGACCGATCCGCTGTCCTCGGCGAACGGGTCGGGCCCCGCCGGCTTCGACCTCACGGCCCTGCTCGCCGCACGCGGCGCCGAACGCTACGCGCTGCACGAGCGCCACCTCAACCCACAACTCCCGCGCATGTTGCGGACCATCGGATTCGACAAGGTCTACCAACGGGCCGAAGGCGCGTACTTCTGGGATGCGGAGGGACGGGACTACCTCGACATGCTCGCCGGTTTCGGGGTGATGGGACTCGGTCGCCACCATCCCGTCGTCCGGCAGGCACTGCACGATGTGCTGGACGCCTCACTGGCGGACCTGACCCGCTTCGACTGCCCGCCCCTGCCCGGGCTGCTCGCCGAGAAGCTCCTCGCCCACAGCCCCCATCTGGACCGGGTGTTCTTCGGGAGCAGCGGTACGGAGGCGGTGGAAACGGCCCTGAAGTTCGCCCGGTACGCCACCGGACGCCCTCGCATCCTCTACTGCGACCACGCCTTCCACGGACTGACCACCGGCTCCCTCTCCGTCAACGGAGAGTCCGGCTTTCGGGAGGGCTTCGCCCCGCTCCTGCCCGACACTCCCATCGCCCTCGGCGACCTCGACGCCCTGGAGCGGGAGCTCCGCACGGGCGATGTGGCCGCCCTCATCGTGGAACCCATCCAGGGGAAGGGTGTCCACGAGTGCCCGCCGGGCTTCCTGTACGCAGCCCAGGAACTGCTCCACCGGCACCGGGCGCTCCTGATCGTCGACGAGGTGCAGACCGGTCTGGGGCGGACCGGGGACTTCTACGCCCATCAGCACGAGGAAGGGGTGGAGCCCGATCTGATCTGTGTGGCGAAGGCGCTCTCCGGCGGCTATGTGCCGGTGGGGGCCACGATCGGCAGGGACTGGATCTTCAAGAAGGTCTACTCCTCCATGGACCGGGTGCTGGTCCACTCGGCCAGCTTCGGCTCCAACGCACAGGCGATGGCGGCCGGTCTCGCGGTCCTCTCGGTCATCGAGGACGAACAGATCGTCGCCAACGCCCGGGCGACCGGTGACCTCCTGCGGTCCCGGCTGGCCGCCCTCGTGGACCGATATGAGTTCCTCCATGCGGTACGAGGGCGGGGGCTGATGATCGGAATCGAGTTCGGGCGTCCCCAATCCCTGGCGCTGCGCAGCCGCTGGACCGTGTTGCAAGCGGCCCGCAAGGGGCTGTTCGCCCAGATGGTGGCCGTCCCGCTGCTGGAACGGCACCGGATCCTGACCCAGGTCTCAGGGGACCGGATGGAAGTGATCAAATTGATTCCGCCGCTGACGATCGGCGAACGCGAGGTGGATCGATTCCTGGCCGGCTTCACCGCGGTCATGGAGGACGCACACGCCGGCGGCGGCTTGATGTGGGACTTCGGCAGGACGTTGGTCAAGCAGGCCGTGGCCAACCGCTGAGCTGGGATTTTGCCTTTGAGGCACGAAACTTGCCTCAGAGGTACTTTCCTGGCGCAATGGACCCATGCAGAGTCCTCCCGGGGGCCATCCCCCGGACCTTCGAACCCGGGTCGGGGAGCCGCCGGCCGAGCTGCCGGACGTGGCGCCGCAACTGCGGGACCTGCGTCGCAGACGGGGGCTCACCCTCGAAGCGGCTGCCCAGCGCGCAGGACTGTCGCCCGCGCACCTGTCCCGTCTGGAGACCGGCCGCCGTCAGCCCTCGCTGCCGATGCTGCTCTCCCTGGCCCGTATCTACGGTACGACCATCGCCGAGCTGCTCGGCGAACTCGCACCCGAGCGCGACCCGGTCATCAGGGCCGGCGTTCGCGAGCCCGCCGTGGCCGACGGCTGGACCTATCACCAGGTGGGGACGCCCGGGCGGGCGATGCAACCCCTGCGACTGGTGGTTCCCTACGGCGCCCAGGGCGAACTGGTGCGGGTCCACCCGGGCGAGGAATGGCTGTACGTCCTGGACGGGCGCCTTCGGCTCAGCCTCGGGGAAGCCGTGCACGAACTGGGGCCGGGAGACAGCGCTCACTACGACTCGCTCACTCCCCACCGGATCGCAGCGGCCACCCGTGAAGGCGCGGAGATGCTGTTCGTCCACACCCTGCTCCAGAGTCCCGACCTCTATCCGCACGTCTGATCCAGCCGAGCGCCCGCCCGGAGCGATCCCCAGCACGCGGGACGAGCCCACCAAGACCGGAAGTCGAGAGGACCGCCATGTCAGAGAACCCCACCGCACCTGAGAACACCGTCGCACCCGAAAGCACCTCGGTGACCGACAACGCCGCCGTGGTCAGGAAGGGCAAGGAGAACGGACGGTTCCCCCGTGGCATCTGGGTGCGCCTCTTCGCCTATCTGATCGCCGGCCATGTCTTCGCCGGCTTCCTCTATCTCCTCTTCGAGATGGGCGCCAAGTAGCGACCGGTCATCGAGGCGGACGCCTGCACAGGCCGGCAGTGACCGCCGCGGGCGTCAAGCCGGCCATGGCCCGTGCCCACGGCCGTCAGGTTCGCCGCCCGCCCTGGGGTCAGACCTCGTCGAGCAGTCGGTCGCGCAACTGCTCCCGTGTCCGGGCAGTGATCCCCAGCCCCTCGGTGAGGTACCGCTCCGTCCCGCCCCACGTCCGGTCGATGGTCGCGAACGCGGTGTGGAGGTACTCCCTGCGCGCGTCGAAGAGCGGACTGAGCAGTTCCATCACCTCGGGCGACATCCCGGCCGGTGATGCATCACTGCGGTGCACCCGGTATCGCCGGTGCGGGTCGTTGGACTTGAGGTAGTCCGCCTCGATCGCGTCCCGCTCCACGCCGACCGCCAGCAGCGACACGGCTATGGAGAGCCCGGCGCGGTCCTTGCCCGCGGCGCAGTGCATCAGCGCGGGAACGCTGTCCTCGGCGAGAGCGTGCAGGACCCTGCTGTGCTCGCCGGTGCGTTCCGTGATGATCCTCTGATAGGAGTCGGACATCCGTGCCGCGGCCTGGCCGTCCCCCAGGATGGACCGCAACTGCTCGATGTCTCCGTCGCGCACCATCTGCCAGAACTCCGCGCCGTCCGCAGGGTCACTGAGCGGGAGATTGAGGTTGCGCACGCCCTGGAGGGGAATGTCCGGACCGTCGAGCAGCATGTCCGCCTCATTGCGGAAATCGAAGATCGTGTGCAGTCCCAGCGAGGACAGGAACGCGGCATCGCTTCCGGTCGCATGGGCCAGATGACCGCTGCGGAACAGCCGCCCATGTCGCACCCGACGTCCGTCCAGGGCCGGCAGGCCGCCGACGTCCCGGAAGTTCCGTACTCCGGTCAGTTCCGGCTCGATGGACGGGACCTGCGGCGGCAGCTGCTGCGTCACAGAGGCTCCTGAGGGTCACTGCCGTCGGCGCCGCTCGCCGACATTGGCGTGTTCTCGACGATACGACATTCGCTCATCAGATGATCATTTTGTGTGATCTCTGTTGGGAACTGATTGTTCCACCCATTACCTGTGAGGGACGCCCGGGCTGCTTCTGTCCGAATTGGGTACTTCGGTGGTTGGATGTCCTGCCTGTCGAGTGGCTGAGGGCCCGCTCGTGAGCGGGATCATAGTGGTGACCCTCAGTTGCGGCGCACCGCAGAGGATTCCCGACGGGGCGGCGGGAGTTGCCACATCGCCTTCCACGGAGTGTTACGGGAAATTCCCCCCGTCGTGACCTTTGTCATTGATCAGAAAAGGGCCCGGCTTGTTTGCCTGAAGAGGGCTCGATTACGGTCACGGAACTCCGGACGGATCGCCTAATCCTGCCGCCGCCCGGAATTCATCCACATCCACGCGTGGCAGGAGCGGGGGACCCAGGTAGTACGCCGATCCGGATTTCCGGACGGCTTGGGGTGAAGTCGCGCAGAAGTGCGGCCGGGCATCTCCAGCTCGAACCCGACAGCTCACCTCGTAGGCGCCGGAGAGGAAATGCGCCATGCCCGCAAAGGGTAAGCACCGCCGTACCAGGACCAGCACCATCACCCGGGGAATCGTTGCCGCCGGCACCGGTGGCGCAGCCATCGCCCTTCCGTTGATGGGCGCCACGAACGCCTTCGCCGCCGAGCAGACCGCCCCCGTCGCGGCACCCGTGGTCGCCTCGGCCGCCACCACCACCGCACCCGCGACGGCGCCCGCCGAGCGGGTGGCCACTCAGGTCACCTATCGGGTCGTCGCGGGCGACTACCTTTCCAAGATCGCGCAGGAGCACCGGGTCGACGGTGGCTGGCAGCAGCTCTACGCCGACAACCGTGACGCGGTCGGCGAGAACCCCTCACTGATCCACCCCGGCCTCAAGCTCACCATCGGTGGCGCGTCCGCCGCCGAGTCCAAGACGTCCGAGTCGAAGACGGCTGAGAGCAAGCCCGTCGCGCCGGCCAAGCCCAAGGTTGCCGCCGAGTCGAAGCAGGAGCGTCCCGCCAAGGTCGAGCCGAAGCAGGAGCGTCCCGCCAAGGTCGAGGCCGAGGTCAAGAAGGACGATGAGGCCCCGGTGGCCCAGTCGTCCGCCGCCCAGACCTCCACCGCCGCCGAGTCCTCCAGCGAGGCCACCGGCTCCGGCTGGGCCAGCCCGCTCTCCGCGGTCGGTGTCAGCACCTCCTACAAGGTCTCGGGCGCCATGTGGTCCAGCGGCTACCACACCGGCATCGACTTCGCTGCCGCCACCGGCACCATCGTGCGCTCGGTCGGCCCCGGCACCGTCGTCTCGGCAGGCTGGAGCGGCGCCTACGGCAACGAGGTCGTCATCCAGCACACCGACGGCAAGTACTCGCAGTACGCACACCTGTCCTCCCTCTCGGTCTCCTCGGGGCAGAGCGTGAGCGGTGGACAGCAGATCGGCGCGGTCGGTTCCACCGGAAACTCCAGTGGTCCGCACCTCCACTTCGAGATCCGCACCAGCCCCGGCTACGGCTCCGACGTCGACCCGGTGTCGTACCTGCGTCAGCACGGCGTCTCGCTCTGATCGAGTCGCCCTGACCCGGTGCCGGAGGTCGCGTGCGACCCCCGGCACCACCAGCACGAGGAAGTCCCCGTTTCGCAGCCGCGAAACGGGGACTTCCTCGCATTCCCAGGGATGCGCCCTTTTCCTGGTGGCATAGATCACCCGGCGTCAACCTCTCCTTACGGTCGCGTAGGTCACATCGCGGAGGACAAGATGAGTGGTCGTGGCAGGCGATTCGGGAACAGGGAGCATGAATACATTCGCGTCGTACGCGGCGATCGGCGACAGCTTCACGGAAGGGGTCGGGGACCCGGCACCCGACGGAACCTTCATCGGCTGGGCGGATCGATTCGCCGCGCTTCTCGGTGACCGAATGCCGCAACACACCTTCCGTTACGCGAATCTCGCCGTGCGCGGCAGACTCCTCGACCAGATCGTCGCCGAACAGGTGCCCCGCGCGAAGGAACTCGCCCCGGACCTGGTGACGTTCTGTGCCGGAGGGAACGACATCATCCGGCCGGGCAGCGACCCGGACGACGTCGCCGAGCGACTGGAACGGGCGGTTGCCGACCTCACCGACGCGGTGGGCACGGTCATGGTGACCACCGGTTTCGACACCCGGGGGATGCCGGTACTGCGCCATCTGCGGGGCAAGGTCGCCACGTACACAGCGCACGTTCGGGCGATCGCCGACCGACACGGCTGTCCGGTACTCGACCTGTGGTCCTTGAAGTCCGTCCAGGACCGTCGCGCCTGGGACACCGACCGGCTGCATCTGTCGCCCGACGGACACGCCAGGGTCGCGGTGCGCGCCGCCCAGGTGCTGGGACTCGACGTCACCAACGACCCGGACCAGCCCTGGCCCCCACTACCGCGACGCGGCACATTGGAGGTGCGGCGGGACGACATCTACTGGGCACGCGAGCATCTGGCGCCCTGGATCGGCCGCAGGCTCCGCGGCGAGAGCTCGGGCGACCACATCGAGGCCAAGCGCCCCGATCTGCTGCCCCTGTAACCCGCCCCCACCGCCCGGCCTCCGACCATGGAACAGGTCCTCCACCTTTTCCGTTGCGGTCCCGACTGCGGAGTGGTCCCTGCACCGGGCCGCCACGGTCACCTGGTCTGTCCGGCAGGCGGCCCGGCATCGGCATCCCGCGAACGCAGGATCGCCCGGCCCGGAGGCCGTCGCCCCGGGGCGGGCGAGGCCGGGATCCGCTCCAACACCCCTCCGGCGAAGACGTCGTACAAGGGCAGCGACTCCAGGTGGACGTATCCGATGTGGCAGTCGCACACCGCGAGGGGACACGGGCGCGGGCGCAGCGCCTCGCGGTAGGAGCCGTCGTAGAGGTTGCCCAACTCCGCGGGGACGAAGTGGCAGCGCCGTACCGTGCCGTCGCCGTCGACGGACACGACGGACTCCCCGGTCCGGCATGGCAGCCCGACCGATCGGTGCGCACGGCGGCTGTAGGCGAAGAGAGGGTCGAGTTCCGTCCACTGCGCTGCTTCGGCGTCCGTGTACGTGTGTCCCTCCGCCGCGTTGACCCAGAGGTAGACGTGATCGGGCAGGGCTGCGCGCAGTTCTCGCGCATGGTCGAGGTGCTCCGGTACGCCGACGATGCCCACGCTGAATCGGACGCCGAGCCCGGCCAGGTCCTCGCACTTGCCGAGGAACCGCTCGTAGGGGGTCTGCCCCGGGTGGTAGGTGCACCACAGCGCAAGGGTGGTGAGGTCCGCTTCGGCGAGCCAATCGGTGCGGCAGCTGAGATTGGTCTGGATCGCCACCCTGTGCACCTGTGGCAGTTGGGAGAGTTCGACGAGGGCGCGCCGGTACCAGGAGCGCACCAGACCCTCGCCCCAGGGTGTGAACAGGACCGACAGCCGATCGTCGCCCTGCTGGGACACCCAGGTGGTGAATCGTTCCAGCGCAGCCCGGTCGGTGCGCAGTTGCTGGGGGGTGTCGCGGCGCTTGGCGAACGGGCAGTAGGGGCAGTCGTAGTCACAGGAGGCCAGCGGACCCCGGTAGAGCAGGGTCAGATCCATCGGACCGCTCATTTGGACTCGTACTCCGCCATGGCCGTGCGAACCGCCGGGGAGAAGAGCTCCGGCCCCAGCGCGTCCGAGTGCGCCAGCCCTTCCGCACTGAGCTTCATCCGCCCGGGCGTTCCGCTCTCCAACCAACCGAGTGCGGCGAAGCGGCCCAACTCGGCGGCGAAGTCATCGACGGGATCGCACCCGAACCGCTCCCGGTAGTCGGCCGTGTCCATGCCCTCCGCCTGGAGCAGCGATTGCAACAGATGGCGACGACGTGCCTCCGTCCCGTCGATGCGGTAGCCGAACTCGGCATGGTCGAAGTTCTCGGTCCGCGTGTAGTCGTCGATGATGGAACGCACTTCACCGGGCCGCACCGCGTAGTCGAAGGAGTAGTGCAACTCGGAGGTGTACGAACGGGCTCCGCAGCCGAGTCCGATCATTCCGTCGGTCTGGCACGCGTAGTCGTCCGCCCCCTGATGGGGCGCGTCGGGACGGCGGAACATACGCATCGACACCTGCTCATAGCCTTGGTCGAGAAGATGGTCGCGGCCCTGGCGGTACAACCGGAGCCGCTGCTCGTCCCAGGCGGCGTCGCCGTTCAGGTGCCCCGGTGGGTGTGGGTCGCTCGCCTGCCCCGTGCCGGTGGGGCCGCGCCGGTCGAGACCGGTCATGGGCCGGACGTACAGCGGATAGAGGTAGAGCTCCTCGGGCCGCCAGGCGAGCGCCGCATCCAGCGAGTGACGCCAACTGTCCTCCGTCTGACCGTCGATGCCGTAGATCAGATCGATGTTGAGCACGGGGATGCGCGCGTCCCGGATGCGGCCGAGAGCGGCTTCGACCTCGGCCCGGCGCTGTGGACGGACGGCCGCCTTCGCCTCCGAGTCGCTGAAGCTCTGGACGCCGATGCTGAGCCGCGTTGTGCCGCGCTCCGCGAGTACGGCGAGTCGATCCGCGGTGGCCGTGGCAGGGGATGCCTCCACGGACAGGGGTATCGCTGCCAGTTCGGCCCCCATGCGCTTCTCGGCGATGTCGCAGAGCCGCTCCAACTCTCCCGCGGTGAGGAAGGTGGGTGTGCCACCGCCGAACGCTGCCGCAGCGAACCGCACGGGCGCGCTGTCGCCCAAGGCGTCGCGCACCGCCGTCGCCTGGCGGTCGAGCGCATCGAGGTAACGGGTGGTGAGCTCGTCGGGAGCGCCGATGCGGGTGAACAGATTGCAGAAGCCGCAGCGGATCTCGCAGAACGGGATGTGCAGATAGAGGGAGAGGGCGTCGGTCGGCTCCGCCGCCCATGCGTCGCGCAGACGGGGATGCTCGGCGAGCCTGCGGTAGGCCGTCTTGTGCGGATAGGCGTAGACATAACTCTGGTAGGGGCGGGGTGTGACCAGGGGAGTGCTCATGCGGGTGCCTCGTCGGACTCAAGGAAGAAGTGGGCGTACGGCACGGTCCAGACGGCTTCGTGGCCGAGGCGGTGGCCGGTGTAGCCGTCGTCGCCGTAGGTGGTGCCATGGTCGGAGCAGATGATGACGAAGCAACGGCGGCGGCTGCGAACCGTCGTGAACAGCCGCCCGATGTGACGGTCCACGTACTCCAGCGCCGCGGCATGGGATTCGCGGGTGTCCCCGGACTGCTCGGTGGCGCCCGGCAGATGGAACCAGTTGGGCTGGTGCAGTGCGGGGACATTGATGAAGAGGAACAGGCGCTGATCGGGCGACAGGGCCGCGACCACCTCTTCGGCGCGCTCGATCTGGGCCTCGAACGACACCGGCGAGGTCACCCCGAACTCCGGCTCCCAGTGGCTCTCCTGGAACAGGCCGGGCAGCACGGAGCCGAGCGGCCCCTGCTGGTTGAAGAAGCCGACGCCACCGATGCACACCGTGCGGTACCCGGCTCCGGCGAGCCCGGAGACGAGGTCGGGCGCGTCGAAGACGAACGTCCGCCGCTCGGTCGTCTCGCTCCCGGCGAAGCGGGCGGCGAAGAGCCGCGGATGGGGGCCGGGCTCGGCAGGCGTCGGGAGGAACCCCGCAAACATGGCCTGGTGGGACGCGTAGGTGAAGTTCCCGGGGGCGTGTCGCCGCTGCCAGGTGCCGCCCGGTAGCAAGCGGGCGAGATGGGGTGTGCGGCCCGCTGCACAGAGTTCGGCGGCGACATCATGGCGCAGGGTGTCCAACGTCAGGAACAGGATGTCGTCGCGTCCGACGACGTCGTTCATGTCCGGGTCGTCGGGCCGAGCGGCGCCTTCCGCGCTCGCGGGGGGTACGGGTGGGGGTACGACGGCGGTGTCAGGCGTGGGCACGGTGGTTCCTCGTCCTACGGGGCGCTGTGTTGCGCGACACCGTTGTGGTGGGCGCCGGTGGTTCGTCGACGGTGTCGGTGGGCCGGGAGCGGGTTGCGCAGCGCATCCGCACGGCGGTGAGCTGGGCGCCGTAGGTGTCCTCGGACTCGGCCCCGCTACCGGGTAGACCGGTCAGACCGGGCAGTAGATCACCGAAGGCGTTGACCTCACCGATGGAAAAGCTCCGCCAGTCCGATGCGGGTAGGAGGTCGACCCCGACCCGCAGTGAGCCGGGGAAGGCGGACGCGGCCTCTTCGCACAGTCGCAGCGCCCCGGCCCACTCCCCGCCCGCCCTCTCGACGGCGATGCGTGCCGCGGCCAGATCGCCGCGGGCGCCGCCGAGGTGGAGATTGGTCATGGGGGAGCGACTGGTCCGTACGACCGCGTGCGTGGCGCGGCCGGCGGTGACGACGACCCGCAGATCTGCGGTCCGCCCGTCCTGGGATGCCTTGGGGACCCAACGCTCGATGTGCAGGCCGTCCGGAGCCAAGGTGTCGACCAGCGCCGCCACTTCCCCTTCCGTCCGGTAGCGGCGCACCCTCAGCGAGTTGTACAGCCGACCCGAGTCGTCACGTTCGACCGAGGTGGTCGCTTGGACCCGACCGCCGCTCGCGGTCTCCACGGCGAGTACGCCGGACGCCGATGAACCGTGGGCGAGTTTGATGAAGATCCGGCGCAGGCCGGTGCTCTGCTGGAGGGCCCTGACGTCCGCCCAGCCGTGGACGGGGGGTCCATCGGCACCGGAGGTCGGCGAATCGGGTACGGCGAGTCCTGCGGTCGAGAGCACCCCGTGGCAGAGTCGTTTGTCGAACAGGACCGCCAGATCGGCAGGGTCGTCGAGCAAGGTGGCACCCGCGGCGCTCGCGATGGCGGATACCTCGTGCACCGCGGCAGTGAAGCGCTGGTACCAACGGGCTGTGCCCTCCACCCGGGTCGGATCGTCGACGCCACGCAGGGCCTTCTCCACCTCGGCGTCCTCGCCCGGCGAATCCAGCCGCACCCACTCGTCGGCGTGGAACCGAGCCCGCCCGCGCAGCACGTCGATCCAAGGGACCACCCGTACCTCGGGCAGCCGGGCACGCCGTGCGGCTTCCCGGAAGAGGACGACACGTCGGTTGGCCGGATTGCCGACGACCACCAGTTGGGGAGCGGCCGGCGGGCGGGACTCGGCCACGGTCACTCCGCCACGGAGGTGTAGCGGTGGTCGTTGTCCTCGTCCGCTTCGGTCTCGCCCAGCTCGGCTTCGGACAGGTCGATCGACACGTCTGTCCCCGCGAAAGTGGCCTCCAGACGCTCCACCATGGGAGCGCTGAGGAAGTGATGGTGCAGATCGAGGCGCCGAAGGTGTGTCAACGGCTGGCCGTTCAGCAGTGCTTCCGCCCCCTCGTCGCCGAGGGTCCCCATGGACAGGTCCAGCGTGTGCAGGCGGGCCACTACGGGAGCACCTGCGAACGCCGTCGCGATCTGGTCCTGGATGTCGCTGTTGCGGAGCGCCAGATAGCCCAGGTTGGGCAGGCGGGAGCCGGCGAAGAAGGGTTCCAGGTCCGCGACCGCGGTGTCCGCCCCGTACCAGGAAGATCCGAGCCAGATGTCGAGGCCTTCCAGTGCGGGGAGGTCGCTGTCCGCGATGCCGCGGACGACACCGACCGGCAGTCCACCGGACTCCACCACGAGCGATTGCAGCTTGGCATGACGGATCTTCGAGAACTGCAGGCCGCTGCCGCCGCGCACACCGAACTCGACCAACTCGGGAAACGCCTCGGGCAGGGAGGCGACCTCGCCCTGCTGGATCCAGGAGATCTCGCACTCGTCGTACGTGATGTCGCCGAGGAACAGTGCCCGCAGGGCGGGGAAGTCGTCCGCGGACTCCGTCAGGGTGGAGATGATCTTTTCCGGGCCTCGGTCGTACGCCTCGTTCCACAGGCCGACGACCAGGGCCCGCACCCCCGTGGTGTCCACCGCCGCGACGAAGCGGGCGAAGGCGTCCTCCCACTCCTCCCCGTCGTACTCGGCGGAGACTCGCCAGGCCACGGATGCCACGGACGGCAGCTCGGTCTTCGCCTGGGCCGAGGCCGTGGGGAAGTCGAACACGGGCAACCCGTGCAGCTCGTGCAAATGGCTGGAAATGGTCATGACGGGCTCCAGATGGGGCGACATTGATCGGCCAGTTCCGAGCAGTTGTACCAAGTCCCACTGACAACGCGACGCGCAGGGCCGTTCCTGCTCACTGCGTCGGTGCGTTGTCAGACCCTGCGGTTAGCGTCGATTCCAGCTTCGGCGCACCGGGCGCCGGGAGTTGAGGGGAGAGCCATGTACCGGCAGGGAGACGTGCTGATCGTGCCCGTCACGGAGGAAGCCGTGCCATCACACATCGCACAGGCCCGATCGCAGCCGCGTGACGGACTGGGTCGCCTGGTGCTCGCTCTGGGCGAAGTCACCGGTCATGCGCATGCGGTGATGGGACCGGGACGGCTGGTCCTGGAACCAGGCCCCTTCGGTCCGATGGTGCTCCACCTCCCCGAGGGCGGTCGGGTCGTGCATGAGGAACACGCCGCGATCACCCTCCCCAAGGGGTGGTACCGAGTGGTGCGCCAGCGCGAGTACCTGCCGGGAGCGGTGCGCATCGTCGCCGACTGACACCACAACGCTCCACCGCACTGCTCAACACCGCACTACTCCACATCACATCGCTCCACATCACATCGCTCCACATCGCATCGCTCGACATCACAGTGAAGAACGGCACGCAGAACAAGACGGCACCGGGTGAGACCGGTCGAACGGGGACGGGGATTCCTATGCAAGACGTGCAGCCCATGCAGCAGATCCAGCACATGCAGTCCAGCCAGGGCATCCACAGTGTGGACAAGTGGCGGACCGTTGCCGCGGCGACGGGACCGGCGGACCGGACAGCCGCCGAGCACGGCGTACGGCTGGCCTACCGGACCGCGGGGCTGGCCGAGCCCGAGCGCATCGTCTGGGTCGAATCGCCGCGGGCGGGCGTCGAGGCGGTGCGGGCCCTCAGCGGCGCCGGACCCTCGGTCCGGGAGCAGGTGCGCACCCGCCCGTGGGCGGAGGAGCGCCGTCGGGTGCACGACGAGTTGGGTCCGGCGGGTTGGACGGAGTTGTGGGGCTCAACCGGCGCCCGGTTGTGGGACACCACACGAGCACTCGCCGACCGCATCCGGGCCGGCGTCGTCGACGAACTGACCGGTCGCTCCACTGCCCGGGCGTCGACAGGCGCTGCGGGGGCACTGTCTGGGGCCGTCGACGAGGCCACCGCGGAAGAGCGGCCCTCTCTGCACTCGGTCCGGCATGTGCTGCTGGACGCCGTCCTCGGCCAGCACGATGCCGCCTGGCTGGCCGCCTTCGACGGCCGCAGCGAGCGTCTGGACGGGCTCGCGAGAGTCGCCGCCCACGCCGGCTGGTGGTGGCCCCACGAGAAGGTCGTGGTGATGTGTGAGCGTCCGACCGTACTGCACCGCGACGAAGCCGGCCGTCTCGACAGCGGCGAGGGTCCCGCGCTCGCCTTCCCCGACGGCTTCAGTCTCTATGCCTGGCGTGGCATGCCGGTGCCCGCGGCCTTCCTCGACGAACTCTCCTCCATCGATGCCTCACGCATACGCAACGAGGAGAACGCCGAACTGCGCCGGGTGATGCTGGAGCACTACGGCTACGACCGCTACCTCGCCGAGTCGGGCGCGAAGCCCATGCACAAGGATGAGTCGGGCATCCTCTGGCGGATCGAACTGGCCGATGACGAGGATGTGGTGATGGTCGAGGTCGTCAACTCCACCGCGGAGCCCGACGGCACCTTCCGCACCTACTGGCTTCGGGTGCCGCCCACCACGAGGACCGCTCGGGAGGGTGTGGCCTGGACCTTCGGGCTTCAGGAGCAGGCGTACGAGCCGCTGCGACAGACCTGACGCACAGCGGGACGGCCCAGTGGGACCGCCGTGCTGCTCTGGAGGGGCAGCCGTCGGGTCGTGTCGGTCCGTCAGACCCCGACCGACAACAACTCCTCCTGGCTGATCAATGCGGTGCTGCCCTCGCCGGTACAGGCATGAGCCCCTGCCCGCGCGCCCAATCGGGCGCTCGTCTCCAGGTCCTGGCCGGCCAGCAGACCGTAGAGGAAACCACAGACATAGGCGTCGCCCGCCCCGCTGGAATCCACCACCGGAGCGGGTGGAATCGCGGCGGGGATGGGGCGGGGAGTGCTGCTTCCCTCCCGGAGGAGGAGGTAGGAGCCACCCGCTCCGGCGGTCGCGATCACGGCCTGCGCCCGCCCGTTGCGCAGGATGTCCCGCATCACGGAGGCTATGCGCTCGCCGGCCCCCGCAGAGCTGAGGAAGACCAGGTCCGACCGGAGTGCGAACTCCCGTTGACGTTCGTCGACGCCGTCCCAGTCCTGGAGGTCGGTGGAGACGGAGAGACCCAAGGCCGCGATGTCGTCGAAGAGGTGCCGGGCGAAGTCCACGGCGGACAGATGGACATGGCGTGCGCGCTGGAGATAGGGGAGGTAGAAGTCGCGCGGCATCCGCAGGTCGTCGGGGTCGCGGCCGTCGTGGAACGACACCTTGCGCCCCGAGGGGTCGACCAGACTGACGGCGCGACGTGTACCGGTGGGGGAGAGGAGGGGGTCGAAGGCCACACCGGCCGCGATGAGTCGTTCATGGACCTGGCGTCCGGCCCAGTCGTCACCGAGGAAGTCGAGGAAGGCGACGTTCATCCCGAGTGCTCGGCACCCCAACGCCACGTTCCCCCCGGTGTGCCCGGGCCATTCATGGATGGGCGCGACGCCATGGGTGTCCACAAGGGGTACCGGCAGTGAGCCGACCCGTACGACGGTGGCCACGCCGCTGCCTCCGATGACGAGCACATCGTGAGGGTGGTGCGGGGAGGCAGGATGGTTTTGCTGCTCAGACAGGTGCGACACAGTCGCACAGTAGCCGTTGTGCTGCCACTCGGGGTCGGTGTCCGAAATGGTGGGGGTTGACGATCTGCCTGGCGTTCGGCCACCAGTGCCCCGGACCCGCGAGCGGCTGATTGCCGTTCACCGGCAGGGAATCCCGACGCACGGGGGAGCAGGTGGGGACACGGCTGCGCATGAGGTCGGCAGGTTGGCTGGATCCTTGACCGGACCACATGGCACGACCGGCAGCGGAGCTCAACGTTCCATCGCCGGAGGCACACTCCGGGGGTCAGCGAAGGGCCGCCGCGAGTTCCTTGCGGTTCAGGCCCAGTTCACGTGCCAGAGCGTCATCGGTCCACTCCAGCATGGCGGCACGGGAGAGGGAACCGGCGTACGAGGTCATCTGGACGGCGAGTCCGTCGAGGAACGCCGTGAGTCGCCAGGCCGCTTCAGCCGGGTCGGGGCAGGGGAATTCGCCCGCCTCGGCCCCCTCCGCGATGACTTCCGTCAGTGCCGCCTTCCACTGCTGATCCAGGTCACGGGCGACCTCCCGGAGTGCGGGCTCACGCAGGGAGACCGCCCAGCCCTCGATCCACAGCCGCCAGCCCTTGGCCGGGCCGGTCGGTGCGTACCACCGGACCGCCGTCCTCAACCTGCGCAGTGCCGAGGTGCGCCGGCTGAGCAGTTTCCGTAGATGGGCGAGATCACCGTCGGCGGCGTGGGTGAAGGCGGCGGCCACCAATTGCTCCTTGCTGGAGAAGTGGTAGAGCACCAGCGCATTGCTCACACCGAGCGCTGCGGCGACATCGGCGATCCGCAACGCGGCCACTCCGCGCAGTTGGATCTGCTCAACGGCCGCGCCGAGGATCTCCTCGCGTCGCTCCGCCACGCTCAATCGGACTCTGGCCACGGGGCAACCCTACACAGTTGATCTTGACCTGGAAAATTGCCATGCCCACATCACGTTCGGCCCTGGTGAGTCGCTTGCAGCGGGGGTTTCGTCCTCCCGTACGGCCCGGTTCGACGGGGTGGCGACGCCCCCCTTGCTCCGGGGTCGACACGGTCGAGGGCGCCGGTGGTTGTGAGCCCGCATCGGCGGTGTGCCGTCGTCGGGCGTCCGGTTGTGGGCGCACCGCTCGGTCCCCGGCCGTACACGCGGCTGTCTTCGAGTTCACCGCCGCCCGCACTCGGTTGGGTGCGTCGATGTCACACCTCACGGGCCCCGGTTGGGCGAAGGCCCCGGCGTCGTCGGCCAGTTGCCGATTCGGCCCCGGTAGGCAATGCCGACACGGCGGTTCAGCCATAGCGCCGGGCGATGGTCGGCAGGCGATCGGCCGCCAGCGCGTGGGCGGCGGCCCGGGGCGTGGTGCCGTCGCTCTGCGCGCGTTCGAGCACCCCGCTCACCAGGGCCCTCATCGACCGTCGGACATGGGAGAAGGCTTGGTCGGCGTCGGCCTCGATGTCGCCGAAGAGCGTCCACCACCACCAGGCATTCGTGGCGGAGTTGACCACCACGTCCGGCAGCACGGTCACCCCACGGCGTGTCAGCAACTCCTCTGCCGCAGCGACGACCGGCATGTTCGCCGCCTCGACGATCCAGCGGGCCGTGATCCCGGCCTGATTGTCCGGGTCGATGGCGTAGGAGACCGCTGCCGGCACCAGGACGTCCGCGTCCACCGACAGCCAGGCGTCGCCGGGAAGTTCCCGGTCCTCGGCGCGGAGCACCGAGCGGTCGACCGTGCCGTGGGCGTCCCGGGCCGACAGTAGTGACTCGACCGGGAGGCCGTCCGGGTTGGCGATGGTCCCCTTGATGTCGGCCACGGCAACGATCTTCAGCCCCGCCCGGTCGAGGAAGCGGGCCGTCGCCCCGCCCATCGTGCCCAGCCCCTGTAGGCACACCCGTGTGCCCGCGTACGGGACGTCCGCGCGGTCGAGGGCGGTCAGCACCGACTCGGCGACCCCGCAGCCGCCGACCAACTCGTCGAGACCGATGCCGTCCACCTCGATGTCGAAGGCGTCCCGGAGCCGCCGCCGGGCCGATTCCTCGTCATCGAGCAACCGGTACACCGCCTGGACCGAGGAGACCAGCCCCGCCTCCTCGGCAGCGCGGTCCACCGTGTCCTGGGTCAGACCCAGGTCCTCGCCCGTCGTCCAGAAGGACTCGATGTACGGACGGGTCGCCTCCAGGTAGCGGACCAGCACCCCGTACGCCTCGGGGTCCCGGGGGTCACAGTCGATGCCGCCCTTGGCACCGCCCAGCGGTACGTACCTGCCGTCCGGGTTGTAGTGCAGCGCCTCCTTCAGCGTCATCCCGCGGGCCAGTTCCGCCACCTCGTCCAAGGTGCAGCCGGGTCGCATCCGCAGACCTCCGCTGGAGACCCCGCGCACCAGTCGGTCGACGACGAGGAACCCCCGGCGCCCGGTGACCGGATCCGTCCAGGTGAGTGAGAGCAGAGGGGCGGCCATCGGGAACCTCCTCAAGAAGGTGATCAAGGGTGAGGCAGGCGCTCGACCAGGATCATCTACTGAATGGCCAGTCAGTATCGAGACTGTTTGACCAGCTTGTCAACGCGAACCAGCGACGGCTGCCTCAGTGGGAATCGGTTCCCCCGTACTCCTGCGGCCGAGTAGATCCGGGACCCCACCCCGGTCCGAGAAGGCTGCGCGACTGACCGCGCCACCGAACTCGAACGGCCGGAAAGAGACCCTGCCCACGGTCGAGGGTGCGCAATGCTCAGGATGGGGCCCAAAACACGGGAACGCGGGAGGCGCCCCAGGAACACCAACCGCACGGCGTGCGTTCCCCTCTGCGTGACCCTGACGTCAGCCGACCGCCCACAGCGCGAGCCCGAGCCCCGTCGACACCGACACCGACCCCTTCCACCGCCGATGCCGGTGACGCCGATGTTCCAACCGGCCGATCACCACCCCGCACCGCCGCACACCGCGCACATAATGAGAAGACCCCAACACCTGGAGGTGCCGTGACCGGAGCCGGTTCCCCTCACTCGCTGAGAGCACGGCTGCGCACACTGCGCCCCGCCGCATTCGGCGCGGACCCGGCGGGGGCGAGGCTGGAGCGCATCCGCAACTCACCGCAGTACGCCAACGGCGTGTTCCTCAATCCCGTGGGCGCCCGCACGAGGCCGTCCGGGGCCTCGATGGTCGAGTTCGCCAAGATCTACTTCCAGAAGGAGGCGCGGGTCCGACGGGCACCGACGGCTCGTATCCCGCTCCACCCCACCACGCTGGCCGATCTGGCCCGTCCCCCCGCCTCCGGGCTGCGGATCACCTGGATGGGCCATTCCACCGTCCTCGCCGAGATCGACGGGCGACGGGTCCTGTTCGATCCGGTCTGGGGCGAGCGCTGCTCCCCCTTCTCCTTCGCCGGACCGAAGCGGCTCCACCCGGTCCCCGCCCCCCTTGCCGCACTGGGGCCGGTCGATGTCGTCGTGATCTCCCATGACCACTACGACCACCTGGACATGCCCACCATCAAGGCACTCGCCAACACCGAGACCGTCTTCGCGGTCCCGTTGGGCGTCGGCGCCCACTTGGAACGCTGGGGGGTGGCGGCGAACCGACTGCGCGAGTTGGACTGGAACGAGAGCGCAGAGGTGGCCGGCCTCCTTCTCACCGCGACGCCCGCGCGCCACTTCTGCGGGCGGGGACTGCGCAACCAGCAGCACACGCTCTGGGCGTCCTGGGCCGTTGCCGGCCCCGAACACCGGGTCTACCACAGCGGCGACACCGGGTACTTCCCGGGATTCAAGGACATCGGTGCCGCGCACGGCCCCTTCGACGTCACCATGATCCAGATCGGCGCGTACTCCGAGTACTGGCCCGACATCCATATGACACCGGTCGAGGGCATGCAGGCCCATCTCGACCTCCAGGGTGATCGCCCCTTCGGGATGATGTTGCCGATCCACTGGGGGACGTTCAATCTGGCGCCCCACGCCTGGGCCGATCCCGGTGAAGGCACGCTCGCCGCCGCCGCCGAGGCCGGCGCGCACCTTGCGCTGCCCCGCCCCGGTGAGCCCTTCGAGTCGACCTCGGCGTCCTTCTCCGCCGAGCCGTGGTGGCGCTCCGTGGCCTCCGTGCCCCCGGGGGGCTGGGAGACCCCCGGTGTGCCCGCCGTCGCGCCGGGGGCTGCCTCCCCCACACAGACCGCGCAGCGCACCGCCACCACCATCGGTGGGGAGCATCCGACCCAGGGCTCCGGTGCAGGCCCCGGGAGTCCTGAGGCTGCGCCCACCGGCTGACCCGCTCCGCCCGGGGGCATCCCCGATGCGCTCGCCCCCGCTGGTCGCGGCGTCTCGGGGCACCGCAGAGACAAGGGTTGGCCTGTTTCGGCGCCCCCGGGGGTGTGGCTACGGCGCCCGCGTCCGGCCTTCGGTTCGGCAGGCGTCAGGAGGTTCACCGGGCTGCCCCGACAGTGCGTGGTAGGGACCCCCGGGCTTGATCGTCTTCTGCTGTTCCGCCTGGCCCTGCTGGTGCCTCCGGCCGCCACGGGGACCGCCTTCGCCGTACGGCCGCCACCGGGATGCCTCGCTCGCACCCTGGCGCGCCATGCCCGACTCCGGCCGGCGTGCTGCGCCGCAGCAAGGCGACCTGCCCCGTTTATGCATTGCGCGCCCCCATCGCAAACCAACTCGTTTCGCCCGCGCCGCTTGCGTACCGGCGCACACCATTCGCCCCCTCGGAGCGTTTGTGCACACCGGACGAGATCGTTCGAACGTACGCCTGAAGTGAGATCACTTCTGACTCAGAGTTAATTTGGATCCCACAGAACTCAACTGGCCCAGAGTTCAGGGGAGTCACGGAAGTACCTCTGGTTTCCGGTGGGCAGGGCGGGATCGCTTTTCACCTGCGTCGATAGACCTCGCTGACCCCCTCGCGCCGCTCGCCCCTCCTGTGCGCCGGCGCGGGGGATACGCGTTTCACGGTGGATCCGGGTCAGGGGGCTGCGCCGGCGCGTCCTTCCGGTGCTTCGTTCGAGACCCCCGTCCGACGTGGGGTTTCGCACCGGAGTGCGAGCCCTCATACCAGAGCGGGATCAATGCTGGGGAACTTTCCCGACTGACCGTCGCGTGTGCGCCAAGCGCGACTACCGTGTGTGGCCAGTGATCAACGGCGGGCTAACACCCGTCGCGTCAGAGAACCATTGAAATCCGTCCCAAACAGCCCATGGCACCCATCCCCGTGCAGTACACCCCACCCTCCATGGACCCCCACGTACCGAGGACGCCGATGTCTCCCCAACGCGCACCCACCACACGGTCGGACGGCCGTGAGAGCGGGCGTCACGGTCGGTCGAGCACCCGCTCAGCCCCCGCGCAACGCAGATCGCGACCGCTCCCGCTGCCGCCGGAGTCCCACATCCGACCTCGACTGCTCCGTACAGCGGTACTCCCGGCCCTCGTCGCCGCGCTGAGCGGTGCGACCGCCGTCACCTACACCGTGCACAGCGCCGCACCACGCCCCACCCCCGCCCTGTGGGCCGTACTGACCGGTACCGCCGCACTCGCCATAGCGGCGGTCGCCGTGGCGGCCCTGGGCGCCGACCGGATGGCAGCCTCCGTACTGGGCCGCTGCGCCCATCTGCGTCGGTCCATCGAACGCGGTCAGGAGGACCTGCGCCAGGTCGTGGAGCGGCTGCGCCGCGGGGAACGCCCCCCGGCCCCCAGAGCGCCGCAGCCCAGGACCCTGCGCGGAGACGAGTTCGACCTCGTCACCAGGGATCTCAGCCGATCCCATGACGCAGCCGTGGCCGCGGTCGTTCAGGCGTCCCAACTCTCCAGCAGCGTCGGCAACGAACAGAAGGTGGAAGTCTTCGTCAACCTCGCCCGGCGGCTCCAGTCACTGGTGCACCGGGAGATCCAACTCCTCGACGAGTTGGAGAACGAGGTCGAGGACCCCGAACTCCTCAAGGGCCTCTTCCACGTCGACCACCTCGCCACCCGCATCCGGCGCCACGCGGAGAACCTCGCCGTCCTCGGCGGAGCGATCTCCCGGCGCCAGTGGTCCCACCCGGTCACGATGACCGAGGTGCTCCGCTCCGCGATCGCCGAAGTCGAGCACTACCCGCGGGTCAAGCTCGTCCCACCGATCGACGGCACCATGCGCGGCCATGCGGTCGCCGATGTGATCCACCTGGTGGCCGAACTGGTGGAGAACGCCACGGTCTTCTCCGCCCCGCACACCCAGGTGCTCCTGCGCGCCCAACACGTCACGGCGGGACTTGCCGTCGAGGTGGAGGACCGGGGCCTCGGCATGCCCACCGAAGAGCAGGACAAGATGAACGCCCTGCTCGCCGACCCCGATCAGGTCAACGTCGCCCATCTGCTCCAGGACGGACGCATCGGCCTGTTCGTCGTCTCGGCCCTGGCACGCAGGCACGGCATCGCCGTCAGGCTCCAGTCGAACATCTACGGCGGCATCCAGGCCACGATCGTCCTGCCCCAGGGACTCCTGGGCACCGAGCCCGGCGGCCTCCAGCAGAGCGACCCGGTCTCCGGCAGGACCCGCCGTCGACGTAAACCCCCCACGACCATCACCACCTCGCCCCCCTCGATCCCCGACCGCCCGCAGACCGCGCCGAAACCCGTTCACCAGCAGGCCCCCCAGCTCCGGCCGTTGCCCCAACAGACACCACGGTCGGACGCGCACCCACCCCCGGTGGCCGCCGTGCCGCGAACTCCCGAACCGCCGCGCCCGCAGCAACCGGCGCACTCCAGCCCCGCCCTCGCCCCCCTTCCAGTACGGGCGGAACACGTGGACCGCCCCAACCCCGCAGCGGCCCGGCCCGGTGCCAACTACACGACGAGAAAAGCGGCAGCACCCGTCGCCGACCGGTCGGCCACCATCACGTCGGCTCCCACCGGAGTAGTGCGCGGCACGATGGGCCGCCCCCAACTCCCCAAGCGGCGCAGTCAGGAGCACATAGCTCCACAGCTCAAGATGGGCCCCCCTCCCCGCAAGGAAGACGAGGCCGCACTGCACGACCCCGGGCTGATGGCGGCCTTCCAACGGGGCATCGGCCTCGCCGAGGCCCAGCCGCTTAAAGCGGACCTCGCCCCCGGAACCGCCGCCCCGACCACCACAACGCAACGCCACGACAACACCTCCAAGGAGTAGATGCACCATGGCGAGCGATGCGCCGAACGGTCATACCTCGGACCTCGACTGGCTGCTCAGCGGTCTGGTCCAGCGTGTGCCGTACACCCGCAATGCAGTACTGCTCTCCTCCGACGGCCTGGTGAAGTCCGTGCACGGCCTGGAACCCGACAGCGCCGACCACATGGCGGCCCTTGCCTCCGGCCTCTACTCCCTGGGACGGAGCGCCGGCACGCGCTTCGGCGACGGGGGAGAGGTGCGCCAAGTAGTGGTGGAACTCGACTCGACCCTGCTGTTCGTCTCCACCGCGGGGTCGGGCACCTGCTTGGCGGTGCTCGCCGGTCGAGAGGCCGACGCCGCCGTACTCGGCTACGAAATGGCGATGCTCGTGAAAAGCGTCCGACCGTACCTCACCACTCCGGCCAGACAGTCGACCGGGGCGCCTGGCATCGCGGGGCAGTGATCGTGCCGGCGCCCAAGGACGGCCCCCTACTCGACGACGCCGCCGGCCGACTCATCCGTCCCTACACGGTCAGCGGTGGCCGCACCCGCCCCACGGCCCCGCTGGACCTGCTCTCCTTGGTCATGGCCACCGGGACCGTACCCAAGGGCAACCTCGGACCGGAGCACGCGCTCGCGCTCGGGCTCTGCGACGGTCCGACATCCGTCGCCGAGATCGCGGCGCACCTGAGGCTTCCCGCAGTCGTCACCAAGGTGCTCCTCTCCGATCTCGTGGACTGCGGGGCGGTCACCACACGAGCGCCCCGCTGCCTGGACACACCGACCGACCGTTCATTGCTGGAGGCAGTGCTCGATGGCCTACGACGACGGCTCTGAAGTCGACAGCTCATGGAAGTACGGCCCTCGGACCGAAGGTCCGTCGGGCGCAGACTCCACGAGCCAAGGACCGCTCTCCCTCGCCCTTCCGGCCGGGCGTCGCGAGAGCGACGATCTCGACCCATCGGAGCGCACCGCAGCCGATCCGCTCTTCCCGACCGCTCTCAAAATCCTGGTCGCGGGTGGCTTCGGAGTCGGCAAGACCACCTTCGTGGGGTCGGTGAGCGAGATCGACCCGCTCAGTACCGAGGAACTGCTGACGCAAGTCAGCGCCGCCACGGATCCCCTCGAAGGCGTCGAATCCAAGACGACCACCACCGTCGCCATGGACTTCGGCCGCATCACACTCGACGAACGCCATGTGCTCTACCTCTTCGGCACGCCGGGCCAGGAACGCTTCTGGTTCATGTGGGACGAGCTGTCCGAAGGAGCGCTCGGCGCGGTCATCCTCGCCGACACCCGCAGGCTCCAGGACTCCTTCTCCGCAGTGGACTTCTTCGAGGGACGGGGAATCGGATTCGTCGTCGCCGTGAACGAGTTCGACGGGGCCTACCGGTACGACGCGGAGGAAGTCAGATCCGCCATCGACCTCAAGCCCCAGGTACCGGTTGTGATGTGTGACGCACGGATCGCCAGCTCCGGCATCGGCACCCTGGTCACCCTCGTTCAACACCTCCTCACCACCCCGGTCCCCGCCCCCGCGCCGAGCCATGGAGCACCGACATGACGTTCGACCCCACAGGTCATCTGCTGCTGACCCCCATCGACAGGGAAGCGCCCATGAGGGTCAAGCGGCTGAGCCAACTCGGCTTCGGGGACCGCCCCGACCCCGCCTTCGACGAGTTCGCCCACCATCTGGCCAGGGTGACCGGGGCGCCGTACTCCATGGTCAACTTCATCGACGAGCACCGACAGTTCTTCGCCGGCCTCCACACTCCGACCGGTGACCACGACAACCACGCCCTCAGCGCGGCGGTGACCGCGGTGGGCGGGGAAGTCAGCCGCTTCATGGACCGCGACCACGGGTACTGCCCGCACGTCGTTGTCAGAAGGAAGGCACTGGTCCTGGAAGACGTGTGCGACTACCCCCGATTCGCAGGGAACCCCGTGGTCGATGAGATCGGCATCCGCTCCTACCTCGGAGCCCCGCTCATCGACCGCACCGGAATCGCCCTCGGAACCATCTGCGTCGTCGACACCGAGCCCCGACCGTGGGGCAGGGCGGGACTGGAAACCATCAAGTCCCTCGCCGCGGAGCTGATCGAACAGATTCATCGCCGCGAAGACGGCGGCATCTAGGCCACGACGGACGTCCAGGACATCGATCGGGCGTGGATACGACAGGGAGGCCCCACCCGACGCGACGAACGCGAGCAACCCCCGGCATCCGCATACGCCGGGCTGCGCACCCGGCGGAGCGCCGCCGTATCCACTTCCCCCCATCAGACGGTCCCTCCCGACCATCCGTACAGCAGGATCACGGGTGCACTCGGTGGGCGCCCCCCTCCGAGGCCCCACCTCGACCCGCTCCTTGTCCAGATCCCCCGCAACACCCGTTCACGAGAGTGCCGCGCGATGACGTGACCGACCCAGGGCCCCTTCCCCGGGCACCGCCGTCGGTCCTGTTCAGACCGCCGGTTCAAGCTTGACCGCCTCGGAGAGCCGTTGCGACCACTGTCCCTTCACCGTCCCCAATGCCACCTCGGCCAGCCGCAGCAACTGGATGTCCGAGGTGCCCGCAGGCGCGAACATATGGAGCGCGTCCCGTAGATAGCGCTCGATGGGGCGGTCGGTGAAGAGACCGGCCGCGGCATGGATCTCCATGGCGTTGCGTGCCGAGTCGATGGTCGACTCCACATTGATCAACTTGGCGTTCATCAACTCCGCATCGCACGGCAGACCCTGATCCAGCAGATGTACGGCGTGATAGGCCGCGAGTCTCGCGGTCATCAACCGCGACTGGAGCTTGCCCAGCTTCATCTTGATGGACGGCAGGTCATGAAGTGGATTGCCGTAACGGTAGCGCTCGGCACAGAACTTGGTCGTCTCGTCCAGGATCGCCTGGTGGATGCCCAGTGACACGGCGGTGAGGTTCGCCCGCCCGTAGAGCACGCTGGACGAGTACGCCACCGAGAGCCCGTCCCCCTCCGCCCCCAGCCGATTGCTCGCGGGCACCCGGCAGTTCTGGAAGAACAGTTCGCCGAAGCTGAAGCCGTGCAGCCCCAGCGCCGGGCGCTGCTCCCCGATGATGCACCCGGGACGGTCGGCCTCGACCAGGAACGCGGTCAGCCCGCGCGAGCCGGGTCCCGTTCTCACCACCACACCGTGCAGATCGCCGATGTGGCTGTTGCCCACGTACACCTTCTGGCCATTGAGTATGTACTCATCGCCGTCCCGCACCGCGGTGGCGGTCATGCCGAGCACATGGCCGCCCGAGTCCGGCTCGGTCACGGCGATCGTCGGCAGGCAGTGGCCGGCCGCGATGCTCGGCAACCAGGTCCGCTTCTGCTCCGCGTTGCCGAAGTGCAGGATCTTGGCCACACCCAGTTGGGACGCCTGGACCATGGCCCCCATGGCCCCGCTGACCCGTGACAGCTCTTCGATGATGATCGTCTTGGCCAGATGACCGGCTCCCATGCCGCCGTAGTCACGACCGATGGTGGCGCCCAACCAACCCTGCCTGGCTATGAGCCGGGACAGGTCGCCATGAGCGGTCCGCGTTGCTTCCAACAGAGGGATTCGGGGCCTCACCTCCTTCTCTGCGAAGTCCCTGACATCGTTCCGAAGTCGATGATGCAGCTGACTGGCGAAGTACTCGTCCATCGCGAGCCTTCCTCTGCGATTACGCCTACTCGGGCGATTGTTCGAGTAGGTGGTGCATAGAGCCGACCGGGAACGTGCTGACCGGCCATCTCTGCTCTGCCGTACGGCATTCCCTGCGTGGTTCCCTCTGCTACATGCGGAGGGCGATGGATTCTCGGGGGGCGGGCACGGTCGGCCGACAGCCTGTCTCAGGCGTGCACAGACGCGACATCTGGCACCTTCTGAAGAACCGATACGGCATAGACCTGGACGGAAATGAACGTACCTGAACAGGGTGATTGAGCCACGCGGCAGAGCCTCCCAGCGCGTAGGAGCGTTATCCAGCGCGCGATGTAAGGAGGGTGGTGGATAGCGCACTCATGGAGCCGCGAGTAAGTGCGCGCCCCTGCCCTCTCGGTCATGGCGATAGCTTTATGTCGCTGTATGTGCAGTATGCCGGGGAGTGCCGGGGGTCCTCCCGCCATGTTCCAGAGCGCGCGGACCGAGTGCTGCGCGCTCCTTTGCACCCCATGCTCCTGTTCATCCATCGACCGCCCCGTCACATGACTCCCCTGAGGCTGCTGTGTTCTCCTCCGCGAAGCGGGGCGAGGGGCGTTCCATGGCCAAGAAAGCGCTTTCTGAATCGGTTCGACTACTCGGTGGATCGGCCGTCGGGCGGTTGTCGGTGGCGCACCGTACGGTCGTCGCATGGCCACCGCTGATGACGTTCGTAGAGTCGCGCTCTCCCTGCCCCGGACGATCGAGAAGCTCGCCTGGGGCATGCCGACCTTCCGCCTCGACGGCGGCGGGAAGATCTTCGCCTCGCTCGCCGACGACGATCAGGTGATGGGGGTGAAGTGCCCCAAGGAAGAGCGGGCCGAGTTGATCGAGGCCGAGCCGACGAAGTTCTTCCTCCGAGAGGGGCACGACGACAACTATGCGTGGATCAGGGTGCGGCTCGCCGCGCTGGAGGACGAGTCGGAGCTCCGTGCGATCCTGCTCGACTCCTGGCGGCAGGTCGCCCCCCGCAAGCTGCTGGACGCGCATCCGGAGCTTCAGCCTCCCGTGCCCGGGTGAGGGACGCCCTGCTTCCGCGCCCGACGCCGGCGAGGGCTCGCCCCCTGCCCCCTGTTGTAGGGCGGCGGCCGGCGCTTGTCGTACGGCTCCGGGCCCAGCCTCGGTGTGGTCCTGGCCATCCCGGCCGCAGCGGTCGCAGCGCGCCGAAAGCGGTTCGTAACCATCGCCCGGAGTGCGGTATTGTTCTCATGCGCGTTCAGCCAGGGGAAACCCCAGGTCAGACGAGCATCGGGACGTGGCGCAGCTTGGTAGCGCACTTGACTGGGGGTCAAGGGGTCGCAGGTTCAAATCCTGTCGTCCCGACCAGCGTTTTCGCAGGTCGTAGGCGGTATCGGAGTAATCCGATACCGCCTTTCCGCCGTTCTTGGGGACCATTTGGGGATCACACGGTCTAGCGGTGTCTTCCGGGGACGGGCTGGACCGCCAGGCTGAGGGGCGCGCGGACGGGGTTGAGGTGGGCGCTGAGGGCGGTCCCGGCGCCGGTGATCTGGGACATGTCGGGGTGGAGGTAGCGCTGGGTGGTGAGGAGTGAGCCGTGTCCGGCGATCTTGCGTAGCACGTGGGTGGGGACGCCGGCGTCGGCGAACCAGGTGGGTCCGGTGTGGCGCAGGTCGTGGCGCCGCAGGTGTTCGAGGCCGAGGGAAAGGACGACTTCGTCCCAGTGGGTGGCGTCGCGTAGCACGGCCGTGGAGATCCGTCCGCTGCGCAGCCCGGTGAAGAGCCGCGCGTCGGGGTTGGGGCCTGCGGCGAGGATGCGTTCGGCGACGAGGGGCCGGATCTCCTCGACTATGGGTACGTGACGGGTGCGTTTGCCTTTGGTGTTCTTGTCGATGAGGCCGCCGGGTGCGGGGGTGGTCTGGCGGCGGACGGTCCAGATCCAGTTGGTGGTGTCGATGTCGGCGACGCGGACGCCGGAGACCTCGCCGATGCGGGCGGCGGTCGCGGCGGCGAAGACGACGATCTCGCCCCACCCCTGGTAGTGGTCGTGGGAGCGTTCGACGAGTGCCTGTGCGAGGCGGAGGAGGGTGGGCCAGTCGCGCAGGGCGAGGGCGCGGGGGGTGTCGAGTTTGTCTTCGACCTGTTTGTACTGGCGCTGCCAGCCGGTGACTCGGGCCGGGTTGACCGTGATCAGCCCGTCCCGGACAGCCTGTTCCATCACACGGACGAGGGACGGCGAGGCTGTTCTTGACCGTGGGGGTCGCCGGGCCGGGTCGCCTAGGTGGTGGCCGTTGGGTGCCCCGCTGCTCGTGCCTGCCGGACCAGCTCGGCTCCGAGGAAGCCGCTGCCGCCGACGATCAGAACTGTCACGGCGTCACCGTGGCCCCGAGAAGCGCGTGCCGGAGGGCGGTCGCCCCAGAAGTCGGGGGACCGCCCTCCGCAGGGGCTCACTGTGGCTACGCCCCGGGGCTCCAGTGGTAGCGGATGTCCGGTTCGCGTTCGTCGTTGCGGCTGCCGTCGGTCCGCTCGGCCTCGGTGAAGCCGTGCCGTTCGTAGAACCGCTCCGCCGGCGTGTTGATTGGGAACGTCCACAGGGACAGACCGGCTGGACGCTCCTGCTTGGCGAGGGCCATGAAACGATCGCCGAGACCTTGGCCGCGTCGGTCCGGGTCGAGGTAGAGCTGCTTCAGCTCCTCGCCGTGGAGTACCAGGACTCCGGTGCCGGTGTCCTCGGCGACTGACACCCAGGTCTCGTACTGGGGCACGAGGACGCGTGTGAACCAGTCTCGTACATCGGCCGCGGAGTGCGCGCAGCGGCTCGTCGGCAGCGCGGCGGCGAAGGAGCGCAGCCACACATCGGCGGCATGGGCGTCGGCGTCGCCGGCTCGGCGCAGGAAGCCCCGGTCGCCGCTCATGGCATGGACCTTTGCTCCTCGGCGGGGCGTCCGAGCTGGTGGACGGTCCAGCCTGCCTTGCGCCAAGGACCGGGGTCGAGGGTGGTGCGGCAGTCGACGATCAGGGGGCGGGCCGTTCGGTCCGCCAGGCTCTGAGGTTCAGCGTGCCGGTACTGGGGCCACTCGGTGGCCAGGGCGACGAGTTCGGCGCCGTCGACGGAGGCCAGCAGGTCGTCGGTGTAGTCCAGTTCCGGATTGCGGGCCGTTGCGCTGGCCACCGCCTGCGGGTCATGGACGGTGACGGTGGCGCCGGCCTGCTGGAGGGCGTGGGCGAGGGCGAGGGCGGGGGATTCGCGGACGTCGTTGGTGCCGGGCTTGAACGCCGCGCCCCACACGGTGACCCGGGCACCGGTCAGGGGGCGGTTGCCCAGCGCGCGGGTGATGAGGTCCATGGCGACGCCGATGCGATTCTCGTTGATCTGTTCCGCGGCTCGTAGGAGGGCGGCGGCATCGGTGACGCCGAGCTGGTGGGCGGAGGCGGTGAAGGCGCGGATGTCCTTGGGGAGGCAGCCGCCGCCATAGCCGATGCCGGGCCGCATGCCGCCGGAGCCGATCCGAGGGTCGATGCCGAGGATGTCCACGATCTGGGAGATGTCGCCGCCGGCGGCGTCGCACATGTCGGCGACGGCGTTGATGTAGCTGATCTTCAGGCCGAGGAAGGTATTTGCGGCGCCTTTGGCGAGCTCGGCAGTTGGCGGGTCGGTGACGAAGAGCGGGACGCCGGCGTCCAGGATCGGAGCGTAGACGGTGCGGATCGCCTTCTCGGCCCCGGCTGTGGTGAGGCCGGCGATGAGCCGGTCCGGGCGCAGGGTGTCCTGGACGGCGTGGCCTTCGCGCAGGAACTCCGGGTTCCAGACGACGTCGACCAGGTCACCTGCGGGGGCCAGGCTGTGGGTGAGGGCGGTGACTTCCGCTGTGGTGCCGACCGAGACGGTGGACTTCCCGACGATCGTGCACGGTCGGTCGAGGTGGGGGGCGAGCTGGCGGATCGCGCCGAACACTTGGGCGGTGTCGTAGGAGCGGCCGTCGGAGTTGATCGGGGTGCCGACGCCGAGGAAGTGCAACTCGGCGAAGGCGGCGGCCTCGCGGATGTCGGTGGTGAACCGCAAACGGCCACTCGCTGTATGCCGGGTGAGGAGTTCCGGCAGCCCGGCCTCGTAGATGGGGCATGCACCGGCGTTGAGCCGGTCGACCTTGGCTTGGTCGACATCCACGCCGATGACCTCGTGGCCCAGTTCGGCCATCGCCGCCGCGTGCGGGATACCGAGGTGACCGCAGCCGATCACGGAAACGCGCATTCAGGTCGTCCTTGTCTGTTCAAGCAGGGAGGGAAGGGGCACACCGGACTCGGTGTGCCCCGGACGCTATCGGGTGTTGGGCAGCACCCAAGTCGTAGCGCTTCAGGGTTCGTTGAGGTGTTCGATGTGGTGGCAGGTGGGTAAGCGGGGCACTGGTCCCGGCGCCGTGCGACGCTTCAGCCCACGGCGTCCAGCGCGCTCGACAGGGCCGTGATCACGAACTGGATGTCGTCGTCCGTGGACGTCGGCGCGGGCGCGACGACCAGGCCCTCACTCCTGGGCTCTCCGGCGCCGGTGAACGGGTAGAAGAACACCCCCCCGCTGCTCGGCCGCCTTCACAGCATGCCGGGGGCGAGCTCCACTCCGTAGAGGAAGCCCAACCCGCGCACGTCCCGCACCGGACCGACACCGTTCAGGGACTTCAGGGCCTGCCCGAGCCGGTGCCCTCGGGCCGTGAAGACGTCGAAGTCGATCGACTCCAGCTCGTCCAGGACGCCCAGCCACGCCGCTGCCATGAGCGGGTGGGCGGCCATGGTGCCCAGCGCGGGCAGCGGATCGGCCGCCTCGTGCCGCAGCCACCGGGCGGTTCGGGCGACACGCACCACGCCGACACCGGTGCATCCGGCGCCCAGACCCTTGGACAGGATCACGATGTCGGGCGCGCATCCGTCCCAGTGATGGCTGGCGAGCGGAGTCCCGGTGCGCCACAGCCCGGTCAGCACCTCGTCGTGGATGACGAGGACACCCCTGCTCCGGCAGATCTCCGACACCAACCGCAAGTAGCTCTCCCGAGGCACGAACGCGCCCCCGGTGGTGCCATTGACGGGCTCGATCAGCACAGCGGCGACATGTATCCCGAAGGGAACAGACCAGGCCGGTCAATCCGCTCCAGACACCTTGTCCACAGGCTGCGGTGCTTCGGATCGTTGGCGAGGGGTCTGGGCCACGCTGAGCAGGATCTGGTACTGGTGTGGTGGCTGATGGTCCATTTCCTGTCCCAGACCCTACCGATCCCGTCAGCGCCTGGCGCGCGGAGGGACTCTTGGACTCAACGCAGCCAGTAGGGAACGCCGTTGCCAGATGAGCCGTACACACGGGCCCACTGAGTAAGACGTCCGTCACAGTCTCTCGGGTGTGATGACTGCGACGTACGGAAGGAGATTTTGAGCGCAGTCGTCCACGCTGCCGCCGACTCTGCAAACGTAATGTCTCCACCCGCAGGCCACAGGCCCACCCAGTTGACCTCCAGAGTCGCGACCGACGATCCCGGCACCTTGACGGCCAGGCACGGATCGTCCGCGTCCCGCATTTGGTCCGACACCACCACCGTGAGCGCCTACCGCATGCTGGTGGACCAGGCGGGCGCCATCGCTCCTGGCCCGGCAACGCCGTTCCCTATCGTTTCGTGAGAGGACCTCTGATGACGGACGACCGCGCTTATCCGCCCGGCACGCCGCGTATTGACACCTCCGTTCCCCACTCCGCCAGGGTCTGGAACTTCTGGCTGGGCGGGAAGGACCACTACCCCGCTGATCGGGAGGCCGGCCTCGCCTACGAGGCTGCTCTCCCGCAGGCTCGACAGTGGGCGCAGGAGTCCCGGGCGTTCCTGCGGCGCACGGTCACCTATCTCGTCGCGGAGGCTGGGATTCGCCAGTTCCTTGACCTGGGCTCCGGGCTGCCGACCGTCAACAACACCCATGAGGTGGCCCAGCGCATCGCCTCGGACGCCCGGGTCGTCTACGTGGATCACGACCCGCAGGTCCTTCTCCATGTCGGCGCGCTGCTGACCAGTACCCCTGAAGGAGCCACCGATTACGTCGAGGCGGATATGCGGGACACGGAGCGGGTGCTTGCTGGAGCCGCGGACACGCTGGACCTGTCCCAGCCGGTCGCTTTGGTCTGCACCGATGTGTTGGGACATATCGTCGACTTCGATGAGGCGCTCGCCCTGATCGAGCGGCTCCTGCGGCGGCTGCCGTCCGGCAGTTATCTCGCGCTGAGCCACTGCGACGCCGACGGGCCCGAGCACCGGGCGGCGCAGGATGCCTACAACGCGAACGGCGCCATCCCCTACATCCTCCGCTCACCTCAGCAGATCGCGCGCTTCTTCGAAGGCTTGGAGTTGGTCGAGCCGGGGCTGGTGTCCTGGCCGAACTGGCGGCCGGAGGCCACCACCGGCACCGCCACCGAACGCGCCGGCTGGGGAGCCGTCGCCCGCGTTCCCTGATACACCGTGAAGTCCGGTTGACTGATGAGATGGCGGCCGGGGCCGTGGAGATGGCGGTCGCGGTTTGGGCGGAGCCTGGGGCAGACCGGCGGGAGGAGGTCGCGCGCCGGGTGCGGGGTGGGATGCGGGCGGAGACGCAGATGGCGCGGTCCTCGCGACTTCAGCACATCTTTCCGATCTTCATGGCTCGTGCCCGCTCTCCCGTGTTCTCAGGGCGGATACGCTCGGCCAGGCAGTGGCGGTGGGAGATGAGGGTGTGGCTTCCCGGACCGTCGCTGCTGCGAGAGTCCAGGACGAGGGCGTCTCCACCTGGGCCCAACGTGATTGGTTCGCCACAGAAGTCGCAGCTCCAGAGCAGCGACTCCAGGTCGGCAGGTCGGATGGTCAGCCGTACTGATACCGGCGGATGCCAGCGGTGGATTTGCTCGATCACCGCTTCGATCCGTGAACCGATGGGTGGAAAGCGCGCGAGCAGTTCGTCGTGGCTGCTCGTGGTCTGGGAGAACTGTTGGATCATGTCGATAGAGGCCGACAGACCAGCATTCTCGTAACCAGCGATCTCAACGAGCACACCCCATGGGCGATGGCTGAGGACCCTGGCCTGCACCTTCTGGCCAGGCATGAGTCCCAGACTCTCCGTCTCGAACCTTTCCATGAACAGCTTCCCTACCCTCTCTAGCCCACCAAGCCGCGCCTGGTGGCGCTCACGCGCGCGTGTCGTCGACGCCGGAGCTGATCTCCGCGCTCAGGGCTTGCAAGGCGTCATCGTATGGGTGACGGTCGAACCGGAACGGCCCGAATGCCCCATAGTCGCGGGCCTTGCGGTGCGGTTGCTCAAAGGCGTCCCAGGTCACCAAGTCGACCGTCGCGGTGATACGGGCCATGAGGGGCCAGCATCCCCACTCGCCGCATTCACAGCCGAGAACGGGTGTCTTCGGCCCCATCGTGTTGGTGGACCGTCCAAGGAAGTGATCCTGCATCGGGCCGAACCGGAAGAACTCCAGGATCAGACCGCCGTCGACCTCACCCGCCCCTACCACAACGGCCGCACCGAGGGCGTCAACACCCGAACCAAACGGATCATGAGACAAATGCACGGCCGAGCCGGATTCCCCCTGCTTCGCCACCGCATCCTCCTCCCGTGATCACTACACGGCGCTACCACCGACTAGGGGACAGAGCCGTTTTCTGGACAGACCTTCCGTGCGACCCTGACAACGCGAGCGGGGTGTGCCTGGCTTCGGCCCTTTAGCTTTGCTCAGGGAGCTGACGGCTGTGCGTGATCTTTTCTACGTGGTAGTAGTCGGCTACGCATCCCGCCGGCCAGCTCCCGTGGATCCCGAATGGTTCTCCCATACCGCCGACTGACAGCGGTTTGTAGGGAAGGACCTGGGCTCCGCGTGCTGCCTGGGTGCGAAGCCACTGATTCTGGTGGTCCCACTGCTGTGCCCGCACACTCATCTGCTCCCCCAGGTGGGCGAGGGGGAGGGCGAGCCCGAGGCAGCAGACGGCGCAGACGGCTGCGGCTGCCCCGGCTGTCTTGACCGCCCGGATGGGCGAGGTTTGCAGGCGCAGTGCGCGCCCGGTAAGGCTGCCGGCTCCGACGAGCAGGACGACGTACAGAAGGAGGTAGTCATTCCAGACTCGTGAGGCCGTCGCGAGCCCCGGGCCGAAGAAGGGGTAGGCGATAAGGGTGCAGAGGTATCCGGAGATGAGGAAGCTGAGGATTCCGGCTGCGACGAGGAGGCGTTGGTGGGTCAGGACGACCGAAGCCGTCTGCGGCCTTCTGGTTCGGCACATCAGGCCGAGTAGCAGTCCCGCTGCGACCGCACCCACGTACTGCCATGTTGTGAGAAGTGTGACGAGGATATGCCCAAAGGCCCGCAGAGAGCCCGCCAGCGACTCCGGTGAGAACATAGAGGCGTTGGCACCGTACCGCTCACGACGGTTCTGTGAGCCCGGTGAGGCAAGCAGGATCAGTGTCCCGATCCCGATGCCCGCCATGCCGGCGAGGCACCAGCACCGTGCATAGGTCCGCCGGTGCTCGGCGAGAATCCAGCGGCTGCACAGCAGGACGAAGAAGAGGACGACCAAGCTGACGACCGATGCCTGCTCGGACAGCGTCCCCAGAAAGATTCCCATGACGAGGACAAGCACCAGTGCGGCCGTCCGGCCTCTGCGTGAGCGAGCCAGCAGGAGCGGAATGGCCGCAGCGCATGCCAGCACGGGTGCGACGGTGTGCGAGACCGAGGAAGCCGGCCAGTAGAACGTCTTGTAGGTGTTGGGAGTCGCAAACAGGAACACCGCTGTCACCATGGACGCCACCACCAGCGGGACACCACGCGGTACGTTCAGAGCGGCCCTGCCCAGCGCCAGGACGGTCACCCCCCACAGGACCAGCAGCATGAGAAGGCCACTCACCAGGGCGAACCATTGGTGTCCCGCGATATCGAACTTCGCGTACAGCCCGACCAGCAGGGCGTTCCCGATCCGTCCGTTGTCCCTGAAGTAGAACTTGTCAACCATTCCGCCGATGCCGCCGTCGCGCGCGGCTGGCAGAAAGCACCAGTCATCCGCACCTGGCCGAACGTGGCGTCCGAGCCATGAGGCCGCAGCCAGAAGACCGAGAGGCAGCAAGGAGAGCGCCACCGTCCACCGCTGCCGGCTTCCCCCCTCTTCGCGTGGATGACCGGACCGCACTGCTCTCTCCGGTTGCTCTGGAGGTGCTGCCTCCGCGCCGTTCACGGCCATGTGCTGATCGACCTCCGGTTCTCATCCTGGCGATGCCACACCGAGGACATTTCATGTGCAGGGACGGCAGGAGTGCGGAGTGAACCCCTGCATGGCGCGCAAGTGGACCTGGTTGAGACGGGCGGTACCCCCAGGGCGTGTCAAGCGATCTCGGACTCGTCCGCCGGGCGCTCACGGGAGCTGACGCCTGGAGGAGGCTGCGGCAATGAGGCGATAGCACCTGAGGTGATGGCCCACCGGGCGAGGAGGAAGGACAACGGGGTGACGAGGATCCCCGAGGCCACGGCGGCGATGTTCTTGTCCATGCCCAGGTGGCCGACGGCGAGGTAGAGCAGCCCACCGGCGGCGACGAGGCCGGCGACGCTCGACAGTGGGTAGCGGACGAAGGCCCGCCACGTCGGGGTGGTCCGGCACGTGATGTACGTGTTGAGGAGGAACGATCCCACCACGCTCACCGCGTACCCGAGCACATGGGCCGCGAGATAGGGAATCCATCTGTTCAGCGACACGTACACGGCCAAATAGACGGCCGTGTTGACGAAGCCGATCGCAATGAAGAGGAGGAATTGCCGGGCTACTCGTCTGGTCCGTTCAGGAACCTCGGAACTGGCCTCGGCCAAATCTGATGACGGCGCCTCGGGTGAGGGAACTGGTGGGGACACATCCGATTCGCGGATCACGTAGTGCGGACGTTTCTTTGTTTCGTGGTAGATGCGCCCCACGTATTCGCCGATGACGCCGAGCGTCACCAGTTGAATGCCGCTGAGTGCGACGACGGCGGTCAGCAAGGTGGCGTAACCGGGGGCCGAGGCCCCGTACAGGGCGACTTTCGCCAGGGTCCACAGTGCGTAGGCGACAGCGGAGAGGACGACCCAGAGGCCGGTGTAGATGGCGAGGCGCAGTGGGCGGCTGTTGAAGGAGAGGAGGCCGTCGATGCCGTAGTTGAGCAGCCGTCTGTTTCCCCATTTTGTGGACCCTGCGGCGCGTTGGCAGTTGTGGTAAGTGAAACTGACGGTGTCGAAGCCGATCCAGGAGAAGATCCCTTTGGAGAAGCGGTTGCTTTCGGGCAGTGACAGCACGCTCTCCACCGCGCGGCGTGACAGCAGTCTGAAGTCGCCTGACCCGTCGACCACGTCGACATCCATGCAGTGGCGCACGAGTCTGTAGTAGGCACGGCTGAGGGTGGTGCGTACGACGCCTTCGCCGGTGCGGTCGCGTTGGGCGACTACTTGGTCGAAGCCCTGCCGGTGCAGTTCGAACATGCGGGGGAGGAGTTCCGGTGGGTGCTGGAGGTCGGCGTCCATCATGACGACCGCGCGCCCTTGGGTCATGCGCAGGCCGGCGAGCAGAGCGGCTTCCTTGCCGAAGTTACGGCTGAAGGCCGTGTAGCGGATGCGCGGGTCGAGGGCCGCGATTCCTCTCAGCAGGGAGCGGGTGCCGTCGCTGCTGCCGTCATCCACGTAGCAGACCTCGAACGTCTGCTGGGTGGCTTCGATGGTTGAGAGCAGTGCTTCGTGGAACGCTTCGATGACCTCGGACTCATTGAAGCAGGGCACCACAACGGAGATTTGAGTCACCGGACTTGATCCCTCTGGAGCAGGCAATTGGTCCACGCATCGGGGGTAATCCTAAATTTGGTGCACTGCATTCCCGCACCTGATGTCACGCATATGGCTCAAGCCGAAACCTCTCGCGAACAGCCTCGCTGGACTGGTGGTGGATCTCCTGCGCATGCAGGTCCATCCGATGCTTATCACTCCCTTTCGAGGGCGGCCTTGTCAGTGGCCTGCACGGGTGAGAGTGGCGGCGCACAACGCCTGTACTGGGTGTCGTTCTCGGTGAGGGCCAGGGCTTGGCCCAGCCACCGCTTCTCGTCTGTTCGGTCGCCGGGCGGCTCGTCGGCGATGAGGATGCCGCTATGGCCTGCGTTATCGAGGGCCATGGACACGCGCTCGTAGAGATACTTGAGCATCTCCAGCTGAATCTTCTCCTTGCCCCAAGGAGTCCGGCATCTGCTCCGCCGCGCACATGACGACGACGGCCGAGATACCGAGGTCCGGGGTGTCTTGCAGCATCTGCGGACGGGCCTCGCGGAGCGCGTCCCAGTTCTTGTGCAGCGGCCTGTCACCGGGGTTCCACTTGAACTCCGTCTCGGTTGGAAGCCCCAGGCAGGCACGGAGGGCGGCAAGGCGTTCGGCGTAGGGGATGAGTGACTCCTCGGGGACGATCACTGCCCCGTAGGCGTGCAGCAGGCCGAGCCCGGCCCGGGGGACGGCAGCGTCGTGCGCGCGCTGTCGTCGATGAATACGAGGTTCTGGCACAGATCTTGGGGAGTCGTCGCGGAGCGTTACCTCGGTGTTCGATTGCGAGGGACTGACTCGTACGAGACGGCGTACGCCTTGTCGCTGGCCAGCCATAAATGACGCTCCCTCGGGTGCATCCCGTTTGCGGCTTTGGCCGGCTGTGGACGGTGATGGTGCTGGTCATGCAGACCGAGGCACGGTTCTGGGACCGCTGGTGTTCGACGGGATCGACGATGTGGAGGTCTCCCCGTCCTGCGCAGCCTCATCCAGTGATCTGGCGGACGCACTGGCCCCGTCGCGGAAACCGCCAGGTGTCGGCACACCACGACGCCCTGAAACAACCGATTCATCACCCTCTCAACGACCGTTTGAGGTTGTGAAGGTACCGGTGCCCGACTACGAGCTTTCGGCGATCCAACAGGACGCTGAGAGGGCGCGCCGGTCCGCCCTGTCCATCGCCCACCGCCCCGCCAGCCGAATGGCTCGGCACCCACTGCCTCCCACACCCGCCGCCGGGCCCCTCTCCAGGGGCCACGCTGGAACTGGCCGATCTCCAGAAGAACTGGTGAAGAGTTCCGATACCGCGCAGAGGCATGGGACGACCGGGTGGCAAACGCGTCGATCCAGCGCCGGGGCGGCCCCGGCCCGTAGACAGGACGACACGCGGCACTCTTGTTGATCACCTGCTGCACAACTGCAGGAGTAAGCCCGTACTTGCGTACCAAGCTCCACTGCACAAGATGTCCGACGTCACCGTGCCTGGCAGCCCGCCCTCGGAGCCGCCCGCCCGGGTGCGACGGCGGTTCGGGTTCTTTTACTTGGTCCCGGACCCGTGGAGCGCCGCGACCGTAGTCTCCCAGACCGATCCGCCCGCCTGTCGCTGCTGTGAGTCACGGGCCCGCGTGAGCATGTTTGGTCGGCGGCGTGACTGCGGCGTGACTGCTCTGGGCTGTCCGTGGCGCTTGTACGAAGTGCTCGGGTTCGGGGTGGTCCCGGCGCCCGGCGCGGGGACCAGCGGTTCGGGTTCCATGGCCTCGTGATCACCGTCTGGCGGCGCCCCGCGCGTACCTGACGGCGTCGGCGCCGCGCCCGGCGATCCGGAGGGCGAGACGGGCTGGAGGTGATCGGCGAGCACGCCGACAAGCGTCTTCGAACTCCGCGCCGCAGCACGCCACCACGCTGCCTACAACCAGGATGGCGCCACGATCAAGGGCCTTCATCTGCGCCTGTTTGCCCAGTACACCGTCGTTGTGGGCGGTCTCGCCGCCATCGAGCGCGAGACCGCAGCCTAGAGCGCGGGCCGGGTTGGGGACTCATCGAATGATGAGGATGTCTGGCAGAGGTGACGCTTCTTCGCCTTCCGTGGCGAGGACTTCTCGCGCCGAGTGCCGGGCGCGTCCCCACCCGGCGTCGGTGGACAATGCCTCCCTCGTCCACCGATCCACGTCGGTGTCTTGGGACATCTCGCTGAAGACCTCATCGATCATCTGCAGCATGGGCAGCACATGACGACTGAGCTGCTCCTCCTCGACCAGTCGCCCGGCGAAGCGGAAGGCGTCATCGAAACCCAGGGCGATCTCGTCCGGCGGTATGTCGTACTTGTCCAGCCAAGCCACCTGATCCGAAGCAGGCGCCGCGACCACGACAACCGCTTCGATCAGCACGCGACGAAGCGCTGAAAGACCAGGACTCTCCACAAAGTCATCGTGCCACGACTCCGCTCCTGTCATCTTGCTGAGCACTGTTGGTTCGTCCGTACTTCCACAGGAGCCTGCCGATGACCGTTCCCACCCCGGAATCCGCCTGCCCCGGAGCCCTTCCCTCAGGACCAAGACGACGAACGGGCCGGCTGCCTCCGATTCCACGCACCCAGCGGAACAGGCATGGAGGCTGACAGACCTGGGGCGCCGGCGGGCAGGGTGGCCGGGTGCTCCTTCCTGAGGTATGCGATGTCCGGCGGACATGGCACGCATTGCCAACTCGTTGGCACCCAAAGCCATGGAACCGTGCGAAGACGCGAGCGAGGCTGGTTGACGGCGGCCACCAAGTGCCGTCACAAGACTCACCGTAGGAGGAGTCGTGAAGCGTCGATTCGCAGCAATCGTTCCGGCACTCGCCGCAGTGGCCGTGGCCCTTCCCCTCACCCTGGCAACGCCGGCGACCGCATACGCGTCATGCGGGACGGGCTTCGGGGACAAGGACGGCAGCGCCTGGAAGAAGACCGCGGGGGACGGGACCAACCAGAGAAGCGGCTCGTCGACCAGCTGCCCCACTCTGGGAGTTGCCTACTCGACCCACTCCCTGGACTATCACTGCTACACCCAGATCGGTGCAACCACCGAAACCTGGACCTACCTCAGGAACGACTCCACTGGAGCATATGGATGGGTTCGCGACGACAAGCTGAGCGACAACGGCAGCAAGAAGCCTTGCCGGCCACTCTAGGCCGAACCAGTCTCTGGTGAACCAGAACTCCAACTGACCACAGTGCGCACCGGGAAGCACATCCGGTGCGCACTGCTGTGCCCCCAAATGCGAATGGGCCGTTGTCGCAGCTCGCCCGCAGGCACCCTTGAGAACCCAACAGCACTGGGCAGAGGGGCTCTTGGCCCACCGGTGCTCGTCGGCCTTCGTCAGCCTCTGGCTCACCCCGACCGGCGGTCACCCACGCTTCTGCTCGCCTTCCGTGGTCGGAAAGCGCTCTCCCATGATCTTGTTGCAGTCCCGCATGCGGGCACGTCGCACCGATGGACCGGCGGCGGAAGGGCGAGCCCTCGCCCCTGACGGTGATCAGCCAGTTCCCGGTGACATAGGAGAACGGACCGTCCATCCCGCGGCCGTCCGGCGAGATGCCCGGTGCCTGTGCGGCCAGAGGAAACACGTCGCGGACGCGCGGCCTGTGCGCCCCATCGCGCGGTTCGGCGCGGGTCAGTCCCGAGCCGGCGCGCTTGCAGACGGTGTCGGCGAGCCGTTGGGGGTGGATGTTGTGGGTGTGTAGTCCGGTGTGTCGGCCGGCTGCGTAGAGGGTGCTGCCGCCGTCGCCGTGGTCCCGGAGCGTTTCCGGACTGCCCCGGGATCACGGATTTCAGCCGGCTGCCCGGTCAGAGGGTCTTTCCTGGTCCAGGCGGTGGAGCGGCGGCGGCCAGGGGAGTACCGGGTCGGCCCATCCCGGCCAGCAGAGCCGCGGCGTGACGGGAGCGTGCGGCGTTCAGCCTGCGCACCGCGACGGTACGGTCCAGGACGAACTCCATGGTGACGACCAGCATCAGCAGCCCGCCCGTCACCAGTCCGGTGACATAGGTGGGCGCGCCCGCCGCGGTGGCCCCGGCGATGATCAGGCAGAGGATGAGTACGCCGAGGGTCACATTGATGGCGTTGCCGCGCCCGCCGTACAGGCTGATGCCACCGATCAGACAGGCGGACACGGCGCTGAGGAGAAGCGTGGTGAATCCGCGCGGGTCGGCGGACGCGCCCTGCATACAGGCGATCGAACCGGCCAGCGCGGCACAGGCTCCCGAGATCCCGAAGGCCGTCGCCAGCGATGCGTTGACCGGTACCCCGGCGGCTCTGGCTTCCCGGCGGGCCCCGCCGACCGCGTAGATCTCCCGTCCGAACCGACTGAAACCGAGGAACAGGCCGAGCAGGGCGATGACTCCGATCCCGATGAGCGTCGCCGGGGTCATCGAGAGCCACTCCACCAGGAGGGGATCGGTGGTGGTCAGACGGTCCAGACCGATGGGCCGGTCATCGGCGAGCACCAGCGCGAGGCCGCTGAATCCGATCCAGGTCCCGACGGTGACGACGAGTGAACTGATCTGCAAGCGGGCGATCAGTAGGCCTTGGGCCAGCCCGAGGACGAGCCCGGCCAGGGTGCCGATGAGGATGGCGGGAACGAGCCCGAGTTCGCCCGCTCGGATCGAGATCACTCCGGCGAGGGCGGCCATGGACCCTACTGACATGTCCAGTTCCCCGGCGATCATGGTGACCGCGAGTCCGGCGGCGGTGATTCCGATGAGCGCGACGCCGTCGAGCGTGCCGAAGACCGCCGCTCCGACGGTGAACTCGGGAACGATCGCAAAGAGGATCACCAGCAGTGCCAGCAGCACGCCGCCTTGGACACCGTAGGCACGGGTGGCTCTGCCGATGCTCCGCCCCATGGTCGATTCATTCATCGCATTGCCTTCCGACGGGCCATGTGCAGGACCGAGACGACGGCGACCAGGAGGATTCCCTCGGTGAGAATCCGAACCCCGGTCGGCAGCCCGTGCAGGAGCAGGACGTTCTGGAGCACGACGATCACCAGCGCACCGACGGCCGACCGCACGGCCGATCCCTCGCCACCGCTGACCGCTGTTCCGCCGACGAGCACTGCGGCAACGGCGTCGACCGTCAACTCGGAGAGGTTGTTGGCGGTGACCTGCCCGAGTTGGCTCGCGGAGAAGATGCCCGCGATGGCCAGGCCGATGGATGTGATGGCGAACGCCCAGGCGGTGGCGGCGCGAACGGAGATCCCGCTCATCACCGCGGTCTCCCGGTTCGACCCGACCAGCAGCAGACGCCGGCCGGATGTGGTGCGTTCGACGAACAGCCAGACCGCGCCGGTGAAGGCGGCGAACACCCAGACCGGTAGTGGAATCCCCAGTAGGTCGAAGGCGGCGAGTTCACCCACGGCCGAGGTGGGTGCCGACACCACCGCTCCGCCGGTGATTCCGGCGACCGCGCCGTAGATCAACGCGCCGGCGGCGATGGTGGTGACGACCGGGTTCAGCCCGGCGGCCACGGCGAGGCTCTGGAGCAGTCCGATCGCCACCAGGACCACGAGGGCCAGCAGGATGCCGAGCACCAGTGAACCGCCCGAGGAGGCGACCCACATGAAGAGGATCGACGCCAGCATCGCGGACTGGCCGGCGCCGAGTGAGAAGAGGTTGCCCGACAGGGTGATGGTGGTCATACCGACGGCGGCGATACCGGTCACCGCGGTGTTGATCAGTACGCCCCGCAGATTGTCGAAGGTCAGAAAGTCGGATGTGGTGGCCGCCGCCACGGCGACCAGGACCGCGAACACGGTGGGAATGGCCCAGCGCGTCAGCCTCTGCGAGGCCTCTTGCCGACGTGCGACCAGCGCACTGGCGGTGGTGTCTGTCATGGCGAGCCCACTTCACTCGATGTCTCGGACGGTGTGTTCCCGCTGTGCATCACCTCGCGGACGAGCGTCTCCTCGGTCCACTGCGCCTTTGGTGCCAGCGAGGAGAGCACGCCCCGGTGAAATGTGCCGATGACGTCGCACAGGCCGAAGATCTCATTGGTATCCGAAGAGCAGACGACAACCGCCATGCCGTCATCCGCCAGGGATCTCAGCTGCTTGTAGATCTCGGCCCGGGCGCCGACGTCCACACCGCGGGTCGGCTCGTCGACCAGCAGGACGCGCGGGTCGCAGCCCAGCCATTTGCCCACCGCGACCTTCTGTTGGTTACCTCCGGACAGTGTGCCGACGGAGGAGCCGAGCCGCCGTGTGTCCAACGCGAAGCTCTCCGCCGACCGGGTGGCGACGGTGCGCTCCTCGCGCTTGGAGAGAACGCCGAACCGGGACACCCGATCCAGCCAGGGCGACGAGAGGTTCTTCTCGATCGACAGGCCGTCGAAGATGCCGTCGCGCTTGCGGTCGGGGGAGCAGTAGGCGACTCCCGCGGCGATTCCACCGCGCCGGCTGGTCAACTCGACCTTCTCGCCCGCGAGTTCCACCGTGCCCGACAGGGTCGGGAGGAAGCCGGCCAGCGCCTTCAACAACGCCGATCCTCCCGCGCCGAGCTGTCCGGTCAGACCGATGATCTGGCCACGTCGGACCGACAGGTCAATCGGAGCCTCGACGCCAGGGGCGGTGAGCCCGGTGATCGAGAGTTGGACCGGCGCGTTGTCATCGATGTGACCCGGCCCGGGGAACATATCGCCGAGTTCGCGTCCCAACATGCGTCGGACTATCTGGGGTGTGTCGAGGCTCGCGGTCTCCTCGGGGGCGGAGCTACGGCCATTGCGGAAGATGGTGACCCGGTCGCTGACCGCGAACACCTCTTCAAGCCGGTGGGTGATGTACATGATGCTGGTGCCCTGCTCGGCGAGTGAGCGGACGGTGCTCAGCACCAGGGCGGCCTCGGCCTGGGACAGGGCCGCGGTCGGTTCGTCCAGGATCATCAAGGTGGCCGATCTTGCCAGGACACGGGCGATCTCCAGCAGTTGCATCTCCGCGACCGAGAGCTCCTCGACGGGGGTGCGGCTGTCGAGGTGCCCGAGCCCAACGCGCTCCAGCAGTTCATCCGCGTTCCGGGTCAGGAAGCGGCGGTTCCACCAGAGGCGGGTGCCGCGCTGTCCGAGCAGGAGGTTCTCGGCGACGCTCAGCGCCCCGACGGTGCTGTACTCCTGCTGCACCACGGCGATGCCGGCTGCTTGGGAAGCTCCCGATGTGGATAGATCGATGGGATGGCCGTCCATCTGCACGGTGCCGGAGTCGGGGCGGACCAGCCCGGAGAGCACCTTGACGATGGTGCTCTTGCCGGCGCCGTTCTCGCCGAGCAGGGCCATGACCTCGCCCGGACGGACCTCCAGGGCGACATCTGAGAGCGCTTGTACGGCGCCGTAGCGTTTGGAGATGCCCTCGACCCGCAGACGTGGGTGGGTGTGTGCTGACATCAGAACTGCAACTCCCGGATGGAGCGGCCCCACACACGCAGTGATTCGTAATTCTGCGGGGTGATCGCCGGATGCGGCATATAGGTGAAGCGGCTCGGCGCGGTGTCCGAGAGCGGGGGCTGGACCAGGGCTTCCGGCAACTGCACGGTGCCGTCGATGACCTTGCCCGCTGACCGGAGCTGGGCCACGGTCTGGACCGCGAGGATTCCCTCGATCACCGGTGACTGGAGCACCGCCGAGTAGATCTGGCCCTTGATCAGTGGCTGCTGGTCGCCGGAGAAGTCGCCCACCACGACGGTGACGTCCTTGCCCGGCTGGAGACCGTACTGCTGGAGAGCCTTGACCACACCGGTGCCGATGTTGTTCGAACCGGCGACGACGATGTCGATGCCTTCGCCCTTGTACTTGGACAGCACCTGGCTGGCGGCGGTGAAACCCCCTTGTGCGTCGGGGGACTTCGCGTTCTCGGTGGAGAGCAGGTTGAACGCGTCGCCGACCCGGTCGAAGAACGCGTTGTGTCGCACCACTCCGGCCTCGTACCCGGAGGGGTAGGTGATCTCCAGCAGGTTGGGCTTGCCCTTCGGGCCGCGGAACTTCACTCCCTTGGCCCTGGACTCGTCCACCGCCTTGAGGGCCATGGTGCCCATCGTGGTGCCGATGGCCTCATTGTCCTGGCCGGGGCGAGCGGTGATGTACGGCTCGGCCTGCGGCAGCACCCTTCCGCTGAGCTGGACCACGGGCGCCCTGGCGGCGAGGAGCCGGGCCGAGTTGATCCCCGTGTCGTTGTTGGCGGGCCAGTAGACAAAGGCCGCGGCCGGCTTGCCGGACGCGAGGAACTGCCGGACCTGCTGATTCTGCTCGGTCTGATCGAACTTGTTGTCAATGACCTCCAGCCGGTAGTTCAACCGGGCGGCTTCCGCCCGCATGGCCTTGACCTCGGCCCCTACATAGTGGTTGGCCGTCGAGACCATGAACGCGACTATGGTCGCGCGCTTGCCGTCGAGACTTCCCGTACTGCTGAACTTCGCCGGCACAACGGACAGGTCTCCACAACCCGTCAGAAGCAGCGCCATCGCGCTGGCGACCGCGGTAACCACGGCTCGGCGCAAACGGGTCATCGTCGATCCTCTCTACAGCAGGCGGAATCGCAGCCTGAACAAGTGATTGGATACATTCGGCGACGATATTCCTCGCTAACCTCACTTAAAAGACCTCGAACGCAGAAATCGGATACATTCCATCATTCAAGACCTCGACAACACCGAGGAGTCACCGATGCCGAACACCCCGATGGCCGCCCTGACGGTCAACCACATCGGAGTGACCGTCCCCGATATCCACGCCGCCATCGATTGGTACGGGGAGGTCTTCGGCTTCCGCTGCATCATGGGACCGCGGGTACTCGCCCCGGCCGGGCACACCGAGGCCGGCATGGTGCTGGGGCACCGGTTTCGTCAGGCATGGCAGGCACACCTGCTCACCGCGAACGGCGTGGGCATCGAGTTGTTCCAGTTCATCGATCCGCCCACCCATGGGCCACGACCGCCCCAGGAACAGGTGCCCTACCTCGACCGCGGCCCATGGCACCTCTGTCTGACGTACTTGGACGTCGCGGCCATGGTCACCCGCGTCACCGAAGCGGGCGGCACACTGATCTCGGCACCGTACGCGTTTGTGCCGGGACGTCCCTGGACACTCGCCTACACCACCGACCCGTGGGGCACCGTGCTGGAGATCATGAGCCACAGTTACACCGAAGTGTTCGCCAACTGGCCCCAGCCAGGTCAACTGGACGCGCCCACACTGGTGCCATGCCCCAATCCAGGGGGCGGGGAAGGGGCGCCGACCGGCTGAGCGGCACGGATCGGCTGGGCTGCGGTGTGCAGCGGCCCGGCTCCCGAGCCGGATGCATCGGGGCGCCGCCGAAGGCCGGAGACACCGGAACCGGGGAGAGGAGCCCGTTCCGTGCGTCGGTACCGCGGGCGCGGATCCGCGTGAACACACCCTGGGCAGAGCGCCTCTGACGGAGTGAAGGGGAGAACCCGACCCGCCGCGGGGGGGGGCGAGGAACACGGGGCCCCCCCCCCCCCCCCGGGGCGCCGCCCCCCCCCCACCCGACCACAAGCCGACGCGATATAAAAATACCCCCAGATGCCGGGCAC
>NZ_JBHYZO010000008.1:23982-28605 GCF_042753785.1 Streptomyces sp. NPDC059256 | reverse complement strand
CCACCACCCCACCCCCCCCGCGGCCCTCACGTACATCCCCAGCCCCCGCCCCCCGCCCGCCTCGGCGGACCGCACCGCGCCTCCCCCCCCCCCCCCCACGCCCGGGTTCGACGGCCCGCCGTCGTCCGTACCTCTCGTCGACGCTTCTTCAGATCCCCTCGTCGAGCGGGACACCGGACCGGGCCATGGCTTCTCGGCCCTACGGCAGCGATTCGGACCGCCGCGGTCACGGCGAAGAGGAAACGGGTACGCCGCGCCCTCCTGGCATCGCCCTGTCAGGGGTGCCCGGCCGGGCGGTTTGCGCCGAGGGCGCTCTACTGGGTGAGATCTCCCGAGACGGGCGTTGAGGGCCCGGCAGAGGGCGTTCGCCGTCCGGGCGGCATGGGTGGTGTGGGTTTCATCCGGCGGAAGGGTCGGCTTCGCGTACAAGGGCGGAGGTTTTGCGTCAACTCGCTTGTTTTCCGCCCGAGTTAACGTGCGACGATCTTATGTTCAAGGGGTTCACAGCTGGCCCACAGCGGGCTCACAACCGATGTCGGCGCTTCACCGTTCCCTTTCCGCTTCCGCGGTCTGCCCAGGAGGTCCGATTGCAGCCCAGACGTACCCCCGCTCTCCCCCGAGCGTTACGCCGTTCCCCTCTGCTCGTCGCCTTTGCCCTCGGCTCGTTGCTCGTCGGGGCCACGCCATGGCTCGGCGTGGCGAGTACCGGGCCGGGCGGCGGCCCCGACGGGCCAGCGCTCCGGCCGGCGTCCTCACCAGTCGGCCAGCAGGCGGCGAAGGCGTCGCCGCACCACGCCGCGGCCCCGGCGAACGCCATGGAGCCCGCGGCTCCGCTACTCGACCGGACCGGATGGACCGTCACGGCGAGTGATGAGGAGACCGTTGCCGAGAACGGTCGCGCGGCCAACGTCCTCGACGGCAACGCGGCCACCATCTGGCACAGCAGGTATGCCGGGACCTCGGCCCCGCTGCCGCACAGCATCACCATCGACATGAACCGCACGGCGGTCGTCTCCGGCCTCGTCTACCTGCCCCGCAACGACGGCCCCAACGGGCGCGTCGGCGAGTACAGCATCAGCATGAGCGCGGACGGGCAGAACTGGGGCAGTCCCGTCGCCACCGGCACCCTCGCGGACGACGCCGCCGCCAAGACCCTCGGATTCGCCCCGACGGGCGCCCGGTTCGTCCGCCTCACCGCCGTCACCGAGGCCGGCAACCGTGGCCCGTGGAGCACCGCCGCCGAGCTCAACCTGCTCGGCGACCCGGGAACCCCGGCCGCCACCGTCGACCTGCCCCGCACCGGATGGACGGCCACGGCGAGCGATGAGGAGACCGTTGCCGAGAACGGTCGCGCGGCCAACGTCCTCGACGGCAACGCGGCCACCATCTGGCACAGCAGGTATGCCGGGACCTCGGCCCCGCTGCCGCACAGCATCACCATCGACATGAACCGCACGACGGCCGTCTCGGCCCTCGTCTACCAGCCCCGCAACGACGGCCCCAACGGGCGCGCGGGCGCGTACACCGTTACCACCAGCACCGACGGGACCACCTTCGGCACCCCGGTCGCGGCGGGCACCTGGCGCGACGACGACACCGTCAAGACCGCCACCTTCACCCGCACCGCGACCGCCCGCTACGTACGCCTGACCGCGACCGGCGAGGCCGGCAACCGCGGGCCCTGGACCACTGCCGCCGAGATACGCCTGAGCGGACCGGCCAACCCGGCCACCCACGGCGCCTGGGGCCGGATCACCGGATTCCCCCTCGTACCGGTGGCCACCGCCGTCCTGCCCGGCGACAAGCTCCTGGCCTGGTCGGCTTACGCGGTCGACCGCTTCGGCGGCAGCAACGGCTACACCCAGACCGCGATCCTCGACCTGAAGACGGGCAAGGTCACCCAGCGCCGCGTCGACAACACCGGCCACGACATGTTCTGCCCGGGCATCGCGATGCTCGCCGACGGCCGGGTCCTGGTCACCGGCGGCAGCAACGCGGAGAAGGCCAGCATCTACAACCCGGCCACCGACACCTGGTCCGCGACCAGCAACATGAACATCGCCCGCGGCTACCAGTCGATGACCCTGCTCTCCACCGGCGAAGCCTTCGTCCTCGGCGGGTCCTGGAGCGGAGCCCCGGGTGACAAGGCCGGCGAGGTCTGGTCCCCGAACACCTCCACCTGGCGCAAGCTCCCCGGCGTCCCGGCCACTTCGACCATGACCGCCGACCCGGCCGGCCCCTACCGCGCCGACAACCACATGTGGCTGTACGCCACTTCGGGCGGCAAGGTGCTCCAACTCGGCCCGAGCAAGCAGATGAACTGGATCACCACCACCGGGAACGGCAGCGTCACCCCGGCCGGCACCCGCGCCGACAGCCAGGACGCCATGACCGGCAACGCCGTCGCGTACGACATCGGCAAACTGCTCACCCTGGGCGGCTCGCCCGCGTACGAAAACGTGCCCGCCACCCGGCGCGCGTACACCGTGAGCATCAACGGCGGCCAGGTCCAGGCCGCGCGTACGGGCGACATGGACCAGGCCCGCGCCTTCGGCAACAGCGTCGTCATGCCCGACGGCAAGGTCGCCGTCTTCGGCGGCCAGTCGTACCCCGTGCCGTTCAGCGACGCCACCTCCGTGCTGGCCCCCGAACTGTGGGACCCGGCGACCGGCAGCTTCACCCCGCTCGCCACCATGGCCATCCCGCGGAACTACCACAGCGTGGCGAACCTGCTGCCCGACGGCCGGATCTTCTCCGGCGGCGGCGGCCTCTGCGGCGACTGCGCCACCAACCACGCCGACGGGGCCGTGTTCACCCCGCCGTACCTGCTCAACGCGGACGGCTCACCCAAACCGCGTCCCGCCATCACCGGCGGCGTACCGCCCCAGGCCCCCGCGGGCACCTCGCTCACGGTCACCACCGGCGGATCGGTGGCCTCCTTCGTGCTGATGCGGGCGGCAGCCGCGACCCACTCCACCGACAACGACCAGCGGCGCGTCCCCCTGACCTCCACCCCCGCGGGCGCCAACACCCATACGGTCTCCATCCCGGCCGACAAGGGCGTCGTCCTCCCCGGCACCTACATGCTCTTCGCCCTCAACGCCCAAGGAGTCCCCAGCACCGCCCGCTTCATCACCATCCCCTGACCCCCACCACTCCCGACCCCCACCTGAAACCCCCTCGCCCCCGCCCCGTCACCGGGGCGGGGGCGAGCCCACCCCGGCGTGCGCGGGGGTGGGCCACGGTCCGGGTCGGGTCGTGACCACGCCGAGGTGATCAGGGGGACCATCCCCGCCGGCCCGCGGGGTGCGTGCCGTGCAGGGAATCCCGTCGCCCGTCGATGGGACGTTCTGGGAGTGATCCATGTGCTGCACGTCTGCTGCGCTCACCGGCTCGGCCACGGAAGCAGCGATACCGGTCACCAGCCCGCGCCCCGTGCGGTGCAGTTGATCGGCCAGCCTGACCACCCACGGTTCATCCTGTGGGTCGCGCTTGATCGCCCGCTCCAGGGCGTCGTACGCACGCGCCCATCGTGCCGCTGCCGGAGAGAAGTGGTTGTTCTGCTCGGCAGGGGTGAGACGCATCAGATGCAGCGGCCAACTGCCGCTGGGACTGCCGCTCGGACACTCCCTGCGGCCCTACGGTCGTGCCGGGCGGACAGCTCCGGAGAGGCCGTGGCTGCGCCCTACGCGCTGGGAGTGCCCATGAAGAAGAAGAACCGGTTGGCAACAGGCGGTGCGGCGGTGGTGCTCGCCGCGGGGATGGCCATCGGATCCACCGCCCCGGCGACCGCCGCCCCCGCCGCCGAACGGATCGCCTCCGCCGAGCAGTTCCACGCCCACCTGGCGAAGGCCGTCGAGCGGGAGAGCGCCCAGACCGGCGAAATCAGCTGCTGCCCGGCCGGCTATCACGCCTCCGAAGTGACCGGGGCCTGACCATGGACACCGTGGGAGCGGCGCGGACCGCAGCCGAGCAGTCCGGCCCGGCGGCGGGCCCCGGGGGGTCCCCGGTCACCTGGTGCCCGAGCGGACGCCCGGACCGGCCCGAATCGCAGGTGCTCGGGGTCCGTTCCGGTCAGGACGGCGCGGTCGTCTACCTGGAGCGGCCGATGCCGGCCGCCGAGGTGCTCGGAGCCGTACCGGAGGGCATCGAACCGACCCGGGTGCTGAGGTTTGCCTCGCACTGCGTGTCTGCGTGCGTCCACCGGCGGGGCAACGACTGCACGCTCGTGGAGCGGGTCGGGGTGCTCCCGGAGGCCGGTGAGACCCGGTCGGTCCCACGGTGTCATCTCCGCAGCCGGTGCCAGTGGTGGCAGCAGACCGGGGTGTCCGCCTGCCACCGCTGCCCGGCCGTGGCCACGGCGGTCCTCCAGGAGGACACCCTCACCACACTGGTCGCGGATCCGGCGACCACGCTCGAACAGCTCGGTGAGTGGATCGCGCAGTCCCCGGACGGACCCTCCCCCGAGAGGCCGTCCGGCACCGCGGGAGGCTGACCGCCGCGGACAGGGGTACGGCCGGGGGGGGGGGGGGGGGCCCCCCCCCCCCCCCCCCCCCCCGCCATATATAGAGCTTTCATCAGCCCCGGCCCCACACGCAAGAAAAAAAAAAAAACAACAAAAAA
>NZ_JBHYZO010000008.1:0-23972 GCF_042753785.1 Streptomyces sp. NPDC059256 | reverse complement strand
GCGCCGGGCGGGGGGGGTGGCCCCGCCGGGGGCCGGGGCGTGGGGGGGGGGGGGGGGGCCCGCCCCCCCCCCCCCCCCCGGCCGTTTCGCATATGCGGTGGTACGGCGAGGAGCCGCCGCCCGGCTGCGTGCGCGCACCCGCGGTACGACCAACGCCGTACCGCGGGTTCGTGGTGCGACGTCCGCCGCACCGTGCTGTACGAGGGGCGAGTGGTACCCGCTCGGAGCGTACGCCGCCCGGGGCACCGGTTGCTGTACGGCCCGGAGCCCCGGACACCGCCCCGCCCGACCCGTCAGCGGTCGTCGGGCGGGTCGGCCAGGGCCAGGGCGGCGTGGTGGCCCTCGGGCGCGAGAACGTCGCCGAGGGTCCAGCCCGGCGGCGAGACGGGCACCGGACCTGCGCTCACGTAGTCCATGGACGGATCGGCGGCCAGTCCCACGCCCGTCCCCTTGAGATATGCCTCCTTGCGGGTCCACACCCGGGTGAACGCCAGGGGGCGTTCGTCCGCGGGTAGGGCGGCGAGTTCGGCGGCCTCCCGGGGGTGCAGCACATCGGCCGATTCGGCTACCGCCGCGGCTTCGGGCACGGGCTCGACATCTACGCCGACGGGCGTCACCGCGAAGGCGAGCAGGCTCAGCCCGTCGCAGTGCGACAGGGAGAAGTGCAGGGCCCCGCCGGGCACGACGGGCCTGCCGTGCGGTTCGTCGCAGTGCACGCACGGAGCGCGCTCCACGACCACGTCACGGGCCGGCATTCCCAGATACGCGCCCAGCAGCCGGCGCAGCGCCACATGGGCGCACACATAGCCGTCGCGGTCGGCCGCCCGCACGAACTCCGCGGCGCGGGCCAGCTCCAGGGTGTCGAGGGTGCCGGGAGCCTGCCCGGCTGCGTACGCCCGGTACTCGGTGGTGTCCACGAGCCACAGCCCCGGCCCCGTCGGGGCCGGGGCGGCCGGGGTGCCCGGTCCGGAGCCGGAGAGCCTGCGGGGGACCAGCAGTTGTCCGATGGCCGGCGCTGCCATGGGGTGCCTCCAGTTCGCATGGGGATGCGCCCGCGCCGCAGGGCGCGGGCGCGGATCAGGTGGGGAGGGGGACGGGTTCGCCGGACGGGTGCGGTGCTCCTTCGCGCGGCGGCTCGCGGCCGGCGGCGTACGCCGGACCCCCGGCCGGTGCCGAGGCAGTGGGAACCGGGCGTCCGGATCCGGCCTCCAGAGGAACGCCGTCGCGGTCGTCGCGGCCGTCGTGGTCGGAGGCCGATACGGGTGGTACGGGTGGTACGGGTGGTACGGCGAGAGCTTCCGAAGAGTCCTTTACCGAAGGCGCCGGTCCCGGGGATCCGGTGCCGTCCCCGCCCGCCGGGGGTCCACCGGGGTCCACGGCCGGCGGGCGTGCCCGCAGTGCGAGAAGCGCCGCGACCGGTGAGACGGCCGCGACCGCCCCGCACAGCAGCCAGGTCCGCTCCACCCCGAGCACCAGCGACAACGAGCTGAACAGGGCGATCGACAGCGGCGCGGCACCGATTCCGGCGAGGGCGAGGGTCGACATCGCCGCCCCCATCCGGCCCTCCGGCGTCGCCTGCTGATACAGCGTCACAATCGCCGGGCCGTTGAGACCCGACAGCAGGCCGACCCCCGCGGCCACCGCAGTCAGCGACCCCGGCGAGCCCATCAGCGCCATCACCGTGATGCCGGCCGCGAGGCCCGCACTGGTCACCACCAGCCGGAAGAACACCGGAATGCGGTGCGCGAAGGCCGCGCCCAGCGCGCTGGAGGCCAGCGCGCCGAGGCTGAACGCCGCGAGCACCATGGCCACCGCACCGACGCCCCACCCCCGTTCATGGACGAGCAGCGGCAGGGCCACCTCGACCGGCCAGCTGAACGCCATGTCCAGGCAGAGGGATGTGACGAACATCCAGCGCAGCCGGGGGTACCGCGCCAACAGCTGGAAGCCGTCGCCGGAGCGCCGCAGCAGCGACCGGCCGCCCACCTGCCGGGCGGGCCGGGTGAAGCCCCGGGTGATGAACAGCAGACAGCCCAGCCAGACCACTCCGGTCGCGGCGGCCGTCAGCATGGCCACCCACAGTTCGCCGACGGTGATCAGCCAGGCCCCGACGGGCGCGCCGAGCACTGGGGCGACCCGGAGCACCGTCGCATACGCCGAATTGGCGCGGGCCAGCTGATCGCCGCGGGCGAACCGGGGCAGCAGCGTCCCGGACGCCGGTCCCGCCATCCCCAGCAGGACGCCTTCCAGCAGCGCGATCCCCACCAGCGGCCACAACTGCTGGGTGGTGGCGGTGACCACCGCGCCGAACGCGAGCAGCGCCGCCCGCGCGGAGGTCGTCCGCAGCAGCACGAACCGCGGCCCCAGCACATCGGCCAGCGCCCCGCCGAAGATGAGCATCAGGGCCCGCGGCACGGTCGCGGCCAGCATCAGCAGGGTGACCGCCCCGGCGCCGCCGAGCTGTACGGCCGTCCAGTTCATCGCGATCAGCAGGGCGAAGCTGCCGAGCTGCACCGCGGCCTGGCCGCCGACGAGGACGCCGACCCGGCCCCAGGGCACTGTGGCGGACTCCGCGGGCGGGTCCGTCTCGGTCACGGTCATGGGGCGGTCCTCCGGTTCGTGGCTAATGGGGGAAAGGCGGCGGTGACGGCCCGGACGGCGGCCCGCTCGGCTGCGCTGGCAGGCGCCGCGGGACCGCCGGGCGCGCCGAGCACCCGCAGCTCCAGAAGGCCGCCGATATGGGCCCGTCCGGTGCGGGCGAGCCGTCGCGCGGCGGCCCGTCCGGCGGCCCGGGCCGCGGCGGCCGGGGTCTTCGGCACCACGGTCAGCACGGGCAGCGAAGCATCGGGTAGGAACCGGGCCCGCACGGTCCGGCGCTGCCCAGCCGATCGGGGCCGCGCTCCGCGGCTGCCAAAAGCCGAACCGTCCCTTCGCGCGGGCCCGCGGGTGCGGCCGGGCGGAGGCCGCCGTACCGTGATCGCCTCCGCGGATCCCCGCCCCGTCCCGGCCGGTCCGCCGTCCCGGGCGGAGCCGTCCACCGGGGGCGGAGTCCGCGACGGTCCCGTGCTCCCGGACCCGGCGCCCGGATCGTGCTCCGACGGGATCACGGCCGCCCACCCCCCGCCGCCCCGGCGGGCACGGGCCGGCCCGCCGCCGGCGGCGGCCACAGGTCCGCACGGGTCAGGTCCCCGGGACGGTACTGGCCCAGGGCGTGGAGGAGCAGCCTCAACTCCAGGGCGAGGGCTTCCACCAGCCGTTCCAGACCGTGTTCCCGGTCCTCGTCCACGGCCAGCAGCGCGGCCCGGCCCAGACCGACGGCCGTGGCGCCGAGCGCCAGGGCTCGGACCGCCCGGCCGCCCTCCCACATTCGGCCGGAGGCCAGCAGGCTCGCCCCCTCGGGCCGGTCGACCAGGCCGAGGCAGTCGGCCAGCGGCAGCCCCACACCGTCCAGGAAGACCCGGGGCGCCCAGCCCGTACCGCCCTCGGCGCCGTCCACGGTCACCGCGTCCGCCCCGGCGGCCCAGGCCGTCGCCGCCGCCGTGCCGAGGTCCCGGCCCGGGTGGAACTTCACCCACACCCCGGCGAGCGGGAAGTTGTTCCGCATGAAGCGGATCTGCTGGCGGAGGATCTCCTCGGTGAACGTTCCCGGGGTGGCACAGCGCAGCCGGGAACCGTCCGGGCCCAGCTCCGCGCCGAGGGTGAACAGCCCCGCTGCGGAGAGCCGTTCGGCTTCCGCGGCACTGACCACCGTCATTCCGCCGAGACCGGGTTTGGCGCCCTGACCGGTCTTCAGCTCGAAGCCGAGCCGGCCCGAGTCCCTCAGCTCCCGTACCGCCGGGTCGCTGTAGAGGAGGTTCCACACCTCCGAGTCGGCGTCCTCGGTGGACTGCTGCACCACCACGCCGCCGGGGCCGTCGCCCACCGCTTCCGCATAGGCTTCGATCCGGGCGAGGAGCACCGAGCGGTAGCCGTGGACGGGCACGGTGTTCTCCCCGACGACCATGGGGATCCCGAGCCGCCCCGCCTGGCGGGCCGCCGCCACCGCGAGATCACCACTGCCGGCCCGGGTCGACCCGAACGCCGAGAGATACACCGGCAGCGCGGCGTCGAAACCGCCGATCCCGGAGTGCAGTTCGACGTCGTCGTGGCCGGGCTCCCGGCCCAGTGCGATGAGCTTCTCCAGCCGCCGCGGCATGAACACCGGCGGTGCTGGACGCAGGGCGTCCAGCGCATCCGGCGGCCCGCCGCCCCAGGGCGCGACCGCCGCCCGGATCCCGCCGGACCCCGAGGTCGGAACACCCGGTCCGCCCGCGGCCCCCGCGCCGAACAGGCCCGTCCCGTACTCCCCGGACGGCGGGAAGACCTCCGCGGCGCCGTGCCGGGCCCGGGCCCGTACCGCCTCCTCGGGAAAGCCGGCCGCCGTCACCGTGCCCGTACTCACGGCGTGATCACCCCCGGCAGCTTCGGATAGGCGCTGACCTGCCACAGGGCGTCCAGCCCGGTCAGGAAGCGGACCAGCCGCTGGAGTCCCATGCCGAAGCCCGCGCTGGGGGAGAGGCCGCGGCGCGCCACGTCCAGGTACCAGGCGTACTTCGCCGGGTTCTCGCCGCTCTCCCGCATCCGGGTGACGATCGTCGCGTAGTCGGCCTCGCGCTCGCTGCCGCTGACCAGTTCGCCGTAGCCGCCGTGCGCGATGAGGTCGAAGTTCCGCAGCACACCGGGGCGTTCGGGGTCCTCCCGGTCGTAGAAGCCGCGGGAGCCCTTCGGATAGTCGTCGACGAAGAGCGGGTGCCCGGCGTCCAGCGACAGGATCCGCTCCGCCTCCCAGTCGATCTCCGCGTCCGGGCTCTGCACATGACCGAGGGCCGCCAGCCGGGACACCGCCTCCTCGTGGGTGCAGCGGTCGAACTTCCCGGCCCGCAGCTCGGCGAAGTCGGCCTCGTCGCGGCCGAGTTCCCGCAGCACGTCGGGCACGGCGGTCCAGACGTGCTCCACCACCTGGGTCAGCAGCCCGGCGGCGACCGACTGCGCGTCCTCACGGCTCGCGCCCGCGATCTCCACATCGATCTGGTGGAACTCCACCAGATGGCGGCCCGTTCCGGCGGTCTCCGGCGGCTCCACCCGGATGTTCGGGGCGATGTAGAAGAGCCGCGGGAAGCCCTGTAGCGATGCCTGCTTGTAGAGGATTGCGCTGGTCATCAGCTTGTACTTCTGCCCGTAGTAGTCGACGTCGAGGGCCTTGGCGCCCCGGCCGCCGGGGTCGGTGACCGGGCCGATCAGCGGGGGCAGCAGTTCGGTGAAGCCCTCGCCGCGCAGGAACTCGCGCGCCGCGTACAGCGCCTCCTGCTGGACGAGCATCGCGGACCGCAGCCGCGGCGACGCCAGATGGTCACCGAGCGGCGGAAGGACGGGGGCGGCTGCGCGGGCGGGTTTCATGACGGTCGACTCCAGACGATCGGGTGGCGGGATTCAGGAAGGCGAGGCGGCGGCGGAGAGGATCCGGCCGCCCGGTGCCGGGGTGTCGTAACGGGTCGCGACGCCGTACAGCGCGGCCAGCAGCCCGTCGGAGGTCAGTGGGGTACGGGCGCCGTCCGGCGCCGTTCCGGGCGGTACCGGCATGCCGCCGGTCTCCGCCCACCGCAGTCGCCCGGCGGAGTCCAGATAGCTGCGGCTGCGGCCCGCGTTGTCGGGGTGCAGGCAGTACGGCACGTCCAGCACGCCCCGGGCGAAGGCGGTCCGCAGCGCCCGCCCGAGGTCGTCGCCGAGGTCGAGGACGGCCTCCACGAAGGCCCGTGCCTCGCGGTAGACCGCACTGTCGCCGTCCTCGTCCACGGCGGGGTCCGGGACGGCCGGGGCACGGGGCCGGGAGCGCGCGGCGAGGTCCGCGGTCGCTGCGGCGATCTCCAGCGCCCGCAGGTTCTCGCGTACCGTCGGAATCCGGTGCGCCTCCGCGGCCGTCTTCACGATCAGCCGCTGGGCGCCGGCCCGTACCGCGAGCCGTGCGGAAGCCTCCAGTAGCAGGGTCGCGCCGCGTTCGGTCCGCGGATACACCCCCATGTAGGTGTAGAGGACCACATGCCGGTCGGTGTCCGGCGGCAGGAACTCCGCTGCCAGCCGGTGCAGCGCCCGGACGGCTTCGGCGTCCTGGGCCGGGTCGGTCTGCTGGGCGAAGCTGAGGGAGACACTGCGGATGCCGTGACGGGTGAAGAAGAGGGCCTCCAGCAGACTGAGCGCCACCAGCAGCCCGGGCGGGCAGAGCTGGCCGAGCATGCAGCCGCCGAAGCTCTCCAGGTGCGGCAGGTCCGGGGCGGGCACCAGCTCCGTGAGGAGTTCACAGGCCCGCGCCCAGTTCTCCACCGAATCGGCGAGCGGGGTCCGCCCGTAGGGCAGGCAGTACGAGACGGGGCCGCCCTCGGTCGCGTGCAGACCGGCCGCGGCGAGTGCCCGGACGATGGCCTCGGGCCGGGACGAACCGTGCCGCACCTGCACCGGGAACGCCGGACCCGCTATGCCGTCGAGCACGGCCCGGGTCCGCTCGGCGGAGTGGGCGGTGATCGGATAGCCGTTGAGCCGGGCGCCCTCGGCGACGGCGGCCCGCGCCCCGGCGTGATCGCCGACCCGGGTGTAGCTGTCGATGGTGAGCGTGCCGACGGTGACCGCCGCGGCGGACCGGGTGGCGGCCAGGCCCGTGCGCATCCGGGCGGGGTCGGAAAAGCCCATCCGCGGCTGGACCACGAGTCGGCCGGCCCGGGCGGCCCGGGCGACGAACCCGCCGAACGACTCCGCGGCCCCGGGGTCCCGGCCGCCGTTCCTGTGGCCCTCCGGGGCGGTGAGGACCGTGCTGCCGGGTCTCATGCCACGGCCCGGGGAAGCACGGCCCGGGGAACCACGGGCAGGGGTGGCCGGGAGGCGGAGGCGAGGTCCGCCGCGAACGCCCGCAGCGCTTCCACGTCCCCGTCGTCGAAGACCGCGTCGCAGCCCGCCTCCAGCAGCAGCGCCCGCTGGGCCGGATCGGTCCGTCCCGCGACACCGAGCTTGCCCCCCACGACGACCGGCACGCCCAGCCCGGCGGAGCGCAGGGACCGGACGGCGGAGAGCGCATCACGGTAGCCGTGACCGTTGACGCTGCTGATGACGACCAGCTCGGGCGCCGACTCCGTGCACGCAGCCAGGAGCAGTTCGTCGGGGACGCACGGCCCCAGACAGCTCACCCGGTGGCCGCGCTCCTCCAGGAAGAGCCGGAGGTAGACCAGATTCCAGGTGTGGGAATCCGATGCGGTACCGGTCAGCAGTATCGTCAAACTCCGTTGTCGCATGCCGAAAATATAGGGACGATACGGTTCGGGAAGGGGAAGTTGCGGGCGGCAGAATCGGCGCAGAAAGAGAACGCCGAAAGAGCACGCCGAAAGGGAATACGGAAAGGGAACGCCGAAATCGGGTCGGCGAGGTCGCGAAGAGCGCGGATAGGTCGCCCGGAATACTGGGTTGCATTCCCCGGGACATACGGAAGGGCCGCGGTCCGGAGTGTGTCCGGACCGCGGCCGGCGGTCTTGGGGAAAGGGAGGGCGGAGCCCGGTCAGGCGTACTGGGCGAGCAGGCTCTTCGGCCGGATGTCGGTCCAGTTGGCCTCCACGTACTCCAGCGCCCCGTCCCTCGGGCCCGGCCCCCAAACCCCCTCCCAGCCTGCGGGGATGTCCGCGAAGACCGGCCACAGGGCGTGCTGCCCCTCATCGTTGACCACCACGTGGAAGATGCCGTCGGGGTCGTCGAATGGGTTGGTGGAGTTTGTCATGACAGGCTCCTCAAAGCGTCGGAAAGGATAAGGCCGATTTTTTCCAGGGGTTCGGGCTCGCCCATCCTGGTGTGGATGACCCCGATGGTGTGCTGTTCGACGGTGCCGTCGACATAGGGAATCCAGGATCGTGAAAGTGTGCTCTCGGGGGCGCCATCTCCCCGGGCCGCGAAGAACAGCATCTGCGTCTTCACCGGACGGGGCGCATAGATTCTTACGATTTCCGCATGGTCGATGGAGGCGCCGATCACCGAACGGATCTCGTCGTCGGAGAAACCACCCAGCACCGGATCGTTCTCCCGGACCAGCCCGATCAGCCCCGCCACGTCGAAGGGCGCGTCCTCGGGCTCGTCGGTCGCGTCGCCGACCAGCATCTCCCGCTTCTCCGCCGAAGTCATCCGGCGCCGTTCGGGTTCGGTCGGCACCAGATGGACGTCCATCATCGCCAGCAACTCGGTCCGTTCGCCCTGCTCCGCCAGCATCACCGCCAGCGCATGGGCCAGGGTGCCGCCGAACGACCAGCCGAGGAAGCGGTACGGGCCCTGCGGCTGGACCCGCCGGATGTGCTCCAGATACTCGCGGGCCATCTCCTCGACCGACTCCGGACGGTGCCCCAGCTCCGACAGCGCCCTGGCTTGGATCGCGTACAGCGGCTGGTCCGGGCCCAGATGCCGGGCCAGTCCCACGTACGTCCAGCCGACACCGGTGCCGGGGTGCAGCGCGAACAGCGGACGCCGGGTGCCGCCGGGCTGGAGCGGCAGCAGGACGCCCATCGGGTCGAAGCCCGACGGTTCGTCCGCGAGCAGCCCCGCGACCGTCGGTGTGCGGAACAGGTCCCGGACGCCCAGCTCCAGCCCGAGCGCCGTCCGGGCCCGGCTCACCAGCCGGACGCCCAGCAGCGAATGCCCGCCCAGGGCGAAGAAGCTGTCGTCGATGCCGACACCCGTCACCCCGAGGATCTCCTCGAACAGCCCGCACAGCACCTCCTCGCGCGGAGTCCTCGGCGCCCGTCCCGACGGGGCGGCGGCCGGAGCGGGCGCGGGCAGCGCCCCGCGGTCCGGTTTGCCGTTCACGGTCAGCGGGATGTCGTCCAGCAGCATCAGCGCCGACGGCACCATGTGCTCCGGGAGTTCGGTGGCAGCCCAGCGCAGCAGCCCCTGCTCCGTCGGGGTCCGCCCGGCGCGCGGTACCGCGTAGGCCACCAGCCGTTTGCCGCCCGGACCGTCGTCGAGGACGACCACCGCGGCCCGTCCCACATCGGGATGCCGGGCCAGGGTCTCTTCGATCTCACCGGGCTCGATGCGGAAGCCGCGGAGTTTGACCTGGCCGTCCGCCCTTCCCAGGAACCGCAGTTCACCGCCCGCCGTCCAGTGCACCAGATCGCCCGTGCGGTACATCCGTTCACCACCGGCGGCGAACGGATCGGCGACGAACCGCTCCGCGGTCAGCCCCGGCCGGCCCAGATAGCCCCGGGCCACCTGGGTGCCCGCGATGTACATCTCCCCGGCGACGCCCACCGGCACCGGCCGCAGCGCCCCGTCCAGGACGTACACCCGGGTGTTGTCCAGAGCGGCGCCGAGGAACACACCCGGCAGTACCCGGCAGTCCGTGTCCAGCCGCTGGTGGTGCGAGGCGAACGTGGCCTCGGTCGGACCGTAGCTGTGCACCAGGACCGTGTCCGGGCAGTGGTCCAGCACCCGCTGGAGGGCGGCCGGGGACGCCACGTCCCCACCGGTCCACACCTCGTCCAGCAGTTTGAGGGTGTCGAGACCCTCGTCCGCCATGATGTGGAAAAGACCCATGGTGAAGTAGGCGGCGGTCACCCCGTGGGCGCGGATCGTGTGGTCCAGCTCCGCCAGATCCGTACCGGAACCCGGCGCGAACACCAGCTCCCCGCCGTTCAGCAGCGGCACCCACAGCTCGTAGGTGGAGGCGTCGAAGCCGATCGCCGAATGCACCAGCATCCGCCGGTGGTTGCGGTGGTCCCAGCAGCGGTCGGTGACCAGCTCCACCACATTGCGGTGGGTGACCCCGACGCCCTTGGGCCGGCCCGTGGACCCCGAGGTGAACATCGTGTACATCAGGGCGTCCTCGCCGACCGCCACCCGCGGATCGGTGCTCGGGCCGCCCGGCACCGGAGTGTCCGCCGACAGCACCCGCACGCCCGCCGCCACCTGCCGCGCCACCGGTCCGGTGGAGGCGTAAGCCTCCTCGGTGACGAGCACGCCCGCCCCCGTGTCCTCCATGATCATGGCGATCCGGGTGTCCGGCAGCCGAGGGTCCAGCGGTACGTACGCAGCCCCGCACTTCAGCGCCGCCAGCGCCGCCACCAGGAGCTGCGGCGTGCGGTCCAGCAGCAGCCCGACCGCGCCGTGCGGCTCCACCCCGGCACCGATCAGCCGGTGCGCCAGCGCGTTCGCCCGCCGGTTGAGCTCCACGAACGTCATGGTCCGGTCCTCGTGACGGACCGCGACCGCGAGCGGGGTACGGCGGACCTGCTCCTCGAACCGCACGTGCACCAGCCCCGGCAGCACCCGCGGTACCGCCGTCGCGTTGTAGCCCACGAGCAGGCGCTCGGCCTCCTCCCCGGACAGCAGCGGCACGTCGCCGATCCGGGTGTCCGGTGCGTCGGCGACCACCCGCAGGAGCCGGGCCACATGCGCCGCCAACTGGGCCGCGGTGCCCTCGTCGTAGAGGTCGAGCGCGTACTCAAGGACGCCTTCCAGACCGGCCGGGGCACCGGAGGCGTCCCGGGTCTCGCGCAGCGCCAGCGTCAGGTCGAACTTGGTGAACCCGGACGCGGCGGGCAGCGCAGTGCCGGACAGCGGTGAACCCGGCAGGGGCGCCCGCTCGGCCGGATGCACCTGCACCATCACCTGCACCAGCGGGTGGTGGGCCGTGGACCGTACCGGATTGAGCTCTTCCACCACCAGGTCGAAGGGGAGCTGCTGGTGCGCGAAGGCCGCGAGGTCGGTCTCCCGGACCCGGTCCAGCAGCTCGGCGAAGGACGGGTTCCCGGCCGTGTCGGTCCGCAGTACCAGCGTGTTGACGAAGAATCCGACCAGCTGCTCCAGCGCCTGGTCGTCCCGGCCGGCGACGACCGTGCCCAACGGCAGGTCCGTGCCCGCGCCGTGCCGGGTCAGCACCGCGGCCAGCGCCGCCTGCACGACCATCAGCAGGGTCGCGCCGTGCGCCAGAGCGAGCCGGCCGAGAGCGGCGTGGACCTCCGCGTCCAGGGCCGGGACGGTGGCCGCCGCCCCCCGGCGCGTGGCCTCCGCGGGACGCGTCCGCGCCGGAACCATTTCGAGTACGGGCGGCATGCCCGCCAGCCGGTCGCGCCAGTAGACCTTCTGGGCCGCAGCCGAGGGCCCCGACAGCAGCTTCCGCTCCCACAGGGTGTAGTCGGCGTACTGCACGGGCAGCGGAGTCAGGTCGGGGGCCGCCCCGCCGAGCCGGGCCGTGTACGCCGCGGACAGATCGGCCAGCAGCGGCCCCGAGGACCAGCCGTCGGCCGCGATGTGGTGCACCAGCAGCACGAGGACCTGCCCGCCACCGTCCCTGCCGGTCTCCACGAGCCAGGCCCGGAAGGGGATTTCAGCGGCCAGTTCGAAGACATGGCCGGCCGCCGCGGTGACAGCGGCCATCTCCTCCTCCGGCCGCGCCCGCACCACCGTCAGCACCGGCCGGACCGACTGCCGCACCTCCTGGTAGGGCTGTCCCTCCTCCGCCCGGTAGACGGTCCGCAGCACCTCGTGCCGCTCGGCGACATCGGCGAGCGCGTCGGCGAGGACCGCCGGGTCCAGCGGACGGTCGAGCCGCAGCACGAAGGGCATGTTGTACGAGCGGCTCGCCCCCTCCAGCTGGCCGGTGAACCAGAGCCGGCGCTGGGCGTACGACAGCGGGAGCCGTCCGGGCCGGTCGGCCGCCGGTACGGGAGCGGGCCCCGGCCGGGCCTCCCCGGAGCGGGCCGCGGCACCCCCGGCTCCGGCGGCGATCCTGGCGGCGAGCCGGGCCGGAGTGGGCGCCAGGAAGAGGTCCCGCAGCCGCAGTTCGACCCCCAGCAGGGACCGCACCCGGTTCACCAGCCGGACGCCCGCCATCGAGTGCCCGCCGACGGCGAAGAAGTTGTCGTCCGGGCCCACCGATGCACGGCGGGTGATCTCCGCGAAGACCCGGCGGAGCACCGCGACCGTCGCCGGATCGGCCGCCGGACCCGCCACCGCGGCCTCCGCGACCGCGCCGGTCCGCGCGGGCCGGGCCGCCAGCAGGGCCCGCTCCGCCGCCGGCAGCAGCTCCGCCGGCCGCAGGGGCGCGTCACCGCCTTCGGCGAACCTCGACAGGGCCCGTACGTACACATCGAGAAGCAGCTGCGCCGTCGCCTCGTCGAAGAGGTCCTCGGCATAGGTCCACCACAGCTCCAGACCGCCCTGCTCCGGGCGGGCGGCACAGGTCACCGCGAGATCGAACTTCGCCGCGTCCAGCCCGGTCTCCTCGAACCGGCCCCGCAGTACGGATCCGATCCGTACCTCCCCGGCCGCCGGATCCGCCGCCTCCTGCACCGCCAGGGTGACCTGGAACAGCGGGTTCGCACCCGGTGCCCGGCGCGGATTGAGCAGCTCCACCAGCCGGTCGAACGGCAGCTCCTGATGGGCGTACGCCCCCAGCGCGGCGTCCCGGGCCCGGGCCACCAGCTCCCGGGGACCCGCGGGTCCGGCGACATCGGCCCGCAGGACCAGGGAGTTCACGAAGAAGCCGACCAGCTCGTCCAGGGCTTCGTCGGAGCGCCCCGCGACCGGTGTGCCGACGGCCGTGTCCGGACCGGCGCCGCAGACGTCGAGCGCGGTGCCGAGCGCGGCCCGCGCCACCATCAGCAGACTGGCGCCCGCCCCGGCGGCCAGCGCCGAGAGCCCGGCGTGCGCCGCGGCGTCCAGCGTGGCGGTGAGGGTACGGGCCCGGCCGCTCGGCGCGATGGGCCGCGGCCGGTCGGCGGGCAGGTCGAGCAGGGGCGGCAGCCCGGCGAGCGCCTCCCGCCAGTACGCGGCGAGCACCGAGTCGTCCGCCAGTAGCTCCCGCTGCCAGAGCGTGTAGTCCGCGTACTGCACCGGCAGCGGCTCCCACCGCGGCTCGGCACCGGCGGTCCGGGCGTCGTAGGCCGTGCCGAGATCCCGCAGCAGCGGGCCCACCGACCAGCCGTCGGTGGCGATGTGATGGGTCAGCAGCACCAGGACGGCGGACCCGTCGCCCGGCAGGAACAGCGCGGCCCGCAGCGGGAGCCCGGTCTCCGGATCGAAGGTCCCCGCGGTGAACCCGGCCACCTCGGCGGCCACCTCGCCGGGCGCGCACGACCGTACGGCGAGCTCGGGGCGCGCGCCTTCCAGTACCCGCTGGTACGGCTCGCCGTGACCGTCCGCCGGATACACCGTCCGCAGCACCTCGTGCCGCTCCAGCACATCGGCGAGCGCCGCCTGAAGCGCACCGGGCTCGGGCACCGCGTCCAGCCGGACCACCAGCGGCAGGTTGTACGTCGGCGACGGTCCCTCCAGCCGGTTGAGCAACCAGAGCCGGCGCTGGGCGTACGACAGCGGTACCCGCTCCGGATCCGTGACGTCCGGTTCGTCGTCGGTTTCGGCGGAGGCAGTGGGAGCGGTCGAGGGCATCGCATGGCCTCCAGAAGAAGGGGGAGCGGGGGCGACGGGTCCGAATCGGAGGGCCCGCGCAGCAAACGTACGAGCCGTCGCCCCGCGCACCGGGCAGTTGCCGGGGCAGCTCCCGCGCCACGGGCTGCCGCTTCCGCCTGCCGCCTGCTCCTGGCGGGCGACTCCGCGGGTGCCATGAGCTGTTGTTGCTCGGCAACGGTGTCGACGCGGCTCGTTCCTCCGGGAGCCCGGGAGCCCGGGAGCCCGGGAGCCCGGGAGCCCGGGAGCCCGGGAGTTCGAAGTTCGGGAGTTCGTCGTTCCTGTGCTCGTGGCCCGGAACCACGCATCTGCCATGAGCTGTCGCCGGTCGAGCGACTGCCGTCACCGGTTGCGCGATCAGCCACATCCGGCCCGCGGCCGGATGGCAGCAGCACCCGGCGGCCGGGCGTTTCTCTGCCCGGGGTGGGAGCGCCGAGCCCGCCCCGGGGCACTCGGGCCGGGGCCGGCCCGAGTGCCGAAGGACAGCAGCCCCGGCAGACCGGCGTTCCTGCCGCTCGGGGTGTGAGCACTGAGCCCACCGAGGGCGCCCGAGCCGGAACCGCGCCTGGACCCCAACGGCTCAGGGCACTCGGGCAGTCCGTCCGCCGGGGCCCGCGACTCACCGCCCCCGGCGCGGCCAGGCCACAACGGCTCAGGGCACTCGGGCAGCCCCTCCTCCACCGAGTCCCCGGCTCACCGCGCCGGGCGTGCCCGCCTCCTCAGCGCCGGAACCGCCGGCGGTACCGGCGCCGCGTCCAGCAGTGCCGCCAGCGCCGTCGGCGTCGGGTGCCGGAACACATCCCGCAGCGTCAGCTCCCGGCCCAGCTCCGTCCGGACCCGGTTCAGCAGCCGCACCGCCAGCAGCGAATGCCCGCCCGAGCGGAAGAAGTTGGCGTCCTCCGTCACCTCCTTGCCGTCGAGCACCTCCCGGAACAGGCCCAGCACCAACGGCAGCCGCCCGTCGCCGGGGGAAGGCTCCCCGGGGCCCGGCGGGCGGTCGCCACCGGGTCGCGTGACCGTCACCACCCCCGGCACCGCGAACTCCGGCAGCCGTTCCGCCGCCCACGACTGCGCGCCCGCCTCCGTGACCTCGCCCGTCAGCCGGGCCACGAGTCTCCCCTCGTCGAGTACCACCTCCGCGCCGTCGACCCCGGGCTGTGCCCCGAGGACGTCCCGGACGTGCCCGAGGTCGATCCGGTAGCCAGCGACAGTGCCGTAGGGCCCCGTTCCCGGCCGCCGGGGCCCATCAGGAAGCGACCCGATCCGGACCTCCGGATCGGCGGCGAACAGGGCCAGCGCACCCGTCAGAAGGGCGCCCAGGTGCTCCGCCCCGGCCTTCGCGTACAGATCCGTGGCGTACTCAAGGACACCGTCCAGACCGCCGTGCCCGACGCCCCCCGTCAGCGCGAACGTCAGGTCCGCCTTCGCGGTCGACGAGCCGTGGGGCAACACCTCACCGGCCAGCGGCCCATCCGACCCGCCGCCTTCCGACCCGCCGCCGTCCGGCTCCGGGTCCACCCGCAGCATCACCTGCGCCAGCGGGTGATGGGCCGACGAGCGGTGCGGGTTGAGGTGTTCGACGACGAGGTCGAAGGGCACGTCCTGGTGGGCGTACGCCGCCAGATCGGCCTCCCGGACCCGTCCCACCAACTCGCTGAAGGACGGGTCGCCCGAGGTGTCGGTGCGCAGGACCAGGGTGTTGACGAAGAAGCCGACGAGGCCGTTGAGCGCCTGGTCGTCCCGGCCCGCGACGACCGTGCCGACCGCGAGATCGGGTCCGGCGCCGCAGCGCGCGAGCACAGCCGCGAGGGCCGCGTGGACCACCATGAAGAGGGTGCTGCCGGTGGACCGGGCGATCCGTTCGAGACCGGCCCGCACCGGTCCCGGGACGGTGAATCCGGTGAGCGCGCCCCGCCCGGAGGGCACCGGCGGCCGGTGCCGGTCGGCGGGCAGGTCCGTCAGCGGCGGTAGCCCGACGAGGGTCCGCTCCCAGAAACCGAGCCGCTCCTCCCGCCCGCTGCCGCCGATGAGGTCCCGCTGCCAGAGCGCGTAGTCCGCGTACTGCACAGGCAGGGGAGCCCAGTCGGGCGCCGAGCCCGCGGCCCGGGCCCCGTAGGCGGTGGCGAGATCGGCGAGCAGGCAGTCGACGGACCAGCCGTCGGCCGCGATGTGGTGCAGCAGCAGGACGAGGGTCTGCCGCCCGTCGCCGCCGGAGGGCAGGAACAGCCAGGCCCGGAACGGCAGATCGCGCGCCAGGTCGAACACCTGGCCAGCCGCCTCGTCCGCGGCGGCCACCGGATCGGCGGGGAAACCGAGCTCCAGCTGCGGCCGGGGCCCCTCCAGGACGAGCTGGTACGGTTCCCCGCCCTCGGTCCGGTAGACGGTCCGCAGCACCTCGTGCCGTTCGGCGACGTCGGCGAGCGCGGCGGCCAGTGCGGCCGGGTCCAGCGGCCGGTGGAGCCTCCGTACCAGCGCGATGTTGTACGTGGCGGACGGCCCGTCCAGCTGGTCGGTGAACCACAGCCGCCGCTGGGCCGGGGAGAGAGGGATCCGCTCGGGCCGCTCGGCGCGGCGCAGCGGCGGCCGCCCCCCGGCGTCCGGGCCCGCGGGCAGCCGTCCGTGCAGGGCGAGGGGCGTCGGTGCGAGGAACAGATCACGGATCCCGGTCTCCACGCCGAGGACCGCCCGGATCCGGTTGACCAGCCGGCTGGCCAGCCGCGAATGCCCTCCGATACGGAAGAAGTTGTCACCGGGGCCGACCCGCGGCCGGTCGAGTACCTCCGCGAACAGACCGCTGAGCAGCTCCACCCGGGGGTGCCCCGTCTCTCCCGGCCCGCCCACCTGTCCGGCCGCCGCTGCCGCCGCCACGGCGAGCCGCTCCCGGCGGACCGCGAACCCCTCCGACTCCACAGCGGTGACCAGCCCGAGCGCGGCGAGCGGCCGGCCGGCGTCCGCGGCGAACGCGGTGAGCGCCCGGCCGTACACATCGAGCAGCAGAGCGGCCGTTGGCTCGTCGAACACGTCCCGCGCATAGCCGAGGAGCAGCCGCAGTCCGCCGTCCGGTTCCTCCTCGCAGTGGAAGCTCAGATCGAACTTCGCCGCCCCCAGGTCGACGGACCCGGCATCGGCGGTCAGCGGGCCGAGCCGGACCGGGCCGGTGCCGGCCGTCGCACCGGCGGTCCGCACGGTCAGCATCACCTGGAAGAAGGGGTGTTCGCCCAGGGCACGTGCCGAGCCCTCGCCCACCTGCTCGACCAGCAGTTCGAAGGGCAGGTCCTGATGGTCGAAGGCGGCGAGGTCGGTCTCCCGGACCCGGTCCACCAGCTCTGCGGCCGTGGGGTCGCCGGAGGTGTCGGCGCGCAGCACCAGGGAGTTGACGAAGCAGCCGACGAGATCGTGCAGGGCTTCGTCGGAGCGCCCGGCGACCGGTGTGCCGACGGCGAGGTCGGTGCCCGCACCGGCCGCCGTCAGGGCCGCGGCGAGGGCGGCCCGTACCACCATGAACAGGCTGGCGTTCCGCTCGCGGGCGAGCGCGGCCAGGCCGCTTGCCACCTCGGGGCCGAGACGGGTGCCGGCGGTGCCGCCGAGGCCGGTGGGTTCGGCGGGTCGGAGCCGGTCGTACGGCAGGTCCGTCCGCTCCGGCAGTCCGTCCAGCGCCTTCCGCCAGTGCTCCAGGAGGGCGTCCGGTTCGGCGAGGAGATCTCGCTGCCAGAGCGCGTAGTCGGCGTAACCGAGCGGCAGGGGTTCCCAGCCGGGTGCGCGGCCCGCGAGCCGGGCCGTGTAGGCGGTGTCCAGATCGTGCAGCAGCGGGGCGAGGGACCAGCCGTCGACGGCGATGTGGTGGACCAGCAGGACCAGGGCGCTGGGACCGGGTCCGGCGGTGGTGAACAGCGCGGCCCGCAGCGGCACTCCGTCCGTCGGGTCGAGCGGTGTTCGGCCGAACCCGGCCACCCGCCGGTCGAGTTCGTCCGGGCCCGCGCACGGGACGAGGTCGAGAACGGGGGCGAAGTCCGCGACGATCCGCTGGTACGGCTCCCCGCCCAGCTGCGGATAGGCGGTGCGCAGCACCTCGTGCCGTCCGGTGAGATCGGCGAGGGCCGCACCGAGCGCGACCGCGTCGGGCGTCCCGTCGAGCCGGAGCACGATCGGCGCGTTGTACAGGGCGGACGGGCCGTCGATCCGGGCCAGCAGCCAGAGCGCCCGCTGCGACGCGGACAGCGGCAGCCGCTCCGGCCGGACCTGCTCGGGCACCTGCCGCGGTACGGGCCGGGGTGTACCGCCCGCCCGGGTCCGGGCGGCCTCGGTGAGCCGCCGGTGCAGGGCCGCGGGGGTGGGGGCCAGGAACAGGTCCCGGATGCCCGCCTCCAGCCCCAGGACGGCCCGGATCCGGTTGACCAGCCTGCCCGCGAGGAACGAATGCCCGCCGGTCCGGAAGAAGTTGTCGTCCGGTCCGATCCGGGGGCGGCCGAGGACCTCGGCGAAGAGCCCGCGGAGGATCTCCTCCCGGGGCGCGCCGGCATCGCGCCGCCCGGTCCGGGCGGCCGGTGGCGCGGGGGTGCGCCGCGCAGCCGCCGCTGTGTGCCGGGCCGCCAGCGCGGCCCGCTCGTCCGCGGTGGCCAGCGACAGCGGGCCGAGCGGTCGCCCGGAGTCGTGGGCCAGGGCCTCCAGGGCCCGGACGAAGAGATCCAGCAGCAGCTCCGCCGTGGCCTCGTCGAACAGGTCGACCGCATAGCCGAGCGCCAGGTCGAGTCCGTCGGGGGAACCGTCGGGGGCCGCCCGTCGGGCGCAGAAAAAGGTCAGGTCGAACTTGGCCGCCGCCAGGTCCGCGGTGCCCGGGACACCGGTCAGGTCGGGCCCCAGCGGCACCGGCCCGGCGGACCGGGCGCCTTCCGGGCCCTCGGCGCCGTCGACGGTCAGCATCACCTGGAACAGCGGGTGGTGGCCGAGGGACCGCTCGGGCGCCAGCTCCTCCACCAGCAGCTCGAAGGGCAGGTCCTGGTGTTCGTACGCGATCAGATCGGCGTCGCGGACCCGTTCGAGGAGCGCGGCCGGACTCGGCTCGCCGGATACGTCCGTCCGCAGCGCCAGGGTGTTGACGAAGAACCCGACGAGCTCGTTGAGCTCCTCCTCGGGGCGGCCAGCGACCGGGGTGCCGATCACCAGGTCGGAGCCGCAGCCGGCCGCGGTGAGCGCTGCCGCCAGGGCGGTCCGTACCGCCATCGAAGCACTCGCCCCGTGCTCCCGGGCCACGGCCAGTAGCGCGCTGTGGGTGGCGGCCGGGACGTGCGCGGTCAGCGTCGCCCCGCGCCCGGACGGCTCGGCGGGCCGCGGCCGGTCCACGGGCAGCGGCATCACTCCGGGCGCCCCGTCGAGGGCCCGCCGCCAATGGGCGAGCTGCTCTGCCGCCAGGCTCCCCGGATCGCCCGGCGCGCCGAGCAGCTCCCGCTGCCAGAGCGCATAGTCGGCGTACTGCACCGGCAGGGGTTCCCAGCCGGGTGCCCGGCCCGCGAGCCGGGCCGTGTAGGCGGTGTCCAGATCCCGCAGCAGCGGGCGGACGGACCAGCCGTCGGTGGCGATGTGGTGCACGAGCAGCACCAGCACCGCACCGGCCGCACCGGCCGCACCGGTTCCGGGCTCCTCGGGGACGAACAGCGCGGCCCGCAGCGGGAGTTCGGCGGTGACGTCGAGGGGTTCCCGGACGAAGGCGGCCACCCGCGCGTCGACCGCGGCTGCCGGGCAGCGGATCACCTCCGGCGCGGGCAGCGCCGAAGCGTCCCGTACCTCCCGGCGGGGTTCCGCGTCCGGCCCGGCGGGCAGGACGGTGCGCAGCACCTCGTGCCGTTCGGCCAGATCGGCGAGGGCCGCGCCGAGCACCGCCGGGTCGGGCGTCCCGTCGAGCCGGAGCACCACCGGGGCGTTGTAGGCGGCCGAGGGGCCCGCCAGCCGTCCCAGGAACCAGAGACGGTGCTGGGCGAACGACAAAGGGTTCACGGCGATGTCCTCATCCGTCCTGGGCTGCGACGAGCCCGTCGATGTGCGCGGCCAGGTCCCGCAGCCGCGGATGTGCGTAGACGGCCTTCACCGGCAGGGCCAGGCCCAGCTCGGACCGGACCCGCGACACCAATTTGATGGCCAGCAGCGAATGGCCGCCCAGTTTGAAGAAGTTGTCGTCGGGGCCGACGGAGGACGCCCGCAGAACGGTTGTCCACACCTCGCCGATCAGCCGCTCCGAAGCCGAGAGACCGTCGTCCGCCGCGGCCGGAGCCGGGGTCGGGGCCCCGTGAGGCGGCGCGGGCAGCGCGGCCCGGTCCAGCTTGCCGTTGACGGTGGTCGGGAAGCGGTCCACGGCGACCAGTACGGCGGGCACCATGTACGCCGGCAGCGAAGCCTTCAGCAGCCCGGTGAGGGCCGCTTCGGTCACCGGTGCCGCGGGCCGGTAGTAGCCGACGAGCCCCGGCGCGCCGTGGACGTCGTCACGGAGGACGACGACGGCCTCGGCAACGGAGCCATGGGCGGTCATGACGGCTTCGATCTCGGGGAGTTCGATCCGGAACCCCCGCAGCTTTACCTGGCCGTCGGCGCGGCCGAGATAGCCGAGCCGGCCGTCCGGCAGCAGCCGTACCAGATCCCCGGTGCGGTACATCCGCCCGCCGAGCTCCGCGTCGGGGCCGGTGTCGGCGATGAACCGGTCGGCGGTGAGCCCGGGGCGGCGCCGGTAGCCGCGGCCCACCCGGGGCCCGGCCAGATACAGTTCGCCGGTTCCGCCCGGGCCGACGGGCGCCAGCTTCTCGTCCAGCACCCGCATCCGCAGCCCGGGCAGTACGGCGCCGAGGTGCGGGGTCCCCCCGGCGACCGGTTCGATCCACCCGGCGGTGGCGTCCACGGTGCACTCGGTGGGGCCGTACAGATTGACGGCACGGACCGTGCCCGCGGCGGTCAGTTCCGCGATCCGGGACCAGAGGGCGGGGCCGATCGCCTCACCGCCGATCAGCAGGGTCAGCGGGCGCGGCCCGCCGTCGGCGGAGAGCAGCTCCAGCAGCGGTTCGGCGTGCGAGGGCGTCAGGTCGAGATCGGTCAGGGCCTGCGCGTCGGCGAACGCGGCGAGCAGCGCGGGGTCGGCGCGCGTCTCGTCGTCGACCATGACGAGGGTGTCGCCGCGGCAGACCCGGACCCACTGCTGCACGGAGGCGTCGAAGGACGGGGAGGCGTTCCAGCCCACCCGGGCGCCGTCGCCCGCCGCGATCCCGACGTCCTCCAGCTCGGCGAGGAGCCGGGCCGCGGCGTCCCGGCCGATCTCGACGCCCTTGGGGCGGCCCGTCGAGCCCGAGGTGTAGATGACGTACGCGAGGCTGTCCGGGGCCACCGGGACCGGCCGGTAGGCGGGCGTGGTGGTGCCGCCGGCGAGCAGCTCCGCCAGGCCGAGCTGCGGCACCCCGGCCGGGAACGCGCCGTCGGGGCCGCCGTCCGGGGTGACGACGACATCGGCTCCGGAGTCCTCGACCAGATAGCGGCGCCGTTCGGCGGGCAGTTGGGGATCCACGGGAAGATAGGCGGCGCCCGCGGTGAGGGTGCCGATCAACGCGGTGACCAGCCCCGCGCCGCGCGGCAGGCAGAGCGCGACCACGGATTCGGGGCCCACGCCGTGTGCGGCGAGCCCGGCCGCGATCCGCATGGCGCCGGCGCGCAGTTCGCCGAACGTCAGCTCGCGGTCGGCGGCGACCACGGCGGTACGGCCGCCGGGGGCGGCGGCCAGCCGCTCCAGCAGATCGCGCGGCTGCTCGCGCGGCTGCGCGGAGGAGAGGGACGGGGTGCGCTCGGGCAGGACGGCGGTCATGGTGCTCACTCCCCGTGGACGGTGGTGGACGCCGGGCTGGCGGGCGAGCAGTCGGCGAGCGCGACCGGCTCGCCCATGGCGACGAGGATCTTCCGGTCGCCGGAGAAGGACTCCCGCCCGTGGGCGCAGAGGATGTTGTCCACCAGCATCAGATCGCCCTCCTGCCAGCTCTCCCGGACCGTGACCCGGTCGTAGACCTCGTTGACGGCATCGACCTCGGCGTCCGTGAGCCGGGTGCCGTCGCCGAGATAGGTGTTGAACGGCAGTCCGTCCGGGCCGTACGTCTCCTCCAGCACCTCGCGGACGTCCGGGTCGAGGGTGCGGCTGTTCCAGAACGCGAAGTGGTTGAACCAGACCCGCTCCCCGGTCACCGGGTGGGTGATGATCGCCGAGCGGCGCTGTCGGGTGACGAGGGAGTCGTCGTCCGCCCACTCGTATCCGATGGTGTTCTCGTCGCAGTAGGTCTCGGCGACCGCCCTGTCCTCGGTCGCGAAGGTCGTGTACCAGGGCAGGCCGGCCAGTTCGGAGTAGTTGCGCACGAGCAGCCAGCCGGCCTTCTCGAACCGGGCGCGCAACCCCTCGGGGAGCAGTCTCAGCGCCTCCCGCATATCGCCGACGGTGGTGGCGCCGCCCTCCTCGGGCGCGGTGATGCAGCCGAAGAGCAGCACTCCCGGGAAGTCGAGGGTGTAGCTGTTCTCGTTGTGCAGTCTGATCGGCTGGGCGGCCGGGAGGTCGGTGGAGGAGAACACCCCCTCGCCGAAGTCGGTGCGCGGGGTCGCCTTCTCCTTGTAGCCGGCCCGCTGTTCGATCAGGGCGTCGCGGGCGGTCGCGAAAGCCGCCGCGTCATGGACCGGCAGCCCGCGCAGCAGCACCGCTCCGGAGCGGTGCAACTCCGCCTGGACGGCGGTCCGGTGCTCGGTCAGCCAGGCGGCTGCGGCCTCGATGGAGTGATGGCCGGGGGTGGTCACGACGGCGGGCCTGCCCGGCTCGCGGATCACGGTCAGGCCGCTCAGGGCGGGGGCGTCGGCGAAGGTCGTCATCACAGGAGTCCTCTGCTTCGGGATCGGAAAGGGAACGCTTCGGGATCGGAAAGGGAACTGCTTCGGGATCGGAATGCGGAGTGGGAGCGGACGGGGAGCGGAACCGGAAGGAGTACGGCAGAACGGAGTTCTGGGGAAACAGGAACAGGGGCAGTCGCTTCAGGCGGCCGAGGCGGTGAGCCTTCCGGACGCGGGCTCGGCGCCGTCCCCGAGTACGGTGCCGAGCAGGGCGAAGAAGGCGGGTAGCTGCTGCTGGAAGTAGAAGTGGCCGCCCGGCAGGGTGTGCGCCGCGAACCCGGCCCCGGTGATCTCGGCCCAGCGGTCCAGCGCCCCGACCGGCACCACAGGGTCCTGGTCCCCGCCGATGACGGTGACCGGGCAGTCCACCGCGGCCTCTGCCACGGAGCACCGGTACACGTCGTCGATGGCGAAATCGGCCCGGATCGACGGGATGACGATCTCCCGCAGCTCGGGCTCGTCGAGGATCCCGTCGTCGGTGCCGCCGCGTTCCTTGATGGCGGCGACCAGCTGGTCGTCGTCGAGCCGCTCCGGGTGCACGGCGCTGGGGTTCGGCAGGAACGGTGCCCGGCATGCGGAGGCCACCAGGGCGCGGGCGGGCCGCCCGGCCGCGGCGAGCCGCCGTATCACCTCGAAGGCGACGAGCGAGCCCATGCTGTGACCGAGGACGACCAGGTCCTCCGGCAGATCACCGGGGAGCGCCGCCGCCACGGGACCGGCCAGATCGGCGATGGTCGTGGGCAGTTCCTCGGCGTAGCGGGCGCCTCGGCCCGGGTACTGGCCGATCAGCAGCCGTACGTCCGCCGGGAGCCGGTCCCGCCAGTCGGCGTAGGCATGGGCGTTGCCACCGGCGTGCGGCAGCACCAGCAGCGCGGTCCGCTGCGGGCCGTCGCCGGGCAGGTCCCAGACGATGTCGTCGGCGTTGGGGAGGGGGGCGGTCCCGTCGATCATGAGGTGATCCGTTCCTGGTCGGTGCGACGGCGCAGGACGGGCCTGGCGCGGCGCGGTTCGGGGGCGGTGGTCGTGTCGGCCGGGCCGGTTTCGAGGTACGCGGCCAGCCGGGCGGGCGTCTGGTGCCGGAACACGTCCCGGAGGGTGAGCTTCAGCTCCAGGGCGCGGCTCAGGCGGTTGGCGAGCTTGGCGGCGACCAGGGAGTGGCCGCCGAGGGCGAAGAAGTCGTCGTCGGGGCCGGGCGGGACATCGGTCCCAAGCGCCTCCCCGAAGGCCGCGCAGACGGTCCGCTCCAGTGCGGTCCGCGGCGGCCGGCCGGCGGCACCGGCGGTCTCGGGCCGGGGCTTCGGCAGGGCGAGCAGAGCCTGTTTGTCGATTTTGCCGTTGGGGGTGAGGGGGAGTTGGTGGTGGGTGGTGATGTGGGTGGGGATCATGTGTTGGGGGAGGTGTTGGCGGAGGTAGGTGCGGATGTCGTGGGGTGTGGTGGTGGTGTTGGGGGTGGTGGTGATGTGGGCGGTGAGTTGGTTGTTGGTGTGGGTGGTGGTGGCTTGGGTGATGTGGGGGTGGGTGGTGAGGGTGTTTTCGATTTCGGTGGGTTCGATGCGGAAGCCGCGGATTTTGATTTGGGTGTCGGTGCGGCCGGTGTAGTGGAGGTTGCCGTG
>NZ_JBHYZO010000007.1:280518-418002 GCF_042753785.1 Streptomyces sp. NPDC059256 | reverse complement strand
GCCGCCATGCACAACCTCGCCATGACACGGTGAAACAGCAGGCCAAGCACCACTCCGGCCTGCCCGAAACGGACCTTCTGCAACACCCTTTAGGGCGTGTGTCGGAAGTGTTTTAGGTTGGCTGATGTGAGTGCGCGGGGGCGGAGTTACCGATACGTCGGACCGGTTGAGCTGAAGGCTGCGGTCCGGCCTAGCAGCGGCGGGTGCCCGATAAGCTCGGCGGCTGACTTCGACGGTTGGATCGCTGAGCGATCGGCAACGGAGCTGACCGAACCGTTCACCTTCGTGGTCGGCACGGATGGTGTGCTTCGGCTGGCGCCGCGGCGAAGTCCAGCCAGGTCCCTTGGCCCGGGACCGGTACCACAGGCCGGTCGGTGATCCGGCTAGCACCTGACCGGAATCGGCCGCGATGAGGCAAAGGCACCCGTGGCATCGTTGCCCCGTGTCTACCCTGCTCGTAATGACGATCGTCGAAGCGAACAGGCCGCCGCGGGGGCCAGTGACACCGAAGCCCGCCGGACGTCCGCCCGGGCCTGTCACTCCGGACAAAATCCCGCCGCTTCCCCCGAACCCGCCCGCCCCGCCCGTACCCGGGAACTGAGATGACATCCGGGCGCATCGGCTGGGCGCAGCTTCCCGAGGCATTGAGGACTGCGGTCGGGGAGCGCCTCGGTGCGTCGTTCACCGCCCGGGACACCGCGCACTCGGCGGCGGCCGGGGTCGCTTCCTTGCTGGAGCTGGAATCGGGGGCGTTCGTCTTCGTCAAGGGACAGCGCGAGCGTGCCCCCGCACCCGTCGCCGGTGCCGTCCTTGAGGAAGAAGACTCGTGGTGGGGACCCGACTGGTCGCCCGTGGACGAGCTGGACCTCGAAGAGGCCGTGAACCCGCACCTGCCCCCGAGCGCGCCACGGGTCCTGTGGCGTCTGGACGGGCACGGCTGGCATCTCCTCGCTTTCGAGGGAGTTGTGGGCCGGGACGCGGATTTCGTGCCGGGCTCGCCCGACCTGGAGCCGGTTTGTGCGGCACTGGCCGAGCTGGCGCCGCTGCCCGCACCGCCCGAAGTACGGCTGCCCACGGCTTGGGACCGCTGGGGCTACTACTGCGCTGACGACGACCGGGAGCTTCTTGCCGGTTCACGGCTGTTGCACACCGACCCGGCGTCGACCAACATCCTCGTGGAGGACCGCGGCCGGGCCCGCCTGGTCGACTGGTCCTGGGCTACGGTCGGCCCGGCCTGGATCGACACGGCGCTGTGGGGGATGCGGCTGGTGTCCACCGGCGGGCACTCCCCCGAGCAGGCGTGGCAGTGCGCGGCCCGGGTGCCGGGCTGGACGGCGGCCGACCCGAAGGCGGTAGCCGTGCTCGCGCGGGCTGAGGCACGGCGCTGGCACGACCTCGCCGCCGAGCAGAGGGCCACGGCCGACTCGATTGCCCAGTCCGCAGACGAGTGGGCCGCTTTCATCGCCACCTGCAGCCGAACCTGACCATCCTGCCTCAGGAGGCGGGATGTCTCCCCACGGCCGCACGATGGCGCTGGGCCATGTCGGATACCTGTTTCCCAGGCACCCGTGCTTCCAGCGGAAGAAGACACGACGTGACGGTACGCGCTGGGTCGTAGACCTTGGCCAGAGAGAACTCCCGGCAGACCTTGCGGCTTTGACGTGACGGACGGCATGGGCAGCCACACCACCGACCAGATGGTCGCGTCCGCCACGCCGTGCGGCACCCGAGGCATCGGCACTACGCCGTCGCCTCGAACACAACAGGGCACCACAAGGATCACGTTCCGTGCATCAACTGGTGCGCTGGGTCGTGGCCTTCCAGGATCGGTGTCGCTTCCAGGGCCGTGCAGGAGGAGTCGTTGTCGACGCAGAACACGGCGGGCGGTGCGGGCCGGGCGAGGATGGCGGGGAGGAGATGCACGAGGTGTTCGGGGTCGCCTCGAACGCGGATACTTCACTCACAACCCGCTCAACCGGCTCCGGTGGACGGCACCGGAAGTGGCGGACGAAGTCGACCCTGACGGTGTCCCCAACCCCGCTCAAGTCGCCCGGTTGCTCGAAGCCGTCAGGGAACTCCCGGGCCGGGGACCCCAGCTGTACGGCTTCTTCGCCTGCATGTACTACGCCGCCATGCGCCCCGCCGAAATCATCCATCTCCGCAAGGCCCAGTGCCGCCTCCCAGCCACCGGATGGGGCCTGCTCAACCTCAAAGGCGGAGTCATCACAGCAGGCAAGGAATGGACCGACGACGGATCCGTCCACGAAATCCACTCCCTGAAACGACGCGCAGCCAAAGCCACCCGCCCCGTACCCATCCCACCCGTACTCGTCCGCATCCTGCGCGACCACATCGAACAGTTGGGCGTCACACCGGACGGCCGCATCTTCCGCAACGCCAAAGGCAACTACATCGACCACTCCGCCTACGGCATCACCTGGAACAGGGCCCGCGAAGCCGCCCTCACCCTGGACGAGCACACCCTCGAACTCGCCAAGCGACACTACGACCTTCGCCACGCCGGCATCTCCTTCTGGCTCGCCTCCGGCGTCGTCCCGGCCGAATGCGCCCGCCGCGCCGGACAGAGCATCCAGGTCCTCTTCCGGCACTACGCTGAGTTCCTGACCGAGACACGCAACCACGCCAACCATCTCATCGAGGACTCCATGCGGCGCTGGGACGGTTCCGCCGAGGCCGATGGCGTTGTGTTAGCCAGCCACTGGCCCGGAAATACCCCGGAACAACTGGTCAGAGGTGGGAAACAGGCGGGATGAATCGGGAGTAACCGCGAATTTCGACTCGCCACATAGAATCGCATCGCGAAGGGCGCCTGGCAGGGAAACCCCTGCTCAGGCGCCCCATTTCGGTCCCTAGAAGAAGCCCAGCTTCTTCGGCGAGTACGACACCAGCAAGTTTTTGGTCTGTTGATAGTGCGCCAGCATCATGCGATGGGTTTCGCGTCCGATTCCCGATTGCTTGTAGCCGCCGAAGGCCGCGTGTGCGGGGTAGGCGTGGTAGCAGTTGGTCCAGACCCTGCCCGCCTGGATGGCGCGACCGGCGCGGTACGCGGTGGTGATGTCACGGGTCCAGACGCCCGCGCCCAATCCGTACAACGTGTCGTTGGCCGTCCGGATGGCGTCCTCGAAGTCCGTGAAGGATGTGACGGCGACGACGGGACCGAAGATCTCTTCCTGGAAGACGCGCATCTTGTTGTTTCCCTCGAAGATCGTCGGCTGTACGTAGTAGCCGCCGGCCATGTCCCCGTCATAGGTGATGCGTTCACCACCGGTCAGTACCTTGGCGCCTTCCTGCTGGCCGATGTCCAGATAGGAGAGGATCTTCTGCAACTGGTCGTGGGACGCCTGCGCTCCGATCATCGTTTCCGTGTCCAGGGGGTGGCCGGCCACGATGAGTTCGGTGCGGGCGACCGCTGCCGAAAGGAAGTCGGGGTAGTGGCCGCGCTGGATGAGTGCGCGGGACGGACATGTGCACACCTCGCCCTGGTTGAGGGCGAACATGGTGAATCCTTCAAGTGCCTTATCGCGCAGGTCGTCGTCGGCGTTCCAGATGTCGTCGAAGAAGATGTTCGGTGACTTTCCCCCCAACTCCAGTGTGACGGGTTTGATGTTCTCGGAGGCGTACTGCATGATCAGCCGGCCGGTTGTCGTCTCGCCCGTGAAGGCCACCTTGGCCACGCGGGGACTGGAAGCCAGTGGCTTGCCAGCTTCTACCCCGAAGCCGTTGACGACGTTCAGCACACCGTCGGGCAGGAGATCGCCGACCAACTCCAGCCAGTAGTGAATCGAGGCCGGAGTCTGCTCTGCCGGCTTGAGCACCACCGCATTGCCCGCGGCCAGTGCGGGTGCGATCTTCCATGTCGCCATCAGGATCGGGAAGTTCCACGGGATGATCTGGGCCACGACCCCCAGTGGTTCATGGAAGTGGTACGCGACGGTGTCGTCGTCGATCTCGCTCAGCGATCCCTCCTGCGCGCGCAGGGCGCCGGCGAAGTAGCGGAAGTGATCGATGGCGAGGGGAATGTCGGCGGCGAGCGTCTCTCGGATCGGCTTGCCGTTGTCCCACGTCTCCGCGACCGCCAACTGCTCCAGATGGGCCTCCATCCGGTCGGCGATCCTCAAGAGGACCAGGGCTCGGTCACCTGCGGAGGTACGCCCCCAGCCGGGCGCCGCTGCATGGGCCGCATCGAGGGCGCGTTCGACGTCTTCGGCGGTGCCTCGGGCGATCTCGGTGAAGGGGCGACCGTCGACCGGGCTCGGATTCTCGAAGTAGCCCCCACGAGCCGGAGGCACGTAGGCGCCGCCGATCCAGTGGTCATAGCGCGGACGGTAGGAGACGAGTGAGCCTTCGCTGCCAGGCGCTGCGTAGCGGGTCATGGCCAGGACCTCCCGGTGAAGACGCCGCCCGCCGTTGGGCGGTGCTCGTGTCAAGCCTAGGAGGGACGGGGTTGCAGGCAGGTTGCGTCGGGCATGTCCGCCGGCCGCCTGCGGAACGGGACTGTCTTGCTCGTTGCTCGTTGCTCGTTGCTCGGTTTCGTGAGGTGTGAGGTTTCATGAGGCGCGCGGCTCAGTGGGCGGAGTACCGCATCCTTGTGGTCGTCTGTTCGGCCGTTCCCCGCTCGGCGCCCACCTGGCGGGTGCACCGCGCCCGGCCGCGACGGTGACGTCAGGCTCCCTGCCAGCCGTCCAGCTCGCGGATACGGGCGAGGGCGGCCGGTCGCTGCGCCCCGGGGAGGGCGCCCGCTAGGGCGCGCCACACCGGAAGGTCGTCCTCTCCCCAGGGGCTGTAGGCCCAGTCCGCGAGGAGGCCGGGATCCCCCCGTGAGATCAGTGCGGCGCGTAGCTGGTCGGTGAGCCGTCGCCGAAGTCGTACCACGGCGGGTGCCATCGACGCGGGGAGCAGCGGGCCGGCGTAGGCGCTCAGGGCTCCCGTGACCGTTCCGGAGGCGAGCCGTCGGGTCACCGCACCGAAGTCGGTGTCCACCAGGGCTGCGAGGCGGTAGGGCCGTGATCTGAGGAGGTCCCTCCCCAGGAGGTGCCGCAGTCTCGACAGTTCCGCCCGCAGGGTGACGGGGGTGACGGACTCGTCCTCGTACAGTTCCATCAGCAACTCGTCGCCGCCCACTCCCTCGGGGCGGTGCGCCAGCAGGACCAGGATCTCACTGTGGCGACGGCTCAGGCGTAAAGTGCGTCCCTCGCTGAGCAGGAGTGCTTCATTCCGGCCCAGTGCCGTCAACCGGACGCTACCGGTGGTGGGCGTCGGGGCGAGCAGGGCGAGTTGTGATTCTGCGGCGCGTGCAACCGCGGCGATGAACGCGAGGCTGTGCGGGTGGGCCAGTCGGTTGCCGCCCGTGATGTCGACCGCGCCGAGCAGGCGTCCCGTGGCGGGGTCGTGGATCGGTGCCGCCGCACAGGTCCACGGGTGCACCGGGCGCCTGAAGTGCTCGGCGGCGAAGACCTGGACGGGTCGATCCACGGCTATCGCGGTACCTGGTGCGTTGGTGCCCGCCGCCGTTTCCGACCAGCGCGCGCCGGGGACGAAGTTCATCCCTTCGGCCCTTCGCCGGGTGGTGGGCGGTCCCTCCACCCACAGCAGCCGTCCATGGGTGTCGCAGACCGCCACCAGATGGTCGCCGTCCATGGCGTAGGCGCTGGTGAGTTCGCGTATGAGGGGCATCACCCGGGCCAGGGGGTGGCTCTCCCGGTAGGTGGTGAGCGCGTCGTCGTCCAACTCGATGTCCGCGATGCCGTCCGGACTGACCAGGGCCCGGGCGCAGCGGCGCCAGGAGTCGGCCACGACGGGTCGAACCGGCGTCTCGACCCGGCCCGCGGTCACGTACGCGTCATACGCCCTGCGCAGGTCCGCGACCCGTTTGGCCGGATCCGCCCCCGGTTCCAGAGCCACCCATGCATCGGTCAAATCGGCCTCCCTGGAACCATCGTGACCTAGCCCGCCGAGCCGGACAAGCACGTCAAGTGACAAGTAGTCAGCAGGCTATCGCTTCGGTATTTTGTCCTCTTACCGTCGGCCGTCGTGCACCGGGGTCAGGCGAAGTTCACCAGGCGGATGTAGCGCTGCCAGTCCCAGAACGGTCCGGGGTCGGTGTGGTCGGCCCCGGGCACCTCGTGATGGCCGATGATGTGTGCCCGGTCCTTGGGAATGCCGTACCGATCGCAGATCGACGCGGTGAGCGCGGCCGAACTCTCGTAGAGGGCATGGGTGAAGTAGGCGGGCTGATCCACCCAGCCCTCATGTTCGATTCCGATGCTGCGGGTGTTGTAGTCCCAGTTTCCGGCGTGCCAGCCGACGTTGCGTTCCCTGACGCACTGCGCCACCGAGCCGTCCGACGACGCCACGACATAGTGCGCGGAGACCTGTTTCGCCGGGTTCTGGAAGATCTCGACGGTGTCGGCGAAGGTCTCCTGGGTGACATGGATGACGATGAAGTCGACCGGGTACGAGGTCGGACGGCTGGAAGCGGTGTAGTTCTCCGAAGCCGCGGGTCGCCACTGCGCGGACGGATGGTCCACTTCGCTGCGCTGGTGGGCGCTGTGGAACGAGGGGTCGTGCGATCCACGGGGTGCGGTGGCGTCGCCTTCCGGCCGGCGGGGGCGGTCTGCGGCATGTGCGGGGGTGATCAGGGGCAGCGCACCGGTGGCCGCCGCGGCGGCGGCGCCCCAGAGGAGTCTTCTACGGTCCATCGGGCCTCTCCTGGTGGAATGTCAGAAGCGGGGCTTGGGGCCCGCCCGCCGGGTGGCGGTCGAGACCGCTCTGAGGATCTCGCGTCAGCAGCCACGGCCCGGGGATGTCGTACGGGCGGATGTCGTGTCGCGGCGGTACGACGGCCGGAGGCTGAGCGCGCCGCGCGGCTTTCCGCGAAGGGCTCCTCACGCGGTGGCCGGCCGTTCCCGGTTCGGTCCCGGAACATGACTTCCGGACATGCGACAGGGCAGTGACCCGGACCTCGTCCGGGTCACTGCCCTCCGCCGGGTACGGCCGGAGCTCAGCCGCGCAGCGGGCGCGGCAGCTTCACATGGGTCACTCTGGTGTCGACGCCGCTGTCGATCAGCCTGCCCTGCTCGTCGAACGCCTGGGCCCCGTCCGACATCCCGAAGTCATTGTCGTTGATCAGTGCCAGGGTGTTGCGGCCCACCAGGGCGATGCCCTCGATCTTGCCGGGAACTCCGGGGACCTTGCCGAAGTCGACGACCAGTTCCTTGGCGAGTACGGGCACGTCGGCTGCCGCGAGGTCCTCGATCTGCTCGTAGCTCGGGGAGGTCGCCGGATCGTCCCACCGGCTGCCGAGGATGCCTTCGCCGCTGGGCAGGGTCACCCGGTGCAGTCGTGACGACTTGTCGGTGCGCTCCTGCACCAGGACGGTGTCGTCGTCGACCGGCACGAGAGATGAGAGCTTCAGTTCCGAGGTGTCGGTCTCCGACGGATCGACGACGTGGACCGGGTCGAACTGGTACGAGTATTCCGCGGTCACCTCCCCTTCCTCGGGGGAGAAGCGCAGCAGTCGCACATTGCGCGACGACTCGCCCGCGGTCGCGTCCGGTACGAGCAGCGGGCTCTGCACCGCCAGGACGAGGTCGCCGCCCGGCAGCACGGTCAGTGCTTCGAACCCACGGTTCAGCTTGCGCTTCAGGAGGATGCCGGGCAGCGCTTCCACGACGGGGTAGTCAGCGCCCTGGAGCTTGAGCCCCTCGGGCACATAGCGGGTCAGCACCTTGCCGCGTGCGGAGACATGGATGAGGGAGGGCCCGTACTCGTCGACGAGCCAGAACGAGCCGTCCTCCGCCCGCGCCATGCCCTCGGTGTCCAAACCGCTGGGGTTGTAGGCCAGGGGGGTCGTCGCGTTGAAGTTGTACGGGGCCTCGTCGCGCGCGGCCTGGTTCGGCAGCCCCGTGACCGGCTTGCCGGAGGCGGTGGTGATGGGGATCGCCCGGAGTACGGACACCCGTTCGCCCGCGACGCGCACGCGTACGATCGCCGGGTTGAACTCCGGTACGGCGAAGGTACGGCGCTTGACGCCGTCGACCTTGATCTGACCGTTGGGGCCGCGGTCCGTCAACGCCCAGAACTCGCCCCTGCGGTCGGCCGGGAACATGTCGCTGCCGATGCCGAGGTGTACCCCGCGGTCATTGGCGACGGAGTTCGGGATGAGGGAGTTGCTGAACTCCGCCAACGGGATCTCATCGAGGACGGCGGTGCCGACCACTTCAGGTGCCGCGGCTCGGGGCTTGCTGGGAGCGGGGCTGGTGCCGCTCGCCGTCGCGGCCACGGCGACGGCGGTGACCAGGGCGATCGGTACGCCGAATACGAGTGAGCGGCGCAGCGGCCGGGGCAGTTGTGCATGGGGCGACATGGGCAGCCTCCTGGTGGGGGTCAGGCGGGTCTCGGGCCGGATGCGTTGGAGTCCTCTCATGGCCCGACGACGACCTGTCCCCGGCATGAGCGGCGCCGGTCCGATGATGCACCGGGACGGCAGCCCCGGTGCATCACCTGACCGGATGATCCATGCATCTGGTGGAACCCTGCCCTACGCGCGTAGGCCGTGGGGGGAGTTCGGCAGGGTTGGGCCGATCTCCCTCCCTGGTGCAGGTGGGACGGGTATTGCTTTGAGGGGCTTCAGTCCACTTCGCCCGCTACCCCCGGTAGCACCTCGGACAGCACCGTGTCGGGGGCATGGCCCCCGGCCCCCGACAGCACCCAGCGGCCCTTCTCCTTGTGGAACGGCCACCACCGGCCGTCCGCACCGATCCGCAGCTGCCTCTCCGCACCCACGACCGTCCAGCGGCCGGCACCGGCTGACCGCAACCGCGGCCGGTCCATGTCCTCCCACGCACCGTCCAGTACCGCCGTCGCCCGCGTGAGCAACTCCGCGTCCGGAGTCCACGCGTCGTCCAATACCGCCAATGCCGCCGGACCCCCCGTCTGCCATGCGCGCACCGCCAACTCCAACTCGACCCGCTGGCGACCGGTACCCGCCGCGAGGCGTCCGGTGATCACCGGACCCGGCTCCGAAGCGGCCAGTCGAACCGCATCGAGGTCCAGATCCGTCCGTGCGGACCACGGTTGTCGGGCATGACCGGGCGAGAGCGCCTGAGCCAGGAGGTGGTGGGCCCGGGCTGCGGCATCGGCCGCGAGGAACTCCAACGCCGCCGGGTCGATACCGCTTCCCGGATCGATCTCGCTGTCCAGGACGGGCGCCAGCCCGGTCTTGTCAGGCAGCGGAGGCGGATCGGGCAGGCGCGGCAGCGCGTACTGCACCGCGAACACCTCGTCCGCCCGTACGCCCTCGTGCGGCTGTTCCCGCTCGCCCTCCCGCGGGGCGCCCGCACTCGCCCGGGCCACGCTGCGAGCCTGCAAGTCGTCCAACAACACGCGTTCGCCGCGTCCCCGCAACAGCAACAGGACGAAGGGGTCCTGGTCGAGCAGGCGCGCCACCTGGTAGCAGAGCGCAGCCGTATGGGGGCACAAATCCCAGGCCCCACACCCACATTCGGGTTCCAGATCACCGATGCCGGGGAGTAGTTCCACCCCCGCTGTCGCAGCGTCCTCGACCAGATGGGTCGGCATCTCCCGATCCAGGAGGGCTGCGATATGGCCGGCGCGGTCCACCGCCATGTCGAGGAACCGGTCCCATGCAGCGGCCGTCAGCTCTTGCAACAGGACATCGCAACGGTGACCGGTGCCGTCGCGGTCGCGCACCACCGCGGTGATGCGGCCCGGCCGCACGGAGACCGCTCCCACCGCTCCCGCCCGGGCGTTCTTGCGGCCCTTGGTGAGCTGACCGGAGTCCAGCGCGGTCTCCTCCAACGCCTTGACCCAGGTTCGCCCCCACCACGTCTGGGCGAAGCCCCGCCCGGGCGGGGGTGGCAGCGGGGCGAAGGTCCGCTCGTTCGTGTCGGGGCCGCCCTGCCCGGTCCCGCGCGGGTCGTGTCGCCCGTCCATGTCCGTGCTCGCTCCTCTGTTGTCCGTACGATCGGTACCGTCCTTGCCGTGCGGGGCGTCGTCCGAGAACGACCGGTGATCGTCGTAGCGCTCGCCGCGGCGGTTCACCCTGACATCCCTCCGTCCCGACGAAGCCCCACCAACTCCGCCAGCTCTGCATTGGTGAGCTCGGTCAGCGCCGCGTCACCCGAGCCCAGGACCGCATCCGCGAGCTCCTGTTTGCGTGCCAGCATGTCGGCGATCCGATCCTCGATGGTGCCTTCGGAGATCAGCCGATGGACCTGTACGGGCTGCGTCTGGCCGATCCGGTACGCGCGATCCGTGGCCTGGGCCTCGACGGCGGGGTTCCACCATCGGTCCACGTGGATGACATGGCCGGCGCGGGTGAGGTTCAGACCGGTGCCGGCGGCCTTGAGCGACAGCAGAAAGACAGGCACCTCCCCGTTCTGGAAACGTTCCACCATCGCTTCGCGCTCCATGACGGGCGTACCGCCGTGCAGGAACAACGTCCGCACCCCCCGTGCCGACAGATGCCGCTCCATCAGCCGCCCCATCTGCACGTACTGGGTGAAGACCAGGACGCTGCCGTCCTCGGCGACGATCGTGTCCACGAGTTCGTCGAGCAGCTCCACCTTGCCCGAGCGTCCGGTGATCCGCGGCTGTTCCTCCTTGAGGTACTGCGCGGGGTGGTTGCAGATCTGCTTCAGCGAGGTGAGCAGTTTCACGACCAGACCGCGGCGCTCCATGCCGTCGGCCTCGGCGATCGCCGCCATCGTCTCGCGCACCACCGCCTCGTACAGACCCGCCTGCTCCGCGGTGAGCGTCACGGCGCGGTCCGTTTCGGTCTTGGGCGGCAGCTCCGGGGCGATCCCGGGGTCGGACTTGCGCCGGCGCAGGAGGAAAGGTCGCACCAGAGCGGTCAGTTGCTCCGCCACCGCCAGATCGCCCCCCTCCACGGCGCGCGCATACCGATTGCGGAAGGTGCCCAGCCTTCCCAGGAGCCCCGGAGTGGTCCAGTCGAGGATCGCCCACAGCTCCGACAGATTGTTCTCCACAGGGGTGCCGGTCAGGGCGATCCGTGCCTTCGCACCGATCGTGCGCAGTTGACGTGCGGTCGCGGAGTACGGGTTCTTCACGTGCTGCGCCTCATCGGTCACGACCATGCCCCAGGCGGTGCCGCCCAGCCGCGCCGCATCGAGACGCATCGTCCCGTAGGTGGTGAGGACGAACTCGCCGTCGCGCAGGTCCTCCAGGGTTCGCGCGGGGCCGTGGAACCGACGTACGGGCGTGCCCGGAGCGAACTTCTCGATCTCGCGCTGCCAGTTGCCCAACAGGGACGCGGGGCAGACCACCAGCGTCGGTCCCGTTGTCGACTCATCGATCTGTCGGTGTAGATGCAGCGCGATCAGGGTGATGGTCTTGCCGAGACCCATGTCGTCGGCGAGGCAGCCACCGAGGCCGAGCGAGGTCATGCGGTGTAGCCAGTTCAACCCGCGCAGTTGGTAGTCGCGCAAGGACGCTGCCAGCGACGGCGGCTGGTCGATCTCCTGACTGCCGCCTTCCGGGTCGGCGAGCCGATCGCGCAACTTCGCCACCCAGCCGACCGCCTGGACCTCGACCCTTCGGCCCTTGACCTCCGTGGTCCCGGTGAGTACGGCACTGAGCGCATCGACGGGTGCCAGGGTGTGGTCCTGGTGCTCGCGGGCGCGGCGCACCTCGTCAGGGTCGACGAGAACCCACTGGTCACGCAATCGCACCAGCGGACGGTTCGCCTCCGCCAGTTGGTCCAACTCCTCGGCGGTGAGCCGTTGATCACCCAGCGCGAACCACCAGTTGAAGCTGAGCACTGCATCGGTGGAGAGCATCGAGGGGAGCCCCGAGCGTTCGGTGGCGCGTGCCTCCGGAGTGGCGTCCGCCGGTCCGATCACGGCCCGGGCGACGAGCCGGTGCGCCAGTTCCTTGGGCCAGTGGACCTCCACCCCGCAACTGGCGAGAACCCGCGTCGCATCCCCGAGCAGTTCGCAGACCTCTTCCTCCGCGAGGGGGAGCACGTCGGGTACGGCGGCGTGCAGCAGCGGGGCCAGCGGCGGCCATGCTCGGGCAGCTCGACGCAGCGCGAGCAACAGGTCCATCCGAGCCCGTGGGCCGAACGCCCCATCGGGACGATCACCGCTGGTCCAGACGTCCGCAACGTCCGCGACGATGGCCGGGTCGCTGGCACTGTGCAACTGGAGTACGGCGTGCAGGGATGGTGAAGCGGGTTCGTCCTGCCCACCCTGCGGCTCTGCCCGGTCGAGGGCCGGCCGCGAAGACCCCTCGGTCAACTCGATCCGCAGGGACAGGCGCACGCCTGCGTCATGACCGGCGCTGATGTCCGAGGCCCAGGCCCGGGCGCCCGGCAGGACCTGGGGAGCATCGGCGGCGAACGCCGGTGCCCCCGCGGCGATTTCCGCTGCGGGGGTACGGGGCAGGGCGTCCGCGACCGCGTCCAGAAACGATCGCAGCAGTCGCTCCGGCTCGGGCAGCAGAACGGACCCGGATGCGCCGGGTCCCGCTGGATCGAGCGGTACGGAATGGGCGGTAGCGGGCATGGCTGTCGCCAGTGTGCGGATGCGCTCCGTGTCCTCGGTGGTCAGCGGCCCCACCCGCCATGCGTCATGATCAGTCGGCGTCAGCCCGGGGAGGAGTAGTCCCCGGGCGATGAGCTGGAGGGCGAGAACGGCGGCCGAGCCCCAGAACCGGGCGCTCAGCGAGGCCATGTCGTCGCTCCGCGCCCTGGTGAGGACCGCCAGTGCGTCATGTACCGGGAGGGTCAGGGCGGAAACGGTCTGTGGCACGATGCCATCGGAGATCACGGTGAGAGGGTCGATGCTCGCCGGCGGGGTGGAGGCAGGGAGACCGAGTCCCTCGTCGGACCAGAAGGCAAGACGACCAGCGCGGGGCGGATCCGCCGGCAGGAACACCACCGAGCGGGAGACGAGCGCACCGAGGGAGCTCACATCAGGGCTTTCCGAGAGGGGCAGGGCTGGGCTGACGGGTGGTTCAGCGGTCGGCGAGGGCGTTGCCGCGGAGGGCCTGTGCACAGCGATGACGCGTTCCTCAAATTTGACTAGCTTCGACTGGGAGTCGCCGAGGGTACTCCACGACGGCCGTTCACGGTCGCCACGACGCTGTGATCCAACTCACTGATAGCGGTTCGACGCTCATGGGTGCACTCAACACCACCTCGGCGGGGGAGGGCCCGCCCCCGCAACGTACGGGGGATGGCGTCATGGTCACGATCGGCCCGCCTTGTCTACGTTTTCTCAGGTCAGCACAGTCGCACCCGGGCCACCGCGCCCGCAACAACCGGAGACGCCATGCCCCAGGCAAGCCCACGCGTGGACAGGGAACCCCTGCCCACCGCCCCACCGACAGGGGGCGGCGAGGCCGGGGAGCCCACGTCGCCACCGCACACTGGGCCGGCGTCCCCAGGCCGCCAACCCGCCCGCGACCGATCCGACCCGGCTCTGCCCACCTCGATCGGGTCCGCGTCGCCCGGTGCGACCGTCCCGTCAGCTCGCGGCACCAGCGAGTTCACGCCCCTGTTGCGCACGGTGAAGGGGCAGGGGCTCCTGGAGCACCGCCCCGGCTGGTACGCGGGGAGCATCCTCGTCAACCTGCTCGGTCTGGCCGCGACGGTCGTCGGCGTGGCCATCCTCGGAAGCTCGTGGTGGGTACTGCTCCTCGCCCCGCCGCTGGCCCTGCTCTCGGCCAGAACAGGCTTCCTCGCGCACGACGCCGGCCATGCGCAGATATCCCGTGACCGCCGCACCAACAGGCTCATCCAACTGCTCCACGGCAATGTCCTGCTGGGCATGAGCCAGCAGTGGTGGAACGACAAGCACCAGCGCCATCACGCCCACCCCAACGACATCGACAAGGATCCCGACGTCGCCGCGGACATCCTGGTCTTCACCCAGCGACAGGCCAGCGGTCGATCCGGGTTCCACGGCTGGCTCACCCGCCACCAAGCGTGGCTGTTCTTCCCACTGACCACCCTGGAAGGGATCGCGCTCAAGGTCTACGGGCTGCGAGCGGTCTTCTCCCCGAACCGCCTCAGCGGTGCACCACGCTCCCGTACGGTTCGGGCCACGGAGGGGCTGCTCCTCGTCGCACACCTCCTGGGCTATGCGGCCCTGCTCGTCGCCACCATGCCGATCGGCCGCGCCCTCCTCTTCGCCGTGATCCACCAACTGCTCCTCGGACTCCATCTGGGCATGGCCTTCGCACCGAACCACAAGGGGATGCCCATGCCCGACGAGCGGGAAGGCCGCAGTTGGGGGCACCTTCGTCGACAGGTGCTCACCTCGCGCAACGTCCGCGGTGGCGCGGTCACCGACTGGATGCTGGGCGGACTCAACTACCAGATAGAGCACCATCTGTTCCCGAGCATGCCGCGACCGCACCTGAAGCTGGCCCAACCCCTCGTACGTGCCCACTGCCGTTCGCTCGGCATCGCGTACGCGGAGAGCGGACTCATCGACTCCTACCGGCAGGCGCTCACCCATATGCACGAGGTCGGCGAGCCCCTGCGGAATGCCAGGAACGGAAGGAACTAGGGAGGGCACCCAAGAGTCCCAAGAGTCCCAAGAGTCCCAAGAAGCTCAAGAAGCCCAAGGGGAAGGAGTGCGGTCCTCGACGCGGCGAGCTTCGTCCCAAGGGCTCTCTCCCCGGTGGTGGACGAACGATCGTCTCGGCGAACGATCGTCCGCTCGTTGTGGGGGCTCGCCCCACCACAGATGACGGCGAGGATCGTACGCCGACGACCCGCCGAGCAGATCGCGGGCCCGGGCCCATACGGAACCACCGGGGGAGCCCGTACGTTGTTCCTTTCAGATGTCGGGGCAAGGCCATGCAAGGAGGCATTGACGTGTCAACGCGGACAAAGGTCGTCATCGCAGGAGTGGCCGTGGCTCTGCTGCTGAGCCCGCTGCTCGGCTGGTACTCGCTCCTGGTCGTGCTCGGGGTGCCGGCTCTGGCATATCTGATGCTCGACCCCAGCCAGCGCCGCAGGCTGCGAAGGGTCAGCCGCAAGGAGCTCGGCCGCTGACCTGATCCGCCCCGTGGGGCGGTCGTGGGGTGCGCGGGCGGGCAAATCTCGCCCCCTCGCATTGGGGCGCGAGCGATACCGCCGCTGCGCTGTCGGCTGTCGGCCGGGCAACTCGTGCTGTCAGCCGCCGGGCCTCACTGCCATCTGGGCGAGGGCCGTGAGGAGCTCGGGGAGCTCATCGCCCCGGCTCACGGGGAAGACCTCATGAGGCTCCTCGTCCAGGAGGAAGAACGCCATGTCGTCGGTCCTGGCGACCATGGACCAACCCGGACCGTCTGCGCGCAGAGTCCGGGCACCGCCGGGGGCGAAGGTGGATCGCACCCGTCCCACAGGCGGTGGGAACTCCAGATAGCTCCGTGCCTGATCCATGGCCTCACGCAGTCCGGGGTGCGCGCGGCGCCACTGAGCGGCGCTTGTCTCCGGCGACGGCAGGGCCTGCTCATCCTCGATCTGTTGGCGCCACTGGGACCATTGGAGCGCGATCTCATCCGCGCCCAGCCGCCGCTGGGCCGGTCCCCATTCCTCCGAGCTGGGCGGTGCCAGCGGAGGGACACTCCCTTCCTCGGGTTCCGGATCATGAGGTTCCGGCACCCCGGGGGCTGCGACCGCGACGGAGAGCGGCCAGCCGGGCAGGGCGGTCACCACAGTGCGGTCATGCGGGGAGAGGTCGTACTCCATCCCACAGTCCCACGACGCGATGGCCACGGCGACCAGTGGTACGTCGTCCACCACCACGGTCCAGCGCGCGCCTTCGTAGTCCTGACCGATCACCAGACCGTAGCCGTCTGCGTACGGTTGTACGCCCAGGGCGGCGCACGCGGCAGGGAAATCGTCGCCGAGCACGCTGGGGAACTGGGCCGGGGTCAGGAGCACCGCGGTCAGTACGTACAGCGCGTCATCATCGACGGAGACTTCCGTCTCGGCCATGATGCCTCCTCGCCCGGTCATTCCTGCCCGATGGTTCGTCGGCGCACCCTAACCAGTGGGTAACCCAGCCGTCGAGTGTCTCTCGACGACCGGAAGCATCCTTGCAGCCGTTGGAAGTCCTGCCCCGCCACCCCTCGGGGTCAGCCGCCCAGCCGGGCGGGGAGGCCCAGGAGACTCCGCGCCACCGTTTGGGGAGACTCGTCCCGTTCCCGCGCAAGGGCTATGACAGCCCGACAGGCCAACTCGTTGATGCCGAACGAGAGCGCCTCGGGGGAGACCCACGTCACCGCTTCGTCCATCTGTACCTGATCGTCCTCCGCACACCCGGACACATAGGAGGCCGCGGCCTCGAAGAGGTTGTGTTGCGGTGAGCGGACGGGCGCTGCCGGAGTCTTCTGCTGCCTTTGGACGAAGAGCCTGCGGAGTCTGCTGAACACCCGGACCACCTTCCCCAGCGGCGACACGGGCGTCGCCGATCCCTGTACTGTGCATGCCCGTCCGGCGCTGCCTTTAGAGCTCGTACGGCAAGCCCTGTGATCTGGGAAGATCCGGGCGCCAGGAGCGCGATGCCGCTTCGGTGCTCAGCTGTTGCCGGGACCGCCCGTCCGCTCGCCCTTCCGTACGGCCAGGACGAGGAAACGGGCGTCCTGGTCCTCGTAGGACGTCATCGTCCATCCCGATGCGGTCAGCAGGGCATCGAGTTGGGGCGCGGCACGCAGGTCGTCGTCGCGAAGTTCCCTCCCCTGCCGGTTGGCGAGCGCGGCACGGCCCACGGGGTGGAACAGGGCCAGTCGCCCACCGCTGTGCACGACCCTCGCCAACTCGGCCAGCCCGACGGCCGGATGGGGCAGATGGCTGATGAGCCCGGCGGCGAACACCGCATCGAGGCAGTCGTCGACCAGCGGCAGTCGACTGATGTCGGTCAGGAGGAGAGAGCCGAACTCGGCACGTCCCGCGTCTGCGGCCTCCATGAGCATGGCCGGTGTGAGGTCCGCGCCCAGAACGGTGCCCCGTGGTCCGACGGCCGACCGCAGGGCCGGGAGTGCCCGTCCGGTACCGCATCCCGCGTCGAGGACGGCACCACCTGACGGCAGGTCCAGCGCGGCCACTGCCGCAGCGTAGGCGGGTCCGTCGTCGGGGAAGCGGGTGTCCCAACCGGCTGCACGGGGGCTGAAGAACTCCCTCACGGATCGTTGGTCGTTCCTCGGGTCGACTGACATGGGCGGCGGAATTCCTTTCGGCAGTTCGGTCACGCTGGGCGACACTCTGGTCTGGTCCGGTTGAAGCGATCATGCCCGAAGAAGCGATCCAAGTGACCTTGTCGTTCGCCGTGCGGGGCATCCATCGAGGACCTCTCGTGTCACGCCGCATTTATGCGGGACAGCCAGGCCGCAGTGGCGCCGGCCAAGGTGCCCGAGCCCTGGCGCATCTGCGGACATCCGAGCGGAACGGTTTGATGGATTCGGCCCACCGCAAATAGTTTCGTCAAGGCGTGTGAGAGAAGTGAAATCACTCAGATTTCCTACCTCTGTTGGCGCACCTGCCACTGGCTCCTCGTCAATTCGTAGTGGACATCGCCGAACTCCGCCCCTTCGATATAGTCGGGCCATTCGTCGAAGGTAGTGCGTACAAGCGTGAGACCTGATTTCTCCATCACTCGACGCGAGCTATGGTTGACCGTCATGGTGTTCGCGGTAACTGTCTGGACTCCCCAATCGTTGAATCCTTTACGGATCAATACCCGTGCGCATTCGGTGGCGTATCCCCTTCCCCAGGCGGATCTGGTGAGCCGATAGCCCAGCTCCACGACTTCGCCGCTGGTGTCGACGATGGGTCGGAACTCCATCCATCCGAAGAACTTTCCACTTTCCGGCTCGCAAACGGCCCAGTAGCCCGGCCTATCCGTACCGGGGTGGCGTTGGATGAACCGCGGCAGAGCGCGCTTCCGCAGGTAGTCCCGGGTGGGGGGTGGCCCGCCGTCGATGAAGCGCATGACGTCGGGATCGGAGTCGAGGTCAAGGAGATGGTCCAGGTCCGACTCGATGATGGGACGGAGGGTCAGGCGTTCGGTGGCGATGAGAAACGTCATGGTTCATTCTCGGTATCTCCCGGGGCGGCTTCCCAAGGGTTTTTCCCGCGAGATCCTGGATGGATGTCTAGACCTTTGGCTCGGGCGAGGGCTGGGCGAGAACTTCATTCTCGCGGCCCACTCATGTCGCCCATCGTTGAATGCAAGGCCGGAGGTGCGGATCTACTCGTACTTCGATGTACTGCTGCCCGCGTTTCAGATCTTCCTCACCTGCTCCGTTCCGTCAGGAGCCGTACCCGAACGAGAGCCGTCCATGGGCAAGTCGGTGCTCGTCGAGAGAGGACGGGTTCACTCGGCGTGGGTGCCCGGGGCATGCCGTCCAGGGAAGGCCGCCGTACGCCCCCGGGCTTACTGAAGAGTCAGACAGCGTCGAGTGGTCAACGGGGTGGATCCCGTGGTGGGTTTAGTCGGGCCATTCCGCACAACTGACTCCTGGAGAACCGGGGGTGGGCTGTCTCGTGGAGTGACTGATCCGCGCAATCGTGAAGGTGATGTGGGTGCGATCTTACCGGCGGCTGCGTGAGGAATGCCCGCTACCGATTCGGCGATTTCGCCTCTTGGTATTGACGGAGCGATATGTGGAGAGGGGTTGAAGATGACAAGCGAGGCGATTCACTCTCTCAAGTCTTCTGTCCCATGGGTCACATCTCTTTCTCAACATGGCGGTTCATTTCCGGCACGCCCGTTGTGCGCAGGCATCCTCCAGACGCTGCCTCAGGCGTGAGGGTGCATCCGGGCGATCCCGACACAGGGTGAACCGCTCAGGATTCGGCTGCGGATCCACCTGGTACGGCTGTCTGAATATGCCTGCCGAATGTACACACTGGCGCTCCGCGATTCGATGCGCTAGTTACACCTTGCCCTGTCGTCCTGTGTACGAAAGGCTTACGCGCACACGGGGAACATATGAGCGGGGAGGGACCACCATGCCGCTGGACAAGGGACTTGACTGGCTGCTCGACGATCTGACCAAGCGGATCGAGCACATCAGGCATGCACTGGTGCTATCCAACGATGGCCTGGTGACCGGGGCGAGTACGGAGTTGGCGCGCGAGGACGCCGAGCATCTGGCGGCGGTCTCTTCGGGCCTGCACTCCCTGGCTCGTGGGTCGGGACGCCACTTTCGCGCGGGCAGAGCTCGTCAGACGATGGTCGAGTTCGACGAAGCACTGCTCTTTGTGACGGCTGCCGGGGAAGGCAGTTGTCTCTGCGTGCTGAGCGAGGCGGAAGCCGACGTCGGGCAGATAGCGTACGAGATGACCTTGCTGGTCAACCGGGTGGGTGAGCATCTGAGCGTCGAGGCGAGGCAACCGGGAGTGCGCAGCTCTTGACCTGCGGGAACGTCTGACTTCAGCAAGGGCTGACCTCCCGCTCAACAAGTATCGACGAGGTTATCCACAGGCTGGAACGGGCGGCGCGCATCCTGGCTATGGTCGAAACCGAGGGGTTGAACAACTCACGGGGGAGACCAGTATGGAGCGCTGTGCATCACCAGTTCAGCCGGCCGTCACCGTCCCGTCGAAGCGCAGTTCGATGGGACCACCCGGCAGGGATCGCCGCGTCGGCGATGTAGTGGGGTTCGACAGGGCCGCTGCCCTGTTGGACCTGAGGCGCCACGAGCTTGAGTTGGCCGTTCAGCTCGGATATGTCCGCGCCCTAGATGAATCGGTCGGCGGTCGTCGGGGCTTCGCGCCCCAAGAGATCGAGCGATTGCGCAATGGCGTGGGGCTCCCGGCCCTGCGGGAGCGAGTACGGACCGTCGGCATGGTCGAGGGCGCCCGGATGCTCTCCATCAGCTCCGCGCGCTTCGCTCGGCTGGCTCGCACCGGACACGTCGTCCCGGTTCGGTTCTCCCTCAATCGATACCGCATGGTCGTCTGGCTGTATCTCGCCGAGGAGTTGAAGGACTTCGCGCAGGACCACCCGGCGCTGCTCAGTGGACGAACGCCACGGGAACTGCGGAACATGCTGGCTTCGGGCGAGGACCGACGCCCTCGCAACTGGCGGGGACGACGGCTCGGGCTGTTGCTCAGGAGCACCGACGACCCATGGCGACGAGCTGCGGCCGTCAGTTCGGCACTCGACGAGAGCGTTCTGACGGAGATGGTGCCCGACCCGGCCGAGCGGGCTCGCCTGCACCGTCTGCGGCCCGGGCCGATCGCCGGCCGTTCCAGGAGTACGGCGGCTCAGGGGCTGGTCGAGGGGCTTGCGCTCGCCGTCCATGGGGACGAGATCCAGTGGTACCGCGCCCACCTGGCCCAGGCGCTACGAGAAGCCCGTGCCACGGACGAGAGGGAGCTTCCCGATCGGCATTCGGCGCCTGGTGCCGAGACCGAGCGCGGTCGCACCGCGGGCGACGACCTCACTGGCCTGCCGGTGTCCCTGGGCGAGCAGCAAGAAGACGCCCCCACGTCGATGGTATCCACCGACGGTGGTCGATGGCGTTCCCCAGGAGGGCCGTTCGCATCGGAAACCCGGCTCGTGCGCGAGCCGGGATGCGAGTTGACGGACCGGGGGTCGAGGTACAGAGGTCGTCATACGGTCCGCCGGAGAATGCGATGCCAGAGCCTTCGACCGCCGGCCCTGTCCAGGGTCTGCGAACCTCCCGTCAAGGGTGAGGAAGCGCGGTGAGCGGCAGCCGTCAGCTCCACCGGGAGGCGGGCTCGCGTGAGGGGGCAGCGCACTCGTCGATCGACTGGGTGGGGCCGCCGGGTCACCGCGGTGAGCCCTGTGCCCACCCTGCGCGCGGAGGACATACGGTGCCGCCCGTCATGTGTGCGGTAGTGCCCACCGCACACAGCGAGGCGTCGGTGCGCGGGTCCGTGTCGCCGCGCACACCAAGGATCGGCGCAAGGGCACGCGAGCGTTGTTCATGGTCAATACAGCTAGACCGTGTGGTGGGGGATGGGCGGCACCGAGGCGCCGCCCCCGGTCGCGACCGCCTGCACCACCGCTTGATGAAGCGCGCGACTGTCCTCCTCGGACTCACACGGCAGGGGGCTGCCCGCCATGGTGAACCAGTCGGATGCCCCGCTGTACTGCACGGCCACGCGGGCTTCATCGCCGGCCCAGGTCGTATGCACGGTCAGGTCACCGGTCAGAATGCCCACCTCCTGGGTGAGCACTCCACCACGCCCGGAATACACCCCCGTGGTCGTCCACGATGCCCAGCTCATCCTCCCAGGCTCGCACTGCGGGGCCGGATACGCGACCGATGTGCGGCACAAATCGAAAATCCTTCCCCACAGCCGGCCACAGCACGAGGAACGCTGCTCGGGCCCGCCGTACTGCACCCAACTTCAGTCGTAACCCATGGATGAAAGGTTGTCGCCGTACGTGACTTCCGCCTCCTGTGGAGCGCCGGGTCCTGGTGCGGTGCGGTGCGGAGGGCCCCTGCGCTTCGGCGGTGCCGACGGGTCAGCCGGTAGACCGGACTCCGGGCTCGGAGGAGGGCGTACCGGTGTGCTCGGAATCCCGCGCGGTCCGTGTCCGCACGCTGACGTGTGAAGCTCCGCTGTTGCCCTGCTTAAGAAATCCTCGCTGGACTCCCACTGCTGACCTGGGCAGATTTGGTCCCGGTCACCAGGAAGCGAGTCTGGCGTTCGCGCGGCCCAGCGGACTTTCCTCTGCACCACATTCCTGCCGTATCGGTACCACCCTCTGGAGCCGCAGTCATGAAGGCACTCGTCAAGCACCGTGCGGAGCCGGGACTGTGGCTCATGGACGTCCCGGAGCCGGAGACAGGGCCTGGCGACGTTCTGATCAGAGTGCTGCGGACCGGGATCTGCGGAACCGACCTCCACATTCGTTCCTGGGACTCCTGGGCCCGGCAGACGGTCAGCACGCCGAGGGTGTTGGGCCACGAGTTCGTGGGCGAGGTCGCAGCCGTCGGCCCCGACGTCCGGGACATCGCAGTCGGCGACACGGTGAGCGGCGAAGGACACCTGGTCTGCGGCAGGTGCCGCAACTGTCTGGCCGGCCGACGTCATCTCTGCCGGAGCACTGTGGGGCTCGGCGTGGGGCGCGACGGTGCATTCGCCGAGTACGTGGCCCTGCCTGCCTCCAATGTCTGGGTGCACCGTACCGAGGTCGACCTGGACATCGCCGCGATCTTCGATCCCTTCGGCAACGCCGTGCACACGGCCCTGAGTTTCCCCCTCGTCGGGGAAGACGTGCTGATCACCGGTGCGGGGCCGATCGGGATCATGGCGGCAGCGGTCGCTCGACATGCCGGAGCTCGCAATGTGGTGATCACCGATGTCAGCGAGTCCCGTTTGGAGCTCGCCCGCAAGGCCGGTGCGACCCTTGCACTGAACGTCTCGGAGCACGGCATCGCTGAGGCACAACGCCTGCTCGGGCTGAAGGAGGGCTTCGACATCGGCCTGGAGATGTCCGGCCGCCCGGCCGCAATGCGCGACATGGTGGACAACATGACGCACGGCGGTCGAATAGCCATGCTCGGGCTTCCGGCGGAAGAGTTCGCCGTCGACTGGTCGAAGATCGTCACCTCGATGATCACGGTCAAGGGCATCTACGGACGTGAGATGTACGAGACGTGGTACGCGATGACGGTGCTGCTCGAAGCCGGACTCGACCTCAGCCCCGTGATCACCGGCAGTTATGACTTCCGGGACCACGAGGCCGCCTTCGACGAAGCGGCGACCGCCCGCAGCGGGAAGATCATCCTCAACTGGGCGGCGTAGCCGGACCGATCCACCGGCCCCACTCCACCGTGGTCCTGCCTGCGAGACAGTCCGATGGCCCCGTCGGTGACCCTCCCATGAGTGTCCAGACACCAGGGCTGGCCCGCCCGTTCGCACCTCAGACACTTCTCACCACCTCCGCCACCCCCGACAGGGAGCCTTGCGATGTACGAGTCCGTCCGCGACCAACTCCGCGCCACCCTGGAGGAAATCCGCGATGCGGGCCTCCACAAGCCCGAACGAGTCATCGGCACGCCCCAGGGCGCCACGGTCTCCGTCGCCTCCGGTGAGGTGCTCAACTTCTGTGCCAACAACTACCTCGGCCTCGCCGACCATCCGGAAGTCATCACCGCGGCACAGGAGGCCCTGGACCGCTGGGGCTACGGCATGGCATCCGTACGGTTCATCTGCGGCACCCAGGACGTCCACAAGGAACTGGAGGCCAGGCTGTCGACGTTCCTCGGGCAGGAGGACACGATCCTCTACTCGTCCTGCTTCGATGCCAACGGAGGCGTCTTCGAGACGCTGCTCGGCCCGGAGGACGCAGTGATCTCCGACGCGCTCAACCACGCGTCCATCATCGACGGCATCCGACTGTCGAAGGCACGCCGTCACCGCTACGCCAACCGAGATCTCGACGATCTGGAGCAGCAGCTCAAGGACACCCAGGACGCCCGCCGTCGACTCATCGTCACCGACGGGGTCTTCTCGATGGACGGCTATGTCGCGCCCCTGCGCGAGATCTGTGACCTCGCCGACCGCTATGACGCGATGGTGATGGTCGACGACTCGCACGCCGTGGGCTTCGTCGGCCCCACGGGTCGGGGCACTCCGGAGCTGGCCGGAGTCATGGACCGGATCGACATCATCACGGGAACCCTCGGCAAGGCCCTCGGCGGGGCGTCCGGGGGGTACGTCGCCGCACGCACGGAGATCGTGGCCCTCCTGCGCCAGCGCTCGCGCCCGTATCTGTTCTCCAACTCCCTCGCTCCCGTGATCGCCGCCGCCTCGCTCAAGGTGTTGGATCTCCTGGAGTCGGCGGGCGATCTACGGGCGGACCTGAACCGGAACACCATCCTGTTCCGGACGGCGATGACCGATGCGGGGTTCGACGTGCTCCCCGGGGACCACCCCATCGCACCCGTCATGATCGGGGACGCCGCCGAGGCCGGTCGGATGGCCGAGCTGCTCCTTCAGCGTGGTGTCTATGTCATCGGGTTCTCCTACCCGGTCGTTCCGCTGGGCCAGGCCAGGATCCGGGTCCAGCTCTCGGCCGCGCATTCCACCGAGGATGTGCAGCGCGTGGTCGCCGCCTTCGTCGACGCCCGACGCGTGTTGAAGGAGCAGCAGGGAGACTCCCGCGCTTGAGGGCCGTAGCAGGTGTGCCCCTTCACGGCACCGGGCCGGGGCCGGGCGGGGTGCGATTCACTCCGGCTGGCAGGATGGCCGAGTGATCGATCCCCGGCGGCTGCGCATACTCCGGGCCGTCGCGGACCACCGTACGGTGACCGCAGCGGCCTCCGCGCTCTATCTGACTCCGTCCGCTGTCTCCCAGCAGCTCAACGCCCTGGAGCAGGAGACCGGCCACTCCTTGGTGATCCGCAGTGGCAAAGGGGCCCGTCTGACGGCGGCCGGGGAGATCCTCCTGAATCACACCCATGCCGTTCTCGCCCAATTGGAGCGGGCCGAAGCGGAACTCGCCGCGTACGCGGGCGGGGCCGCTGGCGAGGTGACGATGGCGGCGTTCGCGACGGGAATAGCGGAGGTGGTGGCGCCCGCCCTCGGATTGCTCAGCTCCGGTCACGGCGACATCAGGGTGCGCGTCCGGGATGCCGAAGGCGACGAGAGCCTGCCCCTGGTCCTCGACGGCGAGGCGGACATCGCCGTCGCGGTGGAGTACCGAGGGGCGCCCGGCGCTGACGATCCACGGCTGTGGCGGGTCCCGCTCTACGCGGAGCCGTTCGACGCGGTTCTCCATGCCATCCACCCCCTCGCCCTGGAGCAGCGCATCGCTCTTGCCGATCTGTCCGACGACGACTGGATCGGCCCCTACCCGGGCAATCCCTGCCATGACATGGTGCTGCTCGCCTGCGAGCTGGCGGGGTTCCCGCCCCGACTGCTGCACTCCTCCGACGACTTCCGTGCCGTGGTGGCGCTCGCCGGGGCGGGCGCGGGGGTCGTCTTGGTGCCACGCTCGGCGCTACGGGGGATGGAACTCAAGGACGTCGTCGTACGCCCTGTCTCGGGCCCTTCTGCCAGACGGCGGGTGTTTGCCGCCGTGCGACGCGGGGCCGAGTCGCACCCGCTCATCCGTCCGGTACTGGAAGCCCTGGTCGCCTCGGCGGCAGGACTGTCCGCAGACTGACACCCCACAGCTGCCGGTCGTCGCGCAGCGCAGGACACGTCCACCACGACCACTCTCGTACAACGAGTGCGAGGGGCCACAGCACCGCAGATTGCTCGGCATAGGCATAGGCATAGGTTCCGGATGGGGAGGAGGCTGGCCCCTTCCTCAACGGCAATCCGGCCCAGGGCCGCCGGAAAGGGGGACGAGCGCCTCCTTCAGGCCGGTGGCCAGATCCATGTTCGCGCCCCGCTCGAAAGCTGCCGCATAGGCTGAATCGCCCGCGTGGGCCCGTGCCGTCTGCTCACACTCGTCGCGTACGGCGCGGAGTTCGGGGGTGCCCCGCTGGGGGTGTCCGACCGTACTCCAGAACGCCTGGCCCGTGCCGTACACCAGCCCGGCGCGCTCCCCGTCACCTCCCGCCGCCAGAGCCGCCGCCAGGAGGTCGAGCCCCAGGGCGATACCGAAGCTGTCGCCGATGCCCTGTTTCCCTTCCAACATCGCCCGCGCGTGCTCCGCCGCACCCGGTGGATCGCCGGAGAACAGGGCGATCAAGCTGAGTTGGTAGTCGAGATAGGCCCGCGTCCACGACTCGCCGCGGTCGACGCAACCCCGTCGTAGTGTCAGGGCCCTCTCGCGGGCCTGAGCCAGCTCACCGAGTCCGGTGAGGGCGAAGACCTGAGCCAGATGACAGCGCAGGTTGTTCGGCGAGTCGAAGGGCTCGCCCCCCGCCGCGTCCAACGCGTGCCCCGCCAGTACGTCGGCTGCGCGTGGTCGCCCCGTCAGCAGGGCGATCAATCCACCGAGGTACGCGGCGGCGAGCGTCCCTTCGGGGCCGTACCCCCTTGCCCGGTCCCGCCGGGCCGCGAGCATGCACTCCTCGCTGACGTGCTGGGCCGTCGCGTAGTCGCCCTGGAGGGTTGCGGCGAATCCCAAGGCCCATAAACCCTGTGTCCGGTCGGGCCCATCGGACCCGTGCGCGGCCAACGCCTGTTCGAGGTAGTCACGCGCTTCGTGCAAGTGGCCGCAGCAGCTCCAGAAGAAGCCCACCCGTCCGGCCAGGCGTACCGCGCGAGCCGGTGAGACGGTCAGGAAGTGGTCGACGGCGGTGCACAGGTCCGTGTGGACCTCGCCGATCGTCCGGTACCAGTGGGCCTGTTCGGGTCCGAGCCATCGATCGTGGGCTTCACACACGACCTCCAGGAAGTGTTCGGCGTGACGCTCCGCCGTTGCGGCATCCTCACCGAGGGCACGGAGCCAGGAGGCGCCGTACTCCCGGATGGTGTCCAGCATGCGGTAGCGCAGTCCGCTCCCCTGTGGTCCCCGGACCACCGTGACCACGGAGGCGGCCACCAACCCGTCGAGCAGCGGATCGACCTCCCCGACGCCGATGGGGTCACCCGTGCACACCGCTCGAACGGCCTGCGCGTCGAAATCACCGCGAAAGACGGTCAGCCGGGCCCAGAGCAGCCGCTCGCGGGGCGAGCACAGCTCATGGCTCCATCCGATCGTGGTCCGCATGGTGCGGTGGCGCTCCGGCTGCACCCGCGCTCTCTCCCCGGCCTTCAGCACATCGAAGCGGGAGGTGAGGCGACCAGCGATCTCCTCGACGCTGGTGCGCGCGGCCTGAGCCGCCGCCAGTTCCAGGGCGAGCGGAATGCCTTCGAGGCGACGACAGATCTGAGCGACCGTGAACCCGTGAGGAACCTGCGCCCCCCACTGGACACCGGCTCGCTGGACATCCGCGGGGGGTCCGGCCGCCTGGTCATCGTCCTGTCGGCACTCTTCATCCGAACGGGCGGGCGCCTGGCCGTAGGCGGAGTGCTCGCACGACTCCATGGCCGCCGCGGTGGCCATGCGCTGGTTGAACAGTTCGACCGCATCCAGTCCCTCGGGCGACAGGGGAGCGACCTCGATCACATGCTCGTTCGCCATCTCCAGGGGACGCCTGCTCGTGGTCAGCACCGTCAGACCGGGGGCCGCCGTCAGGAGGTCTCCCAGGAGCGCCCGGCAGGAGGCGAGGAGGTGCTCACAGGAGTCGAGCACCAGGAGGAACTGCTTGTCGCCCAACCATTCACAGAGTGCGTCGACGGGCATCCGAGGGGTGTGGTCGGAGAGGTCGCAGGCGTCCGACACGGTCGCCAGGAGCAGCCTGTCCCCGGCCAGGGGAGACAATTCGGCCCAGGCCACGCCGTGGGGGAACAGTTCGACTGCTTGTCGAGCGGCGCGCAGAGCGAGCCGGGACTTGCCCACGCCACCGCTCCCGACGAGCGTGGTGAGACGGTGGCGCGCAAGAGCCCGTTTCAGTCGGGACAACTCCCGGTTCCGTCCGACGAAACTGGTGGATTCTTCGGGAAGGGTTCCCAACACCCGCCCAGTCTGGCGTATTAGGCGGACCTCTGAGGACCATCGCCTTGCTCAGGACGCGGCCGGGGCGGACTCCACCGCCTTCTTCAGACGGTCGAGCGTCCGACGGATGTTCCCCCGCTGGAACTCCGCGAAGGTGTGCCCCTTGGTTGCCAACTTGTCGAAGGCGTTGGCGAAGGCGTCCGGCCAGGTCCGACGGTCGTCCCGCCAGGTCTCCGTCACCCGGGTGCCCCCGTCGACGGCTTCGAACCGGTACTCCCAGGTCGCTATCCGCCCCCGGAGCAGGGGCCGGCGCCGACCGATGGCGTGCACCCGGAAGGCGAACCGCTCTCCGCGATCGGCCGCTACGACTGTGCAACGGGTGGTCCAGCGAAACGGACCCCGCTTGTTGTGTCCCACGAACTGCATGCCCACGAATGCGTCCCCGCTGCCGTGGTGCACGGTTGCCCCGAGGTTCTCCGGACTCCACTGCCCCATGAGGGTCGGATCGCTGACCTGGTCGTAGATGACTGAGGGGGCGGCCTGGATGACGATGCTGTCCGAGACCGCCAGGGTACGTGGCATGGTGTGCGACTCCGATCGGAGAAAGTGTCAGTCTGTGCCGGGCCCTTGCCCGTAGTTGTCACGATCATGCCGATGACAAGGGGCTCTGCCAACGGTCGAGCCGCCATTCACAGGTCACGGACGGCGTGTGCGTTCAGCCCGGGCGCGCTGTCGAGACCCCATGACGACGGGCTGTTCACCAGTACATCTCCCGTCGCTCCTCCTTGTCCGTGCATCTGCGTGGGAACGTATGTGCGGATTTCATGGAGGTCTGCGGTTGCGTCGATGGTACGGGTCGAGCGCTCGGTGCATGGGCCGCCGGCCCGCTTCGGCGGGCGGGCTGACGGTGTTGGCGTGCGGGTGCGCCCCGGGTATCCGCCGCTCCGCTTTGCGGGCGGCATTCAGTCGTTCGGTAAGGAGCGGAATCTGATACTCCGGATAGCTACCGATAAGGAAAAGATAAGAGCAGAATGAAAGGGAGTGCTGCTCCGGCATGCACACGCGGTCAGACGTTCAGCGCACTGAAGGAGGCGAGTCGTATGGCCGGCGTCTCACACAGGGAAGACCTCGCGGGGCACCCTGACATCACGGAAATGCGGGACCGTTACGCCCAGGTACTCGGAGGGCGTGACGTCGCCCTGGTGGATGGCCCGGTGTTCCTGGTCGGTCTGGCGTGCGCGATCTCCCCATGGGTCGTTCACTTCTCGGCCAACCAGCCAGCCCTCGCAACGCACAACTTGATCATGGGTATCGCGATCGCCGTGCTCGCGCTCGGGTTCACCGTCACCCCTCAGCGGATGTATGGCTTGAGCGGAGCCATGTGTGCCATGGGTGTGTGGCTGGTTATCGCACCCTGGATCGTGGGTAGCAGCCCGGACGCAGGGGTCATCTGGACCAACGTCATCCTTGGAGCGCTCACGTTCGTTCTGGGGTTGGTGTGTATGGCCGCGACGATGAGGAGTGGCCGGGCCAATCGTTCGCCAGCCTGAGCGGGCGATGCGCCGACAGGGTGAGTACGCAAGAGGGGACGCTCCCTCTGCTCCACTCTGGTGATTGAAGTAGGGGTCGGTCCGTCATATGGCGGACCGGCCCTACGCCATTCAACTAAGCCGTCTTGTCCCGAGTCTGGCGTTGTGCCTGATTCATCATGGTCATCGGCTTGATCGTCAAACCCCCGACTTTTCTTTGACTCTTCGCAGATGCGAACGATGGGCCATCAGGTTTGAACGCCTATGACGCCTCGACGGCGGCCTTGATCCGACGCCCGAAGGCGTCACTGTCCTTGCGTGCTGCACTCAAGGCCAGGCGGACCAGTGCCTTGCCGACGCCGTGCCCTTCGAGTTGGTTGAAGATGCGCACCCGAGTGCCGCCCGAACCCGTAGTTTCCAGGTCATAGCCGCCCTCCTTGGCGGTGACGAGGTTCTTGGAGGTCTCCGCCCACCGGATTCGCGTCGGAGCGTCGAACGCAGTGATGCGGAACTGGCGCTCCGTCGTGAGCCCCGCGTCCTTGACCGTGCTCGTGTAGACGGTCCCCACCCCGGTCGGACCGTCAGTCGTCTTCGCGATCCTGATCACTCGCGGACTGAACTTCGTGTCGTTCTCGCCGTTCGCGAGGAAGGCGAAGACCTCCTCGATGGGGCGCTGAATCTCTACGATCGCCTCGAACTGGCCGGACATGGCTCCTCCACTGACTGGCGTCGATGCGTGCACGGACACTGACAGGGAAAACGGTGGTTCTTTCTCTGACCAGGGCATTGCGGGCAGCCCTTCGGCCCAGCAGGATTCTCCCACCGGTGTGCCGACCGTCGCCGCTTCCGAGGCTGCCCGTCCGCTAGTGGGGTGAACACTCCACCGGGCCTGCCCGTATAAGACGGCAAGCCGCCGGGTTGACAAGGAGGTCTACCGAAAATGATCGTCCCACGCACCGCTGCCGCCGTCGTGCTGCGATTCGTCGCTGTCGGTGCCGTACCGGTGCTGCTCGTCACTGCGGCCCAAGGGACCGCACAGGCCCACGGGGCGCCCACTGACCCTGCGAGCCGGGTGGCTGCCTGCGGGCCGGATGGTCCGCACAACAAGACGGAGGCTTGCCGAGCCGCCGTCGCCGCGAACGGGGGCGTGGCGTTTGACGCCTGGGACAACATACGTGTGGCTGACGTCAAGGGTCGTGACCGTGAAGTCATCCCTGACGGAGAGTTGTGCAGCGCTGGGCTAAATGAGTTCAAGGGGTTGGACATCGCGCGCGATGACTGGCCGACCACCACGTTGACGACCGGAAGCGACCTCACCGTCACCTACCGGTCGACGATCCAGCACAAGGGGACCTTCGAACTCTTCCTCACCAAGGAGGGATACAAGCCGAGCGAGGAGCTGCGCTGGGCGGATCTGGAAGAGCAGCCCTTCGCCACGGTGGCGCACCCCGAGTTCCAGAGCGGCGCCTACCGCATCCAGGCCAAGCTCCCGGACGGGCTCTCGGGCCAACATGTCCTGTACACGGTTTGGCGGAACACTGACTCATCCGACACGTACTACCACTGCTCGGACGTCGTGCTCGCGGCTGAAATCCCGGGTGAGTCCCGTCGCTTGGGCGTTCTCGGCAGACCGAGCACCCCCAAGGTGTCGGACGCGCCCCTGACCGGTGTCAACAGCTCACCGGATGCGAACCAGTCGGCCTCCGGAGCCGGTGACAACTCGATGAAGATCGTGGGCGGCGGCATCGCGGCCCTCGCACTGCTCGCCCTGGGGACCTTGGTGACGCTGCGGCCCCCGCGTCTCGACAACAGCCGGCATCGTCGTGACTGATTCGGCCATCTGGTTGAACCGTCCGGCCAGCACTCCCATCCGCGGGTTCGCCGTCAACCCGCGGGCGGGGGAGTGGCACCGGGCATGAGTCGCGAGTAGGCCATCGATCGCTCCACGGCTGGTGCCGGCGGGTCTTTGACTCTCGGCCCTCTGGCACCGGCTTGCGGGCCGGGATGCGTCCTCCGGAAGTGGTCTAGGAGTCGCTCAGCAGCCAGTTCCGCGATGTGCGGTGGCGCGCCATGTTGAGCAGGGAATGGATGCGCACGCCCGCCTGGTCGACCTCCTTGACCGGTGCCGGGAACGGTAGGCGGGCGTCCGCGTACGTGTCCGCGTACTCCAGTCGCAGGGTGATCCCGTAGCGATCGATGGCTACGGGGAGCGCACGGCGGGCGCCGAGGGTCAGTCGGGGCTTCACGAGGCGCAGGAGCAGTTCGACGACGTCCCCGTGGTCGTCGAGAAGATGGGTGAGCATGCTGGCCTCGCACGTGGCCAGGGGGTCGGTGTCCGCTTCCATGAGTTCGTCGAGGCTGACCGTGACCCGCTCGCCGTCCCGTTCCAGCACGGCGTGGGCGAACTCCATGCAGCGGCTTCCGTTGGGGGCCGAGTGCTCGGCGGAGTCCAGCATCCAGCCCGCGAGCAGGACCCGGGCACGTACGCGATCGCGGACCGGTGTGGGGGCGATGTCCGTGAACTCCAAGCTGGCGCGGACGGGGCCATCCGCGGGGGAGTCCGTGTCCGCCTCCCACTGGCGGGAGAGTGCCGGGTGGAGGTGGATGTGTTCGGCGACGCCTGATCCGTCCAGTCGGGAGACCTCGGTACGCCCTTCGTCGGTGACCACCGTCATCGAGTCCGCGGCTGTCAGGATCGACCGGATTCGTTCCGCGCTCGTCGGCTGCGCGAGCGGGGCGTTGAACAGGCGGCGCATCCAGAACTCCACACATCGAGGGAACTTAGGTTTGCCTAACCTAAGCCCTATCGTGTGTTGTCGCCAAGCCCGCGAAGCGTGTCGCGTTCACCGGCGCTCGTGCCAAGCGTCCGGTGCACCGCCTTGGACCTGCGGCGTAGCGGTGTCCGGCGACCTCGCCCCCACTCAGTGATCAAGACTCCGGAGCGCACATCGCTCGTCCGTGGGAGAGCCAGGCTCGCAGGCGCCGATCGCTCGTGCCAGACGACACGGCGGACCGCAAGGGTGGCAACCGGCGGTGTTCGACGGTCGGGAGTTCGCTGCCTCGGGGCCTCGACGCCAGTTCGACTCAGTCCAGTTCAGGGACCACGCCGTAGCGGTGGTCCCCACCGTCCGGGATGGGACCACCGCTCACTGTGCATTCCTGCTCCGTCCGCCCTCGGCGCGCCACGATCCCCGGCGCGGCCATCAGGTGCGTCACACCCCAAGCGGCCGAATCGACACCGGCATCCCGGGGGCCTGGTGACCCCCGCTCGCCAACATCCGCACCTCACCCTGATCGCTGATCTCGGCGCGCACGATGCCCGTGTCGTCCTCGTAGATGGGAAATCCCCCGGCACCGGCCCTCTCGGTGCGTCGGACGATCACCACATCGTCCTCAGCGGCCGATGCCTGGAACATCAGCTCGTAGCTCTCCGCGTACTCCATTGGGGCCTCCTGGCGGGCGCAGGGGCTTCGCCCCCTTCCATCGTGCCCCAGGTGGCAGGGCACCGCCCGACGGGCTGACGCGGAGGTGGCCGAACGCGACGCAGGGTGAGCCCCGCGGGAGCTCCACTCGGCGAGGCGTTGCGCAGCCCGTCTGACCTGCGGGGCTCACCCGCCCGCGGGGAACGATTCCTGAACCAGGGCGGCCAGCGCCTCCGCGGTCGAGAAGTCCTGGGTCAGACGGTTCTTGGTGAAGGCGAACGAGACGCCGGTCGCCGTGTCCCCGTACGCGAAGGTGCCGCCGGCGCCTCCCATCGCGAACACGCTCGGGCTGCTCGCAGCACCTTGCGGCAGGCCGATCGAGTACCCGAGGCCCCAGGCGGAATCCATGCCGAACACCCGGTCCTGCCCGCTGTAGGCGGTTGCGGTGACTTCCCGCAGTCGTTCCGGGGACAACAGCCGTACGCCCGACACCTCGTCGAGCAGGGCCGCGTACATACGGGCCATGGCGCGCGCCGACGTCTTGCCGCCGGCCGGGATGTCAGCGGCGAGCACATCGGTGCGATTGCCCAGATCGGCCGTCGGAAAGAGGGAGAGAGGGCCGGCCTTGAGCATCGGCAGGTCCGGCGGGAGCGAGGCCATCATCTCGGATGCGCCCGGCATGTCCTCCAAGGGGGCGAGCCGCCCGTGCTCACTCACCGGCATTCCGAAGTAGAGCTCATCCGCCACGCCGAGCGGCTCGGCGATCTCCTCGCGCAGTACCTGGGAGATCGGCTTGCCGGTGGCCCGGCGGACGATCTCCCCGATCAGATAGCCGAAGGTGTAGGCGTGGTAGCCCATCGCCGTGCCGGGCTCCCACCACAGACGGGAGTCCGCGACGGTCGCACAGATCGCGTCCCAGTCGCAGATGTCCTCGTGGGTGGTGTCCAGCGGCAGCCCGGGCACTCCGGCCGTATGGGTCAGTACGTGCCGCACCGTCACGGCACCCTTGCCGTGCGCCGCGAACTCGGGCCAGAGCTCGGCGACGGGCGTGTCATAGGTGAACAGGCCGCGCTCCACGAGCATGTGCGCCACTGTCGCCGTGGCCGCCTTGCCCATGGAGTAGGTGTAGAACACGGTCGCAGGCTCCACCATCCGCCCGGTCTTCGGATCGGCGACGCCCGCCACGACGTCGGCCAACTGCTCACCGTGTCGGTACACGGCGATCTGCAGGCCCCGTTCGGTGCCGGAGTCCACGAGGCGGTCGGCAGCTTCTTGCAGTCTCTTCTGGATGTCGCTCACGGATGTCTCCTCATGGCGCGGGGTGGTGCCTAGGTCGTCGAATGTCGTTTCGAAGGGGTTGACGGCCGGGCCGGGGAAAACTCATCGGACATGGCCGCTCCTTCTCCCACGGTTGGTTCGCACGGCCGGGCCTTCGTGCAGGACCAACGGAGTGACGGTTCGACGACTTCCTAACTCGCCCGCCCTTCAACAACTTTCGGTCTCCGGGGCATGCCGAGCGGAGGCCGACGCCTTGCCCTCCCGTGCGCGCCGTCGTAGGGCGAGCAGGAGAAAGGCCAGGACGGACACCATGGCGGCGCCGACCAGAGCCGCCGCCTCGCCCGAATCGATGGCCTTCTCGTCGAGCCCGATCGCGGTGATGGCGACGACCAGGGATAGACAGGCGGACGCGTACAGCACCAGCGCCCTGCGGTCGGTCCTGGACAGGTCGTGCGGTGCCAGGGCCCACACCGGCAGTCCGCGGACCATCAGGAAGAGCACCAGGAACACCGGGAGCAGCACCAGCCCACGGCCACCGGAGAGCTGGGCGTCGAGATCGAACTCGATGCTACGAGGTGGTCTCTTCCAGCCGTCGCAACCGCTCCGCGTCACTGGTCCGTGGGCAGGTGGCGCACGCTTCGGCGGGTCGGATCGTGTAGTAGAGGCAACAACCCATGCGGGTACGGGTGGGATATGACTGCCCGTCACTGCCCTGGAGCCGTCGAAATCCGGCACCGCCGAGAAACGGTCCAACGGGGCCCGGCAGCACCTCGCCGGCTTCGCGCACGCCGCGCTCCTCGTCGCCCAGCATCCGTCCGAGGTACCAGATCCCCGAGACGAGGTCGTCACCGACCATGCCCCACAGGCTTCGGGGCCCGCGCCGCAAGCGCGGGGCGATGGCCGCCAGCAGCGGCCGGACGTGGTCGGCCACCGATGCCCGCAACTCATCGCGCAGGGCCGCCTCGGTCGCGACCACCTTGACGCCGGGCAATCCCGAGGCGGGGTCGTCCGGCAGACAGCAGAAACTGCCCGGGACCACCGCGAGAGCATCACTCGTTCGGCTGACGCGCACTGCGTCGGGCCGCAGTCGTGGCACTCGGCGCTCCAAGTACCAGGGGCCGCTGATCAGCAGGCAGGCGGACCAGAGATAGCTGTGCAGCGCACGGGACGCCACCACATCGGGCCGGGCCAGGTGGTCGTACCGCTCGTGGATGCGGCAGGCTTCGGCATCGAGGAAGGCATCGAGCAGATCGGTGCGGCAGGCCAACTCGGCACCGTCGATCCAGCCCTGAGCGGCTGGCGTGTGGGGCGGAGTGATCTCCACGTGCAGCGCCTCGCACAGGGCTGACAGCCGTGCATAGGAGGATGCCAGCAGAGTGGAGCAGCTGAGGGCAGCTCCGGCAGGCGCTAGCGCCGGGGCCAAAGTCACGGGTACTCCTCAAGGAGCGGGAACGAGCGAGAGGAAGGTAAGGCTCACCTTAGCCTTATCACTCGTATGCTTTTGCCAACGGGTGCCGCAACACAGGGAATTGGCATTCTTAGGGATGCCTAACCTAAGCTCACCTCTGGTGATCCGGCCCGGTCAGGCCGCTGCGACCAGGGAGTTCTTCCATGGCCGGGGTGTCCGCCGACGGAATCGCTCCGGTGGTTTCCTGCCTGTTTACGGTCTGTCCCATGCCCAGCGAATGTGCGCGCGGAAGTATTTCACCCATGCAGATGTATGTGCTCGCCCTCAATCCCACCGATTCGGTCTCCGAGGGCTTCCTCCCCGCCGCACAACGGCTCGGCCTCAGTGTCACCGTGCTGACGGACCAGCCCCAGGCGCACCGCGAGCGTCATCCCGAGACGGAGGTCCTGGAATGCGACGTCCGTGACCACCACGCGGTCATCACCAGGATCTCCACCCACCGCACCCCCGACGCGGTCTTCAGCAACAGCGATCACCTCCAGACCCAGACGGCCCTGGCCGCAGAGTTCTTCGGACTGCCCGGCAAGAGTTGGCAGACCGCGCTGCGCACCAAGGACAAGGCCCAGATGCGGCGTCGTCTCGCCGCCGCGGGCGTCTGCACCGTCCGCTCCGTCGAACTGCCCCCCGGCCAGGACCTCACGGACCCGGCCCCCCTCGGCATCCCGTACCCCTGTGTGCTCAAACCGCGCGAAGGAGTGGCCAGCGAGGACGTGGTCCGGGTCGAGGACCACGACGGCCTCGTCCATCACGCGGGAGCCGTCCGCATCCGCCGACCCGGTGCCACCCTCGTGGCGGAGGAGTACCTCCCCGGTGAGCTCTACACCCTGGAGACCCTCGGCGACGGCGAGCGCCTGCACATCATCGGCGGCTTCCACACCGAGCTCTCCCCGCTCCCCTACTTCATAGAGGAGCGCCTGACGTTCGTCGGCGCCCATGCGCAGCCGATCACCGAGCAGGTGCTCGCTCAGCTCGCCACCCTGGGAGTCGGCTTCGGCGCCTGCCACACCGAGTTCGTCGTCCACGAGGGACGGGTGCGCCTGATCGAAGTCAACTACCGTGCCATCGGCGACCAATGCGACCTACTGCTCGCCGACCTCCTCGGCATACCGTACTTCGACCATGTGCTGCGCACCCATCTCGGCCAGAGCCTGCCCCCCGACCTCGGGGCCCGGGCCGACGGCGAGGCCACCCTCGCCTATCCGTGCGCCGACCGGGCCGGCACCCTGACAGCGGCGCCCGGCCCGACCGACTTCACCGCCGACGGCGTCCGACTGACCTACCGCCCGACCCGCCGACCCGGCGAGCACCACCCACTCCACCACACCAACCGAGACATCCTCGGCATCGTCCGTGCCATCGGTACGGACCGGACAGCCGTCGACCGGGCCGTGGACGACTTCCTCGCCCGGCAGAGCTGGGAGATCACCCCGTGACCGTGACCCGCACGGACATCGACGAAGACCTGATGCTCCAAGTCCTCAACTCCCTGCTGCGCGAAGACGTGGCAGGGCTGCGGAGCCGCACCACCACCGTGAGCGGACCGGACGGCAGCTGGCTGCGGCTCGCCACCACCGACCAGGGCGCCCTCTTGCTGCCCGTCCAGCACAGCGCACCCGGCTACCAGAGCCGCACCGAGGCCAGGCTGCCCCTGCTCCGGCGCGAGGACGACGGCCGGGAACTGACCCGCGCCGACGACATACTCGCCGCCCTCGCCGCACATGCGGACCCCCGGGACCGTGCCGGCTTCACCGCGTTCGCCACCGAAGTCCGGCAGGCCGAGCGCGCCAAGAGACTCCACATGGCCTCCCGCCAGGAGATCACCGCCGCGCTGGTCACCCGCTACGGGCCAAGGCCGGCCACCCAGTGGAGGGGACCCACCGCAGCCCTCGCCTTCGACACGCTCGCCGCCCGTCTCGACCACCCCGTGTACCCGACCGGGCGGGGCCGCGCCCATCTGACCGAAACCGATCTGCGCCGTTACGCCCCCGAGTTCCACCCCCGCTTCCCGCTGCGCTGGCTCGCCCTGCCCCGGGAGGCCATCACCACGCACGGCACGCTCCCCGAGATCTTTCCCGCGCCCTCCGCGGTCGGGCTGCCCGAAGCCAGCGACCGCACGCACATCTGTCTCCCCCTCCACCCGCTCACCGTCGGTGAGCAACTGCGCGGAGCCCTGCGCTCCATGGGCGTGGAAGGACGGGCGGCCCTCGCCCCCCTGGCACGGTTGGAGGCCGTGCCCACGCTCTCCATGCGGACCGTCGCACTGACCGCCACCCCCGGCATCCACCTCAAACTGCCGCTCGCGACCGCCACCCTCGGCCGTCTCAACCGGCGCACCATCAAGCCCGGCACCCTCATCGACGGCGTAGCAGGTCAACGCCTTCTGGAGAGCGTGATCGCGAGGGAGCCACGCTTCAGCCACACCATCCTGCACACCGACGAGACACAGTTCGCCCACGCCGGCCATGAACTCCTTGCCGTCCTCGTGCGGCGGTTGCCCGCCCGACTCGACGACACCGCTGTTGTGCCCCTCGCCGCGCTCCTCGCCCCCGCCCCCGACGGAGGGCTCGTCATCGGGGACCTCGCCGACCACTTCTACCGAGGTGACACGCTCGCCCTCCTCGACGCCCTCCTCACCCTGCTGTTCGACTGGCAGACCACCCTCATCGGATACGGCATCGCCCTGGAGTCGCACCAGCAGAACGTCTCCCTCCTGTTGGACGCGCCACACGGGCGGACCAGGCTGCGCCTGCTGTTCAAGGACAACGACGGCCCCCGCATCCACACCGCCCGGCTGCGGGCCGCCCTCGGTCAGGACGGCCCGGACTTCGACGACCCGCGCATCCACACCGACAGCGACACGCCGATACTCGACCTGTTCACCACCATCACCGTCCACCTCTGCGCGGGGGCCTACGCCTTCGGCCTCGCACGACACGGACACGCACCGCTCGACCGGCTGCTCACCCTCGTACGCGACCGACTCGGCGAAGCAGCGGATCGGCTCGGCACCGGTCCGGGACAACCCGGCGCCCTGCTGCGCACCCATGTCCTCGATGCGGCGCAACTGCCCATCAAGGCCATGGTCACGGCGGGCACCCTGCTCGCCAAGGAAAGATCAGGGGCAACGGACATCAACAAGCACTACGGCACCGGCCCCAACTACCTGGCGCCAAGGAGTGTGCGGCCATGACAAGTACCACGCCCGATCGACCCCCGACACCGGCCGGGCCGCCCGACGGCATGCCCACCGCTGACGAGGCCGTGGCCCACACCCTCCTCAACTGCCTCCTCCGGGAGGTGTCAGGACCGGAGCACCAGACCGCCGTCATCGACGGGCACCTGCTGGTACGGCTGCCCCGGCGCGGGGTGCTGCTCCGGGTGGCCCTGCGTCGCACTTCGCTCCTCGGCGCACACCGCTTCACCGGGCCGGTCCAGGCCCAGTCGGGAGAGAACTGGTCCGTCCTGGACTGGCAGCAACTGGCGGAACACACCCACGCCGAACTCTCCCTGCGCACCGGCGCACGCAACGACGAGTTCCTCGATCAGGTCGCAGCCAGCCACCGGGCGGTTGACGCCGCGCTGACCCGGCACGTTCCCCCGCCGCCCGCCGCCGATGACGACCCGCTCACCCGGTATCTCGCCTCCGAACAGTCCCTCCTGCTCGGCCACCGCTTCCACCCCACCCCGAAGGCTCATGGAGGCGACCAACGGGCCTGGGCCACCTACGCCCCCGAGGCGGGTGCATGCTTCCCCTTGCGCATGCTCGCCGTCCGCGCCCGCTTCATCGCCGAGGAGGCAGCAGAGCCGGGCGCCGCCGACCTCCTGGACCGCCTCCACCCCGTTCCCGAGGGCTACCGCCTGCTGCCGACGCACCCCTGGCAGTACGAACACCTGCGCAACCGACCCGAGGTGCGCGCCGCACTCGACCGCGGCGACATCCTCGACCTGGGTCCCGGCAAACGGGCGTTCACCCCCACCGCGTCCGTACGGACCCTCTACGACGGCCATGCCTTCCTCAAGTTCAGCCTCAACGTCCGCATCACCAACTGCGTACGGAAGAACTCCCACTACGAACTCTCCGGTGCCGTCGCCCTCACCCGGCTCCTCGCCCCCGCCTTCGACGACCTGGCGGCCCGCTTTCCCCGCGCCGGGATGCTGCGGGAACCCGCGTACCGCAGCATCGCGTTGCCCGGCCCCGACGGCCGACCCGACCTCGCCCTGCTGGAAGGCTTCGGCGTGATCGTGCGCGAGGGGCTGGGATCGCGGCTCCTGCCGGGCACCACCCCGCTCCTTGCCGCCGCGGTCGCCGACGAGTACCGCTCCGGCCCGGCCCAGATCTCCCGCCTGGTCGGCAGCGGTCCCACGGCCGCCCTGGAATGGTGGCGGGAGTACCTGGCGCTCCTCGTCCCGCCCGTACTGGCCGCCTACTTCGACCACGGACTCGTCCTCGAACCCCACCTCCAGAACGTCATCGTGTGCGTGGGCGCCGACGGCAGGCCGGCACAGGTACTCTTCCGCGACCTGGAGGGCACCAAGCTCCTACCCGAACACCACGGTGCTGCCCTCGCCGCGCTGCCCTGCGCGGTCGCGGAGCCGATGACCTACGACGCCCGCCGCGGTTGGGACCGGGTGGTCTACTGCCTGCTGGTCAACCACATCTCGGAAGTCCTCGCCGCGCTCGCGGACCTCCATCCGCAGACCGAGGCGGCCCTGTGGGCCCAGGTCCGGCAGACCATCGTCCACTACGCCGACGAGCACGGCTGCCCACCGCGGCTGAGGGCCCTCCTCGCCGGTGTCCCCCTGCCGGCCAAGGCCAATCTGCTGGCGCGGTGGGAGCGTTCGGCGGACCGGGAGGCCGGTTACGTACGGCTGCCGTCCCCCTTGGCGGAGGAGGTTCTCTTCGAGGCGATCCGCGCCAACGCCGATTGGAGTACGCGATGACCACCCCACCCTCCGTACGGGCACGGGTGCGCGCCCTGCCCGCCGATGCCCTGCCCGCCTACGTCTACGACCTCGGCGCGCTGCGCGAGCACGCCCGGGCCGTGAGGTCCGCGCTCCCCTCCGGCGTGGAGATCTACTACGCGGCCAAGGCCAATCCGGACGCCCCGATCCTGACCGAACTGGCCCGCTGGACCGACGGCTTCGAGGTCTCGTCGGGCGGGGAGCTCGCCCATGTGCGCGACTGCGTGCCCGGGGCTCCCCTGGCGTTCGGCGGACCGGGCAAGACGCCGGCCGAGATCAGTTCGGCCCTGCGACTGGGTACCGAGCGGTTCCATGTGGAGAGCGTCCACGACCTGCGGATGCTGGCCGATCTCGCCGCTCGTATCGTTCCCGGCGAGAGCATCGCCGTTCTGCTCCGGTTCAACCTCTCCGTCGCCCAACACGCACTGGAGAACAGCGCCTTGGCGATGGGCGGGCGCCCCACACCCTTCGGGATCGACCCTGCGGAGGCGGACGCAGTGGTCCGTAGCCTGGTCGAGCAGCACCCGCAGCTGGAACTGCGCGGAGTGCACGCGCACCTGGCCAGTGGACTGACGGCTCCCGAACAGTTGGCCGTCGCCGAGGCGGTGGTGGACTGGTCCGCACGGCTCATGGCCCGGCACGATCTCGTGCTGTACGAGGTCAACGTCGGCGGGGGCATGACGGTCGACTACGCCCGACCACAGGACCGCTTCGACTGGCACGCCTACGGTCGGGGCCTCGCCTCGTTGATCGGGCGTCACCCGGGACTGACCGTACGGATCGAGCCCGGGCGGGCCCTGACCGCCTACTGCGGCTGGTACGCCACGGAGGTGCTCGATGTGAAGCACAGTCACGGAGAGGAGTTCGCAGTCCTGCGCGGGGGCACCCACCACTTGCGCACCCCTGCCACCAAGGGGCACGACCAGCCCTGCGAAGTGCTGGCCGTCGACGACTGGCCGCATCCCTGGCCGCGGTCGACCGTCGGTCAGGGGCCCGTCACCCTGGTCGGGCAGTTGTGCACGCCCAAGGACGTTCTTGCGCGGAACGTGGCGGCACCCGGCCTGCGCACCGGGGACCGGGTCGTCTTCGCCATGGCGGGCGCGTACGCCTGGAACATCTCCCACCATGAGTTCCTGATGCACCCCCGCCCGGGGTTCCTCTTCCTCCCCGCTGACGAGGAGACCATGGCCGCCGGGACAGAGCGGTCATCCGAACAGTTGACGACGCGACAGACCGTCATCCGCTAGCGGCCGTTGCCGTTGTCGTAGCCGTAGGTTGCGGTCGACCAGGAGGGAGGAGGGGGCGGAGGCCGGGCGCGAGCCCAGAGCCGGCACGGCCCAAGCGAGGGGACCCCGGCCCGCAACAGGCAGGCACCCCGGCCCGCCATGAAACCCCTCGGTCACTCAGGCCATGGGGAGTCCAGGATGGTCGCGACGAAATCGCCGCGTTCGAAGCCCGGCTCGTAGTGTGCGAGGACATCCGCCTTCACATTTCCGAACGTGGTCTCCGGTCTTGGTCGGATTCCTTCGGTGAAGGCCCCCAGGATCCTTCGTTTGAAGTCCGGGCGAGGATGGAGAGCGACGATAGCTGCACGCTCCGTATCGGTGATCTCGTGATATCCGATACCGAGCACATCGTATTCAACACCCGCAGTGACGAGAGCGACCTCCGGTTCCATGAACTCGGGAATGCCCGGTGTGGTGTGCAGGGCGATGGCTGTCCACACCCGTCGGATGCTGTCCTCGGGTACCTGGTGACTTTGGAGGAATCTGCGGGCCTCATCCGCGCCGTCCACCTCGAAGCGTCTGCCGCTGGCATGGAATCGCTCGCCCAGGCCGAGATCGTGGAACATGGCCCCGATGTAGAGGAGTTCGGGGTCGAAGGAGAGGCCGCGGTTGCGGCCTTGGAGTCCGCCGAAGAAGTAGACGCGGCGCGAATGGTGGTAGATGAGGGAGTCGGTGGTGTCGCGGACCAGCTCGGTCGCCTCTCGGGCGAGGCCGGTGTCCGGGACCGGCACGGTCGGGTGGAGGTCTGCCGGCACGGAGGTCACTTCCTTTCCATGTACGGGCGGGTGGCGAGCCGGGCCGTACGGGTCGCTGGGATCGGGGGGAGTACCGGCCTTGCGACCGGGTACCCGAATCCCAGCTTCCGGGTCCGGGGGCCGGTTTGCGCGGACGACTCACTGATCGACAGCGACTTATCACGCTGTGTTCACCAAAGGGTGGGATGACTGTCGTGATATTCGGGTTGGCCGTGTTCTGCGGGGCCCGTGAGGCAAATGGTGACGGACATCACTCTCTGTTCGGGTGCACGGAATAGCCACTTCGAACGTCTCTATAAGTGCCAGGAATACGTCAACGACCCGCAAGTGTGGGTGTGTTCGCCATATGCATATACGGCTGCTCGGATCGGGGACGTCCGACTGGTAGCCAGGATAGGCAATATGACGGAATGTGATGAGTCAACTACATCGACTCCACGTATTGCTCTCATGAGGCCACGCAGTGGCCACGGAACAGTCCCGTGTGGGCCAGGGAGAAACCATGAAACCGTTCGCGTGGAACTACGCACGTCCGGCAGAACTGGCGCCTGTCATCGACCAGTACTCGTATGACTCCACCCTTCAGTTGAACGTCCTCCCGGACGGCCGCCCCGCCATCATGGACAGGGCGCTGCTGGCGGCGGTCGGCACCACCACGTCCACAGCCGGCTCCGCCACCCACTTCGACGACTGAACCGCGCTGCACGATGACGGTGTTGATCCTGACCTGCGAGCAGGACGTGACGGCGGACATGGTGGTGGCGCAACTCCACAAGCGAGGCGTCCCTCTGGTCCGGTTCGATCCCGTCGACCTGCCGGGTGAAGCCACGCTTTCCGCGGAGTACGTACGGGGGGAGTTCCGTGGCTATCTGTCGATGGGCGGACGCGTGGTGAGCATGGATGGGCTGCGGTCGATCTGGGTCCGTCGACCCGGTGAACCCGCGGCCCATGCGCCCGAACCGTCGGCCTGGCTGTCGGCCGAGAGCGGCCAGGCGCTCTACGGGATGCTGGAGTGCACCCAGGCGCGTTGGATGAACGATCCGTCGGCCGCGGCCAAGGCGCGTCTCAAACCCTGGCAATTGCGGCTGGCGCATCGCAGCGGGTTCCCCGTGCCCGCGACCGTCGTCACCACATACCCCCGGGTCGCCCGACAGTTCGCCGACCAGTACCGGCACGTCGTGGTGAAGGCGGTGTCGGGGAAGCCGCCCAGCGATCCGCCCATGGCGCTGCCCACCAGCCTCGTGCCTCAGGACGCGGACTTCTCCGGTGTCGCCGCCGCACCCACCCTGTTCCAGCGCTACATCGCCAAGAGCGCCGACATCCGGCTCACCAGCGTCGGTGCCGAGTCCTTCGCCGCGCGGAAGGTCGCCGAGCCGGGACAGGTGGACGGGCGGTACGGCGACACCGAGCACACCTGGCGACCGATCGAGGTGCCGGGTCGGGTGGCACGGGCGGTGGCCCGGTACAAGGAACTCGCCGGGCTCGCCTATGGTGCGTTCGACTTCGCCGAGGACTCGGAGGGGACCTGGTGGTTCCTGGAGTGCAACCAGGGCGGCCAGTTCGGCTTCATCGAACTGGAGACCGAGCAGCCCGTTGCGGATGCGGTCGCGGCCTGGTTGGGCGCTCCGGGCGAGGAAATCTCCGCGTGATGGTCGAATGCCGTCCCACGGCGTGGCCCGGACTCCGGTGAGTGCTCCCGCGCCGTCGACGGCCGACGCGGGGGTGCGCACGGTCGAACCCGCGATGGTCGCGGCCCGGACCCACCGGTGCGATGACGGCGATCCGCTGGGTCTGGACCACAGCCTCGCCTATGCGAGTCCCTCACATTCTGCAAAGATTCTTCACTTCGAGTGATCATGGCTTACTCTGAGCGCCTCGCCGGGCCCGAATGTGGGGGGTGCCCGGCCTGAGTTCACGAGGATGCTCATGCTTCAGACCCGTACCATCGCCGTTGCCGCCGCCACGGCGTGTCTCGGCGGGCTCGTCCTGCTGCCCTCGACCGCGCAGGCGGCCACGGGATCGGTTCATCTGTACAAGGTCTACTACGACAGCCCGGGTTCCGACACCCGGACCAACTCCAGCCTGAACGGCGAGTGGGTGCAGATCCGCAACACCACCAAGTACGCCGTCAATCTGAAGGGGTGGACGCTCACCGACGCAGCGAACCACAAGTACGTCTTCGGTAGCTACACCCTGGGCAAGGGCAAGACGGTCACCGTCCGGACCGGCAAGGGCACCAACAGCGCCACCAACCGCTTCCAGGGGCGCGCGGCCTATGTCTGGAACAACGACAAGGACACGGCCACGCTGAAGAAGGCGTCCGGCGCCAAGGTCGACGCCTGCTCGTACAACTCCACCCGGGTCGACTACAAGAACTGCTGACCGCCCAGTCATGGGGAGGGCGCCCGTCCGCTCGATCGGACGGGCACCCGATCCCGTTCACCGTTCAGCAGCAGCCCGACCCCGGTTCCGCCTCTCGGCGTCGGGCGCGCATCCGTTGGAACTCCCGCCGAGTCGGCGCCGGTACCAGCGGATGCTTCTTGCGGTGGCGGGCGCAGTGCCGCTCGTAGGCCGTCTCCCCGGTCAGTTCCTGGAGATACCAGTGCACCCCGCCCAGTGTGCGTTGGGCGGTGTGGAACAGGGAGCGCAGCCGGCCCCTCACTCCCGTCCTCCGACCATCTCCACGGCGGGCGCGTCGAGCCGGGAGGCGACATAGGGCGTCTCGGTCGTCGGCGGCGGGGTGGGAGAGCGCAGGGTGCGCACGCACACCAGCGTCGCGTTGACGATGACCGTCGTCACCAGCACCACGAAGAGGACGATCAGTACGCCGTCGACGGTGGAGTTGGTCACGATGGTGTGCATGTCGTCCATGCCCTTGGCCGGTGGCAGCACGGTTCCCGCGTCGATCGCATCCGCGTACCGGTCCCGTTGGGCGAAGAATCCGACCCGGGGATCGTCCGAGAAGACCTTCTGCCAACTCGCCGTGAATGTGACCGCCACCGTGAAGGCGAGCGGCACACCCGTCACCCAGGCCCAGCGGAACCGCCCTGACTTGATCAGTACCGTGGTCGCCACGGTCAGGGCTACGGCGGCCAACAGCTGGTTGGCGATGCCGAACAGCGGGAAGAGCTGGTTGATGCCGCCCAGCGGGTCGGTGGCTCCGGCGTAGAGGAAGTACCCCCAGCCGGCCACGACCACCGCGCTCGCGAGCCAGATGCCGGGCTTCCAGTGGACCCGGCCCAGGGGCTTCCAGACGTTGCCCAGCATGTCCTGGAGCATGAACCGGCCGACACGGGTACCGGCGTCGACGGTCGTCAGGATGAACAGGGCCTCGAACATGATGGCGAAGTGGTACCAGAACGCCTTCATGCCCTCGCCCCCGATGACATCGGAGAAGATCTGTGACATGCCGACCGCGAGGGTCGGTGCCCCGCCGGTCCTCGCGACCAGGGTGCTCTCCTCCACCGCCTTCGCCGCCGCGGCCAGTTCCCCGGGCGAGATGGTGAAGCCCAGATTGGCCACGGCTTGGGACGCCGACTCGACCGTGGTGCCCAGCACACCCGCCGGGGCGTTCATCGCGTAGTAGAGGCCCGGGTCGAGCACCGCCGCGGCGATCAGCGCCATCACGGCCACGAACGACTCCATCAGCATGGCGCCGTAGCCGATCATGCGGACCTGGGACTCCTTCTCGATCAGCTTCGGCGTGGTCCCGGAGGAGACCAGCGAATGGAAGCCGGAGAGGGCACCGCAGGCGATGGTGATGAACAAGAAGGGGAACAGGGAACCCGCGAAGACCGGACCGTCACCCGCCGATGCGAACGTGCTCACCGGCTCCGCCTTCAGGACCGGAGCAGCGACCACCACACCGACCGCCAGCAGCGCGATCGTCCCGATCTTCATAAAGGTGGAGAGGTAGTCACGCGGCGCCAGGAGCATCCACACCGGAAGGACCGACGCGATGAAGCCGTAGCCGACCAGGCAGAACACCAGAGTGGTCGGGGACAGCGTGAAGGTGTCGGCAAGGGAGGAGTTCTGGATCCAGCCGCCCGCCACGATCGCCAACAGGAGCAGTACGACGCCGATGAGGCTGGTCTCCAACACCCGCCCCGGCCGCATGACATGCAGATAGAACCCCATGAACAGGGCGATCGGGATGGTCATGGCCACCGAGAAGGTGCCCCAGGGCGAGTGGGCCAGTGCGTTCACCACGACCAGCGCGAGCACCGCCAGCAGGATGATCATGATGATGAACACGGCGATCAACGCGGCGGCGCCACCCACCTTGCCGATCTCGTCCCGAGCCATCTGGCCGAGGCTCTTGCCGTCCCGCCGCATCGACAGGAACAGCACGACCATGTCCTGGACGGCACCGGCGAAGATCACCCCGAACACGATCCAGATCGTGCCGGGCAGATAGCCCATCTGGATCGCGAGGACCGGACCGACCAGCGGCCCGGCACCGGCGATGGCGGCGAAGTGGTGCCCCAGCAACACCCGTCGATCGGTGGGCTGGTAGTCCACCCCGTCTTCCAGTCGCTCAGCCGGCGTCGCCCGGGTGTCATCGGGCCGCAGCACACGCGTCACGATGAACCGCGAGTAGAAGCGGTAGGCGATGGCGTACGAGCCCAGGGCGGCGCCGACCAGCCAGACGGCCGAGATCTCCTCGCCGCGCGAGAGGGCGAGCACACCCCAGCACAGGGCTCCGACGACGGCGACGGTCGCCCAGATGAGGATCGACTTCGGATTCGCCCGGGACAGGGGCGTGGTTGACCGGGACACAGTGCTCCTTACGGTGGGGGTGGCACATCAGCACGAGGAACCGGGTGGGCCGCGCCGGGGGAAGGGGACGGCGCGGCGCCGGACGGCGGGCGTCAGGTCATGGATCCGAACGCCGCCGCGTCAGGAGGTGCGCGACGAGCAGCACCAGGGTGCAACCCGGTACCCAGGCGAGCTGGTACCAGTAGAAGAACGGGACTCCGGCCAGGCGAGGCCGGTCCTGTGCGTACCAGGGCACCCACAGGAGGGCGATGACAGGGACGATGAGGCACACGCCTGCCACCGTGCGGCGGACCCTGCCCGGGCCGTCGCGCCGTGGTGGGTGGATGCTTTCCGTCAAGGGTTCCTCCGTCGTTGTCGGCTGTCCGTCCCTGTTTTCCGCCGGTCTGTGGAAGAGTTGCCGGTCCGAGCGGTTTGGTTGACACGGAGTACACACGAACTTGACCGTGGAATTGCTCTCCCTCGGACCGGACGTGCTTCCCGAGCGGCCGGACGACAGCCCAGGCGCATCGCGCGCAGCGAACAGCACGGACGGTGAACGATGACCGAAGGTGCCGTGGCCGCGGCGTTCCTCGCCGTCATCGGCGCGGTGTCGCTGCTGGCGGCGTGGGCCCGACGCTTCCATGTCCGCGACACGCTGCCCTCGCTGGAGGGCTGGGCGCTCGCCGACCGGAGCCTGGGCACCGGATGGACCTGGCTCCTCCTGGGCGGGACCGTCTTCACCGCCTACACCTTCACCGCGGTTCCCGGTCTCGCCTACGGGAACGGCGCGCCCGCGTTCTTCGCCGTCCCCTACACGGTCATCGTCTGCCCGCTCGCCTTCGTCCTCCTTCCCCGGCTCTGGTCCGTCGCCCGGGAGCACGGCTACATCACCGTGGCCGACTTCGTCCACGGCCGGTACGGCTCCCGACTGCTGGCCCTCGTCGTCGCCCTCACCGGCATCCTCGCCACCATGCCCTACCTGGCCCTGCAACTCCTCGGTATCCGTGCCGTCCTGAACGCCGGCGGCATGGACACCTCGGACGCCTTCGCGGTCGATCTGGCGATGGTCGTCCTCTTCGCCGGACTCGCGGTCGCCACCTATCGGTACGGATTGCGCGCCCCGACGGTCATCTCCGCTTTCAAGGGCGTCGCCGTCTTCGCCTCCGTACTGGCGATGGTGTGGCTGGTGCTCGATGGACTCGGCGGGCCTGGCGCGGTGTTCAGCCGGGCTGCCGACCGGCTCGGCGAACAGGGCTCGCCCGGAGCCTCCCTGCTCCTCGCCCCGGACCAGCAGCCCGCGTTCGCGACTCTCGCACTCGGATCGGCGCTGGCCCTGCTGATGTACCCGCATGTGCTCACCGCGGGGTTCGCCGCAGCGGGGCCCACCACCTTGCGGCGGGTCTGTGTGGCGCTCCCCGCCTGGACCGCGGTCCTCGCCCTCTTCGGACTCCTGGGCGTCGCCGCCATCGCTGCCGGGGTGCGCACCCCGGCGGGCAATGCGGAATCCGCCGTGCCGATGCTGGTCGGCGGGATGATGCCGGCCCCGCTGGCGGGTCTGGTGTTCGGGGCCATCACCGTGGGAGCCCTCGTTCCGGCCGCGGTGATGTCCGTGGCCGCCGCGACCTCGTTCGTCCGCAATGTGTACGTCGAATACGTCCACCCGACGGCGACGCCCAAGCGCCAGGTCCGGATAGCCCAGGCGGTCTCGCTCACCGCCAAGGTGGGCGCGATCGCCTTCGTCTTCGGCCTGCGCGATCAGGCGGCCATCAACCTGCAACTCCTCGGAGGCGTCTGGATCCTCCAGATCTTCCCGGCCGTGGCCATCGGCCTGTACACACGTTGGCTCCATGACCGCGCACTGCTCGTGGGCTGGGCCCTGGGCATGGGCTTCGGTACCGTCATGGTCGTACGGGAGGGATTCTCGCCCGTCATACCGCTCGGCCCGAGCGGCCACACCGTCGAAATCTATGCCGGGCTCGCGGCCCTGATCCTCAATCTGGTCGTCGCCGCAGCGGGAACCGCCCTGCTGCGGTGGAGGGGCGTTCCTCAGGGGCCGGATGCCACTTCACTGTCCACAGGGCCATCAGTTCGGCCCCGGCCCGAGACGGGAACGACTTCCCCATGAGACGGACCTTGCGAGCCTCCCGCACGCTCCTGCCACCAGAACCCGCGGTGGCGGTGGATCCGGAGGCTGCTGCGCCCGTGGCCGATCCGATGTCCGCGCCCGACTCGGCCGGGAAGTCCGCACACGACGAACGGGGTGAGCGCGTCCCGGGCCTGCTGCCCGGACAACCGCAGCCCCAGAGCGGGGAGACGGTCGACGCTGCCGATCGAAACCGGGACACGGGTCCACCAGGTCAGCCGCCGGCCGTGGCACCCTCCTCCGCCCGCCATCCCCGAGCGCTCCCGCGCCACGGCACGGGCGAGCCGGAGCGGGAAGCCGCACTCGCCCGCCTCTTCGAGTTGCACTACACCTCGATGCTCCGACTTGCCGCGCTCCTCGGCGCGGACGATCCGGAGAACATCGTCGCCGAGGCGTACTACGAGATCTATCGGAAGTGGCGCAAGCTGCGCGATGCCGACCGGGCCGAGTCCTATCTGCGGTCCGTCGTCTGCAATCTGACGCGCATGCGGATACGCCACCTACAGATCGTCCGCAAGCACGCCGAGACCCCGTTGGCCGAACCGGTGGCCTCGGCCGAATACACGGCCCTGCTCCACGATGACCAGCAGGCACTGATCGTGGCCTTGCAGAAGCTGCCGCCGCGGCAGCGGGAGGCACTCGTCCTGCGCCACTGGATGGGGCTCAAGGAGGGCGAGATCGCCAAGGCCATGGGGATCTCAGCGGGTTCGGTCAAGACGCACACCGCGCGCGGCATCGCCGCACTGACTCAGGTGATGGAGAACCGTCGATGAGCGGCCAGGACACCGAGCCGATGAACATCCCCGGCACCGAGAGGCAACTGCGGGAGGCGATGGAGGCCCTCGCGGGACAGGTCCATCCCGCCCCCGACGCGTACCGTACGGCGCGGGGCGAGTGGCAGCGCCGTGAGCGCCGCCGACGTCTGGTCCTGACGCTCCTGGTGACCGTGGTCTTCACCCTGGCCACCCTCGCCGGGCTGTGGGTGCTGAACTCGGCGCCGCCGGGTTCCCCCGGAATCTTCCACGACGATCGCCCACCGGTTCCGACTTCGCCGGCGACTGTTCCGTTCGCACCGGCCCTACCGGGTACCACGGGAGGGCCTTGAGGAACCGGGTGCCGTACCCCCGACTGCTGCCAGATACGGGCCGGGCAGGGCCGGCATGGCCACCGCTCGCCCCTACGGCGCCTCATGCCGAAGGGGCGACTCCGTTGTGCTCCGTCGTGGCGCTCTCCAACGCGCGGTGGAGGAACTCGGTCGTGAGTCGTGCTCGGCGGGCGATCCACTCGGGTGTCGCGGGGGCCGGGGTGCCATAGCGACGGGCCCTGATGTCCGCGACGACCTCGGCGGGTGCGTCCCACTCGTCGACGAGCAGTTCGATGGCCTCGGCCTTGGTGATCAGTCGTCCGGACTTCAGGGTCTCGGACGCCCGTGCCAGTGCCAACATCCCGAAGTCGACCCAGCCGTCCTGCTGCCACAGTTGAGGCTTGGCCAATGCCTCCCGCCAGGGCCCCCGCATCTCCTCGACGAGGAACGCGGCCAACGCGTCCTGAGTGATGGGTGGGAGCAGTTGGGTGGGTGACGGTCCGTACAGAACCACCCCGAAGAGATGGAGTTCCCTTCGGGTCACCGGTGTCACCGTTCGGTGGAACAACTCCTGATGGGCCCAGGTCAGATGCTCGATGCGGACATCGGTCAACTCGGTCCGGGAGAGATAGCCACAGTGCAGCTTTGCCGCGAGCGGGACCTCCTCGACGAGTCTGCGGTGGAGGAGGTCGAGACTGCCTGATTGCTCCGGGGTGCACCGCCCGTCGAGAACGGCGATCAGATCGATGTCGCTGCTGCCCGGCTGGTAGTCGCCCCCGCCGAGGGAGCCGTGGGCCCAGATCGCAACCGGTGACAGGAGGTCGACCACCTCGCCGATGAATCGGTCGAGCAGGAGTGCGGTGCTGGGGTCGTGGTCTGCCACCGGTAAACCTCTCGGTCGGGATGTGCACGGACGCGTTGCAGCCCCATGCTGTGCCGAGGGCGGCTGATGTCGTGCCGGCCGCTTCCGTTGTTACCACGGAGTGATCACTGCGGTCGAGGCACCTCGACCGATTGTCGGAACGGGCTCGATGAGAGAGCGGGCGATCTTCGTGGAGTCGGGCGCATTTCTCCCGGCGCTTGAAGACAGGGGCGCGGTGTTTTATGCGGGAGGTTTCCCTACGTCCGTGTCGAATCGGGCCAGGATCGGAGCCCCCCATCGTCCTCTCCATGAAGGAACCGAAGCCGACGCGCAGTTGTGGATTCCAGTGAAAGCCGGGTCCGGGGTCGGTTGGGCCTCGTGCCCCAAGGCACCAAGGGTTTCTTCGCGACTCACTTCGACATTCACGAGAAAGGCCCGTGGGCGGTTGGGGCGCAGAACCGGTAATAGCTTGGGTGCGCTCCGTCGATTCCCTAGGCTGGGCGGTGTGAAAGGCCAGTTGGGAGAGCTGGAAGACGCGGTGATGACCCGCGTGTGGCGCTGGAACCGCCCCGTTACGGTTCGGGAGGTCCTGGAAGATCTTCAACGGGACCGGTCCATCGCGTACACGACCGTCATGACCGTGATGGACAAGGTGCACCAGAAGGGCTGGCTCCGCAGGGAGCTCGAAGGGCGGGCATTTCGCTACAGCCCGGTCTCGACCAGGGCTGACTACGCAGCCACCCTGATGAGGGAGGCATGGTCGAAGAGCGACAGCCCTCAGGCGGCGGTGGTCTCCTTCGTTGCGATGATGTCGCCCCAGCAGCGGGAAGCTTTTGACAGTGCCCTGCGCGCCATCGAAGTGCGGGAGGGTGCTCCTGGCGAGAAATAGATGCTGCCCTCTGGGAGATGGGCTTGGATCAAGAGGCTGAAACTGTTCGGTCCCGTGGGTTTGATACCCCGCGGTCTGAGGCGAATAGCTGTCGTGGGGGACCGGAATGCGGTGGTTGAGGACAGCGTTGGAGTTTCTTCCCTCGTGAGGGGCTTTCTCTCTGGGGAGCCCCCTTGAAGTCGATGGATGAAATCTCGCCTGTTTGACCTAGCGACAGATGGTCGGGCGCTGGGAAAACGGGCGGTGAAGCGGCGCCTGTTGAACGGCTTCTGTAGGTAGATTCAGCCACTGCCGTATCGGTGATGCATAGGTCTGAGTGGGGAGTCTGAGTAGGGAGTCTTCCTTCGGCGTTGCGTCAGATGGTGTTTTCAGTGCCTTCCGGGCCCCGCTCGCCGACGCGCACGACCAGTTTTCCCGCCCTTCGGCCCTGCTCCAGGTCCTGGTGGGCCGTTCTGATGTCATCGAACTCGTACACATGCACCGGGCCGAGGGAGAGCTCTCCGGACTCGATCCGGTCCAAGCTGCGCTGGAGGACATCGGCGGGCAGGTCGCCCGCCTCGCCCGCGTAGGCGGTCAGACGCACCCCGCGCGGCAGATAGTCGATCGGATAGAAGTCCTTCACCGTCCATTTGTTCGAGAGCATGCCGGTGAAGCAGACCGTGCCGTGGACGCGTGTGGCGGCCAAGGTGTCCGGCAGCGTGGGAGTGCCGACGAGCTCCAGCGCGGCATCGACCCCCGGGGGCACCAACGCCCTCACCTGCTCCGCCAGGGCCCCGTCATCGACGAGCGGGTGGTCCACGCCGTGCTCGCGCAGTGCTGTGGTGCGTGCCGGATTACGCGTGGTGGCCAGTACGGTCGCGCCGAAGTCCTTGGCGAGCGCGGTCGCCGCCAAACCCAGGGCGGACGTTCCGCCGCGGATCAGCAACGTGTGTCCCCGCTGGAGATCGAGCCCCGTCGTGAGCGATCCGTGGGCGGTCTGGAGTGTCTCGGGGACCGCCCCGATCACCTCCCAGGGCAGCGCCGAGCGGAAGGGGATGATCTGCGAGCGCGGAACCACGGTGTACTCGGCGTACCCCCCGTCGTAGCTCCTCCCCATCCCGCCCATCATGGTGACGACCTGCTGACCGGCCGCCCACACCCCGTCCGGGTCGTGGTCCACGACTCCCACGGCCTCGATGCCCAGCACTCGGGGGAAGGTCACCCCCTGTGCCAGCCCGAGCCGGGTGTGTAGTTCCGATCGGTTGAGCCCGAAGGCCCGGACGGCGATGCGTACCCAGCCCTGCGGTGGATCGGGCAGCGGCAGCACCCTCAGATGCAACTGGTCCGCAGGTCCGGGCTCGTCGAGGACGACGGCCCGCATGGTCTGTTCCATCACATGCTCCCCAGGGGTCACGGCGGCCCCCATCGTCACCCGGTGTGCGCCGATCGCGGGGACTGCACCGTCTCGACACGCCACCGATGGCCGTAGCGTCCATCGGCGCGCGGGCATCACCCGGGGATCGGGAACGGCGTAGCGCTCGCCCACCCCGTGGAAGACGCGCTCCCATGCCCCGGACACTGGTGCGCTGTGTGTCCCGGGGGTGCCCCGAGTCGAACAGGAGGCCCGATCGTTCGAAGAACAGTCGCGCCCCCGGGGAGGTTGTCTCGATTCCTTCGAGCGCATGTGCTCGACCGCTCCGGGGAACCCATCCGTATCGATCATCCAGCCGCGCGGCTCCCTTCGGGGCCCTGGGCGCTTTGGCTCGAAGTGATCGCTTCCGCAGCCATCGGACGGCCTGTCCGGCATCGCAAGATCTCTGCCGTCGACCCACCGGGTTCGCTGACGGTGACCTGCACTCCACCCGGGGTGTACGTCCCGCTACTCCCCGCCGCCAGCGCAGCCACTGCCGCTGTGGCCTGCGGCGATGCGCGGACAGTGCCCCATGTGCTCCCATCCGCCACACCTGTGGGGCAGCTGGGGTTCGCCGTCTTCGCCCCATCCGTCCCCTCGCACTCACCCGACCGGCGCCCGCTGAGAGGTCGTCTTGCCGACGTACGGTCACCGGACGCATCCTGGAGTGGGGCGACGGTCAGGGGACAGCATGGCCGAAGACAGAACCGGGACCACCGGCACCGACGACAAACGTCAGGACACACGACAGCGAGCACATGCCGACTCCATGACGGAAGCGGACTTTGCGGGCGTGCGGGCCACCGAATACGGCTACCTCGATGAAACGAGCCATGTCTACCTCGACTACACGGGCTCCGGGCTGCCGGCCCGCCGTCAACTGCGCATCCAAGCGAACCGACTCACCCGAGGCGTGTACGGCAACCCGCACTCCGACAGTCCCGCATCCGCCAGCACCACCGCACTCGTCGAGGAGGCGAGACGCAGGGTGCTCGACTTCGTCGACGCCGACCCCTCCCAGTACACCGCCATCTTCACGGCCAATGCGACCGCAGCCTGTCGACTCGTCGGCGAGGGCTATCCCTTCCACCCCCGTCACGCCCGACTCCTCCTCACACTCGACAACCACAACTCGGTCAACGGACTGAGGGAGTTCGCCCGAACACGCGGCGCCCACACCACCTACGTCCCCCTCACCGGACCGGAGCTACGCGTCCCGGACGCGGCCATCAGCCGCGCCCTGCGTCCCCGCCGCGGCGGGCGCGGACTGTTCGCCTTTCCCGCCCAGAGCAACTTCAGCGGCGTACAGCATCCACTGGAGTGGATACCGTACGCGCAGCAACACGGCTGGCACGTGCTGCTCGACGCCGCCGCCTTCGCCCCCACCAACCGGCTGCGACTCAGTCGCTGGCCCGCCGACTTCACCGTACTGAGCTGGTACAAGGTCTTCGGCTACCCCACCGGGGTGGGCTGTCTCATCGCGCGGAAGTCCGCGCTTGGCCTGCTGCGCCGCCCCTGGTTCTCGGGCGGCACGATCCAGGTGGTCAGTGCCCAGGGACAGTGGCACCGCCTCGCCGAAGGAGAAGCCGCCTTCGAGGACGGCAGCGTCGACTTCCACGCGATACCCGAGATCAGCACCGGCATCGACTGGGTGGAGTCCATCGGCATCGACGCCGTCCACGACCACGTCGCCCGGCTCACCGCACGCCTCCTGTCGGGGCTGCTCGCCCTGCGTCACGGGGACGGCAGTCCTCTGGTTCGGCTCTATGGGCCGCGGACAGTCCATCGCCGGGGCGGCACCCTGGCCCTCAACGTGCTCGACTCCGACGGCACGGTCGTTGACGAGCGCATCGTCGCCCGGGACAGTGCCCGCGCCGGGATCTCCCTGCGCACCGGCTGCTTCTGTAATCCGGGGGCCGGAGAAGCCGCCTTCGACATCGGCTTCAAAGCGCTCCAACGCACTGGCCGGCACCGTGAGAACACCACGATCGACGAGTACCTCACCCGTCTGGGGCTGCCATCGGGCGGAGCGATCCGGGTGTCCCTGGGACTGCCGTCGCAGCCGTCGGACGTCGATGCGCTGCTTCGCTTCCTCCTGCACACCTACCGGGATCGCGTCCCCTCCCCGGAGGGCCTCGCCCCCCGACTGACCTGCTGACGGCGGCTCACGACGGGCCGGCGGACGGTGGGGCACCGACGGTTCAGCAACCAACCCGCCACCCAGATGAAGAGGACCGAGAACCCGATGAGGACAAGCCACCTGGTCCAGGGCTCATGAGCGAAGCTGTCGCCGTACGAAGCGAGCAGCGGGCGGCCCAGGGGCGAACCCCCCCGAGCCCACAGCCCCTCAAGGTCAGCGCCGGAACCCAGTGCCTCGAACGCCCAGCGGTTGGTCATCGCCACACTGATCCACTGACCGGCCGTCGCCATGAGCGGAACCGGTACGAAAGCACCCGAGAACAGCACCTGGGGGAAGCAGAGCAGCGGGAGCATGAGGGCGGCCTGGCCCGGGTCCGCGACCGATGCGGAGGTCAGCAGGCCCAGGGCGAGCCCAGCGGCCGACGCCAGGGCGCTGGTCAGGAAGAGCGAACCGTACACGTCCATGCCGGCGTCAGGCAGTCGGTCCCCGGCCCGTAGGACGAGGAGCAGAAGGGCGTCCGCAAGCGCCAGGACCGGCAACAGCAGGGTGACCTTGGACGCCAGATAGGGGCCGAGGCGCAAGGTGGTCAGCCGCTCGCGGCGGACCACGCCCAACTCCCCGCAGATTTGCAGCAGACCGTAGGCGAGACCGAAGAAGAAGGCGCCGAACGCGATCCAGAACAGGACCATCGCCGTCGACGATGGACTCGGTCGGTCGGGATCGAAGACCCCCGGGCGGAACAACAGCGCGAACATCGCCACGATCATCAGGGGGGAACCCACCATGATCGCCGCGGACAGCCGGTCCCGCACCAGGAGTTCACCACCGCGTCGGGTCAACAACCACCACTGCCCGACCGCGCCCGGTCCCGAAGACGGTGATCGAGCGACGGACTCCTCGATCACCGGCGACGGTAGGGCCGCGGGCGGTGGTGGAGTCCCTGGTGCGACGGGTCGGGTGTGCTGGTCGGGGTCGAGGTCGGCGGAGCCGGGAGCCGCAACCACGGTTGCCGCGGGCGCGGCCCCGAGTTCCTTCGATTCCGTGGCTCCCACCGCCTCGACCGATGTCTGCGGCGCTTGCTGCGCGGAGCCGTTGGCAGCAGAGGCGCCGACTGCACCGGAGGGTTCGGCGACCGCCGCGTACACCGCGGTGAAGTCATGTGCGTCGAAGCGCCGCAGCACCTCGTCCGGCGTACCGGACCCGGCGAACTCGCCGTCCGGGGTCAGGAAGACCACCTGGTGGCAGCGGGCGAGGTCGGCGGGGGAGTGGGTGGTCAGCACCACGGTGACCCCGGAGGACGCCAGCGCGGCCAGTGTGTCCATCAACCGTTCCCCGGTCGCCGGGTCGAGGCCGGAGGTCGGTTCGTCCAGGAAGAGGACGCGCGGACGGGTCAGCAGTTCGACCGCGATGCCTGCCCGCTTCCGTTCCCCTCCGCTGAGCGTTCCGACGCTCTGCTCGGCGCGTTCGGCGAGCCCCAACTCCTGCAACACGCCCTCGACACTGTCGGCGGCGGCACCACGCAACCGCGCCGCGTACTCCAGGCTGCGCCGCAGGCCCAAGCCGCGGTGCACGATGTCCTCCTGCGGCACAAAGCCGGAGGGCACCGCGGCCTGCGCGGGTGTTCGGTCGTCGTGGTGGACCGTGCCGGTCGAGGGGAGGCGTAATCCGGCGAGCAGTTCCAGCAGGAGTGATTTGCCCGCGCCACTGCCGCCCGCGATCGCCGTGAGTTGTCCCGGCGTGATGTCGAGACTCACTCCGTGGAGTGCCTCTCTACCGCCCCGCACCCGCAGCCCTGCGTCGGCCATGTGGATGTGCGTTCCGCCCGGTGTTCGTCCGGTCCGTGCCATCAGTCATCTCCAGCCACCCGGTGCGCCGCCACCCCAGGACGCGGGACAGCGCCGTACGACGTCACAGCACTGCCCAGACGGCGTACCGGGCACACCTGTGCTCCGTTCCCCACTGCCGGTCGGCGCGGTTCGTCATCACGGCGGTGCCGATGGTTCTGGACGGCTGCTCGTCGGCAACTCTCCTCCTCCTGACGGCCGGTGGGCGGCGCTCCCCGCTTGCCCAGGTGCGGCGGCGCTACCGCCACGAACTGCACAGACAGGTCGTGGAGATGCCTCATCCCTCGATCCGGTCCGACCCGAAAGAGTGGTGGTGACGGCCACCCGAAACCACGGACAGTCACTCGCAGGGGGACGTTCGACACTTTTCCCTGCGGTGATCGACGAAGTGGTGCCCCGGCACCCGACCCTCGCGGTGCAGGCACAGGATGCCGAGTTCGGGCTGCGGACGACTCGACCACGGCACAGGTCAGATGCGTGATCCCCAAACCCTCACGAAAATTGGTCCGGACCAATTATGGTGTGCGTGCCCCGGGAACACTTCCGCTCCCGCGGCCCCAGGAGGTTTCGGTGCTCGCTCGTCGTTCCCTGCTGCTGGGGGCCGGAGGCGCGGCCGTTGCGGCTGCCCTGCCCGGCACCGCCCACGCCGCCCCGCCCCTGACCGGAGGCCCCCTGCCGCTGCCCCGCCCCTCGGGCGGACTGGCCGTGGCCACCCGTTCCTTCCCCTTGGTCGACCAGACCCGCACCGACCCGCTGGCCCCCCGCCCCGGTCCCCGCGAGTTGATGGTTCAGCTCTGGTTCCCCCACGCACCCACCGGAGCCGCCGAAACCGCGTACCTCCACCCGAGGGTCGCCCAGGTGCTGGAGACCGGCTGGGGCGCACCGGCCGGAGCGTTGGCCCGCGTTCGCACCGGAGCGAGCGCCGGGCGCAGGGCACCACGTCTGCCCACCTTGATCCTCCTCAGCCATGGACGCGGTTCCGTCCGCGCCCTGACCACGTCCCTCGCCGTCGAACTCGCCTCGCACGGGCATCTGGTGGCGGCGGTCGACCACACCCACGACGCCGCGGTCGTCGCCTTCCCCGACGGGCGTCTGATCCTCGGCGGGCTCCCCGCCAACCCGGACGACTGGGACGCCCAGGATCGTCTGGAGATCGCCGTGCGAGCCGCGGACCTCCGCTTCGTCGCGGACCGGCTGACCGAACGCCATGTGCTGCCGCCCCGCATCGGACTGCTGGGACACTCCATGGGCGGGCCTGCGGCTGCGGAGGCGATGCGCCAGGACCGACGATTCATCGCCGGCCTCAACCTCGACGGCGGGCTGTTCGGCACCACGGTCCCCGACGTCGGACTGGACCGGCCCTATCTGCTCCTCAGCTCCAGCGCGGACCATGAGAGCTGGGGACGGTGGAGAGCCGCGCACCACGGCTGGGGACGCCATCTCCACCTGGCCGACGGCGGACATCTGACCGCCACCGATCTGCCCTCCTACGCCGAGGCCATCGGCCTGCGCACGGTGTGGCAGGCGGCGGACTGGCAGGGTGCGTTCGGCACCCTCCCGGCCGTCCGGGGGTCCGAGATCACCCGCGCGTACACGGTCGCGTTCTTCGGCCGCTTCCTCGCCCGTCGTCCTGCTCCGCTCCTGAGCGCGCCCTCACGACGGTTCCCCGAGATCGAGTTCCGTTGGAGCCGCGGCAACTGATCTGACGGCCACTCTGCGCCGGGGCGGACTCACACCGCCCCGGCCGCAGCAGGCGAGCCTCTACCGCACGGGCCGGGCACGTGAGGACGAGCCGCAGTCCGGATGGGTACTTCGGCGGGCTGCTAGGGTGAATTTCGTACCGCACCTCATGGCGGCCTTCCCAGTCCATTCCACGGAGGCTCTGTCATGCCCGCTTCGTTGCACGTGCGTACCTTTCATCGCGAAGATCGCGATCAGCTCACCACCCTGGTCAATGTGCACGCCGCCGCCATCATCCCGGGCGCCGTCGCCTCGGTGAACACCGTCCTCAGCAGCTTGGAACGCTGCCCCGATGAGATCGTCACCGATCCCTGGGTCACCGAGCGCACCACCCTCGTGGTGGAGGGCGCCGGGCGGATCGTGGCCGCCGCACATCTGCTGCGCTACGGCAGCGATCCGGATGTCGGCGAGGACTACCGGGACACCGGCCACCTCGGCTGGTTCCTGCACCACATCGATGCCGGCGAGCAGTCCATGTCCGAGCAGGCCGCCGATCTCCTGATGGCTGCCTGTCTCGCCCGGTTCAACCGGTGGGGCGTGAGGTCGCGGCACGCGGACGGCCTGCTTCCCGTTCCGGGCGTCTACGGTGTGCCGGATCAGTGGCCCCATGTGCGCGCCGCGCTGGAACGGGCGGGCTTCGTGCACGGCGGCCAGACCGAGGTCCTCCTTCTCGCACGGGTCGCCGACCTGCCCGCGCCGGGGCCCGCGCCACTGGCCGGGTTGACCATCCGCCGGACGCTCGGTGCCTGGGGAACGCGGCTCGGCGCGGTGCTGGACGCGCGGGAGATCGCGTTCATCGAGTTGGACACCACGCTGGACCGCCCGGAACGACACGCCCGCTCCCTGGGCATGGCGGATGTCTCCGACCTCGGATTGCCGGATGATCCGCATCCTGGTCTGCTGCCCTGGCTCCTGGGCCAGGCAGGTCAGTGGCTGACACTGTGCGGCGCCGATCGTCTCCTCGCCTATGCCACGCCGGACGAGGAGGGCGAGATCGAGGAGTTGTTGCGGTACGGCTTCGGCGAGCTCACCCGCACCGCACGGGGCTGGGACCACCGACCCGGCTAGGACGTCGCACGCCCGGCCCCTCCCCGGACCGGTGCGCATCGCTGCCGGGGTGGGAAGGGCCGGGGCTCACCGCATGACGGATGCGCTCACGGACGGCTGTCCCACCACCCACGTGGGTGGTGGGACAGCGGCTAGCTCAAGGGTTGTGGAACTTCACCTCGGGGTTGGCGTCGGTGGGGCCCTTGAGGAGCGGCTGGGGCCGACCCCGTAGGTGCTGGTCGAAGAAGGCAGCCACATAGGTGCGGGTGAGCTTGACGGTGCGTTTGGCGGGCAGGGCCGTCTGGGGCAGACCGAAGTGTTCTGCGATGAGGGGGCTGTCCGAGAACGACATGTGGTCCGAACCGGCGAAGGTGAGCCAGCGCTTCCAGCCGTCCAGCTTGGGCCACATTTCCGTCCAGGTGCGGTCCCCGCCGTCGGGATCGTGCATCCCGTCGTCCGCGCCGACCATCATGAAGGGCCGACCTCGGAGCCCTTCCGGTGGGAGCGGCTCCCAGAACGCCCCGTCCATGTTGATGCCGGCGTCCACCCTGCTGTCGGCGACCATGGCGGTGGCGGCGCTCGCACCTCCGATGGAATGGCCGACCATGCCGATGTGGTCGCTGTCGATGATCTCGGCGTTGCGCCATACGGGTGCCGGGCCGACCAGCGCATCGAGGAGGTACGACACATCCTTGGCCCGGGTCGAGGTGACCACGCTGCCCGACGTACCTCCCTCCAGCGCCGTGCACGCGACACAGGTCAGCATCCGGTTGCCCGGGACGGCGATGCCGTAGGACTCGTACGCGTGGTCGACGGAGGCCGCGACGTAGCCGCGACTGGCGAGGTCTTCCGCCAGCGCTGTCTGGGTGTACCGGGAGACGGTGAATCCGGGGGAGAGGACCACCAGGGGGAACTGCCCCGGCGCGGGGCGTGCGCCGACCCGGCTGTGGGTCCGCATGCCGCTGAGCTTCTCCGGTGGCACGAGCCCGCCGAGTTGGCTGCCCTCCACCAGCAGCCTCGCTTCCTCCGCGGTGGCGTAGCGGGCGTGGCGGCCGTCGCCTGCGCGGGCGGCGGGGTAGTGGAGGGTGACCATCAACTCGCGGCCCTCGGCGTTGGGCACCCAAGGGTCCGGGCGGGACTGGTCCACGAGGTGGAAGGTGGTGCTGGCGACCGCGTACTTCCCGGTCGGGCGGGGAAGTCGCGGGAAGTCGGCAACGGATGCCGGGGCGCTGCGGGAGACGGTGTCCTGAGTGCCCGTCGCGGCGTTCGCGCTGCCGGCGATGGCGAGGGGTGCGGCGAGTGACAATGCGAGGGTGACGGCCGTGGCCGTCCGGGTGAGTTTGACCATGCCAACGACGCTAGATCGTTCGAGGGTTGAAGGCATCAGACTCTGGTAGCTATTGAGCATTTTCGATCTCCACCCGGGGGCGTGCGCTGGTGTGGTGAGTGTGCGGAGTTCCCGGGTCGTCCCGGATGGTGTGCATCCGGTGTGGTTCGGGCCTTCGATCGGTTGTCGGACATCCGCCCTGGACGTTGTGCGATGACCGTCGTGGCGTTGCGGTGTGTGGGGATGACGAAGGCCCCCGGTGGCGACAAGGTCAGGGATTGCGCCGCCGGGGGCCTTCGGGTTCTACGGGGTCAGGAGCTGGTCATCCGGTCAGCAGGGACCGAGATCCGTCCAGACTCCCCATTCGCCGGTGGTTCCGGGCTCATCGCCCTTCGTCCACCACTTCGACTTCCAGTTCTTCGACTTGTGCGACACGGTCGTGCCGCCCGCGTACTCGGTGCCTGCGCTCCACGGAGGCGCGCTGCAGGTGCCGCCGGTTCCAGCGGTGGTGCCGCTGGTCGTACCGGAAGTGGTACCGCTCGTGGTGCCGGAGGTGGTGCCGGAAGTGGTACCGCTGGTCGTTCCGGCAGTCGTGCCACTGGTCGTGCCCGAGGTGGTTCCACTGGTCGTGCCGGACGTCGTACCACCGGTGGTGTTGCCACCGGGCTCGACCACGGTGGTGCCGCGGGCCAGGTCGCTGGCGATCGCGTACGTCTTGGTGCCGATCTTCACCGTCCAGTTGGACGGGGTGGACACCGGCATGTAGTACACGAAGTCGAGCTGGACCGAGGCGCCAGGGGCGACCGTCTGCCACGCCGGCAGCTTCAGGGAGACCCGGTTGAAGTCACCCTTCAGACCACCGATGTTGTTGCCGGTGTGGTCGCTCTTGATGATGGTGGCACCGAAGCCGGACTGGTCCTTGGCGTTCGCCGGAGCCGAGGTTCCGTAGTCGAACTGGAACTCGGTACCGCCGGGCAGGGCCGTCTTGGTGTTGTTGGTGATCGTCAGCTTGGGGCTGATCGGGTAGTTGCTGTCACCGAGGGCGAACTGACCGAAGTCGACGTCGACGTTGACTGCCTCGGTGGGCAGGGCGGTGTTGGACTTCTTGGCGCCGTAGGGGGCCGCCGCCTTGAACTTCTCGTACATCAGAGTGGTGAGGGTCTCACCGGGCTCGTACTGACCCTTGGTCGCGTTCCAGGCGTAGTCGCCCGCCAGCTCCCAGATCATCGTGCCGCCGATGCCCTTGTTCACCACGTAGTCGGCCTTGGTGGTGATGGACTGCTCGTCCTCGGTGGAGAGGAAGACCTTCTTCTGCGCGTTCCACAGCCACGGCGCGACCAGGGTCGAGTCGTACTTGCGGGCGTAGGTGCCGGTCAGCGTGGTGTTCGCCGGGAAGCCGTACTTGGGGAGGTAGTCGCCGACGACGCCCTTCTCCAGGTTCTTGGCGTGCCACATCGGGTTGGAGCCGGCGGGCGATTCCTTGCCCGCGGTGTCCTTCTCGCTCCACAGGTTGTCGATGCCGACCGCACCGTCACCGCACTTGGTCAGGTTCGACCCGGCAGGACAGGTGGTGGCAGCGGCCTTGCCCCACAGACCGTCCGTACCGCCCTGGACGTTCTTGAAGCCGCGGGTGTAGTACGGGAGTCCCACGTTGATGCGGCCTGCGGGCATCGAGCCGCGGAAGTAGTGGTACGCCCAGTCCGTGTTGAGGTACCCGATTCCGCCGTACTGCGAGGTGCCGTAGACGTTCGCTCCGGCGAGCTCGCTGTCCTTGCCGTCGTCGTACAGCGCGGCGTTGGGACCGACGTGCTCGTTCCAGGCACCGTGCAGGTCGTAGGACATGATGTTGACGTAGTCCAGGTACTTCTGCACCTGGAAGGTCTCCATGCCCCGCAGGAGGTATCCCGACGAAGGGGCCGCCACGGTCAGCATGTAGTGCTTGCCGTCGGCCGCGCCGGCGCGGTCCAGCTTCTCGCGCAGGGTCTTCATCAGCACGGAGTAGCTCTTGGCGAGGCCCGCACGACGGCCGTTGGCCAGGGTGTGGTCGGCGGGGTGGCCCGCGTCCTTCATCGACGTCGGGTACTCGTAGTCGACGTCGACGCCGTTGAAGCCGTACTTCTTGATGAAGTCGACGGCCGAGTCGGCGAAGGTGTTGATGCCCGCCGTGTTCACCGAACCGTCGGCGTTGGTGGTCATCGAGTAGAAGCCGCCGGAGTTGATCCGGGTGTCACCCTGGAGGATGCCTCCGGTCTCGGCCCAGCCGCCGACCGAAACCAGCGTCTTCACATGCGGGTTGACCTTCTTGTACTTGTTCAGAAGGTTGAAGTGGCCCTTGTAGGCGTAGCCCGGGTCCATTTCGGCACCGGTGACGCCCGGCCAGGTCATCCCGGTCGAGGGGTTGTCCGGCCCGTCCGCGCCGACCGACAGCTTGTTGGTCTGGTCGACGTGCGCGAACGCGTAGTTGATGTGGGTGATCTTCTTCCACGGGATGTCCGAGACGAGGTAGGCGGGTGCGCCGTCCTTGCCCGTACGCCAGTTGGTGAAGTATCCGATGATGCGGCGCTGGTGGTCCGTACCCATCTTCTCGCGCCCGTCGGCGTCGTAGATGGAGCAGTACGGGACATCGACGCCCGGGGTCGAGTAGAGGCCGTCGGGACGACACGCCTCCTGGGAGGCGGCCTCCGAGACGCCAGGGGAGAGCGAGGTGGCCACCAGCGCGGCGGCGGCAGCGCCGACGGCGAGCAGCGATGCTCTCTTACGGGTGAGGGACAGCACGGTCGGTCCTCCTGGTGGGGGGCCCGCCGCCCGTGTGGGGCGCGGGGGTGAATCGGCCTCGCTCAAAATGCGTGGGGGTCATGCGTGTTGGGTCTGGACGTGCGCACGTCGAGAACCAAATCCGCTGAGGTGAGCAGAGATTAAAAGGACTAGACCAGCCCGTCAATAGGTCTGGACCTTTTAGGTACTTCTGTGTGCTGGCATCCCCCCGGGGTGCGCCTGAATCGCACTCCGCGGGCATGCCGACGCACAGCTGACAACGAGTCTCACCCGGGGGGTGCCCGTGATGTCGGCGAAGGAGAGGGTTCTCATCGATCCCATCGCAGCGGAGGCACCTCGCCGGTGCGCGAAGATGGGTGCGGAGACTGCGTCCTGCCCTCGCGCATCCAGCCGGCGCTGGCCTGGGCACCGCGTTCCAGCTGGACGTTTCTCCATGATCCACGATCGAGGAAAAGGAAAGGCCCTTCTCTATGTCCGCCGCTGACACCCCGTCGCCGCAGATGCCCGCCGATCTTCACAGCGTGATTCAGGTTCGAGGAGCACGTGAGAACAATCTACGCAATGTCGACATCGACCTTCCCAAGCGCCGTCTCACCGTCTTCACCGGAGTGTCCGGGTCCGGCAAGTCGAGCCTGGTCTTCGGGACCATCGCCGCCGAGTCCCAGCGGCTGATCAACGAGACCTACACCGCATTCATCCAGTCGTTCATGCCGAGCCTCGGTCGGCCGGACGTCGACGGCCTGCACAACCTCAGTGCGGCGATCGTGGTCGACCAGGAGCGGATGGGTGCCAACTCGCGCTCCACCGTGGGCACCGCAACCGACGCCTACACCATGCTGCGCATCGTCTACAGCCGTCTGGGCACCCCCCACATCGGCACGTCAGGAGCCTTCAGCTTCAATCTGCCCGAAGGGATGTGCGCCCGATGTGAGGGCCTCGGCGAGATATCACAGATCGATGTCGACCAGCTGGTCGACCGTGCGAAGTCCCTGAACGAGGGCGCGATCACCATCCCCGGCCATGCCGTGGACTCCTGGCCCTGGTCCATCACCGCCGGCTCCGGCTTCTTCGACCCCGACAAGAAGCTGCACGAGTTCACCGACCAGGAATGGGCTGACCTCCTCCACAAGGAGCCCGTCAAGGTCAAGGTCGGATCCAACAACTTCACCTACGAAGGGCTCGCCGCCAAGCTCCAGCGCACATGGCTCGTCAAGGACCGCGAGGCGCTCCAGCCCCACATCCGCACCTTCGTCGACCGCGCTGTGGTCTTCACCCGCTGCCCCGAGTGCGAGGGCACGCGACTCAGCCAGGCCGCCCTCTCCTCGACGATCGACGGGGTGAACATCGCCGATTGCTCCTCGATGCAGATCAGCGATCTCGCCGACTTCATCCGCACCATCGAGGACCCCTCGGTCGCCCCGCTGCTGGCCGGACTGCGTCACCTCCTGGACTCCCTCACCGAAATCGGCCTCGGCTACCTCAGCCTGGACCGACCCGCCTCCACCCTCTCCGGTGGCGAGGCCCAGCGGGTGAAGATGGTCCGACACCTGGGCTCCAGCCTCACCGATGTGACCTACGTCTTCGACGAACCCACCATCGGACTGCACCCGCACGACATCCAACGCATGAACGACCTGCTCCTCCTCCTGCGGGACAAGGGCAACACCGTCCTCGTCGTGGAGCACAAGCCCGAGGTCATCGCGATCGCCGACCATGTGGTGGACCTCGGACCGGGTGCCGGGGAAGGGGGCGGCGAGATCTGCTTCAGCGGGGACGTGGCCGGGCTGCGCGCCTCCGACACACTGACCGGGCGCCATCTGGAACATCGAACCAGGCTGCGCGAGAACGTCCGCACACCGCGCGGACAGATCTCCATCAAGGGGGCGGACCGACACAACCTCCAGGACGTCAGCGTCGACCTCCCACTCGGGGTGCTCACTGTCGTCACCGGTGTCGCCGGATCAGGGAAGAGCTCCCTGATCCATGGCTACCTCGCGGACCGAGAGGGGGTCGTCGTCGCCGATCAATCCCCGATCCGGGGCTCGCGGCGCTCGAACCCCGCCACCTACACGGGTCTGCTCAACCCCATCCGCACCGCGTTCGCCAAGGCCAACGGCGTCAAGGCCGCCCTCTTCAGCGCCAACTCCGAAGGGGCCTGCCCCCACTGCAACGGCTTGGGACTCGTCTACACCGATCTCGCCATGATGGCCGGAGTCGCCTCGGTCTGCGAGAAGTGCGAGGGCAAGCGGTTCACCCCCCAGGTGCTCACCTACCAACTGCGGGGGAAGAACATCAGCGAGGTCCTCGGGCTGTCGATCGCCGAGGCGTACGCATTCTTCCCGTCCGGCCAGGCCCACACCATCCTCGGGCGACTCAACGACGTCGGCCTCGGTTACCTCCGACTCGGCCAGCCGCTGAACACCCTGTCCGGAGGTGAAAGGCAGCGGATCAAGCTGGCGATCCACATGGCGGAGAAGTCCTCGACCTACATCCTCGACGAGCCGACCACCGGCCTCCACATGGCCGACGTGGACAAGCTGCTCGCCCTGCTCGACCGATTGGTCGACGAGGGCAACACGGTCGTGGTGATCGAGCACCACCAGGCGGTCATGGCCCACGCCGACTGGCTGGTGGACCTCGGCCCCGGTGGCGGCCACGACGGAGGGCGCGTGGTGTTCACCGGTACTCCCACCGAACTCGTCACCTCGTCCGACACCCTGACGGCGCAACACCTCCGACGGTACGTGGGTCGCTAGGTGCAGTGGCGTGGGCACACCCGCCCGGTGTGCCCACGCAGACGGAGAAGCACTCGCCCATCTGTGCTGTCCGTGTTCCGGGGAGGGCGAAGGCCGATCGGTGCCGGCCGCCGACCGGACGGGGAGGTGGGCACCGATCGGCCCCTGGTGGTCTGGGTGGATTGCCCCCTGCCCCGTGGGCCGCCGGTGCGCCAGGATGGTTCCGGTCCGTACGGCCGGCATCCGGTCGCGGTCGACGGGGGAGCGATGGACGCTGAGTTGGTTGTGGCAGTGGTCGGCACGGTGGGCACCCTCCTGGGGCTCGGTGTCGCCTGGAGACAGTTACGCGCCCATGGGCGGGCACAGCCGCCCGACCCCGCCCCGAACGTGCCCGAACCGTACGGCTCGTCCGTTCACCCGCCCTCCCTGCCGCCGCGCCCGGTGCGGGGGCGAGACGAACTCCTCGGCACCCTGAGGAAGCGGGTGCGCCGCCCGCGCGGTGGAATCCTGGTCCTCACCGGACCCGGGGGTGTCGGCAAGTCGACCGTGGCCACAGCCCTGGCCGAGTGGGCCCGCCAGGACCGGCACCGCGGGAGGGAACGGTCGGTGTGGTGGGTGTCCGCCGGCGACCCGGACTCGCTCGCGGCCGGTCTGGTCTCCGTCGCCCGTCGGGCAGGTGCCCAGCGGGCCGATCTGGAAGCGCTGGCTGCCGGATCGACGGACGCTGCCGACCGCTTCTGGGATGTGCTCCGCCGAGCTCCGGCCGGCTGGCTGCTCGTTCTGGACGAGGCCGACGACCCCCACGTGCTCACCCGACCCGGCTGGCTCCGCCCCGTCCAAAACGGCCTGATCGTGGTGACGACCAGACACACGGGAGCGGACGCCTGGGGCGGGAACGCCACCCTGCTGCCGGTACCCCTGCTCGATGAGAAGGCCGGCGCCCTGGTGCTCACCGACCTGGCTCCGGGAGCGGGTGAGACGGGCGCCGCCCGGGAGCTCGCCCGCCGCCTCGGCGGATTTCCGCTGACCCTCACCCTGGCGGGGACCCACCTCGGCTCCGGTGTCGCCCGCAGGGCCACCTTCACCGCGTTCCGGTCCCTCCTCGACACTCCGCTGACCCATGGCTGGCCCGGGGATCCGGGACCCGCTGAGGCCCCCCGCGCAACGGTGACACTCACCTGGGAGATCTCCCTGGACGCCCTCGACCGCCAGGGCGTCCCCGAGGCGCGCACCTTGCTGCGCCTGCTGTCGTGCTACCTGCCCGGTGCACCAGTCCCTCGGGAGGTGATCGACACCGGCGTGCCCGCCCTGGCGGCCCTCGCCGGAGCAGAGCCCGCTGTGGAGCGGGCTCTGCGCGGACTGGTCGATGTGGGGCTGCTGGCCGCTGACCAGGAACCGGACGGCGGCGCCGGACTGACCGTCCATCCGGTGGTGGCCGACATCAGCAGGCTTCACCTCGGCCCGCTCCGAAACCCCGGCGACGACCCCGAGGGAGCGGGCGACGGCCGGATACCCGCTGCCGCTGCGGAGTTGCTCATCGCCGCCATCGGCAGGTTGCGGATGGACCAGCCCGCGGACTGGCACCACTACCGGCGGCTCGCTCCCCACCTGGGCGCCCTCCACCGGACCGCCGCGGGTCGGCTGGACCCACCGCTGTTGGCGGCGCTCGCAGACGCCACCGCCGATGCCGCCCGCGCCGCTGACCGGGACGGCGCCCACCGGTCGGCCGCCCGGCTGTGTCTGACCGGCCTGGAGCACTCGACGCCCTTGGGCCCTGACCATCCCGCCGTGCTCGCCCTGCAACACCAGCGTGCCTGGCAGATCTGCTTCCAGGGCGATGGGCCGGAGGCCGAGACCCTCTACCGTCAGGTGTACGCGGCCCGTCGACGGGTGCTGGGAGAGGCGCACCCGGACACCCTGGCCAGTCGTCATGAACTCGCCTGGATCGCTGCCTGCCAGGGGCGTTGGGCGGAGGCCGAAGACGCCTACCGCCAGGTGCTGGCGGCCCGGGAGACGGTGTGCGGCCATGACGCGCCCGACACCCTGACCACCGCCCACGAACTCGCCTGGGCCATGGCCAACCAGGGCCGCTACACCGAGGCGGCCACCGCGCTCGGCCGGATTCACGAGGACCGTCGGCGGGTACTCGGCGTGGACCATCCGCAGACCCTGGCCTCCCGCCATGAGCTGGCCTGGGTGCGCGGGATGGATGGCGGTCGCGCCGAGGCCGAGGCCCTCTACCGAGAGGTTCTCCGCGCCCGTCGGCAGGTTCTGGGCGAGAGCCACCCGGAGACGCTGACCACTCGGCACGAGCTCGCCTGGACACTCGCAGCCTTGGGCAGGATCGCCGAGGCCGAGCGGATCTCACGGAGCGTGCTCGCCTTGCGCCGACGGGTGCTCGGCGAGGAGCATCCCGACACCGTCGCCACCCTGAGAGCCCTCGAAACCTTGCGGCGCGGTGAGCCCTTCGAAGCGCGCCATGTCGTCTGAACCCGTTGTGACGGCGGGATTGAACGGAGGAGTAGGTGTGATGATCACTGCGGAGCATCTCGGAACGGCCGTGGACGAGTTGGGTCTCTCCGGGTTGCCGGTGCTGGTCCACGCTGCCCTACGGTCGTTCGGAGTGCCGCTCGACGGGGGCGCGGACACCCTGGTCGACGCTCTCGTCGGCAGGGGCTGCACCATCCTCGTACCGGCCTTCACCGAAACGCACTTCGGCGTGGCCCCACCGCCTTCACCCTCGATGCGCCCGGCCCGCAACGGAGTGGACTACTCCCGGCCGTCGCTCCGCGACTCGCTGCCGGCGCCCGCCGTCTACAGTCCCGACTGTGGACTGGTCAATCCCCGTCTCGGCGCCTTCCCGGCGGTGGTCCTCGCCCGAGCCGATGTGCACCGGGGCCGACATCCGTTGAATTCGTTCGCCGCCGTCGGACCGGATGCCGCGGCCCTCGTCCGCGCACAGGGCCCGGACGATGTGTACGCTCCGCTGCGGGCGTTGGCCGAACGGGACGGGCGGAGCCTGCTCATCGGCGTCGGGCTGAACCGGATGACCGTGCTCCACCTCGCCGAGCAGCAGTCCGGACGCCGGCTGTTCCGACGCTGGGCCCGGGCCGGGGACGGCCGTACCACCCTGGTGGAGGTGGGGTCCTGCTCGGAGGGGTTTCCCCGGTTGGCCCCCTGGCTCAGCCCCAGTGCGCGAACGACGACCGTGGGCGCCGCCCGCTGGGACGCCCACCCGGTGCGCGAGACACTGGCCGCGGCGACTGCCGCGCTGGTCGCCGACCCGGAGCTGACCCGTTGCTCGGCCCGTTGCCGGTCGTGCCAGGACGCCATAGCGGGCGGACCACTCGACTGACTCGATGCCCAACGCCACTGAGGGACGAGCGTCCCACTCGGCTCTCACGGTGTCCCCTTCAAGTCCACGACGTGAGTCCGGCCGCGGAGCCGCCGTGGCACCGATAGTTTGTCCGTGGTGACTTCGATGGACATGCAGGGCTTCGTGACGATGACCGACGCGGCTCGGGTGCGCTGGATGGCGCTGGGGGATACGAGTTCGCAGCCGGCCGTAGTTCTGCTGCATGGTGGTCCGGGCCTGCCGGACTACCTGGGCGATGTCGCTCCCATGGTCGCGGACCTCGCACCCGTGTACCGCTACGACCAGCGTGGGACCGGCGGATCCCCGTGGCCGGGCACCCATACCCTGGCCCGGCACGTCGATGACCTCGCCGAGCTCCTCGACGCATGGGGGGTGCCCAGGGCCATGGTGATCGGGCACTCCTACGGCGCTGATCTCGCGAGCCGATTCTGCCTGGCGCATCCCGATCGGGTCGTGGCGACGCTGCTGATGTGTGGACCGTTCGTCGGCGACTGGCGAACCGAGTACCGAGCCGAGCGCAGCCGCCGTATGTCCACGGCGCAGCAGGAGCGGCTGCGCGACCTGGAGGAGCTTCCGCACCGCACGGAGGAACAGGAGGTCGAGCTGCTCACGCTGGCCTGGTTCACCGACCACTCGGATCCTCGGCGCGGGGAGCGCTGGGCAGCCCGCGGCGCTCGGCTGCGTCGCCCGGTCAACTGGACCATGAACGGCGTACTCGGTGCAGAAGAGCGCGCGGATCCGCTCGATGAGCACCTCGCCGAGCTGACTGCCCGCCTGCCCGCGCGGTCGGGGATCCTCGGCGGGGCCGACGATCCCCGTCCCCTGTCGGCGCTCCGTTCACTCGCGCTCCGACTCGAACTGCCCCTGACCAGCATCGAGGGCGCGGGGCACGAGCCCTGGCTGGAGCAGCCCGAAGCCGTGCGGATGCACCTGCGGCGATTTGTGCAAGGCGCCCTGGAGGCGTAGGACTTCAACGGGCCGCTGGCCGCTCTTGCTCTGGTGAACAGGGCACTGGTGTCCAGAGTCCACGCCAGCAGGAAGAGGGGGGAGAGCAGCAGTCCCATCGCCGCCAGGGCTTGGAGCACGATCGCGATGATCAGCCGGCCGCGGACGGGAGCGAGCAGTTCGGCCGGCCCGGTCAGTGCGGGCGCGGAGGATCCGACGGCAGGCTCCTGCCGTCCGGGTACGGGAGCCGAGCAGCGCTCACGCCGGGTCGGGCCGTCCCGCGCCGGCCATGAAACGCCACACCAGACCGTGCCCCATCAGCACCAGAAGACTCAGCAGGATCGCCTCCGCCTGGATGGGCCGCAGTCCGAGCGGATCGGCCACGTCGGGCGCCACCCCCACCACCGCGATCAGCAGATAGAGCAGACACGCCACCACCTGTGGGGCGGCCAGCGAACGAACGCTCCGATCGCTGGTGGTGCGGCCCAACAGCCTTACGGTGGACGCACAGCCGATGACGGCGAGCACCACGAAGCTGGTCCGCCAGATCTCCGGCGTCTCCACCCCGCCCACCTGGGCGAACAGTCCCATCAGCGCGGGCAGGAGGAAGGACAGATAGATCCCGCCCACCACCCGGCGCAGGGCATCGGACCGAAGCCAGTCGGGATGGTTCTGCACGACGTTCCACCAGAGCCCCACCAGCGTGAAACAGGTCGCTGAGAACAGCGCGTAGAACGTACTGACGTCCATCGGGTCTCCCGCCCAGGATCTGCGGCCCGGACCGGGGCCGCGGGGTTGCTCTTCGCCGTGCCGCCCGCCCGTACCTCCGTCGACCGGGTCCACGTCCATGTCCACATCCGTGTCCGTGTCCGTGTCCGGGTCCGGGTCCGGGTCCGTGTTCGTATCCGTGTCTAGGGGAGCGGGCGTCCGTCGGGCCGAGGTTCCCAGTCGAGGCCGCCGTCCCGGTGGACCGACACCCCGAATGCGCCCAAAGCGGTCGTCCCTGTGCCTCCATGCCTCCCCGGTGGAGTCGTATCCCGCGGAGCATCGTAAAAATCGTGGCTCACCCCGAGAAGAATGCGCTTTTGTGCCCCAGCGCCAGGCCACAGGATGACAGCGAGTCCGCTTCCGGGGAGGAACCATGTCGTCAGCCATCGAGCCAGAACTGCTGCCCCTCACCGCCGAGGAAGGTCCAGCAGGACTGACCGTAGGCGCCGTCCCGCTCACCGAACTGGCACGCCGCTTCGGCACGCCCCTGTTCGTCTACGACGAGGAACACCTGCGCAGGCGCTGCCGAGAAGCCGTCGCGGCCTTCGGCCGTGACAACGTCGCCTACGCCTCCAAGGCGTTCCTGTGCACGGCCATGGCCCGACTCGCCCATGAGGAGGGCATGCTCCTCGACGTCGCGTCCGGCGGTGAACTCGCGGTCGCACTCCGCGCGGGCGTACCCGCCGACCGGATCGTGCTCCACGGCAACAACAAGGACGAGGCGGAACTGCGGAGAGCGATCTCCGCCCGCGTACGACACATCGTCGTCGACAGCTTCGACGAGATGGACCGCATCGAACGACTCCACGCCACCGGAGAACTGCCCCCGGCGCGGATTCAGCTCAGGATCGCCCCCGGTGTCGCAGCCGGCGCCCATGAATCGATCCGGACCGGCGGCAGCGACTCGAAGTTCGGCTTCGGCCTCGCCGACGGATCTGCGACGACGGCCGTGCGCCGTGCCGCGGGCTCCCCGGCGATGGTCCTGGAGGGCGTCCACGCACACGTGGGGTCCCAGGTGTTGGACGCGACCGAACTCGCCGCCGGAGCAGCGGCCGTCGCCCGGTTCGCCGCTCAGTCGGGAGTGTGCCGGCTCACCGTCGGCGGCGGACTCGGCGTCGTCTACGAGGCTGGTCAGAGCGCCCCCACATTCGCCGAGTGGGCCGGGCGCGTCCGCGACGCCGCCCGCGGTGCCGGCTGGGAGGGCGACGTCGCGGTGGAACCGGGCCGTTCCATCGTCGCCCGCGCCGGACTGACCCTCTACCGGGTCGGCACCATCAAGCACATCCACGGCGTACGGACCTACGTCAGCGTCGACGGAGGCATGAGCGACAACCTCAGGCCGGCCCTGTACGCCAGTCGCTACGAGGCGTTCCTGCCCCGCTCCTCGCGTTCCCCGCGTCCCTTGCGGGCCCGGCTCGTTGGCAAGCACTGCGAGAGCGGCGATGTGATCATCGACAACGCAGCCCTGCCCGCGGACCTCCAGGTGTCCGATGTGCTGGCCACCCCGGTGACCGGCGCCTACGGCTATGCGATGGCGTCCAACTACAACAAGCTGCCGCGCCCCGCCGTGGTCTTCGTCCGCGACGGTGACGCCCGGGTCGTGGTGCGACGTGAGACGGAGGACGACCTGCTGCGCCTGGACGCCGATGCGACCGGCGTCGAGATGTCCGTCCGCCCGGGAGCCGGCGAACTGGTGGCGGCCCGCCAGTCGTCGGTCCAGTCGGTCTAAATCGTGTCCGACAGCCAGGGCCCAGCGCCCTGGCCCGCCCCGGGGCCCCGCACAGGTGCCCCGGGGCGCCGGTCGTGGCAGAGCTCGACAGCACCCGTGAGAAAGGCTCTAACCTAGCCCGATGCTCAACAGCGCCCGTCTGCACGTCCTGCTGGAGATCGCCCGCAGGGGCACCATCGTGGCCGCCGCCCAGGCACTCCATCTGAGTCCATCCGCGATCTCCCACCAGCTCGCCCGCCTGGAGCAGGAACTCGGCGTCGCCCTGGTCGAACGGGCACCACAGAGCCTTCGGCTCACACCGGCCGGGCAGCGACTGGCCGAACACGCCCAGGCCATCGCCGATCTGATGGCAGTCGCCCAGGACGACCTCCGCGGGCACTCCGCGGGCGAGGCGGGCTTGCTGCGCCTCGGCTTCTTCGCCTCGTCGGGCCTGGAACTCCTCCCGAGGGCCCTGGCGGTCTTCGCGGCGCAGCGCCCGCAGGTGGAGCTCGAACTCATCCTCGGCCAGCCGCACGAGCTGCTGCCCGATCTGGAAGCGGGCCGGTTGGACGCCGCCGTCGTCTTCGAACACCCGCTGGACCCCTGGTGTCGACAAGCGGCCGTGGACGTGGAGATGTTCTTCGACGAGCCGCAACTCGTCGTCGTTCCGCTGCGGCACCGACTCGGCCAGCGCGCAACCGTACGGCTGGCGCAGCTGGAGGGCGAGACCTGGATCGGTACACGCGGCGGCGACACCGGCGAACCGGTGCTGGAACGCGCATGCGCAGCAGAGGGCTTCCTGCCGCGGGTCCGCTGCCGCAGCGACCACTACCAGGTCACCATCAACCTCGCCCGCGCCGGCATGGGAATCGCACTGGTTCCCGCCCTTGGGCTCGGTGACACCGCGGGTGTCCACGTCTGCCGGCTCGACCACCCCCAACTGCACCGCAGGGTCGGGGTAGCGACCCGCGCCACCAACCGCAACCCACTGCTCCAGGCGTTCCTCACCGACCTGCGCTCGGCAGCCCAGGAGGTCGGTTCGCTACTGGAGACGCAGTGGGCATGAGGCTCCACCGCCCCAGCAGCCGAGCGTGATGCGGTGCGGTCACCGTCCGCCCACACAGGCTTTCGATTGATCGGTACCGACCGGAGGCCGGCCCATCGCCCCCCGGGCTGCGGGCCGACCCCTTGTCTCAGCGGACTTCCCCTCCGGCGCAGTCCGCCAGGCTGCGGCCCACATCGCGGATCGCGTGCACAGCGGCCCTTTCCGTACTGGACCCGAGCGCCGTGTCCCAGTGCGCCACCACCGCGTACGCCAGCCGCCGGGTTCCGACGATGACGCCCGTATCGGCCCTGACCCCCGGGTCGGTGCCGGTCTTGTTGGCCACCAACAACTCACCGACCGGTGGCGGGCCCGGAAACGGCGCATACGGATCGTGCGCGATCAGCGCGGGCACCAACCCGTGGTCGGTGTTGGCGCGCATCCACCCCAACAACCGGGCCGACGCCTGCGGGGAGACCATCTCCCCCCGCACCGCACGGGCCAGCAGATGCGCCAGGTCCCACGCCGTACCGGTCGCGAAGACGGGCGGCACATCCGGTCCGCGGACATCCCGCACCAGGTCGTGCAGCGCAAGGTCACCGAGCCCCACCGCATCCGCCAATCGCGCCGTCGACTCCAGGCCCACCGTCCGCAGCAGTGCGTTGGTGGCCGTATTGTCACTGACCGAGGCGGTGAGCCAGGCCAAGTCCTCGACCGTCCAGTCACGTCGACTGAGCCGGGACAGCAGGCCCGTACCGCCCACGGCATCCGCCTCCTGGATCGCCACCGGTTCATCCGGGCGCAACGCACCCGAGTCGAGACGTCGGGACACCTCGGCCAGCAACAGGACCTTCGAGGCCGAGGCGACCGGAAGGACGACCCGTTCATCGAGGCCCACCGTTTGGCCGCTGTCCACATCGACGGCGGCCACGGCCAGGACCAACGGCAGTGCCGCCGAGCGTCGCGCAGTGGCAACCACCCTGGCCAGACTCATCGCACCCTCACCACTTCTCCCGCCCGCGTACCGGTCGGACGACCGTCGCGCACCGCTGTCCGTCCCGCCACCACCACCGTGCTCACGCCCCGTGGTGCCAGCAACGGCTGCTCGAAGGTTGCTCCGTCCTGCACCGTGTCCGGATCGAACACCACCAGATCAGCCAGGGCGCCGTCCCGGACGACACCGCGCCCGGTCAGTCCGAACCGCTGGGCCGGCAGTCCCGTCATCTTGTGCACCGCGGTCTCCAGCGACAGTAGCCCCTGATCGCGGCCGTAGTGGCCGAGGACCCTGGCGAAGCTGCCCGCCCAGCGCGGATGCGGACGACCGGGTTTGGGCACCCCGTCCGAGCCGATCATGGACAGCGGGCTGGCCAGGACCCGTCGCACGTCGTCCTCGTGCATCGAGTGGCTGATGATGGTCACCTCGCCGCGTTCGGCGAGCAGGAGTTCACAGACGTACTCGATGGCATCGACCCCCGCTTCTGCGGCCAGATCGGCGATGCGCCGCCCTTCCACGCCGGGCCGCGAGGGAGCCGCAGCGACCGCGATCAGATCCCAACCGCCATTCCCGACAGTGTTCTCCCACCCGGGCACCCCGTGGACGATGTCCCACCGGATGCGGTCGCGCTCCTCCGGCCGGCGCAGCCGCTCCAGCATTACACCGACACCGCCCTCGCTGGTCCACGGCGGCAGCATGGCGTGCAGCACGGTACTGCCGGCGGTGTACGGATAGACATCGCACAGGACGTCCACTCCCGCTGCGCGCGCCCGTTCCAGCCGCGGTAGCGTCCGCAGCGTGGCGCCCCAACCGTGGCGGCCCGCCGTCTTGTGGTGTGACACCTGCAAGGACGCACCCGATCGCACCGCGATCTCCAGGGCCTCTTCCAACGCCCCCTCGACCTGCGACATCTCATCGCGTAGATGGGTCACATACGGCTTGCCGTGCCGGGCGGCCACCTTCGCCAGGGCGATGATCTCCTCGGTGCCGGCATAGGTCCCCGGCGGGTAGATCAGCCCCGTGGACAGCCCCGCCGCCCCCTGCTCCAACGCCCGGTCGAGCAGTGCGCACATCACATCGAGCTCATGTGCGGTGGGTGGGCGGGCATCGAATCCCATCACCCCGGCGCGCAGGGTTCCGTGCCCCACCAGCGAGGCGATGTGCGTGTGGCGCAGTGCCGGGTCCTGGCCCGCCGCGAACGCATCGAAGTCCACGGCGGGGGGAACGGTCCCGAGGCCGAAGGACACCCGTACGTGCTCGGCCAGTTCTGGCAGCAGTTCCGGCAGCGAGGGAAAGAGGCTGATGCCACAGTTCCCACTGATCTCGGTGGTCACTCCCTGAAGGAGCGGCGCCAACCGCAGCCGCTCGATCGCCCCCGAGCCGTCGTCGGCCGCATGAGGCGCAGCGAGGGCGTCGGAGTGGGTGTGCACATCGATAAAGCCGGGAGCGACCACCTGCCCGCTGACATCCACCTCCTCGGTCGCGCTCGTTCCCGATCCCGGGGGCAGAACCTTGATGCGCCCCCCGCGCACGGCGACATCGGCCCTGGTGGCGGGGGCGCCGGTCCCGTCGACGACGATGCCCCCGCGCAGGACGAGGTCGTAGTCGCCCATCACAGGACCGTCGACAGGAAGGCCCGGGTGCGCTCGTGGCGCGGATCGGTGAACAACTCGTCGGGGCGACCCGCCTCGACGACGGCTCCCTCGTCCATGAAGACGACGCGGTCCGCCACCTCGCGGGCGAAGCCCATCTCATGGGTGACCACGATCATCGTCATCCCGCTGCGCGCCAGATCGCGCATGACCCCGAGGACCTCGCCCACCAACTCGGGGTCGAGGGCCGATGTGGGCTCGTCGAAGAGCATCAACGTCGGCTCCATCGCCAATGCCCGGGCTATGGCGACGCGCTGCTGCTGACCACCGGAGAGTTGTGCCGGATAGTGATCGGCCCGGTCGGCGAGCCCGACCCGGTCGAGGAGTTCGACCGCCTGCCGTTCGGCACGGGCCCGGGGGAGACGCTTGACCGTGATCGGTCCCTCCATCACGTTCTGCAACGCCGTGCGATGCGGAAACAGGTGGAACCGTTGGAAGACCATGCCGATCCGCTCGCGCTGTCTGCGGACATCGCGCGGACGGCGTTCCCTCAGCACTCCCCGCGTCGGACCGTGCTGCTCGTAGCCGACGAGTTCGCCGTCCACCCAGATCCGACCGGCTTCGATGCGCTCCAGGTGGTTGAAACACCTCAGCAAGGTGGACTTGCCTGACCCCGAGGGGCCGATGACGCACAACACCTCACCCGTACGCACTTCGAGGTCGATGCCTCGCAGTACCTCGATGTCGCCGAACTTCTTGCGGACCCCGCGGGCCCGCAGGACGATGTCGTTCACGCTGCCCCCTTGGCGGTGCGTCCGGGCCTGAGGTTGGCAAGGACCCGTCGGCGCACCGGTGTCGCGCCGGGGTTGTACCGGCGTTCGATGAAGTGTTGGGCGATGCTGGCGACCGTGGTGAGCACCAGGTACCAGATCGACGCCACCATCAGCAGGGCGATGACTTCGAAGTTGGCCAGGTACAGGTGTTGGGAGACCGTCATCAGATCCGAGCCTGCGATGACCGAGACGAGGGACGTCGTCTTCAGCATGGAGATGAACTGGTTGCCGAACGGCGGAATGATGACCCGCATGGCCTGGGGCAGGATGACCCGGGTGAGGATCTTCCGGTTCGACATGCCGATGGACTCGCCAGCCTCGCGCTGACCGGGGTCCACGCTCTGGATGCCGGCTCGCACGATCTCCGCCATGTAGGCGCCCTCGTTGATCGAGAGGCCGAGCAGCGCCGCGACGAATCCTGTGATGACCGCGTTCGTCTGCCACTCGACGAGCTTGGGCCCGTCGAACGGTATGCCGATGCTGATCACCGGGAACAGGAGGGCGAGGTTGAACCAGAAGATGAGCTGCACGAGCAGCGGCGTGCCCCGGAAGAACCAGGTGTAGGCGCTCGCCGTGATCCGTAGGACCGGGCTCTGCGAGAGCTGCATCACCGCGATGAGGACACCGATCGCGATGCCCACGACCATGGAGATCAGGGTGAGCTGGATCGTCACCCACAGACCCTTGAGGATCACACCGTCGAACTGGTAATCCGCGATGACGTCCCAATGCAGATTGGGATTGATGATCACGGTGTAGGCGAGCCACACCGTGAACAGGGCGGCGGCGGCCACGGCGACCCACCGCCCGGGCCGGGGGCGGCGCGTCACCCGCAACGAGAGATCGTCCGGATCCTCGCCGATGACGCCCCCGCCGGTCTTCTTGACGTCGGATGTGTCGGTGTTCACCGCGGAACTCACTGCCCGTCGTTGATGGTGGCCTTGGGCACGGCACTGCCCGCGACACCGTAGGAGTCGAGGATCTTCTTGTAGCCGCCGTCGTCGATCAGGTCCTGGAGGGCCTTCTGGACGGCGTCACGCAGCCCGCTCTTGTCCTTGGCGACGGCGATGCCCCAGGGCGCCGCTCCGTACTGGGTGGGTATGACCTGGTACGCCTTGTTCTTCTCGGCGAACATCTGGGCGACGGGGTAGTCGACGATGGTGGCGACCGCCCGCCCGCTCTCCAACTGGAGCAGACCGGTGGGTGCGTCCTCGCTCTGCGAGATCCGCATCTTCTCGGTGCACTTCGTGTTCTGTTGCTGACCGATGTCCAGGTTGGAGCTGCCCTTGGCGAGGACGACGGACTTGCCGCACAGGTCCTCAAGGGTCTTGATGCCCTCCGGATTGCCGCTCTTGGTCATGATCACGCCACCCGTGCGGAAGTAGTCGACGAAGTCGACGGCCTGCCGGCGTTGGGCACTGTCGGTCATGGACGACATCACCAGGTCGAACCGCCCGGACTTCAGCCCGGGGATGAGCCCGTCGAACGAGGCATTGGTGAGCTGGAGCTTGAGTCCGAGTCGATCCGCGACGGCCTTGGCCAGGTCAGGGTCGACCCCGGTGAGCTCGGTCGTCCCCGGCTTGTACATTTCCATGGGCGGGTAGCCGACGGCGGTCGCCACCCGCAATGTGCCGTTCTTCTTGAAGTCGGCGGGGAGCAGGTCGGACGCCGACTTGCCCGCCGCGGCCGACTTGTCCCCCGACGGGGCGCTGCCCGCGTCGGAGCGCCCACAGGCGGTGGTCGCGAGCGCGACCGCCAACAGTGCGGACACACAGCTCAGACGTCTGAGATTTCTCATCGGATTCTCCCTCACGCGGTGACGTGCGCCGATGCTGGCAGTCGGGTGCCGATGAATGGAAGATGATGAAGCTATTCCTGTCTGAGCATCGAAAAAGGTACTGCTGCGGCCGAGGGGTCACCGCTGCTCCGGAGACTCAAGGTGTTGGGTGCACACACGGCGCGGCAGAACCGGCAGCTGTTCCCGCAGGGCCGGTACAACGAAGGCTGCGAACCGGCTCGGGGGAGTGAGGGTGGCAACTCAGCCCGTAAGAGGGCATCCGATGGGTGCGAGCTGCAACAGAAACGCCCGCAGTGGCGGAGCTCAGCACCTGGACGCGGCACCACCGGGAACGAGGCGACGGGCGGCCCGAAGGAGCCGCCCGGCCACAGCACCGTACGTCAGGGGAACCGGGCGGCGCGCCCGGTTCAATCGTTGGATGCGACCGACCTCACTGCCGAGGCGGCTGCGGCCACATCTGCTGCGGCAGCCCACCGGACAGTGGTGTCGCCATGCGCATCACCTGCTCCAGCTCCCGCAGCACTCGCTCGGCCTCCCGGCGGACCTGGGTAGGCACATCACCGAGCTCCCCTATGAGCCGGTCGTAGATCGGCGCCTCCTGCCACACGGCCAACCAGTCCTCTCCGCACACGAGTCCAGCTCCCGTGGCCGGGAGCAGCTGCCGAGTCTACGGTGTGGGCGCCCGCTTCGGTCGCGGGTCCGGCAGACGGACGCCACTCTTCTTGCCGTTGGCACCCCGGGTGGGGTTGGGCCGGTGGGCGTCGCTTTTCATCCACATCCATTCGCAGAAGCAAATTCCTTCCGGTTGGCCAGGATGCCCGCCGGACAGCGGCCACCCTGGCCGACCCATGGCACACTGCTCCCCAAAGGGGCCATGAACAGGGGAGGTTGTGGGAGTGAGCGAGCCGAGGTCCGCTCCCACAGTCCTTCAGATGGTGCTCGGTAGGCGGCTCCAAAAGCTCCGCCGAGCAGCCGGGATGACCGCACAGCAGGCCGGCCGGCACCTACGCCAGGCGCACACCACCGTCACACGGATCGAGCGGGCCGAGGTCGCACTGAAGTACGTGACCGTCGCCGCCATGCTCGACCTCTACGGCGTCACCGAGAAGGAGAAGCGAGAGTTCCTCGATCTCAGTGAGAAGGCCAACGTCTCCGGATGGTGGCAGAAGTACCGCGATGTGCTTCCCGACGTCTTCAGCCTCTATGTCAGTCTGGAGGCGTCCGCCGCCCAGATCAGGACCTATGAACCGCACTTCGTTCCCGGCCTCGTGCAGACCGAGGACTACGCCCGTGCAGTTCTGCGCCTGGGCTTCCCCCGAGTGGACCAACGTGAGTTGGACCGACGCATCGCCCTGCGCCAGGAGCGCCAGTTGGTGCTGGAGCGCACGGACGCGCCGAAGTTGTGGGTGGTGATGGATGAAACGGTCCTTCGGCGACCCGTCGGCGACGCTGCCGTCATGAAGGGGCAGATCGATCGTCTCCTTGACACCTGCGACATGCCCCACGTCGCACTGCAACTGGCCGAGTTCCGGGCCGGAGCCCACCCCGGCGCCTACGGACCGTTCGCCCTCTTCCGCTTCGATGGGTTCGACTTTCCCGACGTCATCTACTGCGAGAGCCTGACCCGCTCCTCCTACATAGAGGAGATGGCCGAGGTGTCCGTCTACCGCGAGGTCCTGGACCAGATGGTCATCAGGGCCACCCCGCCCAGGCGCACCAAGGACGCCCTGTACGGCATACGCAAGGACTGGTCGTAGCCACCACGTCACCCGCCGACCGGTCCTGCCGACGGTGCCGACAGGACGCGTACGTGCAGCAGAAAGCCGCGGCGCCCACCGGTTGCGCGCCGAACAGTCCACCAGCGCAGGGGTAATGCACGAGCCAGCGCCTCGCTGACCTGCGCGAACCATGGGAAGGGCCGAGGTCCCAGGCCGGCCAAGAACGTCGATGTCAGTGCCGCCCCATAATGTCGGCAGCAGTGGGAACCGGCGGACCAGGCCGCCGGTTCCACCCAGGGGAGGAGTCTGCTGTGTCTCGTACCACGACGTATCTGGAGCTGTCGCAGGACGGCGAAGGGGCGCACAAGTTCTACGAGGTGACCGTGGACGACACGGTCGTTTCGGTGCGCTACGGACGCATCGGTGCGCAGGGGCAGTCCCAGGTCTCCACGTTCCCCACGGTGGACAAGGCCCGGGCCGCAGCGGCCAAGAAGGTGGGGGAGAAGGTCCGCAAGGGGTACGCCCCCGCGGTCCAGGGCCAGCGCGCGGCCCGCGCAGTGACCCGCCGCCAGGTCACATCGGCCCCCTCCACCGCTCGCTCGGTCGCCCCCGTGCTGTGGCGCTTTCGCACGGGATCCGCTGCCTTCGGCATCCACATCGACGAGGATCGCTGCTGGGTGGGCAACCAGGCGGGCGATGTGTACACGGTCAGCCACAGCGGTGAGGTGCTCGCCAAGTACTCCCTGCCGGACGGCGTCAAGTGCCTGGTCGCCGATGACTTCTGGATCTACGCCGGCTGCGACAACGGCACGGTGTACGACCTGTCGTCCAAGCTTCCGTTCGCCGCGTACGACATCGCTGCCGACGTCGACATCTTCTGGCTGGAGATCCGCGAGGGAGTGCTCAACGTCTCGGACGCCCGAGGCGGGTTGAACGTGATCGACCACGAGGACGAGTACCAGTGGTCCCGCACCTCCGCAGGTCCCTACGGCTGGATGGTCCGAGCCGACGACCGTGGCGTCTACCACGGTCATGGCAAGGGCGTCACGGCCTACGCACCCCACGGCAACGGCGAACTGTGGCACACCCCCACGACCGGCTCCGTCCTGTTCGGCTGGCAGGAGCAGAACTCGGTGTACGCGGGCACCAGCCGTCATGTGGTCCAACGCCTCTCCAAGACGAACGGCACGATCGAGGCGACCTACCGCTGCGACGCCTCCGTGTACTCCTGCGCCACGGCGCCTGACGGCGCCTATGTCTTCGCCGGTGACTCCTCCTCCTCGGTGTACTGCTTCGACGCGGCAGGCAATCGACTGTGGAAGTTGGGGACGGGAGGCGGCTCGGCCCTGTCCATGCAGTACCTCGACGGACGCCTCTACATGGTCACCACCGATGGCTCCCTCGTCTGTGTGGACGCCAGTGACGCGGCGATCGCGGCGGCACAACAGGGCACGGTCCCCGTGGCCCGGGACATCAAGTCCGCCGCCGCACTGCCCACCTACACCCCGGCGGCCTCACCGACCGCGGTGGCCACGGTGACGGTGGCACCGGCAGATGGAGTGGTGGTGGAGTGCATCCAGGAGTCGGGCCGGATGCGTGTGCACGTGGTCTCCGAGGGGTTCGAGCCCTCGTGGAACGTACAGTTCCCCCGCGGCATCAGGGAGGCAGGCGCCCGCTATGTGGTGGACGCCCTGCACCCCGCGTCGGGCGGCTTCTACCGGGTGCGCGGCGAGATACGCCGGCTGGTGTGAGCCGGGATCCCGCCCTGGAGCGCCGGGTGTTGGTGTCATGTGCACGCGCCTGGACTGCTCCCCGGCTTGGAAGGACCACGGCCACGGCAAGCGATTGACTGATAAACAGAGTCATGGAATCGACACCGGTGACCGCTGCCGACGCCAGCCGTGTCTGGCCCGCACTCCTCGATGCCCACAGGGCCTACCAGGCCGCGGTCTCGCCCGCCTACGACGAGGTCCTGTGGGAGGTGGCGCAGCGGGCAGAGGATTCCGGAAGCCTGGGAAAGGTCGACATCGGGGCACTGGTCGCCTGGAAGCGCCTCTCCGCCCGCACTCCGTGGATGGCCGAACTGATGGCGCTACCGGACGCCCAGATACGTTCCATCACCAAGGCGGCCATGGAGGCGGTCCGTGACTCGACACTCTCCCGCGCGGAAGCGGCCCGCAAGGGGCGAAGCATCGTGTGGGAGCTGCCGGGGTGCAGAACCGGCGACGCCCTGGCCTCCACGCTGCTCACCGCCGCAGCACCCCACCGCATGGCGGTCTACGACCGGCGCGCCCACCACGCCTTGACCGCTCTGGGACTGAACCTGACCAACACCCCTGGGCGGTACGGTCGCTATCTGCATCTCCTTGACCAACTCCTCGCCCAGCGCGATCCACTGGCGGTGGACTGGACCGCACGCGAAATCGACATTGCGCTCTACTGGCTCGGCAACTAGCCCACCGGCTAAAGCCTTCGCACCCTCGCCGACGAATCACGGCTGCGGCAACCCGAACCGACGGCTCTTCCCGGCACGACCTCGCCCTTGGATGAACCTCCCTGTCTCATCCCCTCGGGACTGGGCCCCATGGCCAACTGACGCCCTGTCCTGAGCCCCACCTATGGATGGAGCCGGGGCGAGCAGCGTCAGTTGCGCCACTGGGCGCCCGTTCTGAGCCCGACTTCTGGATGGGCCGGGGGCAGGCAGACCACCTGGTTGCGGTATTGGGGGCGCGCAGGGGGTGTCCCCGGAAGCGTCGGCGGCTTCAGGGCAGTCACTAACGGGTCAGCCGCTGGCCGCCGGCGCTGAGGAGTCACGCCCGAAAGCACCCCCACCACCCGCACCAACCCAAACCCCAGCCGGACCCCCCAAAGCCCCGCACCCCAGAGCCAACCCCCCAACACACGCTCCACCCGCCCCACCTCAGCCCGTCCGGCGTTTGAGGACGGAACCCTCCGCCTCCCAGGGTGGAAACCCAGGCACGGGCTCCACCCGGAAGCAGCTAGGACCCGCAGCTCTGGCCCACCCAGCCCGTCCGGCGTTTGAGGACGGAACCCTCCGCCCCCCAGGGCGGAACCCCACGCACAAGCCCCGCCCGGAAACAGCTAGGACCCACACCCCCTACCCTTGACCCCACCATCAGCCCCCACCCTCCCAGAATCGAATCCCTCCATGCGAATCTTCGTCGCGGGCGCCACCGGAGCAGTCGGCCGGCTCCTCCTCCCGATGCTTCTGGACGCCGGGCACGAGGTCACCGGCATCTCAAGGACCTCGGCCGGGGTCGAACGGATCCGACGGCAGGGAGCGGCAGCCGTAGCCGTCGACGCTCTGGACGGCCCAGGGCTCCGCAGGGCACTCGTGGCAGCCCAACCCGACGTGGTCATGCATCAGTTGACTGATCTCTCAGGTGCCGATGGCGCTGCCAACAGCCGACTGCGTGTCCTCGGCACCCGTCATCTCGTGGATGCAGCGCGCGCCGCTGGCGTACAGCGCATCGTCGCTCAGTCCATCGCCTGGGCGTACGCCCCCGGAGAGACCCCCGCGGATGAGTCCGTGCCCCTCGATCACGGCGCCGAGCAGCCCCGCGGGGGCATGGTGGCCGGCGTCAGGGCTCTTGAGGAGACGGTGGCAGAACTCGGTACGGCGGTTGTACTGCGCTACGGAATCCTCTACGGCCCTGGCACGTGGTACGCGCCCGACGGCCCCGTAGCCGCCGCCTTGTCCGGTGACCCGACCGCCCGTTTTCTGGGCAGTGTTGAAGCCGACCGCTCCATCAGTTCGTTCCTCCATGTCGCCGATGCGGCGCGTGCGGCGGTCGCTGCCCTCGACTGGACTGGTGGGCCGGTCAACATCGTGGACGATGAACCGGCCGAGGCCCGCGAGTGGCTCCTGCAGTTGGCCGCCTCCCTCGGATTGCCCGCGCCAACCCCCGTGCCCGGACGGCAGCCATGGGCCCGAGGCGCCACGCACCACCTGGCCCGCTCCCGTGGCTGGCGCCCGGAACACCCCACGTGGCGCGAGGGATTCGCCGGCAGGTAGCCACACCCCCAACATTGGGCACTTCTGCCCTGCTCCGACGCGACCCAGGCTCCAACCGAACCGAACCGAACCGAACCGAACCGAAACCCAACCCACCCCAACCAGCCCGACGCCCCCCGACCCGACCCGGCCTCCGGCGCGGACCCAGAGCTGCCTCTGACCGCCCAGGGGCTCCCCCCTTGCCCCTACTGGGAGCCGCGGAGCGAGCCCCCACCCTGCCCGATCATGAGGGAGGAGCCCCCATAGCCCAAGGACACAGGAGAGGGATGGCAATTACCCTTCTCGTGTGCGAAGGCACGCCGTCTGACCATACGATCAACTCTTGTGCGTCAACGATCACTTACGAAACCCGCCCTGATGGTGGCCGTCTGCCCTCCCTCCGGCCCCCACGCCGGAGCCCCAGGGCGGTTCACCGTGAAGGGATCGCGTTCGAACCGGCCACACCAGAGCATCACTACGGTGGGACCTGTCCGGAAAACGGCACTGGCGGTGGTCAGGGAGAGGGAGGATGAAGCATGACCAAGCGCAACCACGGTCGCGCCCATCCTCTCTCGGCCGTTCCGTCCGTAGAGGCCGCACCCAAAGCGCCCAGTAGTCCCGTACCCGAGGGGTTCGACTACTACGAGGGTGCCACCGAGGTAGCCCGGGTGCTGGAGGAGACGGGGCTGACCCCGTCGCGGGCTGAGCGGAAGGGGCATTTTCGGGGCGGGTTCTGTGCGGTCGAGGCCACCCACCCCGAGACATGGCCGGCCGGGGTCGAGCTCTGTGTGGAGGTCACGTACTACCCCCCTGCCGAGTTCCGCAGGCCGCCGGGGAGCAAACCGGACCCTCCCGGTGCTGCGGAACATCGTCGGGAACGGCTGAACCTGATAGCTCGGACCCTCCGGGAACTCGGCTTCGACGTCGACCTCATCGAGCGGGACGGATGGCCGGGACGTCAGCAACTTCTGCGGGTCCACCGTGCGGGGCCATCAGTGGACGAGTAGTGGCAAGCGCTCGCCACTCGCTCCCGCTGCCCTACCCCCTACCCCGGTCGTGACCTCGTCGTCATGTCGGATTGAGCGATCCGCCCATCCGGGGTGCGGCCTCCTGCGCCAGGGGCCGAGGCGCTTGTGAGTACGGTCCTGACCAGGGCGAAGTCGCCCGGCTCGTAGACAGAGCTGTCGGTACCCACCGCGTACCGGGACTCGACCGCGGCGGAAGCCGTCGACCAGGTCAGGGTTGTTCCGTCCCAACCCTCGCCCACGAGGACCGCGACGGTCACAGTGCTCAGCATGAGATTGAGCCCGTAGTGCCCGGAGCGCCGCATGGTCACCGTGCCCGGGCAACCGGTCGAGGAGGACGCATCCCGGCAAGGTGCCCGCCGTTAGCAGCCGCTCGGTGATTCCGCTGCCGCAGGAGATGAATTCCGGCCGCAGATGGGGTGCGTTCCACCGAGTGCCCGCCCAAAGGCATCCGCTGGACCCACCGAGGCTGCTCGCGCCACGTGTCGCACCGACATCTCCCGTCCGGAACGCCGGGTTCCTTTCCCAGCCATCACCGACGCTAAGTGGCGTCCCGACCGCTCACCCTTGGTAGACCTGCGCGGTGTGCCACTGGACATGGGCGGCAGCGACCATGGCCGCGTGGTCGCCGGGGCCGTTGAGCGACCGCCCTGCGAGGTCGAGGACCTGGGTACGAGCGGCCTCGCTGCGTCCCGCGAAGCGTTGGGAGACGACGATGCGAAGCTCGGGGGAGAGGCCCAGTACCCCCTTGTCGAAGAGCCGATGGTGCAACGTGCACAGACACAGCCCGTTGGACACGTCGTTCGGTCCGTCGAACGCCCACCAGCGCACATGGGCGGCCTCCAGGCCAACCGGCCGCTCACCGATCCGGCCGTCGAACCCGCAGAACGCGCATCGCCCGTCGTAGGCGTCCAGGACGCGCGCACGCATGGCGCCGGCCCCGTGGCGCAGTTGCCGCATCCCGAGGGTGTACGCCACACCGAACGCATCGTCCCCGTGCACCAGCGGCCCCCCGGGCTCCCACCCGGTGGCGGCCACGATGTCCTCGTACAAGGACGGAGCGAAATGCCGCTCAAGCAGAACGCCCACCAAACGGTGCACCAGTTCGGGGTCGGCCGCCAGTGCTGTCCGGAGTTCGGGCGCCAGTTGTCCTGCGGCCCCGCTCTCCCTCAGAGCCCGCTCCCCGGTACCGGGGCTACCTTCACCGGTGTCGGTGCGCACCACCCACAGTCCGTCGCTCTGGAGGTGGTGGAACGGATACGCGGGGGTGGTGCGTCGTGCCGGACCGAACTCGGCCAGCAACCGGCGCAGATCCGATTCCACCTCCGAGTACCGCAGCGACTCCGCAGCGCCACGCTGGAATCGGGCCAACGCGTACAGCAACAACAGGGGTTTATGCGGAGCTCGCTCGCCGCCCCTGGCCCATTGGCGCAACGAGCTGAAGCTATTGACCCACCGAGTCGACGACGCATCCACCTCCGCAGGGTACCGATACGGACACGACGCTCACCTCCCATCCGGGCCCGTTGTGATGCCCGTTCCCCCTGTCCGGTCGCCCCTCGCAGCCGCCCCGCAGACGCGACGACGACGCAGGGGCGGGCAGCCCCCCTCCCGCGGACCCCCCTCCCGCGGGACCGCTCCGACGACGCAGTACCCGGCTCCTGGGCACACCGTGCCGGACTCCGCGCCCGGGTACACCGTGCCGGGAAACCCTTTCCCAACAGCCCATTTCTGCCGTGGGAGGTCCCTGAACCCGCCCGCTGGCGTACGCTGATGTTCCTCAAGGACGTCTGTCCCGGCAGCCCCCGCATACGCCGGGCGCCCGCCTGGTCATGGGGGTTTGCATGACGCGACGTGTTGGCGCGGTGAGGCGCCGACTCTTCGAGCGCGAAGCGGAGTTGGCCGCCGCCGACGAGGCGCTGGACGAACTCATCGGCATCCCCCCTGACGGTGGTACCGGGCACCCGCGCGGGGCCCTGCTCGCCTTCGCCGGACACGCGGGGCTCGGCAAGACGACGCTGCTCACCGAGGTCCGCCGCCGCGCCACCGCCCAAGGGTGCACCGTACTCTCCGCCCGCGGTGGGGAGCAGGAGCAACAGGTCGCCTTCCACGTCGCTCGCCAGCTGATTCAACCGCAGCTCGCAGGCGCGTCCGAGGCCGCGCTGCGCATGCGCCTGGGCAGTTGGTACGGCATCGTCGGCCCGGCCCTCGGACTCTGCACCGCAGAGGCGGGCTCGCCACCGGATCCCCAAGGACTGCGTGACGGCCTCGACTGGGTCCTCACCCATCTGGCGGTCCAGAAGGCACCGCTCGTCCTCGTCCTCGACGACGCCCACTGGGCGGACCCCGAGTCCCTGAGCTGGCTCGCCTCCTTCGCCCCTCGGGCCGAGGACCTCCCCATGCTCCTCGTGGTCGCCTACCGGCCGGAAGAACTGCCCGACCACGCGGACCAGTTCCGTCATCTACCGGGCCGAGCCGGACAGAGACCGATAGATCTGGAGCCCCTGACGGTCTCCGCCGTGGCCCGGTTGGTACGCGAATGGCTCGGCACCCACGCCGATGACACATTCTGCCGCGAATGCTGGGCGGTGACCGCGGGCAACCCCTTCGAAGCCATCGAACTCATCGCCAAGGTGCGCGACCGCGGCATCACACCCACTGCATCCGGAGCCCGCCTCCTCCGTGATCTCGCAGCCGCCGTCAAGGGCAGCGGACTCATCGCCCGGCTGGAGCGCCTCGGCCCCTCCACGGTCCGCTTCGCCTGGGCCGGTGCCGTGCTCGGCACGGAAATCCCACCCGCCCTCGCGGCTGCCGTGGCCGGTCTCGGTACCGAAGCAGCCGCAGACGCCGCTGACCGGCTCCGAGACGCCCGGGTCCTGACCGGTACCGAGACCCTTGAGTTCGTCCATCCACTGATCGCCACCGCCGTCTACCGAGCCATCCCCGACGGGGTACGCGTCGCCCTCCACGGCCAGGCCGCCTGGTGTGTCGTCGATGCCGGACTCGGATCTGCGGCTGCCGCCCGCCACCTCCTGGAAACCCACCCCGAAGGCGACCCCTGGGTGGTCCAGCAACTGCGGGAGGCTGCCCGCGAGACCCTCAGAGCCGGAGCCCCCGAGGCGGCCCGACGGCAACTGGCCCGAGCCCTCCGGGAACCCCCGCCCCCTCAGGAACGGGCCGCCGTCCTCTACGAACTGGGCTGCTCCTCCCTCCTCACCGAACCCGCGACCACGGTCAACCATCTGCGGGCAGCTCTCGACGAACCGATCGCGGACCAGGCTCTGCGCCAGGGGATCGTCTACCGGCTCTCGCAGGTGCTCGCGCACTCCGACCGGATCGGTGAAGCCTCCGAGATCCTCGCCCGAGAAGCCCGGCTCACCAGCGACCCGCGCACCCGGCTGCGCATGCGGGCCGAGAAGTTCATGTGGGACGCGTTCCGGGCCGAGGAGCCCGAATCCCCCGCCCGTTCGCGCCGACTGGCGAAGCTCGCAGATCGGCTCACCGGACGCGATCTCACCGAGCGCTACATCATCGGACTGAGGGCCTGGGACGCCACCCTGCGGGCCGAACCCGCCCCCGTGGCCCTCCACCACGCCGAACGCGCACTCAAGGGCGGGCTGGGCTGGGCGGTGGAGGACCGGGGATTCGAAGTGCCCGCGCTGGTGGCCCTCACCTTCCTCTTCGCCGACCTCCCGGGGCGCGCCGAGGAACTGTTCGCGGCGGGCACCGCCGAATTCGAACGTCAAGGATGGCGCGGGGCGCACCTCTCCTTCGCTTACACCCTCCTCGCCTACATCCGCTTCCGCAGGGGGCGTCTCGCGGAAGCCGAGGACTTCAGCCGGGCCGGGCTGCGCCTGGCGGAACGGGTGGGGCCGCGCACCCCGGCTGAGTGGTACGCGGTGGGAACCCTTGTCGAGGTGCTCCTTGCCCGCGGTTGCATCGACGAAGCGGCCAGGGTCGCTCACGACCACCACTTCGGAGATCCGTTTCCGGCCGCTGTGACCTTCCCGGACTCACAAACCGTGTACGGCGAACTCCTCCTCGCTCAGGGACGCACCAAGGAGGCCGCCGCGGAGCTGGCCGCCGTGGGTCGCCGCCTCGACGCCCGGGGCATGCGCAACCCCGCCTGGTGCCCCTGGCAACTCCACCTCGCGCTCGCAGAAGCACATCACGCACCGGAACGCGCCAGGTTGACCGCCCTCGACGCGGTCGAACGAACCCGACGCTACGGTGCCCCATCCGGTGTCGGCATGGCACTCCGCGTGGCCGCCGAGGTGACAGGCGGTGGTGAACGCCTCACATTCCTGGAGGAGTCCGTCCTCCAACTGGAGGGCTCCCCGGCAGCGTACGAACTCGCCAGGGCGCTGATTGCCCTCGGTTCCCACCAGCGCGGATCGGTCCGCCACCAGAACGCGGCAACCCATCTCCAACGGGGCCTGGAGATCGCCGGCCACTGCGGCGCCGATGCGCTCGCGGCGACAGCCCGTACCGAACTGGCCGTCGCCGGATTACGTCCCCGCTCCCTGCACGCCATCGAGAGCGACGCACTCACCGCGCGGGAACGCACGGCCGCCACTCTCACCGCCCAGGGACACGACAGGGCGGCCGTGGCCGCTGAGCTCCACACCGACGGGGAAGCAGTACGCAGACTGCTCTCGGCCGTCTACCGCAAGCTGGGCACCTCCGAAGCGGGTCTCGCACACTCCCTCGCCGCACCCCCGAGCACCCCCGAGGAGAACACGCCCGACATACGGATACTGAGCGACGACTGAGCCGCCTTCCAGCGGGCTCCGGCCCGCTGTGGCGGTCATCCCACCAGGGGGCCGGGCAGCACACCCCACCGGGATGGTCGATCCGCACCACGGGCCCGCCGCTCGGGGTCCTCTCGGGCTCTTCGGCCACGTACCATGGCGCTATGTCCTTCCTCCGCCGCCGCAGCGCCGCCACACCCGCGGGCCCGGACTTCGATGTCCTGGCCATGGACCCGGGGGACTGGCCCGGCAATCTCGGTGCGGGCCTCCTTCCCGCACCGGACGGCACCTGCCAGGGTGTCTTTCTGCGATACGACCTCTTCGGAGGACGCGGCCCCGCGATGATCATCGGCAACCTCCCGCAGGGCTCACCGGCCCGGGAGCTGGAAGAGGGCCAGGTTCCGTTCGAGGTGGCCCAGCTGCTGCTCGCCCTGGAGAACGACGAGCCCGTGGTCGTGGTGGACACCGAGGACGTTCCGGTGATGCAGGGCGACAACCTGCTGATCGTGCGCAAGATCAAGCTCTCCGAGAGCCGGATCTCCTGTGTGCAGTTCGACCGCAGTGATCAGGTGCTCGTCACCATCGCCAGTTGGGACCGGCCGATCACCGACGACCTCTATGCCCTGCTGAAGCCCCTGCCCGCCGAACTCTTCCAGCAGGGCTGAAGCCCGTCCGGCGCGATGAGCGCCGGACGGGAGCGCGCCGTGGAGCGGATTCCACGGCGCGGCGGTGGGTCAGCGGGCGAGGAGGGTGGCGACGCGCGCCGCTGTCGTGCCCAGACCTGTCGGTGCACCGAGCAGTGTGGTGCCCGCCCCGGAGTGGACGTCACCTTCCTCGTAGCGCCTGATGGAACGGTGCCAGTTGAGGATCCCCGCGAGCCAGTCCTCGATCTCCCGGACATAGGTGTCGAGCGCAGCCCGCCCGGCGGTGTCCAGATCGAAGTCGTCACACAACAGGGGGAGTGCATGCTCCTTCATGTGCAGGAACTGGCGCATCCGCCCCTTCATGAGGTCGTCGACGATCGTGACGGCCGATGGGTAGTCGCAACCGAAGAAGGTCTGCACCACCAACACCGCGTTGTGCACTTCTCCTTCGACCTCGATCTCCTTCTGGTACGAGAACAGGTCGTTGATCAGACAGGCGTAGTCCTGGGCCGCGTACTCCAGACTGCGCAGCGTTCCGCTGGTCAGCAGTTCTGCCGGGAGTTGGCCTTCGTGGCGCAGTTTGGACAGCAGCATCGTCATGTCCGAACCGAAGGTGATGCGCCGCATCTCCAGATAGTCCACGGGGTCGGGCACCCGGTGCTGGGCCTGGTTGTGCAGCTCCCACAACCAGCTCTCCAGCATCGTCTCGATGGATCGGCGTAGTTGGTGTCGTGCGTCGAGGCTCATCGGCTCGGCCGTACGCCGCCACAGGTCCGCGAGTGACCGCTCCATCGGACTCACCGCCACAGCAGTGGCCGCGGCGGGGTCATCCACCGGCATACAGGTCAGCAGCCTGTCGTGATTCAACTTCGCGCCGATGAGATTGCGATTGCGGCCGAAGATCATCGGGTAGTAGTCATCGCCGTAGGTGCCCCAGGTCAGCCACTCGGCGCTGAGCTCCAACTCCTCCGCGGTGGCATCCGGGTCCAAGCCCGCCGAGCACAGGGCGAAGTCGTACCCGCGCAGCATCGGCCCGTCCCAGATCTCGCCCAGCAGGCCCATCCGCTCGGCCCAGGCCACCGACTTGTCGAGCGCGTCCTGATGGTGCGGGCTCAAGGTGAGCGGGAACGGCAGATCGAACTCCGGGAGCAGCGAGGCTCCGACGCGTTGGTGCGGGACGTGCGTGAGCGACCTCAGTCGGGCGGTCGCCTGCCGACCGAACAGCGTGGTGATGTCCAGGGCCGAAGTGCCCAGTACACCGGAGAACATCGACCTGGGTCCTACCGCTCCCTCGTTCATATAGCGGCTGGAGCGCATGTGCCACTCCTGACCGCCCGACTGCCAGTCCTGAAGCCCCTTGACGTAGGCGGCGATGGCCGCGCACTCCAGGGGGTCGAGCCGCTTCTCTAGACAGAGTCCCGGCACTTCGGTGATCGCGGTGTTCTCGAACTGGTGGAGTCGGGAGGTGAGGAGGTCGTTGACGGCTTCCGCCGCCTCCTGGGTGGTGCAGCCGAGGAAGGTCTCCAGGACGAGGACTCCATTGCTGAGCTCGCCTTCGTCCTCCACCTCACGTTGGTAGGAGAACAGGTCGTTGCGCAGGTGCACCGCGTCCGCGAACGTGTCGGTCAGCACCCGCAGTTGGCGCGAGTGCGCCACCGCATCGGGGACCTCCGCGCCCGCCGCGTACTCCACCAGCCCTGCCGACCAGGGTGCGCCGCCCACCTTGCGGCGCATCTCGATGTACTCGACGGGGTTGGAGATCCGCCCCTCATTGATGTTGGACAGTTCCCACATCGATTCATTGAGCAGGTTCTTGGTGGACTCGGTGAACCGTGCCCGCCATGCGGGCGACATTCCGGGGACCGTGCGCCGCCAGAGATCGGCCAAGCCTGCCTCTACGGGGTTGGTCGGCTCGGGAACCGGCTCGGACAGGTCCATGGGCATGAAGGCGGGCAGCCGATCGAGGTACGCCTTGCCGCCCTCGCGGTCCTGACTCCGCTTGAAGATCTCCAGGAAGTGGTCGTCGAAGAAGAAGACCCACACGTACCAGTCGGTCACGAGCGACAGCGCGTCGGCGTCGCAGTCGGGATGCGTGTAGGCGCACAGCAGCGCGTAGTCGTGTGCTTCGAGGTCGCTCTCCTCCCACACTCCCGAGCCCTCCAGCATCCCCATGCCCCGCGCCCAGTCCCGGGTGTGCGCTCGCGCAGCCTCGACATGGGGATTGAGACGGGCCGGATACGGCATGTAGAAGTCGGGCAGGACGAAGGGCTGGGCCATGCGTGCTGGGCCTTTCGGTTGGTGCGAAAGCTACGGCCCAGCCCTACCCGTAGCCTGAACGGCCCACGCACACCAACTAATAGTCACATTAATGATCGATCCGACTTCGAACATGGGCCCTGGCTCGTATCCCCGAGTGGATAGCAGTGGATAGCGTTGTGCTCCATGGATGATGTGAAGATTGTCGTCGAGCGCCGGTACGCCTCGAACCCGATCGACTACGAGCGTCTCGTGTCGCTGGTCGAGTCAACCGGCGAGCGCGTCGTACTCACGGACGCTGATGTGCCGGTGAGCGTGCTGTTCCCGGCGGGAGCGGTCGCCGAGATGGAGCACTGGGCTCGCGCCCATTACCCGCGACCCGCGTCGGTACCGCAAGGTGCGCAAGAGGACGAGGCGAGCGGGACGACCTGGGATATCGGCCGACTTGGTGTCGAGCCATTGGCCAGCCCACGGGAGTACGGACCCTACATGCGGTACGTGCGTGCCGACGGCATGCGCATCGACTTCGTACGGGACGGAACCGTTGTGGCCGTGCAGTTGGCCGCCGACGAGGCGGCATGGCTCGTGGACCGCGCCATGCAGGCGCGTCAGGGACACATGGACCCCGCACAGGCAGCGGCCTTCGAAGAGTTCCTGGCCCGACAGCCTCCGGTCGGCGAGTAGCAACCCACGGAAGCCGGTGCCCACCGGCGACGAGCCCGCACGGCAGCCGCATGCCGGCTTCCCGTCGGGTGCGCGGACCGGAGCCGGAGGCCCTCGGAGTCGCCGAGGACCGGTGCCGGAAGCGGCCGGGCCTCTACAGGGTCGTGATCACCACGGAAGGCTGCCGAGGCACCGTCACGGTCCCGATTGACCAGGGCGCCATCGACTCCCCGGCGCTCCCTTGGTCAGCATGGCCCGGGCCCTGGGCCTGAGTGCGGCGGACGTTGCCTGCTCGTTGTCCGCTGGCGCGCGCATGCAGACCCTTGGACCACACCTTCGGCGCGCACACGCGGCATGGGGTTAGCTTCCGCAAAGGAGTGCGGAGGGGATCTTCTGACAACACCCCCAACGGCCGAACCGCTGTCTGCCCACACGGCGTACCCGAATGGGATCCATCGAGCCTTGAGGCAGGGAAACGAGGGAACACCCATCCGGTCACATCACAGCGCCCGGAAACGTGCGGCCCATCGGATTCGGTCAGCCCGCGGCGTTGTCGACCCGTAGCCGAACCTGTTCCTCCAGCCGCTGGAGGCTGCTGTCGAGGGCGGCTTCAACGGCCTGCTCGCCCGGGTCGTGGCTGCCGTCGAAGAACGCCAGATGGACGGTCACCTCGCTGGCACCGCCGTCGTGTTCCGAGACCCGCAGCCAGCCGGTGTAGCCGCCTTGCTCGCGGGTTCCCCATTCGATCCGCAGGTGCTCCTGCTGGACGCGCAGCACCGCCGCCGTGTCCTCGTCGGTACCGTCCTCGTGCACGGTGACGGCGGGCAGGTCCCCCGCGGTCACATGCAGTTCCCGCGGCAGCCAGGCATCCAGCCGGTCGACATCAGCTGCCTGGTCAAAGACATGCTCCGGGAGTGCGGGCATCGTGCGTGAACGTTCATACTCGGTCATCGCGCTATCGTTCCTCGGCTCGGGGACCTGCCACCACACGCATGCCCGGCTTGCGGAAGCCGAAGCCGCAGCATCACAATTCCACCCGTTCGCCAGCGGGTGCGCCGCAGGAAGTCACCCACTCTTGGTCCCTACGGGCCTGCGGTGGTCGGGATGCACGTTCAGCAGCGTGGAGCTGACGGATGGTTGAGGCGCCACGTTGGCCCTTGGGGACCGTGGAGTGGACACGCCGTCCTGCCAGGTCGACGTGATGCGCCTCTCCCAGGACCAACTGCACACTTCGGCCTCGGCTCAGAGCATGAGGATGATGGCGTAGACCAGGAAGAACGCGGCGAAGCAGGCCGCGATGGCCAGGATGATCAGAAGAGGGCCCTTGGCCCAGCCGCGACTTGTTTCCTGGCGGGGGCCGGTGCCCGAGCCCGTACTCGACTCGGCGGGCGGAGTCTGCCCGGGCGGCACTCCGCCGCCGGGCTCCCCTGGGTCCGGTCCGGGATCAGCGTTGTCGAAGCTCACAACGATTCCCTACCCCGCGCGGAACACAACCAACGTCGTGCTCGCGGAAATGCTGCAAACGGGCTGGCACGGTGGGCCAAAAGAACAAGGACGTTACTGGACCGGGTGGAGATGTGGGGCCGACCAGGTCGTGTGTCTCGGCGTCGGGCCCGTGGGAGCAGAGGAGCTTCCTCGAAAAGGGTCCTGCCCCACCTCGGTCGAGGCTCATGGTGAGGGTCGCGATGCCGTTGGGGCCGTCATCGCGGTGGTGGATCCCACGTCGTACGGCACCACAGGAGTCAACGGCACCGCCTGCTGACACACCGAGTGCCACCATCGGCTACGGACCGGTCCGGGAGTTCGGCTTCTGACCGGGATCGCCACCGCGGTCTCGGCGGGCTAGTACGCGCTGGGTACGGGTGAGGACACCGCCGGGAGCCCGTGTGCGCAGTGCCGCGCGGGCGGCGTTGGCTCCGGGGGCGCCGTGGACACCGCCGCCGGGGTGGGCGCCGGCGGAGGCGAGGTAGAGGCCCCTGACGGGGGTTTCGGGTCGACCCGTGCCCGGAACAGGGCGGAAGAGGAACTGCTGGTGGAGCGCCGTGGTGCCGCCGTTGATCGCGCCGTTGTGCAGGTTGGCGTTCATCGATTCCAGGGTGGGCGGCGCGAGGATTCGACGGGCCGCGATGTGCGACCTGAAGCCCGGTGCGTACCGCTCGATCTGCGCTTCGATCCGATCCGCCATGACCTCCTGCTCGTCCTCCTTCCACACTCCGGTGAGATTCTTGTTTCCCGCATCGCCCTTGGTGCGGTGCGGGACGTGGGTATAGGCCCAGGCGGACTCCGTACCAGCGGGGGAACGAGTCGGGTCGGCCGTGGTCATCTGGCCCAGCAGGGCGAACGGGCGGTCGGGGATCTGTCCCATGGCGAGTTGCGCCGCGAAGCGCGTCAGGCCGTCCATGCCGTCGGCGATGTGTACGGTGCCAGCCGTCCGGGCTGCTTCGGCGGTCCACGGAACGGGACCGTTCAACGCCCAGTCGACCTTGAAGGTGGCGAAGTCCCACTGGAACCGACGGAGGTCCGCCAGGAGTTGGCTCGGCAGATGGTGTTCGGCGACCAGATCGCAGTAGAGGGCCGGTACGGACACATCGGCGAGTACTGCCCTGCCAGCGGGTACCGTTTCCCCGCCCGCGGTGCGTACCGCCCGGGCACGGCCGTCGTGCACCACGATCTCGACCACCCGCTCCGAGCAGCGCACTGCGCCGCCACGGTCCTCCAGGCGTCGTACCAGGGCCGCGGTCAGGGCCCCGGCGCCGCCCACGGGCACGGGGAAGCCGTAGGTCTGGCCGAGCATGGACATCAGCCAGCCGAAACCACCGCTGCCCGCCGCCTCAGGGGCGAGATCGGCATGGAGGGCGTTGCCCGCGAGGAGTAGTCGGCCCGCCTCACCGTTGAACTCCTCCTCTCCCAACCGGCGTACCGGCAGCAGCATGGTCCGGGCGAGACGAAGTCCGCCGGCGCCACGCAGCCGGGCCGCCAGCCGGACGGCGGGGCGCAACGGAGGGAAGGGAGTGAACAGGGAGCCGAGGATGTCGGGCCCGATTCGTCGCCAGACCGCACACAGCTCCTGCCAGGCGGCACCGTCGCCGTTGGCGAACGAGTCCAGGCCCGCTGCGGTGCCGTCGGTTTCGCGCTCCAGGACTGCACAACGGCCGTCGGCCAGCGGGTGGGCCAGCACCCGGGGAGCATGGGCCCACCGCAGGCCGTAGGTGTGGAGGTCCAGCCCCGCGAGGACGGGAGAGGCGGCAGCGAGGGGATAGAACGCGCTGAACACATCGCTCACGAAGTCCGGGTGGACGCCCCTGTCGCTGCGGACCGCGCCGCCTGGCTCCGGCTGCGCTTCCAGGACCTCCACACTCCATCCGGCGTCCGCCAACAGGTTCGCCGCGACGAGCCCGTTGGGCCCCGCACCGATCACCACCGCATCCGGCATTGTTGTCTCGTCTCCTCCGCGCGTCCCTGCTCGCCGTGGGTCTTACCTGGTCAGCGGTGCTCGGCCGGGGGACGGGAGGTCTGCTCGACGACGTCGGCGAGGCGGCTGAGCATCCTTCGATTGCGCAACTGGAGCAGGAAGTCGAAGGCCGGACTGTGGAGCTGACCACCCAGCCCACGCAACGGATGTTCGTCCACGATGACCAGGGAGTTCTCGCCCCATGGACGTACCTCGATGGAGATGCGCGCGGTGCCTAGCCGCCCGCTTTCGGCCTCCAGTTCGATCCGGTTCGGTGGGTCCATGTCCCTGACGACCGTCTTTCCGCTCCCGGCCCAAGGCCCGAGTCGGATGGTGTACTCAAGGCTGGCACCGATCTGCGGCCAGACTCCGTCTGCCGGACGTGAGGAGTCCGGGCCGACCACCCACTCTCCGTACCGGGAACCGTCGGCGAGCACTGCCCACACCGCCGCAGGCGGCCTTCGGATCAGCCGGTGTCGTACTGTCATAGGGCTCTCCAGCAACTCGGCGGAACACATCGTGCACCCCCGCGTCTGCCCAGCCTAGAGCGGACCACCCCCCTCGGCCTCCCGTCCCGAGGTGCGCCGGACGAACACCTCGCGGGGTTGTCACCCGTCCACGAGTCCGCGGCGCATACGGCTGTCGGCAGTGGTACGGGGTCGGCTAGGGGAGAGGGGTGCCGCCCGTGGCGTTGACGATCTCGCCGGTGATGTAGCTGGCTTGTGGGGAGGCAAGGAAGACATAGGCCGGTGCCATCTCGGCCGGTTGTGCCGGGCGGCCGAGGGGGGACTGTTTTCCGAATTCGGTGGTGTCGGGCATGGTGGCGGGGATGAGGGGTGTCCAGACCGGGCCGGGGGCGACGGCGTTGACGCGGATGCCGTCCTTGGCGAGCATCTGCGCCAGGCCCTGGGTGAAGGTGGTGATGGCGCCTTTGGTCATGGCGTAGTCCAGCAGGTGGGGGCTGGGTTTGTAACCCTGTACGGAGGTGGTGTTGATGATGCTGCCGCCTGCCGGCATGTGGGGGATTGCCAGTTTGGAGAGCCAGAACATGCCATACAGGTTGGTGCGCACGACCCGGTCGAACTGTTCGGTGGTGATGTGGGCGATGCCGTCGGGCTGGGACATTTGGTAGGCGGCGTTGTTGACGAGGATGTCGATCCGGCCGAACTCCGAGACAGCCCCTCCGATGAGGTTCTGGCATTGCTCTTCATAACGGATGTCGCATTCGACCGAGACCGCGGTCTGCCCCGCGTCCTGGACGAGGCGTTCGGTCTCGCGTGCTTCGTCGGTCTCCTCCGCCAGATAGGTGAAGAGGACGTCGGCGCCTTCGCGTGCGTAGGCGAGGGCGACCGCGCGGCCGATACCGGAGTCCCCTCCAGTGATCAGGGCCTTGCGGCCCTTCAGCACGCCAGAGCCCTGATAGGTGTCCTCGCCGTGGTCCGGCGGTGGGTCCATCGGGCCCGTCCACCCCGGATGTGGCTGCTTCTGCTGCGCGAAGGGCTGCGGGTGCTTGTCCACCGGATTGGCGGGCGTTGTGTCCTCGGGCATGAGGCGTCTTCCTTCCGTCTGCGGCCACATCGCCGACGCCGCCGTCCGCTGGATGTAAGTACGGTCCGGGGCACCAGCGGGGATCCGCCCAGGCATCGGTCACCATGAGCAGGTTTCCCCGCAGGGAGCGAGAGATACCGCCTGGTCCATCGGAGGTCCTGGGCCATCCGGAGTCCTGGCCCGACGGGAGGTCCTGTGGGCACAGGCTGTGACCATGCCCTGCATGCTGCCGGTACGGGTGAGCAACTCGCGTTGTGCCCGGGCACCGCTGCCGCTTCGCCACCGCGTAGCCAGCCGCAGTGGCTCCACCCGGTCAGGGCGGCAGGTGTGTCCCCGACGCCGACGCCGACCCAGCCGGCCGGCAGCGGGCTTCGGCCCACCGCCGGTCGGCTCTAACGGGTCACACCGAAGCGCCTGAAGGGCCTATTCCTGCCCAGCCATCGCAAACGCAGCGGCTGCCCGGAGACCACACCTCAGACGTAGGTGTAGAACGGAGTGTGGTCCAGCATGCTCTGCGGGGTCGTGTTGGGCCAGGGCGGCATGGTCTCGTTCAGATCGATCACATCGGGCGTGCCTCCGGCCGGGAGGTAGTGGGCACTGCTCGGATGCAGCGCCTGCCATTCGGCCCAGAGCTTGTCGACGAACGAGTGGTGCAGCCAGAACACCGGGTCGTTCGGGGAGACGCTCGACTCCATTTGGCCCCAGACCCAGGTGTGCACCCGGTTGTGCATGCTCATGTAGCCCGCCGAGCCTTCGAGCGTGGAACGGAAGCCCGCCGAGCCGTCACGGAAGGGTGCTGAGTCATAGGTGGGCATGGCGAGTGCGGCGTCTACCTCGGCCCGGGTCGGGAGGGTGGGGACCCGGTAGGCGAGATTGCGGGCGAGGAAGGGGCGGCTGTCGACCTGGATGGTGATGGGCCACTTGCCGGCGGAGTACGCGAAGGGGCCGTCCATCACCTGGTCGTCCAGGGGGCGTCCGGTTCCGCCGAGGAAGTTCGGCGCCCAGAGCGAGGAGCCGACCGTGTTGTCGGCGGTCCAGTCCCAGTAGGGGATCGACACCGATGCGTCGACCTTCTGGAGTTCCGACTCGAAGTCGATGAGGAACTTCCGGTGCCAGGGAAAGAACGAGGGGCCGAAGTGGCCCACGTAGATACCGGTGTTCATATCCAGTGCGAACCGGAGGCGGTGGGCGGCGACGAACTCGTCGTACACACCGAGGCGCTTGACCTCCAGTACGGCGTCGACAAATGCCTTCTTCTCGGCGGTCGTGAGGTTCGCCTGGTTCTTGCGTACGGTCATGGCAGCGCTCTCCGGCTCAGACGGTGGGGTCGAAGGGGACGACGGCCGCGCCCTTGAGTGCGGTGACCGCGGTGCGAGCGGCCTCGCGCGGGGAGGAGAACCTCTCGTAGTGGTTGATCGGGCTGCTCCAGCCGCTCTTTCCGTGCTGCATCACATGGAGTTCACGGCCGTCGATCAGGACGCGGTAGCCGGTGCCGTGCCCGGCGTGGGCGTGGGCGTGAGCATCGGTCTCCGTGGGCAGGCCCTGGATGCGGCGACCTCGAAAGACCTCGTCGAAGGGCGCTGGCCCCGCGCCGGCAGCGGGTGTGGCGGCCTTGCCCTTCGCCGGTGCGGTGTTCGCCGAAGCAGTTGCCACGCCGATGAGCGCTACGCCTGCGGCAGCGCTGGTGACGGCCCCGAGGGCCTGACGGCGAGTGAGTCTGGACATGGTGAACGAACCCCCAATAGCACGATTGAGGCGGCCCCCAGGTCGTTTGGGGCCGCCTCGACCATGCCTACACGGAAGTGATCATTCTTAGAAGCAGAGCAATTTTGGTTGGCTGTCATATGGACACGTCTTCGCAGGTCATACGGATGTTGCTGATGTCCGTGCCACCCCGTGCCCACGCTCTGTAGATCGCGGGAGTGAAGATTTCATGGGAGATCCCACCTGAATGCGAAGATCCTTCGGACCTCGTCGGGCCGTCCCACCGCGGGGCGACACGTAGTGAGCATGGCCTGAAATCGGGGGGCTCCTCCGTGCGGCGGACTCCATGTGCCGCACTCGGGCTGACGAATGCGACGTCGGGTATGGGTATCGTCCGGGCCGGTGCGGCCGGACGTTGGTCGGCGAGGCGTGTTCCACCGGAGATTTGTCCGTTGGGCGGTCCGGCCGTGTGGCGGGAGGACCGCTCCGAAGTGGGGTGGTGTCAGACGGTTCTGCCGTCGCTGACGCGGAAGCGGAAGCCCAGCAGGTTGCACTCGGAGTATGTGCCGGTGTCGCCGTCATAGAGACAGGTTGACGCCCAGATGGTGCTGTCCTCACGGTAGTTCTTGTTGCAGGTCGCCCAGGAAGGTGCGCTGTTGCTGTTGATACACACGCCCTCTCGATAGAGGGAGCCGTTGACGAAGTTCTTCCATCTCACGGCCACGGACTTGCCGTCCCGTTGTGTATCGGCGACCCACCATTTGTCACCGTTTGACTGGAAGGCCACGACACCCCCGCCATGACCGGTGGGACCGGCACCCTGGAACCACCAGCCCGGCGCTTCGTAGTTGGGATTCGCACTGGTGCGGACAGCGCGGTCCGTCTCGTAGCCGGCCGCCAACGCCTGAGGAGCGGTGGCGACCAACCCCACGCCGAGCGTGAAGGCAGCAGTGAGGCTTGCGGCGAGTCTCTTGCGATGGTTCATGGAACTCCTCATGCCGTGGTGAGTGTTGGGAGGCTTGACGGCCGTCCTGTCCGTACGGGATCGATGCCTCCCTCAAGGCGCGCTTCATCCTCCTGCCGTGGAAGGGGGCAGGGCCAGGGCAGTGAGTGACATGAACTGGTGGATGGGTGACCATGCGCATGTCCCACCGCCAGCCCCGTCCAGTCCGCCACCAGCACACGAGGTCCGTACCGGGAATCAATCGCGAGCCCGGGGGAACCCGCAACTCCATGACCGCCGAGGACATGACCGCTCCCACCTCACCGAGGCCCACGACAGTGCGGTCGCACTCCCCGGGTGCACGGGTGCATAGGTGCATAGGTGCACAGGTGCACGGAGGGGGCGTGGTCGCGGTGACGACTGAGCCGATTCTGATGTCGGGACCGGTCACACCACGGTTGTCCCGGCGAAAGCCGTCATGCGGCTATCACCTCTCGGAGTCAGGATCGACCAACGATGGGAGAGCAGACATGAGTGACGAGGGCGAACCGATGGGGGAGATGCGGCGAGGTACCGTCCAGCTCTCCCAACTGCGCGAGCGTTGGGCGGACATAGCCTGGACCGCCCTGTGTGTCGTGCTCGTACTCTGGGTCGCTCTGAACCTACTGGGCGTCGCCAGGGGTTGGGAGAACGCTTGGAACTACTGCGCAGTCGGAGTCGCACTGCTCGGGATCGCATGGTGGATGCGTATCCTGAGCATCCGCAGCAGGGCGCGCAGGCGAGTTTGACCAGTGACAACACCCCGACCTGGAGGTAGCGGGGGACTCTCGGCGGCAGCTTGCGGTGTGAAGGTCCCGCTGTCGCCACGACCGTCACGACGATCACGCCCACGGCGCGCAGGCCGACCACGACGGTCCCATGTGTCCGGTTCGCCGGGCTGCCTCCAACAGGGCGATGTGGTACAGCCGTTCTCAGGCCGAAGGGCTGCGGACGCCCGGAGTTTCCGTCCCGAGGGCTTGTGACCATAGAGCCGGTACGTCCGCGTGAGTGGTGGGTTGTGCCTGATGGAACAGAATGGCCGCCACATCGTGCAGGACCCACCACGCACTGAGGATGTCGCTGTTGTACCAGCCGGAGAATTCCACTTCCGCGGTGATCGCTTCGGAGGTGTCGAGCATGGGGCTGTCGAGCACGGACTTTCCCTTGGCGTAGATGCGGTCCACCAGAGCGACCACGATGTCGGCGCCGTGCTCGCCGAGGTTCTCCTCGGAGACTTCCGTGTACCCCCATTCGGACTCGCCGGACTGTGCCTCGGGACGGTCCAGGCCCAGACGGGTCAGCAGCGCGCCGCATTGCGTGCTGCTGTCGTAGGCGTAGAAGACGGTCGGATACTCCTGGAGGACGGAGACGGTCCGACCCGAGTGGCCGGCGCCTTTGATCCGTGCAGCCAGCGTCGCGGTCGCCGTACCGATGCGACCGACGGTCTTCATGGCCTCAGCCGTGCGCCCCGTCATCGTGCCCACCACCTCCATCTGCTCATTGATCTCGATCCCGTCCTCGATGAGGACGACAGGGGCGATCGCCTTCAGGTGTTTGAGTAGCGCTCGGTGTTCGGGGTGGTCGATGCCGACGATCAGGGACGGTTTGGCGCTGACGACCAGTTCCAGCTTGTGCGCCTCGACGATCTTCACGCCCGCATCAGCGGCGATCCCTTCACGGGCTTCCTGTCCTTGGTGGGTCCTGCCGACATGATCCGGTACGACGCCGACAGCGAGGAGGTTCAACGCGGTGTACACATCCAGCGCCCAGATGTCCTGATCGGTCACGGGCACGGTGATCCGACCGTTCGCGGCCTCAACTGTCGTGGTCTTGGCCGCTGCACGGCGGTTCTCACCGGTTGCGGAGCCGCAGCCGCTCAAGAGGAGGCCCACGACCATGAGCACGGCCCACAGCCCTGCCGTACGGGTTCGGCGTCGTCGACTAGTTCCGCGTGGCATCGCTGTCTCCTCTGATGCGGCTCTTGTGGTGAGTGGTGAGTGCCGGAGCGAGCGCATCGCCGGTCCCCGGTGCTCGGAGGTCCACAGGGGCGGACCATGAGCCCTGCCTGTGGTGTGGCCCTTGGCGAGGGCGAAAGCGCTGGAGTGCGCCCCGTACTGAGAACGCCGTTTCGAGGGCTGACTCCGGACTCCGCAGAGCGGCCGGCCTGGTGGTCCCTTGTGGCGACTCGCAGCAGACGGGCTCATGAGGGGCTTCCCGTACGCGCGCCTCATCCGTGGTCGGCGATCCGCCAGTGTCGCGCTCGTTCGTTCTGCCGGCTGAAGCGGGCGAACGCCCCGCCTGTACGCAGCAGCTCCGTCGGCGTGCCCGTCTCGGTGACTCGGCCGCCGTCGAGCGAGACCACATGGTCCGCAGTGGCCAGAGTCGCAGGATGATGGGCGATCACGACCACCGTGCGGTCGGGGTCGTCACCGAGGTTGGCGATCGCCTGGGTGATCGCGGCTTCGTTCTCCGGGTCGAGAGCGGAACTGGCCTCGTCGACGAGCACGATGCGGGCCCGTTTGAGGATCGCCCGGGCGATTGCGACACGTTGACGTTCGCCGCCCGACAGTTGGGCCCCCGCCTCGCCCACACGCGTGCACCAGCCGTTGGGCAGTCGCTCGATCACCTCATCGAGTCGCGCTGCTGCTGCGGCCTCCGTGAGCTCTTCCCACGTCGACTCGGGCCGAGCCAGGCGCAGGTTGTTCTCGATGGTGTCGTCGAACAGGTAAACGTCCTGGAACACGATGGCGATCTCGTCGAGCAAGGTGCTCGGGTCGAGTTCACGAACGTCGACGCCGCCGACCCGCACCTGACCTGTATCCACATCGAAGAATCGCGCGATGAGCCGGGTCACCGTCGTCTTGCCGGAGCCCGACGGCCCGATCAGCGCAGTGGTGGTACCTGGTCGGCAGCGCAGTGACACCTCGCTCAGCGCGGGGGTGTCACTGCCCGGATAGGCGAAGCTGACGTGCGAGAACTCAACGTCGGTCGTCTCCAGGTCGGATACCGGGTCGGCAGGCACCGGCAGCGTGGGGGCAGCCAACAGGTCCTCGATCCGTGCGATCTGGTTCCTCATCGCGCGCAGGGCCCCGATGAGGTCGATGAGATTGCCGAGCGGCTCCAGGAATCGGGCCGCCAGGACGAGGAGTGCGATGGCCTCGGGGACCGCGATACGGTTGCTGAGCAGCAGTTCGGCGGTGAGCGCGAGCACCGCGACGAACCCACCCATGATCACGCCGGTGTAGACGAAGAACGGTTGTCGAGCGCGCCGCATGCCGTCCCGGTAGGTGTCGCGATGGTCCTCAAGCGAGGCCCGCATCCGAGGCGTGCCGTGGGCATGGCCGGCAGCCCGCAGCACCGACTGCGCCTGGCCCAGCTCGATCGCCCTGCTGGCGACCTCGGTCGACGCCCGCTCCAACTCGATTTCCGCGATCTCGGCGATCCGTGCGGCGCGCCGCAGCGCCAGGAAGGCGACCAGCGCGATCGCGCACAACAGCATTGCCATCCGCCAGTCCACCGCGAAGGTCACGGCCACGACCGTCGCCGGCAACAACGTCGAGGTGATGACGGGCCCACCGATCGTCACGGCCAGGTGCGCAGCGTTGCCCACGTCCGCGGTCACCCCCCGCGCGAGCCGTGCCTTGTGGTCGGCGGTGAACCACCCCAACGACAGTGTGCTCACATGGCGCATCAACCGTCGCCGCAGTTGCGCCGCCAGTGCGCCGGCCGCCGCGAAGCCCACCGGAGTGGCGATGACGGAGAGCACCGCATACGTGGCGGCGCCGATGGCTCCGAGCACGAGCCACGGCGTGGCCTCGGCGATGTCGGGTTCGGGCCGTGCGATGGCGTTGAGAACGGGGACGAGGAGGCCGAGCAGCAGCCCCTGGAGGACGGCCTGCGCCGCTGTCAGCAGCCAGAGTCGGGTCAACAGTTGTGGCTCGGGCCAGAGTCGGTACAACCTGCGGATCATGCGGGCACCCCTTCCTGCGCGGCCCACATCCGTGCGTACAGGCCGTCGCGGGCGAGCAATTCGTCGTGGCCGCCCCGCTCGACCAGCCGTCCTTTGTCGAGTACGAGGATGTGGGCGGCACCGGCGATCGTGTGCAGTCGGTGGGCGATCACCATCACGGTCTTGCCGACGGCCAGATTGGCGAGGGCATTCTGCACCGCCTCCTCGCTGTCGGTGTCCAGCGCCGCCGTCGCTTCGTCCAGGACGACGATCGGCGCCCCGGAGAGGATCGCCCGGGCGATCGTCAGCCGTTGGCGCTCACCACCGGACAGGCTGCCCCCGCCGGCGTCGAGCAGCGTGTCGTACCCGTTGGGCAGTCGCTCGATCACCTCGTGGACATGGGCAGCGGCTGCCGCCTCGTGAACCTCCGCGTCACTGGCACCGGGGCGACCGATGCGAATGTTCTCCGCCACGCTGTCCCTCAGCAGCGCCACTTCCTGGAACACCAGCGACATCGATCCCAACAGCTCCGTCGATGTCATCGAGCGCACATCCACACCGCCGATCCGGATCGCTCCGTGTGTTACGTCGTAGAAGCGCGGCAGCAGGCTTGCGAGGGTCGACTTACCGGCGCCCGATGGGCCCACGATCGCGGTGACTCGGCCGGAGGGACAGACGGCGCTGACCTCCTCGACCGCGTTGTTGACTCCGTCGTAGGAGAACGAGACACGGTCGAACTCCACGTCGTGACCGTCTGGCGTGAGCGGTAGCTCGGTCTCGGGTAGGGGGGAACGGGACAGCAGACGCTCGATGTTGGCCGCGCCCATGCGCCCCTTGCGCACCCCCTGGGAGGCGGTGACGGCCGGGAGGATCGAGTTCGGTAGACCCACTGCGACGACCAGGAACGCCACGAGATCCGCGACCGCCAGTGATCCGTGGTCGACGAAGGCCAGACCCGAGGCCGACACAACGGCGAGGACTGCCATCTCCGAGCCGAGCAGCCGTGCTGCCGCCGAGCTGTAGCGCACCTCGGCGACCCATGCCGCGAATGCGTCGGTGTGTTCGTCCACGGCGTCGTCGAAGCGGCGCAGGACCCGGCCCCCGGTGCCGAACGACTTGACCACCTGGATCCCATCGGCGTACTCGACGCTGGCCGCGCTGATCCGCGCATCGGCAGCGGTCAACCGGTTCATATGGGGCGTCATGGACCGCATCGAGATGCGGTAGCAGACCCCCATCAGGCCCAGTACGCCGAGCACGATCAGTGCCATCGTCACGTCGACCGAGAGTAGATAGCCCGCTCCGACGACCATCACCGTGACCGCTCCGGTCAGCTGCCCCAAGGCGTGGGCGATGACCTCGTGCATCTCCTCCAGGTCGCCCGTCAGCGCCCTCTTGACCTTGCCCGAGCCCGAAGCGCGGAACCAGCCCAACGGCAACGCGCCGAGATGGCGCACGATCCGCGTACGTAGCTCGTGCAGGATCTTCGCGTCCGCGTAGTGCCCCACGCGGGAGGACTGCACGAGCAACAGCAGCCACAGCCCGGCGCCCGAGGCACCGATGCCGACCCAGGTCCAGACGGACTCATGCGCCACTGTCGGGCCGTCGAGCATGAGTCGAGCGATTTCGGCAACGGCGATGTACGGCACGATCCCCGCCGCTGCACCCAGGGCCGAGAGGGTCGCGCAGACCACCAGATGGGTCCGGATCGGAGCGAGCAACCGTGCCAGGGACCCGGGGTTCGCCAATGCGGCTGACCGGTCCCCGCTCGTATCGGCCCCCGATGCGGGGGCCGCGCGTCCTTCTGTTGTCGTGCTCACGTTCCGGTTCCTCCTGAGGAGTGTCATCGCCTTCGTTGAGGTGTTCTCGCCGCTGACCGTGGCGACGCCGTCTGAACGGCCACCATCTGAGAGTGGCTAGGTATGCCTAACCTCACTTCAATCTTGAGACTTCAAGGTGACTTGATGTCAAATAGGCGCATGGACAATCCACAAGGCGTCTCGATCGGTCAAGCGGCGGCGCTCTTCGGGCTTGCTCCGTCGACCCTGCGGTGGTGGGAGTCCCAACGGGTACTTCCGGAACCGCCGAGGGTCAATGGACGCCGGGTCTACACCGAGACCGAGCTCCGTCGCATCGGTCTCGCCTACCTGTGCTGTGTCGTTGGGGCGATGCCTCTTGAGCAGACATCGGTCGTCACATCAGGGAGCCGGAATCGACACTGGCAGAGCACGGTGCAGCGGCAGGCGGGGCTGATCCAGGAGAAGATCGAGCGGTTGCAGAGCGCGCACGAGTACCTGTTGCACCTGCTGCAGTGCCCTGACGACGACATCGTCAGACAATGCCCCGACCTGGATGATGAATTGATGAGCCACACACCGCGTCGGCGCATCGCGACAGAGGGGCTCGTCGCCGCGGCACAGTCGATCTCCCACGGCGCACAGGGTCAGCCCCAGCGTGACGAAAATGATTCGCTGCGTGACGAAAATGCTCTGGCCTCGGGACGCTGTGTCGTCTGTATGGAGCCGTTCGCCCAACAAGCCCGCGGCCGACGCCGCACCTACTGTTCGCGCGCGTGCCAACAACGACAGTACCGGCGCAATGCCCATCGGTAGCCGGCATGTTTGCTTGCCGCGCACTCCGAAGCGAGGGCACGGAACTCCATGTCCGAATTCCGCCAGACAGCCCGTGGAACGGCTACCGAAACTGGTCCCATGACCGCTTACACAACTCTTCCCATCCCTCCCGCCACGCTCCAGGAACTGCGAACTGTCGATGACGGCGGCCGGCCGATGCGGCCGTACACCGCGCGTGAGGACGGCGTGCCCCTGGACTGTGTGGGAGGTCCGCTGCGCTGCTGCCTGCGGACCATCGAAGCGGGTGAGCGGGTCGCCCTCGTCTCCTATGCGCCGCTCCGCCGCTGGGCGACGACCACCGGAGCCGAGCCCGGCGCCTACGACGAGATCGGGCCGGTGTTCATCCACGCAGACGAATGCGAGGGGCCACGGGAGCCAGGGAGGTACCCGTCCACGCGTCCGGGGGCACTGCGCACCGTCCGGGGCTACAACGCCGAGGGGCACATCGTCGGGGGCCGCTTCTTCGAGGTTCCGGAGAGCGCGGACGCCGGGTTCGACCGGGTCCTTCGAGAGGCGTTCGCCGAGTCCGGAGTCGCGCTGGTGCACGTACGGGCCCTGGAGCACGGCTGCTTTCTCTTCGAGGTCCGGCCGGAGGGCGGGCCGGTGGATTGACCGTCCGGCGGCGTGCAGTCCTGATGGCCGGCGGTCTGGAGGTCCGGTGTGCCCGTGTAGCACCGGCACATCGGACCTAGCACCGGCACATCGGACACGAGCGGCGCTTCCGCTGTTCGGTAGCCGGCCGGGCAACGGCCCGTCGGAGAGCGTCGAGCGATTCATGGTGGCTCCCCCGGGTGCCGGCGGACCCTCTGGGGCGTCCGCCTGGACCCCCTAGCCGATGTGACTGTGCCCCGCCCTGGTGGCGGGGCACTCGGCATGGGGGAAGCGCCGGTGCCGGAAGCCGGGTCTGAGAGCGGTCCCTGACCGGTTCGAGGTGGGTCCGGACATACCCCATGGGAACCATGGTCAGTTCCAGGTCACCAGTGTCGCGATGATGGATAGTTCCGAAATTGGACCCGCCATGGCATTTCAGATGAGATGCGGTAGTGGCCGGACCGTCATGCGGGTGCCCCTGGTCGGGACCACCCCCGGCCTCCTCGTGAGGGCCATCGGCGCGGTCCGTCAGGCAGTACGGATGGCGGCGAACGCCTCGTCGATCGCCGCGCAGGTCTCATCGATGTCGGATTCAGTGAGAGCGGCGGAGACGAACCAGCAGGCCAGTCCGAAGCCGTTGGCGTGGATGCCGCGCTGGAGCAGTGCGTGGCGGAATGCGTCATAGCGGTGCTGGTCGAGGCGGAGGGTGTCGCGGTAGTGCCGCGTCGGTGCGCCGTCGGCGGAGAACACGACCTGGAACATGGACCCGACGCCTTGTACCGCGCAGGGAACGTGGTGATCCGTGGAGGCCTTACGAACGGCCTCCATGACACGTCGGCCGCTCTCCTCGATCCGCGCGGTGACAGCCGGGTCTGCCAGTTCGGTGAGGGTGACCAGAGCGGCGGTGGCGCACAGCGGAGAGCCGTTGTACGTGCCGCCGTGCTTGACCTGGCCGGTGGCGAGGCTGTCCATGACGTCGTGGCGCCCGGCGAAGGCGGCGATGGGCAGCCCACCACCGAGGGCCTTGGAGTAGACCGCGAGGTCCGGGACCACTCCAAAGAGCGATTGGGCGCCTCCGGGGCCGGTACGGAAGCCGGTGCAGACCTCGTCGAAGATCAGCAGGATGTCGCGTGCGGTGCATTCCTCGCGCAGCGTCTGGAGGTAGCCGGGGAGCGGCATCGTGCAGGCGTTGTTGGCGACGATCGGTTCGCAGATCACGGCCGCGATCTCGCCCCGGTGCGCGTCGAGGGCCGTGCGCAGGAGGTCCACGTCGTTCCACGGGCAGACCACCACGTCGTCGACGACGCCTTGCGGGATTCCCGGGGAATGGGGATGGGCCGCGGGCGATTCATAGGGACCGGCCTGTGCGGCGGTGGGGCGGTTGGAGATCGCCAGGGTGTCGGTCCACCCGTGGTAGTGACCTTCGAATTTGAGGATCGTGGAACGGCCGGTGAATCCGCGCGCCGTACGAATCGCGCCGAGAACGGCCTCGGAGCCAGAGTTCGAGAAGCGCACCAGATCGGCGCAGGGGACCAACGAACAGATCAACTCGGCGAGTTCGACCTCCGGGACGTTGCAGGTACCGAACATCGTGCCGTTCGCCAGCACCGAGGACAACGCGGAGGTGATGGCCGGAGCGGCGTGTCCGAGGATCACGCTGCCGTAGGAGATGAGGTAGTCGAGGTACTCGTTTCCATCGACATCGACGATTCGTGCCCCCGAGCCGCTGTTGATGTAGAGCGGGTACGGGCGGGTGCCCGTCGAGGTGAGACGTGACGAGGAGGCGATCCCGCCGGCCAGTGAGAGTTTCGCTCGTTCGAACAGGGCTTGGCTCGTTTTGGTATTCCCGATTTCAGGAACACCGCGAACGGTAGGGGAGGCGAAATTTTCGAGACTCATTCTTGCTCCTGTAAGGGGAACCGCTCGTGGCCGAAAAGGTCCATAAGGTCTCTGTCATTACCGGCGCCGGCAGCGGAATTGGCCGTGCCTGCGCCCTGGCGCTCGTCGCGGACGGGTGGTCGGTGGTGCTGGTCGGGCGGAGAAGGGACACTTTGGAGGAGACGGCGGAACTCGCCCGGGCAGGCGCCGGACAAGGGGGCCTGGGCCAGGCCGTGCCGGTCGTCGCGGACATCACCGACGCCGACGCCGTCACGCGTTTGTTCGTTGAGGTGGCTGAGCGGTTCGGGCGCGTCGACGTACTGTTCAACAACGCGGCCGACACGATGCCGTACACGCCGACCGAGGACGTGGACATCGATGACTGGCGGCGGGTGCTCGACTCGATCGCCACCGGCACCTTCCTGTGCTCACGGGCCGCCTACCGGATGATGAAGGACCAGTTGCCGCGTGGTGGCCGCATCATCAACAACGGCGCTCCCTCCGCCCACGTGCCGCGCCCGGACTCGATCGCCTTCACCGCGGCCAAGCACGCGGTCGCCGGGATCACCCGGTCCCTGTCGCTCGACGGACGCCGGTATGACATCTCCTGCGGTCAGATAGACATCGGCAACGTCACGCCGGTGGGCCGTGAACAACCGGCGGTCCGCCAGGCCGACGGATCACTTCGGGTCGAGCCGACCATGGACGTTTCTCATGTCGTGAACATGGTCGTCACCATGGCGAACCTACCCGTCGGCGTGAACATCCAGTCCGTCACGGTGATGCCCACCGCCATGCCGTACGTCGGCCGCGGCTAGCGGTCCGGCTCCCGACCCGGATCCGGCGGGCCCTCCAGCCACGTACGCCTGGATCCGGGTGCCGGGAGTGAGCCTGCCGTGGAGCTCCCAAGAGATCATGCGGTGCAGGCCGTCCAGGTGAGTGAGCCCGTCCCTGACCGTCAGACCGTCGTAGTCGATGCCCGGCGCAGGCCCGACGCTGAGGAAGATCGTTGCGAAGGCGCTGGTCGCCTGGTGCGCGAGCTTGCGACCGCAGACCGGGTTCGAACGTGCGTACGCCGCACCCGACGCGCGCAGCAGCGCCACCGTACGGGCGACCGTCAGCCCGGTCTTGGGAATGAGCTCCCGCTCCCCGCCCTCACCGAGATGCCACGGCAGGATGATGCCGCCCAGGTCACTCCTGTCGAGCAGGACCTTGCGCCATCCCCCGATGGTGCGGTCCGCGGCACGGAGGTGTCCCTCTGCCTCGTCGTTGGTGTTCTCCTCGTGCTCCCGGTCGAGCGGGTGCTCCTGGTGGAAGCGGTGAAGTACCTCGTCAAACGAGACGGGTGCAACGGTCAGCATGCTGATGTGCCTCTCGGGAGCGTCAGTTCGGGTCGGTGTACTCGGTGAAGTGCTGGTCGGAGAAGAGCTCCGGCCACTGACCGTGGCCCAGGCCAAGGTCCCTTGCCCGGCTGAGCATCTGACGCCAGTACGGCTTCACCGGTTGCCAGCGCACCCCCGTCCGGCAGTACGAACCATCGACCAGATAGCGAGGCCGGTTCGCCTCGCCCCCCGTGACGCACGGCGGGCGCCGGGTGTGGAACAGTGCCGAGTGGATCAGCACGGTCGAGCCGCGCGGCAGGTCGTTGACCAGGACCTCGCCCGGCAGCTCGGAACAGCCTAACCGGGCCCGGGCAGCCTTCTCCGCATGTTCTCGGTGCGAGCCCGGGAGGAGCGCCAGGCCGCCTTGTGAAGCTTCGAGGCCGCCGAGATAGTGCAGTGCATGCACCATCAGATGGCTTCGGCCGTGCCCCACGGGCTGCTCATAGTCGTGGTGCCAGCTTTTGCCGGGGGCGTCCGGCGGCAGCCGGACGCTGTGAAGGTGATGGAAGACGAAGTCTCTTCCCATGAGCTGGTGCAGGAGCCACATCAGGGGAGGATGTGCGACAAGCTCGCCGTGGGCCGGAAGTTCGATCTCCATGACCGGTGGCGGTTGTAACGACTCGGCGTCACGGCAGGCTGCGATCGAGTCCGCCCGCAGTCCACTGTCCACCCAGTGGTCGACCTCCGGCTCCAGCCGCACCACCAGCGCGGGCGGTAGGAAGGCGGGGAGTACGAGATAGCCGAGTTCATCGAACTGGGCTATCTGCTCGGTGTCGAGCATGGGTGAGGCTTGTTGGCTCACAGTGCCGTTCCCTCCCCGTAGCCGCCCGTACGAATTCCTCGTGGAGTGCGGCTCGACCTGGCATAAATTCGACCCGAACAAGGTCGAACAAGGCCAGAGGCTATCCAGGTCGTTATCGGTCTATGCGGAGGGCAACAAGGATGTCCAAATCCCTATGGCGGGGCTGAAGCCGCCGCCTACGGATCAAGTCAATTCCGGAGACCGCTGCGGCGTGCCGTGTACCTGGGGCACCCGTGTCCCTGGGGCACCGGCCTCACGCGCGATGTGGCTGAGTCTCTTCAGGACGTTGCCGTGGCGAACTCCTCGGTGAACGCGCCGGTGAAGTCCTTGAGGTCGTCCGGCCGACGGCTGGTGATCAGGGTGTTCGGGCCGTTGCGGCAGATCCGCACGGGTTCGTCGACCCAGGTACCGCCGGCGTTGCGGATGTCGGTGCGCAGACTCGGCCAGGAGGTCAGGGTCCGTCCGCCGACGACGTCCGCCTCCACGAGCAGCCAGGGTGCGTGACAGATGGCCGCCACGGGCTTGCCCGCGTCGAAGAACGACCGTGCGAAGGCCACAGCACGTTCGTCCATCCGCAGAGCGTCCGGGTTCGCCACGCCGCCGGGCAGTACGAGAGCGTCGTACGCCGTTGCATCGGCTTCTGCCACGACCTGGTCGACCGGGAAGGTGTCCCCGCGATCGAGGTGGTTGAACGCCTGCACGCGGCCTGCTTCGGTGGAGATCAGCGAGGGGGTGTCACCCGCGTCGACGACGGCCCGCCACGGCTCGGTCAGTTCGATCTGTTCGATTCCTTCAGGAGCCACCAGGAAGGCGATCCTCATCCGTGCTCACGTCCTCTCCTCACCCGGAGCACCACTGTCGGGTGGGTCAGCGGCTGGGTGTGGGTTCTGCTGGGGACGCGGAGCACCTTCCGAAGCGACCCCGCGTACCGGCTTTCGATGCGCGGGTACCCGTCTGCCGCGGAAGAATCACACCGGACGGCAACAAAATGCTGCCCTTCTCCCGGTCCCGGATCGCTTGCCACTGCCCGCCCAGGCACAACGGGCATCCCTTCGATGGTGCGACACACCGGTGCAGGTCGCACGTCGAGCTGACCGGCCCGGTGGGAGGACGGATCGGGGTGCGCGAGCTCCCATGAGGGCGCGGTCCGCCTCCGGAGTCGGTTTTGCGCCGAGGGCGTCGGGGCACTCGGGGAGCGGTCTGGGGAAGTAGGCGGAACCCTGGAGGAGGACGCGACCCGGGTAGGAGGACGCGCCTCGATGAGCCGCGACGTGGACCGAGCAAGGAGCGCTGACATGGAGATGGAGCAACTGGCCGAACTGGGGCAGCAGTTGAGGGTCGACGCGGTGCGTGCGGCGGACGCGGCGGGGTCGGGACATCCCACGTCGTCGATGTCGGCTGCCGATCTCGGTGCCGTACTGCTGGCGCACCATCTGCGGTATGACTTCGACCGACCCCGTCACCCGGGCAACGACCGTCTGGTCCTGTCCAAGGGGCATGCCTCCCCACTGCTCTACGCGCTCTACCGGGCAGCCGGAGTGGTCGACGACGCAGAACTGCTCACCTTCCGGCAGGACGGCAGCCTCCTGGAGGGCCACCCGACCCCACGTCTGCCCTGGGTGGACGTGGCCACCGGCTCCCTGGGGCAGGGGCTTCCGGTCGGTGCCGGGATGGCGCTCGCCGGGAAGCGGCTCGACCGGCTTCCGTACCGGATCTGGGTGTTGTGCGGGGACAGTGAGATGGCCGAGGGTTCCATCTGGGAAGCCGCCGAACATGCGGCGTATGAGCGGCTCGACAACCTGACGTTGATCGTCGACGTCAATCGGCTCGGTCAGCGCGGCCCCACCCGCGAAGGATGGGACCTCGACGCCTACGGCCGGCGGTTCAGGGCCTTCGGCTGGCACACGGTCGAGATCGACGGCCATGACGTCACTGCGATCGACGCCGCCTATCAGGAGGCCGCGGCCACCCGAGGCCGGCCGACGGCTGTCATCGCCCGTACCCACAAGGGCCGCGGTGTCGCCGAGGTGGAGGACCAGGAGGGCTTCCACGGCAAACCGCTGCCCCATGCCGCGCAGGCGATCGAGGAACTGGGTGGCGTCCGCTCCGCTCGGGTCGAGGTCGCGCCGCCGCCGGACGGGTCGGTCGCCATGGGTTCGCCGTCGTCCGAAGAAGCTGCGACGCCGCGCTACCAGGTCGGCGACAAGGTCGCCACCCGGGACGCCTTCGGCGCCGCGCTCGCCGCGTTGGGGTCCGAGCGCGGCGATGTCGTCGCGTTGGACGGTGAGGTCGGCGACTCCACCCGGGCGGACGCGTTCGCCAAGGCCCATCCGGACCGGTACTTCGAGTTGTACATCGCCGAACAACAGCTGGTCGCGACCGCGGTCGGGATGCGGGCGCGCGGCTACCTCCCCTACGCGACGACCTTCGCGGCCTTCCTCACCCGGGCCCACGACTTCATTCGGATGGCCGCCGTCAGCGGTACCGGCATCCAGCTCTGCGGCTCCCACGCGGGGGTCGCCATCGGCCAGGACGGGCCCTCGCAGATGGGGCTCGAAGACCTCGCCATGATGCGTGCCATCCATGGGTCAACCGTCCTCTACCCCTGTGACGCCAACCAGACGGCCCGTCTCGTTCCCCATATGTCCCGGCTACCGGGCATCGGATACCTGCGCACCAGCCGTGGCGCGACGCCTGTGCTCTACGGCCCGGACGAGGACTTTCCGGTCGGCGGTTCCCGGGTGTTGCGGTCCAGCCCGGACGACCGGCTCACCGTTGTCGGCGCCGGTGTCACCGTGCACGAGGCACTGCGCGCCGCCGATCTGCTGGCTGCCGACGGCATCGCCGTGCGGGTGGTCGACCTGTATTCGATCAAGCCCGTCGATGCGGATACCCTCCGGCACGCGGCGGAGGAAACGGGGTGTCTGATGACCGTCGAGGACCACCGGCCCGCGGGAGGTATCGGGGACGCGGTCGCGGCGGCCTTCGCCGACGGCCGTCCGGGGCCTCGGCTGGTTCGCCTCGCGGTCTCGAACATGCCCGGCTCCGCCACCCCCGAAGAACAACTCCACCACTCCGGTATCGATGCCGAGTCGATCGCCGCCAGCGTCAAACTGCTGGTGGAAGAGGTCATCGTCTCCTGATCCTTCTGGCTGATCGCGAGCTGGCCCACCGCTGCGGGAGCGGCTCCTGTTGTGCACCGTGCCTGCTCGCTGCCGATCGGGCGGGGTGACGTTGCACGGCTCACTCCGCCCGGACCATGACGGTTGCGCCCGGGTCCTGGCGTGCCGGTTAGCTCCTCGGCGGGGCTGGTGCACGGTCGGCCGAACCGTCCATCTGACGGGGCGTTGGGTCGACGCCAAGGGGGATCCCCTTGAGGTTCGCGGAGAGCCGGTACGTATGGCGGGCGGTGAGCGGGGAAGGCGCGCGGTGAGGACGGGAGCGGCCACGGCGGCGGCTCCGTCCGGAGGAGCGGTGACCCCGCCGTGGCCTCTTCTCATTCCGAGGGAAAGGATTCCGTACCGTGCAGGAAAACGCTTGGGACTACCCGTCCGCAGCCGGATACACCGGGTCCGATCTGACCGGATTCCAGGTGGAGGCCCTGGATGGCGACATCGGCAAGGTCGACAAACACACCGACGAGGTGGGCTCCGCCTGTCTCGTGGTGGACACCGGTCCGTGGATCTTCGGCAGGGAAGTACTCATTCCCGCCGGTTCCGTCACTCGGGTCGACACGGACCACAAGAAGGTGTTCCTGGATCTGACCAAGGACCAGGTCAAGGGCGCCCCCGAGTTCCACCGGGAGACCCACTACGACAGCGCCGACTACCGCCGGCAGTTGACGGCCTTCTACTGGCCGCCGCGGATCTAACCAGCTTTGCCGGTGCCCCCGCCGTTCGTGCGGGGGCACCGGACCGTCGTCCCGTGGGTTGAGTCCCGGGCGGCAGCGCGGAACACATGGCCCGGCGCGGTGTCGGGCGATCGTCACTCGGCTGATCGACCCACAACTTCGGGATGAAACGGGGTGCAGGACATGAACGAGGCCAGGCGGTTACCAGCGGACACCATCACGACGAAGGTGCCTGCCCGGCTCGATCGTCTGCCGTGGTCGCGTTGGCATTGGATGATCGTCATCGGCCTGGGGACCGTGTGGGTCCTCGACGGTCTGGAAGTCACCGTGGTGGGTGCCATCGCCGGGCGGATCTCGGAGGACGGCAGCGGGCTCGACATCAGCAGTGCCCAGGTCACCGGGGTCGCCGCTGCGCTCTATGTCGCCGGCGCTTGTTGCGGGGCCCTGTTCTTCGGCCGACTCACCGACCGCTACGGCCGCAAGAAGCTGTTCCTCATCACCCTGGCTCTGTATCTGGCGGCCACGGCACTGACCGCGGTCTCCTTCTCCGTCTGGTGGTTCTTCCTCTTCCGGTTCCTCACCGGCTTCGGTATCGGTGGGGAGTACGCGGCGATCAACTCCGCGATCGACGAGTTGATCCCCAGCAAGTACCGGGGCCGGGTCGATCTGATCATCAACGGCAGCTACTGGCTCGGAGCCATGGGCGGCGCACTGCTGTCCGTCCTCGCGCTCAACACCGATCTGTTCCCCAAGGACATCGGCTGGCGGCTCACCTTCGCCCTCAGTGTTGTGTTGGGTCTGGTGATCCTGCTGGTCCGACGGCACGTGCCGGAGAGCCCGCGCTGGATGCTGATCCACGGCCGGGCCAAGGACGCCGAACGGCTCGTCGACGAGGTGGAACACCAGGTCGAACAGGACATCGGACGACCCCTGCCCGACGCTGGCAATGAGATGACGGTGCGTCAGCGTGGCACGATCGGTTTCGGGGAGATCGCCCGGACGGTCTTCCGCGTCTACCCGCGACGCGCCACCCTCGGCTTCGCACTCTTCATCGGGCAGGCGTTCCTGTACAACGCCATCACCTTCGGCTTCGGCTCGATCCTGGTCACGTTCTTCGACGTCCCCACTGCATCGATCGGTTACTTCTTCGCCGTCATCGCCGCGGGCAACTTCCTCGGCCCGCTGCTGCTCGGGCGTCTCTTCGACACCTGGGGACGGCGGCCCATGATCGCCGGTACCTACATCCTGTCCGGGCTCCTGCTGTTCGCCACCGCCGCACTCTTCGGCGCCGGAGTGCTCACCGCAACGACGATGACCCTGTGCTGGTGCGTCGTCCTCTTCTTCGCATCAGCCGGAGCAAGCTCCGCCTATCTGACCGTCAGCGAGATCTTCCCCATGGAGACACGGGCGATGTCCATCGCCTTCTTCTACGCCATCGGCACCGCAGCAGGCGGCATCTCCGGCCCCCTCGTCTTCGCCGGACTGACCGAGAGCGGAGCCGTCTCCGACGCGGTTCTCGCGTTCTGCATCGGGGCCACGCTCATGGTCATTGCGGGTGTGATCGCCTTCTTCTTCGCCGTCGCCGCGGAAGGCCGCTCACTGGAGGACATCGCCACCCCCCTCTCCGCACAACCGTCCGACGCCCGGGACCAAACGACCGAAGGTGCCCCGCTGCCTCGTCAGTCGGATGGCCGAGCGACCGGGCACCGCACCTGAATGGTTCCGCCGCGGATGCCGGCGCCCCCGTCCTATCCGTGCTTCTGCCCACCGCCCAGGTGCTTGACCTTGACGCGACGGCAGGGTTTCTACTGAGGCCATGCGGATCGGAGAGATCGCCGCGCTCGTCGGGCTCACGACCCGGGCGATCCGGCACTACCACCATGTCGGGCTGCTTCCCGAACCGGAGCGGCGCCCCAACGGATACCGGGTCTACAGCGTCCGAGACGCCGTCCTCCTGGCACGTGTACGCCGGCTGACCGAACTCGGGCTCAGCCTCGACGAAGTGCGGGACGTCCTCATGGACGATGCGGGCCGCGATCTGGCCGACGTACTGGAGGAACTGGACGCCGACCTCGCTCGGCAGGCTGCCGAGATCGAGGAGCGTCGGCGGAGGCTCGCGATCCTGCTGGCCGCCGAGCCGGGCGAGACCGAAGCCTCGTCCCCCGCGCTCGCCGCACTCTTCGCCCAGGCGCCGCGCACTACATCGCCCGCCGCGGCGAAGGACCGCGAACATCTGACACTGCTCGACGCCTTGGGCGTCGGCGGCCAGCAGGTGTACGCCGCGTTGGGCCCGTTGGCAGCCGATCCGGCACTGCTCGCGCTGTACGAACGCCTCGACGCGCTCGCCGACGCCCCGACCGACGATCCACGGATCCCGGTTCTGGCAGCCGATCTGGTGGCGGCCGTCCCCGATGAGGTGTTCGCAGCGATCCCCACCGAGGGGCGGGTCGTTCCCGGATTCCGGGAAGCGCTGCTCGCGGAGTACGCGCCCGCGCAGGCCGAAGTCGTACGCCGAGTGATGGAAGCCTTTATGCGGAGGAGTCGGGGATGAGTGGAGCTGGAGATGTCGTCGGGGTGCGAGCGGCCCGGATCGCGGCCCTTGTCGTCATACCGGGGGAGCTGACCCTGGTGGTGTGCCAACTGGCCGGGCTACGCATACCGATGTGGGTGACCGCGTCCGCCGGGGTCATGGTGCTGGCGGTGCTCACCGTCGAGGCATGGGTGCTGCGCTCGTTGTACGCACACGGGCGCGACCGGGGGCTTGCCCCGCCACACGCCCTGGTCGCTGCTGTGCGCGCTGTCGTCCCCGTACGCGTACGGCGCCTCCTGATGCACGAAGTGCGTGCCATGGTCTCGCTCGGGTTGCGGGTGGCCCGAAGGAAGCACGGCGTTCGCGCCGGGGACCAGATCGCCGGGTACACCGGACCGCAGACGGCACTCATGTACGGACTGATCTTCGTCTCGGTGGTCGAGACGGTCGCGCTGGCCATCCTGATCCCCTGGCCGGTGGTCCACTCGGTGCTGCTCGTAGTCGATGTGTACGGGGTCGTGCTCCTGCTGGGCATGCACGCTGCCTGCATCACCCGACCCCACGTGGTGCGATCCGACGGTTCCCTGCGGATCCGCTACGGCGCACTGTTTGATCTCGTAGTCCCCGCGGACGCGGTCGCCTCCGTGCGGGTCGATCGCCGCTATCCGTCCGGCAGGATCGTGACGCTGTCGGACGACGGAGTGCTCGATCTCATCGTGGCCGGTCAGACCACGGTGACCCTTGAACTGACCCGTCCACTCGTCTGCACCCGACCGCTCGGCGGGACAGCGGAGGCGCGGACCATCCGCTTCCACGCGGACGACCCGCGCGCACTGGTCGATGCCCTGCGCCGCCCGCGTTCATCGGTACTGCCTTTCATCCCGCCCACGACCGGAACCGACGCATCGACAGTGTGACGACACCCCTGGGCCGCACGCCTGCCGCCTTTGCTCTTCTGGTCCTCACAGTGGCCCGTCCGTCGGCCTGGCATCCCGTAGCCGGTCCAGACGCCGAATGATCGGAGTGGCGCTGGCACCGTGCAGGAGGACGGACAGAGCGACGGTGACACCGGTGAGCGCCCAGAGCTGACTGGCCAGCCCGTTGAAACCGTTGTGACCCAGGGCGTACGCAAGGTAGAAGAGGGAACCGATCCCGCGCAGCCCGAATGCTGCGGTCACGATGCGTTCGCGGGGGCCGGTGACGAATCCCCACTGCGCGACCCAACCCAGGGCCGGGCGGACGAGGACGATGAGCAGAAGGGCGAGTAGGACCGCCTGCCAGGTCAGCTCCGCGAAGCCACTGGTCACGAGGTAGCCGCCGAGGAGGAAGAGGAGGGCGGCGGTCAACAGCCGTTCGATCTGATCGGTGAACTCATGGAGCACGCGGTGGTAGCCGTGGTCGCGTTCGGCAGCCCGGATGGCACACGCGGTGACGAAGACGGCGAGGAAACCATAGCCATGGGCGAGTTCGGCGATCCCGTAGGAGAGGAAGGTCGCGGCGAGGGCCACGAAACCCTCCATGTGGTCGGACAGCCGCAGCGCGGAGGCGCCGGCCCTGAAGAACATCCACCCCAGCAGGCGTCCGAGGACCAAGCCGACCGCGACACCGATGGCGACCTTCGCCACGACGTCCACGGCGAACCAGCGCCCCCAGTCGGCGTGACTCCACACGCCCTGGGCGGCGGCGAGCGTGGTGGCGGCGAGGACGAAGGGGAAGGCGAGGCCGTCGTTGAGCCCGGCCTCTGCGGTGAGTGTGAAGCGGACCTCGTCCTCATCGTCTTTGTCGGCGGTGGGCTCACCCACGCGCACTTCGGCTGCGAGCACCGGATCGGTCGGCGCGAGCAGTGCTCCCACCAGCAGTGCGGCGGCGATCGGCCAACCGAGGAGCGCCCAGGCGAGGGCGGCGGTCGCTGCGACGGTCAGAGGCAGTGTGATGCCGATGAGCCGCCACGGTCCGGCCCAGGCGCGCAGCCCGAAGGGACGGTTGAGCGCGAGCCCCGCGCCCATCAGCGAGACGATCACACAGACCTCGGCGATGTGTTCCACCCAGACCCGGTCCTGCACGGGGTCGACCTGCGGCAGGGGCAACGGCAGGAGCGCGACCACGGCACCGGCGGCCAGGAAGACCATGGGTGTCGACAGCGGGCGTCGTCGAACGAGACGCGGGACGACCGCTGCGGCGAGCGCCCCCAAGCCCAGGGCGGTGTACACGATGTCGGCAGGGGTCAACCTTCTGCGTCCTCTCGGCCGAGACGTACGGGCCCCAGAACCCGACTGCCCGTTCACAGACGGTTTATGGCCCGCAGCAGACGGCAGTCACGGCGGCGACGACCTCGGAGCGTGCCGGTATGACCGAGGGATAGCCCGGTCCGCTGAGCCCGAGCGCTCTTCCCGAGGTGCCCGGACCGGCCCCCGGGGTGGCCCGCAACCGGGGCTGGCCCCTTGCGTCCCGCGGTCCGTCCGGAGGCACGGAAGACAGACGGGGTAGGGGATCTCGCAATGGGCGCCTGGGGCGGCGCTGAGCGACGCCGTCCCGTACTGTTGAAGTACGGACTACATCGGTTCTCCGGTGGGAAAACCCCTCGTCGCGCGGCTGTTCCGTGCGAGGGGCTTCGCTCCGGTGCCACGACGCGCACATCGGAAAAGAGGGCGTGATGGTCGCCACCGACCAGGACGACAAGAGCGGCAAGGGCGAGTTCAAGCGGTCCGCCAGCCACTTCGCGGACCGGATCACCGCGGACGCCCGGGACGGCTGGCCCGTCGAAGCAGGGCGCTACCGGCTGGTGATCAACCGTGCCTGCCCCTGGGCCAACCGTGCCTTGATCTCCCGTCGACTCCTCGGTCTCGAAGACGCGATCTCGCTCGCCGTCACCGACCCGATCCAGGACGAGCGCAGTTGGCGGTTCACCCTGGACCCCGGTGGCGTGGATCCCGTGCTCGGCATCGCCTTCCTCAGTGAGGCATACGACGCCCGCGAGCGGAACTACCCCGGCGGGGTCAGCGTCCCGGCCATCGTCGATGTCTCCAGCGGCAAGCTGGTCACCAACGACTTCCAGCAGATCACCCTGGACTTCGCCACCGAGTGGACCGGTCTGCACCGCGACGGCGCCCCCGATCTCTATCCCGAGGCGCTTCGTGAGGAGATCGACGACGTCGCCGAATCGATCTACCGAGATGTCAACAACGGTGTGTACAAAGCCGGGTTCGCCACGCACCAGGAGACCTACGACACCACCGTGCGACAGCTCTTCGCCCGACTCGACCAGGTGTCGCAGCGGCTCGCCACCCGCCGCTATCTGGTCGGTGACACCATCACCGAGGCCGACATCCGGCTGTTCACCACCCTGGTGCGCTTCGACACCGTGTACCACGGTCACTTCAAGTGCAACCGCAACAAACTCAGCGAGGACGCGGTGTTGTGGGCCTATGCCCGCGACCTGTTCCAGACGCCGGGCTTCGGCGACACCATCGACTTCGACCACATCACCCGGCACTACCACCAGGTCCATACGAACATCAACCCCACCGCCATCGTGCCCATCGGCCCGGACCTCTCCTCCTGGCTGACACCGCACCACCGCGAGCAGTTGGGCGGCACCCCCTTCGGCGACGCCGAGGCCCCGGGGCCCGTACCCGCCGCCGAGGCAGTACCGCCCACCGGCCGGGCGGCCTGACGGACACAGGGGGCGGGTCCAGCGAGGAACCTGCCGCGTGGCCCGGCAGGGCACCGCCCCCTGGTGAGCGGCTCAGCGCCGTACGGATACGCGTCGCCGGAGTAGGTGTGGGTGTGTTCCCACCCCGGTCCTGGGTTGCTTGAGGCTGGAGGAACTGGCCCCGCACCGACAACTGGACGGAGGAGCCAGCGGCCGATGGACTCAGGGCAGATGATTCCGGACAGCCAGCCATTCCAGGGCCAGGTCGTGGAGCGGTCCAGGCGGCAGGTGGTGCTGGAGTCGCTCAAGTGGCGCGGTGACGTTCTTGATCCGGCGCAGGAGACCGATTTGCTCAACCGGTCGCTCATGCCACCTGACGCTCAGCTCATGGGCCTGTAGTGACGTCAGCGGTATGGCACTCACGATGTCCGAGGCGACGGCAGCAGGGTCCCAGTCGGGGTCATGGGGATCAGGTCCAAGCTCCTCGATGATCATCGTCCGCAGACCGCAGCTCTGCCGAGTCATGCGTGCCTGATCCCATGGGCCGTCGCCATGCATACGGGCGTTGACCTGGAGTGACAGTTTGGCCCACTGTTTCCGCAACTCGGCTGCGAGGCGACGGTTCTGGGCGCGAGACAGCGCCACCTCACGGATGTACTCCATCTCCTGTCCATCGGCACCCGCACGGTCGGCCCACTCCCGGACCTCCTCAAGGGAGCTCCGGCCACATCCACCGCTGTGCACACCGCTCTCCATGACACAAAGGATTACTCACGGCCGCGCTGCGGAAACCCCTGGCCCCAGTTGCTCGCCATTGTGTTGTGCCCGAGCCGAACCACCGCGGCCAAGCTTCACCACACTCACCCATCGATACGGGTGCCGGTGACCCTCAGGCTCCGGCACCAGCCCGACAGCCGCGGGGACACTCGGAGGCCGGGGGAGTCTGCCCGCACGCGCCGCAGCTGGGGCAGACAGCCTGCTCCGTATGGAGCACGGACCAGCAGGGGACCGCCAACAGTGCCCCTCCCAGGCGGCGATCGAGTTCGGATTCAAGGGTGCCGGAGGCGGCATGTCCATGGGGATGCAGCAAGGGGAAGGTGTCGTCGCAGGAGGTACAGCGACGCAGTTCCCATCGCGTCTGGCAGGAGGAGCAGACGGCGGCGAACAGACCCCCCGTGCGCGGCTTGAAGGAAGTCGGCCGGTGCGGATCGGTCTTGGCACACACCGGACACACCGCGAGCAACGCCGTGGCCCGACCCGCGTCCCCAAGCGCCGTACACAGGGCATGGATCCGCCGCTTCTCGCTCTCGGCGGCTCGGCGTCCGCCCTGAAGAGGATGGGACGGGGTGAGCAAAACGGGCAGCCGGTCCAATTCCTGCGGCAGGGGAGGCCGTACGACCGCGAGGCCATGGGCACGGGGCTCGACCCAGTCGCACTCCGCCAACGCTGATCGCTCACCCGCGGACATGGGCACCAGATGCGGATAGCCCCTCGCATCAGCACCCAGCGTGGCCCAGTGCATCGCCCGCACCAGACGGCTCACGCTGAAGATCTCCAGTGGTGACAGCGGCGCGACGTCCACCGCCCCCGCACCTCCCGGACCGCCCACCGTGCCGTTTCCAACGGCATACGCGGCGGCGGCCACCTCGGGGGCGGCCTTCTGGCGCGAAGGCAGCGAGCCGGGATAGACGACCAGGTCCCGTACCTCGTTTGCGTACGGTCTGGCCTCCCGGACCGCACTGATCGCAGCGGTGACGGAGGCGATGTCCGGCGCGGTGCACAGATCGGTCATGACGGGTAGGACCCGCAGGACTGGACTGCCCCTCCAACGGAGGACGAAGTCGCCCATCGGAGTCCACTCGACCGCCAACTCGGCGCCGCGCAGACGAAACCGTGACGTCGTGCCCGGAGCGGGAGCAGGCTGGTCGGCGACCGGTGTCGCCCCCAGGAGTCGGCAGGCCAGGAGCAGAAGGAGGGCGGTGAAGCGCCGAAAGGCGAGGTCCGTTTCCTGACGGCGCTCGGTCCCCGGTTCCGCGGGCGGCCCCACGTTCGCCGTACACGCCTCCCACAGCCTGGCGACCCGGCGATATCCGGGATCGGCGGTGAGCAGATTCGTGGCGTGCAGATCCCCGGGGGGCGGACCGCGGTGGCCGATCGCCCGGGCCAGTGGCGAGCCGAGCATGGTCTCCACATCGACGAGAGCGGATTCCAGTTCGTCCAGACGGGCTTCGGCCGCGGCCCGGTGCCGATCCGAATCGTCGATGTTCCGCAGCAGTCCTGCGAGGTCGCGACGGGCCCTCCAGGCGCTCTTCTCCGAGGGCATCCGCAGTTGTTGCACATCACTGACCATCTGATTCAGCGCGCTCACCTTGGCGATGCGCTGTTGGAGGTGCGATCGCATCAGATGCAGGACCCCGACGGCGATCCGGTTCTCGTAGATGTCCGGATCCTCCTCGCTGCGCCGGGCCAGCAGCCGGTGCGGCCGGACCCCGGCCAGGGTGTGCGAGGCCCAGTCCTCCGGGTGCGCCGCCAGCCGTGTCGCCGCTCCGGGCGCGATCGAACGCACCCGCGACGCGGGCATGGGTTCCTCGATCGTCCGCAGACGTGTGTAGGGACGGTTGCACACGGCCCTCAGTGCGCCCGACTCCCGCCCGAAGACCTCCTCCAGTGGAAGGGCGACGGTCTCCTCACCGGTGTCGAGGGTGATCGGTGGCATGGCGAGCCAGTCGTCCAGATCGGTGGTCAGCCCGGCGAGCCGCGCCGACAGGGTCATCAGATGACGAACCTGCGGAGAGTCGGCTTCGGGTTCGCTCGCCTCCCTGCCGCTCATCGGCGGCCACGCGATCGGATCGCGCTGCTCAGCAGTCGGTCGGTCGCCACGGGGTCATGGGCTCCGTCGAACTCCCGCAGGCCCTCCACGAGGTCGGCGCGCAGGCCGTCCAACGTGTCCGCGTGGATGTCGTACCGGCCACCGACAGAGCGTAGGACGCGAGTGGCCAGCACATGGTCGACCGCTTCTCCCAGGCTGCCACCGGCGGCGATCACGACTGGGGCGAAATCCTTGATCTGTTGTTCGAGCCTATTGCCCCAACCGATGCCGAGGTCCTCGGCGAACCGGCCGCGCCATCCGATGTCCAGGAAGTCGATGACGGCCGTGGCCTGCTGCGCGTACCGGCTGCGGGCTTCGTCGAACGCCCCGATGAGGGCTCGGTGGCCCAGGGGATCAGGCAGTCCGGTCGTGTCATCGGACAGTTCGGGGTGCTGCCAGGGAAGCTCCAGGACGAAGGCCCGGTCGTAGGTCTTGTCGGCGAAGCCGACGGTCGTCTCGTCATGATTGGCCGTGCCGATGAACCACACATTGTCCGGTACGGAGATGTGGGTGCCGTCGATGAGCAGTTGCGGAGGGTTGCGCACCGGTGCCGTGGTCAATGCCAGCCGCGGGCCTTCCTTGATCGCGAGGGCGGAGAGAACACCGCTGAAGTACTGCTCGGGATGGGAGAGGTTCATTTCGTCGAGCACGATGAAGAAGGGACGGTCCCTGAACTGTGGGCACTGGGCCCGGTACAGGGCCTTGGTGAACTCGGACTCGTAGAACATCCGATCGAAGCTGTTGTAGTACCCCATGAGGTCCTGCGGATCGCGCCAACCCGCTTGTACGGGAACGACAGCGACACTGCCGGCGCTACCGAAAGCCGTGGCCAGAGCCCGGCCGAGTCCTGTCTTGCCGATGCCGCTGATGCCCTGGAAGAGGTGCAGCCGGCTCATGGCCATACCTGCCAGCACCAGACGCAGATCGGAGCGGCGGTAGGCGAGCCGACTGTGCTGAAGGATCACCGCCTGCATCTGGTCGACGAGGTCACCCAGGTGCGGCGGGTGGGTGACGGACGGTTGCGGAGCGCCGAAGTCCAGGTCCATCCGCGAGCAGGCGGGGAAGGCGAGTCCCTTCTTTCCGGCCTCGGCGGTGGCGTTGAGCTTCGCGGCCTCCTCGTTGAGTGTCTGCCGGACCTGGTTGTTGGCGGCTTCGAGGTAGTTGTTCAGGTCCAGGTAGTTCTGCCGCTCGTTGACGGCGATGCGATCGCGCTGGAGTGCGGAGTCCAGCTCCCCCCGCTCCCTGACCAACTCCTCGTTGTCGACCGACAACTGTCGGACCTGCTCCTGGAGCCGGACGAGCATCTGGGCATCGACCCGCGGCGAAGTCGCCATCTCCTCGGTCAGCCGCGCGTTCTCGGCCTGGAGCCGGGCGATGCGCTCGGCGATGCGGTCCGGGGTCTGACCACCGAGCACGGCCAACGAGCCCTCCTGCTCGGACAGCCGGGCGTTCAGCCGCTCATTGGCCTCGGTGAGGACCTGCACACGACGCCTGTCCTCTTCCGCCGACTGGACCAGTTGGGTCGTTCTGGCGTCGAGTTGACGCTCGAACCGCTCCTCACGGGAGGTCTGCTGCTCTTTGAGGACCTTGCGCAGATGGGCCATGTCCTCCTCGTCCATCTTCAGGCGCGACTGCTGCGACCGCAGATCCCTCTCGCGCTGGGCGAAGTCGCTCTCGCGCTGGTCCATCGCCCCCTGGGCCTCGGACAGCCGCTGTTGGGTCTCGGCCCAGCGGGTGCGCCAGGCGTCGTGCTCAGCCTCCAGGGCCTCGACCGCCTTGCGGCGGTGGTCGGCCACCCACACCTCCAGCTCCCTGGCCGCTTCCAGTCGACGTTCGGTGAAGCGCAGCTCGGCCTTCTGCTGCCGGGCCTCCAACTCGGCCTCCCTACGGTCCAGCAGGGTGGCGCGCGCATCGAGGAGATCGTGTTCCTCCCGAAGGGCAGCCGCTTCATTCGCCCGCTCGGTCGCGTCCGCCCGCAACGCAGACCGTTCGGCGCGTATCCGTTCCTCGTGCGCGGTCAGGGCGTCCCCCGCTTCGGTCTGGCGCCGGGCCAGTCCCCGGAAGACGGCCCAGACGCGCTCCAACTCGGTTGTGTCGCCGTTCGCCTCGTCCTCCGTGGTCAGGAGCGGTTCCGCAGCACCCGCCAACTGCCGGATCTCGTCGAACAACGCCTGCGCGGCGTCGTCCTCGTGCAGACGCAGCGCCGCGTTGGTCGGAGTAGGAGTAGGAGCAGGAGCAGGAGCAGGAGCAGGAGCAGGAGCAGGAGCCGGTGTAGGTGCAGGAGCCGGTGCACTGGGCGCGGTCGGACCGGACGCGGGCGGTGTGGCCTGACCTTGCCCCACCGGCCCTTTCGACCTGGCGCGATGGGTCCGTCGGCCGCGGCCGGTGTTCTTTCCCATGGTTCAATTCGCTTTCTCGTGGCCGGTCAGACGGCACTCGATCCCGAGCAGGTGGGCGGCTGCCTCATAGGCGAGCGTCCGGATGTTCTCCAACTCGTCGGACGCAGGCGGTCCGACGGACGCATGGGTCGCGTTGTTGCGCAGAATGCGCGAGCGTTCCAGATCTTCGAGCAGTGTGGGGCGATGCCTGATGAACAGCGCGAACGGGTGGTCGGGGTTGCCTCGGGCCGCCCAGACGGCCTTGATGACGTCCCCGGCCAAGCCGCCGCGCGGCCCGCTCCCCGAGTGGTGCCGCATCTTGGGCGGCACCGAGAGGGCACCGAGCCGTTGGGCCGTGAGGACGAACTCCCGTTGCCGCACCTCTGAAACGTTCGACGGCGGCAGCGAAACCGGGTAGTTCTCGTTGAGCCCGGGGAGAATGCACTCGAAGACGCGGATGGCGTTGCGGACGAGGTTCTCGCGCTCCCGCGGGGTGTCCTTGACCCGGGCCAACTCGATGTCGGCCAGGTGCGCCAGAACCTCCGGGTGCTCCCGGACCTGTTCGCCGAGCGTCGCCACCACGTCGGCCCGGGCGTCCTGCGCCAGCTCGCGATCGGCTCGGCGGGCGGCCAGGACGCGGTCCCGACGGTCGGGGCCGGCGAGGGTCTCGATCAGCCGGGCAAGATCGGGCTCCCGTTCGACCCGGGCGGCGAGAACGTCGGCGAAGACCCGTCCGTCACCTACGGCGAACGGGTCGAGCACGGTCCACATCCGTCCCGAGCCGTCGTCGTCCGCGATGAGGTAGCACACGAGGTAGGCCGGGGTGCGGGAGCCGTGGAACCTGATCCGCTGGGAGGCCCCGGCCGTCGGGCGGGTGTTGCGGGCGCTGCCACGGATGCCGCGTGCGGCCATGTCGTGCCCCCGGCACGCCTCCAGTACATCCCGTTCGGAGGGGCGCATCGGATCCGCGTCGCCGTCGAGCGCCAGCGTGTTGAGTTCCCTTGAGGCTCCGGCGGTACCGAACTGGATGATCACCTGGCGACCGCGGTAACCGCGTACATCGGCACGTACGGGATCGGCCATCAACATGCGCGGTAGCAGGGCCCCGGTGCCCGGGTCCTGGAAGACACGGATCAGCCGTGGCTCGGTCTCCGCGACCTCACCGAGCCTGACCGTGTCCCGCCCCGCCTCGGTGAGCTTCAGCCCCGATCCCATCAGTCCGCGTTCCATGAGCCGGGCGATGACCGTGCGGCACAGTGAGCTGTCGAGGCCGATCAGCCCGGAGAGCTCCCCGATGTCACGCACCCCGGCGGCGCACAGCCGGAGCACCACCATCTGGAACGTGTCCAAGGTCCGGGAGAAGCCCGTGGGAGCCATCGCCTGGTAGACCCAGACGGGCAGCAGCACCGGCCGGTAGTGTCCCTGCGGTGGGGCGCTGAGCTGGAACACCGACGCTCTACGGTCGAAGGACACGGCCGTCCCGTTCCCTTCTGCACAGCGCCAGGAACTCCGTCAACGGTTCGACCGCCTTCGGAGCTCCCGGCCCGAACATGGCATCGTCGCCGACCACGACCAGCAGCCGTTGTTGACGACTCATCGCCACGCAGAGCCGGTTCTTCACGGTCAGGTGCCCGTAGTCCCTTCTGGCGTCCGTACGGGCCTCCGGCGCGCAGCTGCGTACGGTCGAGAGGTAGGTGACGGAGAACTCCATTCCCTGGAAGGCGTCCACGGTGCCCACCCGTAGTCGGTCCAGCGGGGTGCCGTTCTCGTCCCGGCAGAGCCTGGGGATCGGCCGCCACCCCTCGGCTTCGGTGAACTCCGCGATACCGGCCCTCTTGAGTTCGGTCCAGACCTCCGTGACCTGTGCGGCGTAGAAGGCGATGACCCCGAAGGTCAGCCCCGGGTACCGGTCGATCAACCGGACGATCTCGGTGGCGATGGCCGTGGCCTCGGCGCGCCGGGCGCGGCTGGTGCCCCGTTTCGTCTCGCCACCCGAGGACAGCGGGACCCGGAGCCACACCGCGGGCACCTCTCCGTACCGATCGATGCCGTGTTCGAACTCGGACGCCTCGCGACCGTTGTGCAGGGTTCCTTCGTAGAAGTTGTCGCTGACGAAGGTGCCCAGCACCGGATGCATCCGAAACTGTGTGTCGAGACGGGCGAACCGGGGATGGGAGTCGGACGAACCGTGCTTCCACTGCCGCGCCAGCCGCTGGAACAGACTCTCCTGAAGCCGGTCGCGCATCTGATCGCCCAGGGAGCCCAGTTCGCGCTCCACATCGGGCTCCAGCATGTGCGGAAGCTGCATATGGTCACCCACCAGCACGATGCGGCGACGCGCCTGGGCCAGCGGGATGAGGAGATCGAGCGGGTTGGCCCGTGCCGCCTCGTCCACGATGACCGATTCGAAGACCCCGTCCGGCCGTCCGACATCGGCCATCGCCTTGGACACGGCCTGCTGACAGGTGGAGGCCAACGAGACGGTGTACGCGCGCAGGGTCGCGTCGACTCCCTCCGGATCGTTGCGCAGATCGTCCCGGTAGTCGAGCAGTGCCGCGGCCACGGCGTCAGGCGACCGCGTGACGGCCTCGGAGAGTTGAGCGGCGACCCGGTCGAGGAGGTCCACCAGCAAGGGATCTGCGACGGTGACCTCGGGCAGCCGTATCCGTGCGGTGAAGCGGTCGAGCAACGCGTCGCGCAACTCGGCGAGAGAGTCCAGGAGGTCCGGGGTCGGAACCGCTTCACGACAGGCGGCCAGCAGCGGCTCCCGAAAGGCGACGCCCTCCAGCAGCGGGCTGTCCGCCAGTTCCAGCCGGGTCAGCAGCGCACGCGCACACGAAGGCCCGTCGTCCAGGAACCCCGTTTCGGTACAGCGCAACGACCGTACGTAGGGCAGGAGTTCCGCGCTCACCTCGGAGTCGGCGACCGCGACGGCACGATGCCGCTGCTCCCGCGCCGCCTCGCGCCGGGCGCGCAGCTCCTGGACCAGTGAGGGGTCCGCGATGTCGGCGAGTTCCGACAGGACCTGGTCCAGGAACTGCGTCAGATACTCGGGAGGGACGGGGGCGGCGCGATAGGCGGCGGCCAGGTCCGCGGCTGCACGCCGGGCCGCCAGGTGCCGACCCGAAGGGCGTTCGCGCAACCGCAGGTCGACCGAGCGGGCCGCCTCGATCCGCCAGGTGTCCAGGGCGACGCTGCTGCCCCGGCCACGCGAGTCCACCTTCAGCGGCGGCAGCCCGAAGACCCAGCCCCGGGTCACCAGATGGTCCACCGCCGCGTGCTGGAAGCTGGTGAGCAGGGTGCTGCCCGAGACATCGCCCCCCTGTGCGAGGTCGCCCAACTGATTCACCAGCGCGGCGATCACCTGGGTCTTGCCGGTGCCCGGAGGGCCTTGGATGACGGCCAGATCGGGTGTGTTGAGCGCGGTCAGTACGGCGTTGAGCTGGGCAGGTGTCGGTCCGTGCGGCAAGAAGCAGTCGAGCGCGGCACGCGAGAGCCGGGTGATCCGCCGCTGGGCGGGCTGCGGCCAGGCGCCGCCCTCCAGCAGGGTCGGCAGCGCGGGGATGTGCGTCCCGTCGGTGCGCAGCTTCTGCATCGCCTTCTCGCGCCGGTCGAGTCGGCGCTGGTCGCCGCGGTGCGCCAGATAGAGCCATCCCTTGGGAGCAGGGTCTCGTTGGTCGTGCAGGGTCCCGGCGAGCCGCAGGGTCTCGGTCACATCGTCGTAGCCGAGTGGTTCCCCGACCCAGGCATCGCTGCGCTGGGCGCGCGAGGCCACCAGCCATTCGCGGTCGGTCACGGCGGTGTTGGTCACCGAGTCAGGGATGTCCGCCGCGGCCTCGATCTCCATCCGTTCGACCGTCGTCGCGTTCTCCAACACGGCACGGGTGCGCGGCAGCGCGCCGCCCAGATGGACGGTGAAGGCGCAGCGACCGTCTGGCTCGACCCGGACGCGGCTGTAGCGAATCGCTCCGAAGTCGGTGATCCGCCGACGGATGTGGTGGGCTTCCAGCTCCTGGTACCTGTCCCACATGGCCAGATAGCTGTCCTGGCCCGCCACCAGGTCGAGTCCGCGCTGGATCAGCACCCGGTCGCGCTGCCGCGCCGTCATGTCGCGCAGCTCGATGGCCCCGACCGCCAGCGCCTTGGGCGACGAGTCTCCTGACCTGTCGTGGACGGCGCTGATCAGACGCGTGAGCCGGTAGCCGTCGCCGTGCTTCTCGACGTCGGCCATCAACTGGGGTCCGTGCAGTCGGAATCCTGCCGCGAGGTTGCCCGCAGGACCCGCGGACACCACCATGCGTCGGGCCTCGGCCGGTGCCCCGTGGCGCGGGGCCAGGAGCAGTTCGCGGCCGAGGAACGCGATGGCCGATGCGGCGTCGGCGGTGTCGGCCCGTTCGGTGTACTTGCGGGCGTCCTCGACCACGGCGTCGGTGACATCGAGATGGAGGCCCGTGGTGAGCGGTAGGGCGAGTCCTGTGGCGGGTGCGTAGACATGGGCCCGGACGGTGAACGGCTCATCGGCCTCCGGGGCTCTTCCCGGCCGGGACTGTCGTGGCACGCGTGCCACCGGTGGGCGCGGTGTGACCCGGTGCGCGGTCACCACGACGGAGCTGGAGCCTGCCGCGCGCAGTTCCTCCAGCTTTCGTCCGTCTTCGGGCCCGGCCGGTCGGACGCCGTAGGTGGCGTCCTCGGTGGTCAGGTCGAGTTGGCCAGTGGGACGGTGGTGGAAGCGGACCTCGGTGCCGTCGGCGAGGGGCGTTCCGATGAACCCGGTGGGTACTCGCTGCCACATCAGTGACAGCAGGATGGAAGCGCCGGGCATGCGTTCCGGCATTGCGGGTGTCTTCTGTCGTGGAGTCAACGGGGCACCGCCAGCCGCATCAGCCGGACCCAACGGTGGATGGAATCGCGCGCTCCGAAGTGCAGGGTCCAGGTCCGGCCGAGATCGCCCACCGGGACGACGGCCTGGCCGCCCTGTCTGATCTCCCGCCAGGGACGGCCGTCGTCGTGATCGAGCCAGAGGCTCTCGCGGGCGAGGCTCAGCACGGTCGCGTCCCTTCCGTCGAACCGCAACCGTGCGACGGGGACGTCGGGCCGGTCAGGCGCCGGGGCGGCGTGGCGGGCGGTCAGTGTGGTGTCGGCGGCGGGCTGGAGGACGGTGAAGTCGGGCAACGGCACCTCGGCCGACCTGGTGCCGGGCATACCGCCAACGTTGCCGGGCTCCGGTTCCACGCCCACCGGACAGGTGATGCCATGGCGCAGTACCCAGGAGGGATCGGTCGGCCGCTCGCAGAGGAGACAGGAGGGTGCGATCGCCCGGTACACCCAGTCGCACTCCGGGCAGGTCACGGTCTGACCCGCCGCGGAGTGCAGTGCCGCCGCCCACAGGGCAGCGGACGGGCGGACCCTCGGATCCTCCACTGCGTCAGCGAAGCACCGGCCGGCCAGGTCCCACAGCTTGGCGGACATCAACTCCTCGCGCGGTGTGATGCCGTTGGTGCACTCGTTGGAGCGGTCGGTGGGGTGGTCGATCCAGGGAAGCCGGAAGCGATCGGCGTACTCCTGCTGGTAGTCGGGGTCGGCGTCCAGGACCGCATCGCCCCGGAACGGATGACTGCCGGTCAGGGTCTCGAAGACCAGCACGCCGAGCGCGTGGGCATCCGTGAGGGTGGTGGGACCGCTGCGGCCCTGGACGATCTCCGGGGCGCCGTAGCCGGGTGTGTAGACGGCCCCGGACCCGATCGCCGAGACGAGCCCGAGGTTGTCCACGTCGATCAGTCGGATCTCCTCCTGCTCGCGGGAGGCCGAAACGAGTACGTTCGACGGCGACAGGTCCTGATAGACGATGGCCCGCGCGTGCAACCTGGCGATGGCGTCCGCGAGCTTCGCCAGCACCCGCAGCCGGCGGTCGAGGCCCCCGGTGCGCAGGTACCAGGCCGCCAGATCGTCCTCATCGGGAAAGCACAGCGCGTCCAGCGGGACCATCTCATCGATGAGTTCCATGACGTAGCCGAGCTTCGGCGGTGCGAGGAGCGCCTGCACGGTTGCCAGGGGCAGTCCGTCGAGGGGGAGTCGCTGGATGCGCCGCAGCCGTGCGTGAACCGCTTCCGCCGCCTCTTCGGTCGGGGCGCTAATGATCTTGATGGCCGTGCGTCCGCCCCTGGCCAGCCACACTTCGCCCTGGCCGCCGACTCCGATGGAGTGCGACAACGGCCATAACTGATGGTATTCGTCCTCCACGGGCCGCAGCAGACCGCCGAGGTCCCACCGTGATGCCACCGATCGGTTCCCTTCCAGAGTGGGATCAGTCGGCTCAGGCGCCGAAGCCCGACAGGTCCTCGGGGCTGAGCACCGGTGACACGCCCGGGCGGGTGCTCCTGGCCTGCTGGGTGACGGTGACGGTGACCCAGCGGAAGTACTGCTGGATCCGCCCGACCTCCTGTGCCTCGAACACACCGGTGGACTCGTCGCTCACGAACCTGCGCAACACCGCCTTCGCCGGCTCGGTCATGTCGGAGCCTCCGATGGCGACCGCGAGCCGATTGGCCTTGGCCCCTCGGGGCGAGGCGAGCAGCAGGTCCAACCCCTCCTCCCAGTCGTCGTTGGGCATCCCGTCGGAGACCAGTACGACGGTGGGGGAGAACGCGCGGGCGGGGATCACTGCCTCGTCGGCGAGGACGTCCCGGGTAAGGCGGAGCGCGGCGCCGAGCGGGGTGCCTCCGAAGGCTTCCATGTCGGTCCAGGCCGCCTCGACGGCGGGTACCAGCCGCTGGTGTTCCGTTGCGCCCGCTCCGCCGAAGGCGATCACGCCGACATGGATCGCACCCCGCCCGACATCGGCGGATGCGAAGTCATCGAGCATGCGGCGGATGCACTCGTTGAGCACATCGATCTTCTCTTTGGGTTCCTTCATGCTCCCGCTGATGTCCGCCAGCACGAGAACCGGTAACGGACGTGCCTTCGCGGCCATGAAGCGCGGCGCGACGCTCACGATTTCCCTCCCACGCCCGGGGCGACCGGTGCGCCGCCCTCCGAGCCGTCAAGTACCCTCGATTTAAGGCTTGTTTAAGCCTGGACCAGGTAACGCACGCTACTACGAATCCCCCCGATCCGTGGCGCTTCGCCGTCGATCTCCGGCTGGATCGAGCGTTGTGGTACCCGGTGGGACAGCGACGGCGTTGCGACGCTGCTGGGCCGTCAGCGGACCTCGTCTGTGAGCAGCAGGCGCAGCCGGCGAGTTGGACCGTCCAACGGACTCGAAATGTCGTGAAGCCGGGCAGATGGAGTAGACGGGAATCGATTTTGCAGGTGGTTCTCGGTGCTGCGTCGAACGGACGGACCACACCGCCGCAGGCGTGCGTTAGACATCGGGCATGGATGACCCTTTTGCGTTCAGTCCTCTGGGAGCGTCGGGAGAGCCCATCAGGGTCATTCCCGAGCCCAGGAGCTTGGCAGGACGTCTGAATGTGCCCTGCACCTGGCTCATCAACTGTCGGGTGCCCGCCCGTTCCCATGAGTGTTGTGACGTCGACGTCTCCGGGGGATTCGTCAACCAGCAGTCCCCGTTTGGTGGTCGGTTCAGCGCTCTGGACTGCTTCAGGTGACCGCCCGAGCCCGGTGGGGAACGGTGGCCGCCTGGGACTGACGGCGAAAAGGGACTCTCGTAGATGCCTGAGGGCCTGTTTCGCGGGCGCCCACCCCGGATTCGGGGGAGTGGTCGGGGAAGACATGCCAGTGCGGGCAGGACTCGTGGTGGGCCTCCGCAGCCGCGAGGTCATCGACGGCCTTGCGGCGCTGCTGGGCGTAGGACGCGAAGATCTTTGGATTCCTCTTGCGTCGACCGACTCACCTACGAAGCACATGACATCGAAGTTCCGCCGACCCTACGTGTCGGCATGGGGCTGTTCACACTGCATCCCCTGCCTGACGTACACGGCGTCTCACTGCGTGGCCAGGGCACGCCCGGGCAGTGGCGCAACCTTCGGGTGCCCGAGCGGGTCTGACCCCTTCGGTAGGGCCGGACGGGATGCGCGAAGGGCGATCGCTCGCGCGCTCGACACAGCCCGATCAGCGGCCCACCGATCGGCTCGATCGAGTCCGGGCAGGTTCCGTCGGTCCGAGCAGTGCCCAAACGGCATGCGCTGTGCGCCCGGTGCATCGACACCGGGGGCACGCCCGCCTTCCCCCGCGGTAACCAGTCACCGGGTAACGGACGCCGCCCGCACGGCTCTCCCTGCCATAGCG
>NZ_JBHYZO010000007.1:0-280508 GCF_042753785.1 Streptomyces sp. NPDC059256 | reverse complement strand
TCCGGGATCGATCTCGTCGGGCCCGCTCCGCTCGTTCCCAGCTCGCCACAACCGCACTGGGCTGTCCCCCGGGTCCACCCCCCCGGGGCCCACAGCGCAGTTCCCCCTCGGTAACCGGTCAGCGGGTTCCGACCGCGGCCCGCACGGCTCGCCGTGCCATCGCGGAGTCGTCGTGCAACCGTCGTAGCAACAGCCGTTGTTCCTCGCCGGCTGCCACGCCCCCCGGTCCGCCCGCAGGTCCCGGCTCACGGATCGTGCGCTGCACCGCCGTTTCGTAGGTACGGATCTCCCGCGTCAGCACCAACATCAGGTTCACCAGGAACGCATCACGCGCCGCCGGACCCTCCCGCTGCGCCAGTTGGCTGATGTGTCGACGGGCGGCCGGAGCATCCCCGAGAACGGACCAGAGGGTCGCCAGGTCGTAGCCCGGTAGGTACCAACCCGCGTGCTCCCAGTCGACGAGGATCGGACCGGTGGGCGACAGCAGGATGTTGGACAGCAGGGCGTCGCCGTGGCAGAACTGGCTCATGCTCTGGCGCCCTCCCGCCTGGGCCAGGCCGTGCAACAGCTTGTGAAGGTCCCCCAGGTCACGGTCGGTGAGAAGTCCGAGCTCGTGATAGTGCGCGATGCGTGAGGTGTAGTCGAGCGGACGGTCGAACACCTCCGCGGGAGGGCGCCAGTTGTTCAGTCGACCGAGCGAGCCGAGGACCGCCCGGATGTCGGCACGCGGCGGCGCTTCGGAAGGGTGGCGCACCAGGGCCGCGGGACGACCGGGCATTCGCTCGATCACCAAGGTGCAGTTGTCGGGGTCTGCGGCGATCAGCCGCGGGGCCCGGACCAACGGGCGATGCCGCACGAAGGTCCGGTAGACCGCTATTTCGTGCCGGAACCGCTCGACCCAGACGGGGGAGTGGTCCAACAGGCACTTGGCGACGGCGGTGGCGCGACCGGTGGTGCCGACGATGAGTACGGAACGTCCGCTGCGGCGCAGCACCTGGACCGGATTGAACTCCGGGCAGATCCGGTGCACGGATGCCACGGCCATGCGCAGTTGTGCTCCCTGCGGACCGGACAGATCAAGTCTCCCGCTCAGCTGGCCGCCGACCACGGCCGGCCGACGCATCCGGGTCGCCGCGTGCACGGGTCCGGAGTACGGTCCGGTGCCCACCGGGACGGTGGCGCGCTGCGGCCGGTGTGGCGCGGACACGGAGGACGATGCTGTGTACATGGGGGTGACAGATCCCTTCGCGCGCCGACAGTCTGCAAGCGCTGCCCCGTCCCGACAACGCGATCGCATCCTGGGGAATGTGACCGGTTGCCGGGCCGGGGTGGCGCGTTCCTACGTCACACCAGCGCACGGGTGGCACACCATCTGGCGGACCCTGGCGAAACCCTGGCGAATAGTCGCCACCCCCCTGACGGAGGGTTACTGTCGACTCAGCCGAGAACCTGGGGGCTTGACGTGACCGGAGTACCCAACACCCGTCTGTGTGACCTGTTCGGCCTGGCCGGCTGGTCCAAAGGCGAACTCGCAAGACTCGTGAACCGGCAGGCGGCGGCCATGGGCCATCCCCAGCTGGCGACCGACACCTCGCGGGTACGGCGCTGGATCGACATGGGGGAGACCCCGCGCGACCCCGTGCCCCGGGTGCTGGCGGCTCTGTTCACCGAGCGGCTCGGCCGTGTCGTGACCATCGAGGATCTCGGCTTTGCACGGAACGGGCGAGCGGGTAAACGGAAGGGCGCGCAGGGAGTGGACAACCCTGACGGCCTTCCCTGGGCGCCCGACCGGACGGCGGCGGTCCTCACCGAATTCACGGGAATGGACCTCATGCTCAACCGACGCGGCTTGGTGGGCGCGGGCGCCGCGCTCGCCGCAGGAACTGCCCTCAGCAGCGCCATGCACGAATGGCTGCACACCGACCCCGCACTGGCCCGAGACGTCCCCTACACCCACAACCCCCTGCACGCGGACCCCGCGGGCTACGACCGCTACGAGGCCGCACCCATCGGGTCGCAGGAGATCGAGGCGCTGGAGCGTTCCGTCGACATCTTCCGTGCGTGGGACGCCTCCCGCGGTGGCGGACTCCAACGCAAGGCCGTCGTGGGTCAGCTCAATGAAGTGGGCGGCATGCTCGCCTACCGACATCCCGAACACCTACAGCGACGGCTGTGGGGGGTTGCCGCGAACCTTGCCGTACTCGCCGGTTGGATGTCCCACGACGTCGGCCTCGAACCCACCGCCCAGAAGTACTTCGTGATTGCGGCACACGCGGCCAGAGAAGGCGGAGACCGCCCCAGGGCGGGAGAGGCACTCTCCCGTGCCGCTCGGCAGATGGTCCACCTGGGGCGTCCCGATGATGCGCTCGACCTGATGAAGCTCGCCAAATCAGGTTCGGGCGAGGAGACGTTGCCCCGCACCCAAGCCATGCTCCACACCATCGAGGCGTGGGCCCAGGCGGCGAAGGGCCAGGGGCAGGCGATGCGGCGAACGCTGGGCGAGGCGGAGGAGCTCTTCGTCTCCGACAAGGGGGATGTACCGCCGCCGAGTTGGATGCAGATGTTCGACGAGGCCGATCTGCACGGGATGGAAGCCCTGGCGTACCGGACCCTGGCCGAACACGAGCCCGCCGCTGCCACGATCGCCCAGAACCATGCCAAGCAGGCTTTGGAGCTGCGGGAGGGCGGGCGTCAGCGGTCGAAGATCTTCGACTACATCTCGCTGGCGTCCGCTTGCTTCATCGCGGATGACCCCGAACAGGCCGATCGTTACGCCAGGTTGGCGCTCGTGTCGATGGGGGAGACCTCGTCGCATCGCACCTGGGACCGGCTGCGGGAGATGTATCGACTCACCGGGCAGTACTCGGGCCATGGAAAGATCGAGGACCTTCGTCAGGAGATCAGGCTCGCACTGCCCAACAGTCCGTCCCTGAGGGCGAGAAGCGTCGACATCTGATCCGGCACCTGCCCCGAGCTGCGGTTGCTGCCTGCGGAGTGATGCCGTCAGGGGCAGACCTTGGCCACGAGGACGCAGGCGTCATCCATGCGGTTGTCCGTGCCACATGCCTCGACCACGATCCGGACGCATTCCTGGGCGTCTTGGGCTTGAGCGAGACGTGGTGCCAACGCCAGCAGGCGAGCTGCTCCGTCGCTCTCGTCGGCCGCATTCTTGCGGGTGAGACCGTCCGTGTGGAGAAGGAGGAGGTCTCCGGGCAGGAGGGCAACTTCCGCTTGCTCGTACTCGGCGTGGGAGGTGGCACCGAGCAGCACTCCATCGGGCCGTGACAAGGCACGCCCCGTCCCGTTGCGGAACAGCAGGGGGACGGGGTGGCCTGCCTGCGCCCAGGACACCGTTCGGTTCACGGGATCGAAGCGGCAGCAGACCGCGCTTCCCAGTGCGGGCTGTGTCGATGTCTCCAGGAGCCGGTTGGCGTGCCCGAGCACCTCGCCCGGCTCGATTCCGGCGACGCCGAGGCCGCGCAGCGCACCGAGCAGCAGAGCCATGGTGGAGGTGGCCGCCACCCCGTGTCCGGTGAGGTCCCCCACGCTGAACATCGACTGGCCGGAGGGAAGCTGAAGGGCGTCGTACCAGTCGCCGCCGATCAGAGCGCTGTTCACGGAAGGCAGGTAGTGCGCTGCCAGGTCCAGCCCTGCGGTGTCGCCCAGTGGGAGGTGAACGGAGCTGCGCCAGGGCGGCAGTACGGCCTCTTGGAGTTCCACCGCGAGCCGGTGTTCGGTCTGCTCGAAGTGCTGTTGGCGGTGGAGCGAGTCGCGGCTCTCACGGACCGCCCGCTCGCTGCGTCGCAGTTCGCTGACATCGCGGAACACCGCCCACATGGAGGCGGTTGAGCCATCGGGGTCAAGAACGGGCTCGCCCGTCATATGGACCGTCCGAACCCGGCCGTCGGCGCGCACCAGGCGGAACTCCCCGTCGATGGGGCGTCCGTCGACCAGACATGCGGTGACCATGGCCGTCAGCAGGGACTGGTCCTCGGCGAACACGACCGAGGGTAGTTCGTCGAGGGTCATCGGCCCCCGCTGTGGTGAGCGGCCCATGATCTGGAACAGCTCGTCGGACCAACTCACCTCGTCCGTGAGGAGATTCCATTCGGCGCTGCCCACACGACTCAGGAGCGAGCCGGTCCGTGGGTCGTCGCCCCCGGGGAGTGATCGGTCGACATGGCCCGCGACCTCGGGGCTCTGGGGCAACCCTTCCTTCAGCTGACCCAGATGGGTGCCCAGGTCGTCCAGTTGGTGGACGGCGAGATCGCAGAGAGCGCGCTGCCACCTGCCGGCCGGATCGTCCAGGTCGACGACGGCGTCGCGGCGTACGGCGTCCACGTCGCCCCTGAGCCGGTGCGTCCGGGTGATCAAGGCGTCGACGGCGCCGCGCTCTGGAGGCTGCGCGGCAGGACGGTCCGCGAACACATGGGACGGCATGTCGTACTCCGATACAGGCGTGGCCGGGGGCCAGGTCTGAGACACGGTCTGAACAGTGGACCGTTACGACTCTTGCACAGGGAGCGATGGCCCGTAAGGGATTTGGCAACACTCGATGTGGTGGTGCCCCGGTCATATGCTACTGGTAGGTCCGGCTCGGAGCGGAGGACCCTGGCTGGCCACCGCCCCCACCGTTTTATCCGCTGTCAGAGACACGAGCAAGGCGGATTCCAGCTGATTCAGGCGCATTCCTGACTGTCGAGTTTCAATCCTTGGACATGGCGGGCAGGCCCCCCGTACTCGCCAGGACGTCGCTCTCCTGTGTTCTCCCGGGTCTTCCCGTTCGAACGCGACGGTGTTCTGGAGCCGAATCCGTCCGGCTCAGCGGGCGATGGCCATGCCGAAGGGCACCGGTCCCAGTGCGCGTACCAGATCGCCGATCATCAGCACGAACGACTCGGGCCCCCGGGCCGTACGTACGCCTCCGAGGTCGATGATCGACTCCGGAGGCCAGCCCAGATCACCGAGGAGTTCGGCCACGGTCTGCTTCGCCCCGGTGTCATCGCCGGAGAGGAAGGCGCTGGGTGGGACGCTCGCCCGAGCAGGTCGGGACATGAGCGACACATGCACCGTGTTCAGGGTCTTCACCACCCGGGCGCCGGGCAGTGTCCGTTGGAGCTCCTCGGCCAGGCTCCCGCCGGGATACCGGACGGCGGACGCGAATCCGCTCGGACCCGACTCGACGGCGTTCGCCACATCCACCAGCACCTTGCCGGCGAGCTCGCCCCCGAGGTCGGAGAGTACCCGTACGGAGACGTCTCCCGGCAGTGCGTTGACGACGACGTCCGCCGCGCCGGCCGCATCGCGCAAGCCGACGGCCCGGAGGTCCCGGCACTCCTCGAACCGCACGCGCTGCGGATCGCGCGAGCCCATCAGGATCCGGTGTCCGACGTGCTGGAGCCCGCCCGTCAGGGCCCGCGCCACCGCGCCCGTACCCAGGACTGCAATCGTGGTCAAGGTCGGTCCACTCCTCTTGCTCTGGGGTTCTTCGGGTTTCCTGAGCGTCTTCGGGATTCCTCGGGAAACATGCCGCTGCTCAAGGACCGTAGGTGGGCCTACCGTTGGACGGGAGTAGGCACTTCACCGTGGCCAACGCACGCGAAGGGAAGCCATGACCACGCGCACCGCCGCCCAACGGCGGGCCGAGGCACGCACCGTCCATCAGGACGCGTTCGCCCTCTGTCCGACCAACCGACTCCTGGCCCGCCTCGGCGAGAAGTGGGTCGCCGTAGTGCTCAAGGAACTGGCCGACGGGCCGCGGCGCTACGGAGAGCTGGCCCGGTCGATAGCGGGCGCGAGTCAGAAGATGCTCACGGAGTCACTGCGCCGACTCGAACGCGACGGCTTGCTCACCCGCACACTCGTCCCCGGCGTGCCGGCCCGCGTGGACTACGCACTGACCCCGCTGGGGCTCAGCCTCCTGCCGGTGTTGGACGAGCTCGGACGATGGGCCGAGGAGAACACCGCACACATGGATAGGGCCCGTTCCACTTATGACGCCGCACAGGGCGCCCCCTCAGGTCCAGCAACAACTTCCGGCTGATCCTTGCCTGCCCGGAAAACCGCCCACGATCTTCCGTTCCAGTAAGGTTAGGCTGCCCTAAATTGATGCTACTGTCCCGAGACATATTCGGGCTGGTGAGGGGAGGCGGGCGAGCATGGGGCACGGCTGGGAAGGTGTGGTCCTCAAGCTGATGCGCGGCAAGGACTTCGTGTTCACCGTGAGCGGGGTCGAGCAGGTCACCGAACGTTTTCGGCGTGTGCACTTCACCGATGGCGGCATGCTGGCGCAGACCGGTGTCCACCCGACCATGTGGGTTCGGGTCTGGTTCGACAACGGGGACAAGCCCCATCAGCGGGCCTACACCCTCGTGGATCCCGATTCCGAAGCCGGCACCTTCAGCATCGAGTTCGCCCTGCACGACGGGCGGGCCAGCGACTGGGCACGCTCGGCGGAGGTGGGCGACTGCGTCGACGCCACCCTCCAAGGCACCGGATTCACCGCCCCCGCACCGCTCCCGAAGCGTCTCTTCGTCATCGGCGACCCAGCGTCCCTCCCCGCGATCAACTCCCTCCTCGATGCGCTTCCGGACACTCCGGCGACGATCTGGTTCGAGACCGGCGACGTGGTCGAGGAAGAACTGCCGCTGAGGTTGCACGCCGACCGCCATGAACTGCGCCGGGTTCCGCGCAAGGAGCGCGGTGCCCATCTGGTGGCCCAGGTCAAGGAGTCGCTACCCGAACTGATCGATGACCCCTCTGGCGCGTACGTCTGGGTCGCCTGTGACACCGCCACCACGCGGTCGCTCTCCTCCTACCTCCGCAAGGAACTCGCACTGCCGAAGGACCGCATCCACACCCTGGGGTACTGGCGCGCAGCCTGACCGCCCATCACCTGCGGATGCCTGCCCTGGAAGGTGTCGGTGCGGCCGATCCCTTCCCAAGTCGGAGCCCATCCGCCCGGTGCCCTGGGCGGGAGTGCACGGAGGCCGTTGGCGGGGAAGGGTGGAGGAGTGACGGATGCTCCTCGGTTCACCCTGGCCAGCGTGGTCATCGACTGCCGCGATGCACATGCCCTCGCTGCCTTCTATGGGCGATTGCTGGGATGGGAGGTCACCGCCAGTGAACCCGACTGGGTCCAGTTGCGCTCCCTGGACGGGGGTCCGGCGCTCTCCCTCCAGGGCGAGGCCGGCTATGTCCCGCCCCGATGGCCCGAGGAAGTCGATGAGCAGCAGAAGATGCTGCACCTGGACATCCACGTCGATGATCTGGAGGTGGCAACCCGGCGTGCGGTCGCCCTGGGGGCAAGGGAGGCCACCAGCCAGCCACAGGACGACGTCCGGGTCCTCTTCGACCCCGCCGGCCATCCCTTCTGCCTCTTTCTTCACATCTGAACAGTGAATGTAATACTCACTTCATGAGTTCACGCATGACGACCCGGGATCGACGAGGGCGGCGGGAACGGGGGCCGACCGTGCGGATCGCACGGGCGACCCCCCGGGACGCCAAACGCCTCACCGCGATGGTGCGCCGCTCACGCGCCTACGAGGGTGGCTATGCGTCGATGGTCGCCGGGTACCGGGTGGGGCCCGACTACATCGAAGCCCACTCGGTGCACATCGCGATCGGCGAGGACGACGCACTGCTCGGGTTCTACGCGCTCCTCCTCGACCCGCCCGAGCTGGATCTGATGTTCGTGGCGGACCGGGCCCAGGGTCTCGGTGTCGGACGCCAACTGATTACCCACATGATCACCGAGGCGCGAAGCGCCGGCCTCGCTGCCGTTCGCGTCGTCTCCCACCCCCCTGCCGAAGGCTTCTACCGCAGCGTCGGAGCAGAGCGCACGGGCACCGTTGCCGCGCAGCCGTCCGTGGTGAACTGGGACCGGCCCGAGTTGATGTTCCATCTCGACCGCCTCGACGAGGGCTGCTCCACCACGTCCGGCTAGCCGCCGCGGAGGCGGGGCGAGCAGTTGCCGCCCCGCACTCCGGCTGACCCACGTCAGTCGTTCACACCACCGCTCCCGTTCCGCGGTCCTTTCGCTTCGTCCCCGTCGGCCGGGAACGCGGTCGATCGGGATAGCGGTGCTGGAGGCCGACGGCGATCGGCATCGCGGTGAAGACGGTCGATGCCATGCCCGCCACGACTCCCACGAGCAGGGCGATGGAGAAGTCGGTCAGCGAGTCCCCACCCAGTACGGCGAGTGCGATCAGGACGAACAGCGCACCCATTCCCGTGTTCACCGTACGGGGAAGGGTCTGCGCTACGGCCTTGTCAGCAAGCTCCGGCCATGCGCCGCGCGGCGCCGCGCGGCGCAGTTCTCGGAGTCGGTCGAGGACGACGACCGTGTCGTTGACCGAGTATCCGACCACGGTCAGCAGGGCTGCCAGGAACACACTGTCCACCGGCTTGCCCAACCAGGCGAACAACCCCACCACCAGCAGGACGTCCTGGACCATCGCCGCCACCGCCGCCGTTGCGAAGGTCCAGCGGAACCGTACGGTCAGATAGACCAGTTGCGCTGCCACGGCCACCGACAGTGCGATCAGTGCGTGTTGGCGCAACTCGCTGCCGAGGCTCGGCCCGATGGTGTCGTCCCGTTCGACCGCGACCTCGCCGACGGCCTTCTCCAGTGCGCCGCGGACCTTCTCCTGCTCCTCGTTGTCGAGCTCCCCGGTACGGACGGTGATGGACTGCTCGCCCGTCGCCTGCACCACGGCCCGCGGGAATCCCGCGTCCGCCACGGCCTGCCGGGCGATGTCCGCGTCCACCGGGCGCTCCGCCGCGTACTGGATCTGCCGCCCGCCCGTGAACTCGACGCCGAACTCCAGACCGCGGACACCGATGCCGCCCAGAGCGAACAGCAGCAGCGCGGCGCAGCCGCCGAGCCAACGGCGCCTGTTCCGCATCAGTCGGGGTGGGCGCTTCGCCAGAGCTGCCCGTACCCGTCCCGTCAGCGTCAGACCGGTGATCGCGGGCCTCTTGCGCACCCAGCCCCGGCGCAGTGCCCACTCGGCGAGCAGCCGGGTGATGAGCATCGCCGACACCAGGGACACCACGACACCGATCGCGAGCGTCACCCCGAATCCCTTGACCGGTCCGATGGCGAAGACGAACAGCAGACCGGCGGCGAGCAGGGTCGTCACATGTGAGTCGGCGACCGCGCTCCACGCCTTGTCGAATCCGACGCGCAACGGACGCCGTAGATCCATCGCCCGGTCCGGGGAGCGAAGGTACTCCTCCCGTGCGCGTTCGAAGACCAGCACATTCGCATCGACGGCGATACCGATCGCCAGGACGAATCCGGCGAGTCCCGGCAGGGTCAGCGTGGCGCCGAGCGCGACGACCGCGGCGTACGACATCAGCCCGTACAGGGCGAGTGCGATCGTGGCGAGCAGCCCGACCAGCCGGTACACGGCGATGATGAACACGCCGGTACAGATCAGACCGATCACGGCGGCCAGTGCGCTCGCCTGGATGGCTTCCTTGCCGAGTGTGGGTCCGACCACGCTCTGTTCGATCGTCGTCACCGGAACGGGCAGGGCGCCCCCCTTGACGAGGGCCGCCAGATCGCGCGCCTCGTCGGCGCTGAAGCCACCGGTGATCTGGGCGTTCCCGCCGCTGATGCCCGCTCCGCACTGCACTGACTGTTCCATGCCGGGAGCGGACACGATCGCGTCGTCCAGGACGATCGCGACCCGGCGCGCCGGATCACCGGGGGCTGCGCAAGCGGCCTCTCCGGTGATCCGTGCCCAGTCCTTGCCGCCGCCACGGAAGGAGAGGTCGACCGTCCAGCCCCGACCGGACTGGGCGTCCAGGACGGCGGAAGCGTCCTTGACCCCCTCGCCGGTCAGCCCGGGCGGTGCCAGCCGGAGAAAGCTCCCGGATGCGTCCGGATCGGGCAGGACGCGTGATCCGTCCGCTGCGGGACCGCTCTTGGGTCCCGCAGTCATCTCCTGTACGGGGTGGAAGGTGAGCTGTGCGGTACGGCCGATGACCTCGGCTGCTTCACGGGGGTCGCGTACCCCGGGCAGTTCGACGACGATGCGCTGTTCACCGGAGCGGGCCAGCGACGGTTCCGACACTCCCAGGGCGTCGACGCGTTGCCGAAGGACTTCCAGTGCCCGGTCGGTCGCTGCGGCGTCGGCCTTCACGGTGGGGGAGTCCCGGGTCTCCAGGACGATGCGGGTGCCACCTCGTAGATCGAGTCCGAGGCGGGGCGGGTTGGTCAGGGCCACACCGACCGACAGGGCGATGAGAGCGAGCGCCAGAAGGGCGCGCCAGAACGTGGCGCGACGAGACATGAGGACTCCACGGGCAGCGCGCAGAGCGCCTACGGGCGCCTGCGGACAGCGGAAAGGTCAAGGAGCACCTGCTCGGGCACCCCGGCACGGTCGTGCGGCGGGGTGGGCAGGTGCTGAAGGACGTCAGCTGCTCGTTGTGGAGGGCGGTGCGCGGGTGTGTCGCGGGCTGTACGGAGAACCGGGCGGTGCGCGCTCCTGGCGCGGTCCGACGCAGGCGTCACCGACCGACGGGCGGGGAAAGTCGAACGCGACCGGTCCCGCCGGGGCGGGGGGCGCGAGGAGCAGTCGGGCGCCGGTGTCGACCGCCACGGCCTCCTCGACGCCGGTGTGCACCAGACGACGCACCTCGGAGTGGGGCTCCTGGTGGGGCGAACCGGTCCGGGAGGTGTCGGCGCGGAGGGGCACCAGGGGGCCGACGGGCGCCGCGTGAGTGGTGGTGACGCCGGTCGTGTGCGGTACGCCGACCAGGACCGAGAAGGTCCCCCAGACGGCGAGCAGGACCGACGTCAGTGCTGCTGCGACGAGGAGTCGGGTGCGTGAGTGCATCGCCTTCCCCTCTGTCGCGGTCCCTTGTTGACCTTCACCTTAGGCGATGCCGCGGCGGGGACGACAGCGATGGCCCCACCCTCCACACCGCCTCGCTCCACGCCGCCTCGCTCTATGGCCCCTGCCTCCATGACGCCTTGCTTCATGAGGACGAACGGCCGGTGGCCCCCATCCGTCGACGGGGGCCACCGATGGTGCTCGGGGTGTCAGAACACGCTCAGTCCGTACAGGCCCAAGGGCTCGGTGACCGGCTGGTAGAAGGTCGTTCCGCCCACCGAACAGTTGCCGCTGCCGCCGGAGAGCAGTCCGTGTGCTGTGGAACCGGAGAACAGCGGGCCGCCGCTGTCACCGGGCTGAGCACAGACATTGGTCTGGATGAGGCCGTAGACGAGCTGGCCGCCGCCGTAGTTCACCGTGGCGTTGAGGCCGGTCACCCGGCCGTTGTGGTAGCCCGTGGTGGAGCCGGTGCGCTCGACGAACTGACCGACGGCGGGGTTGCCCGCGTTGACGATGTCCCGGTACGTGCCGTTGTACAGGTAGACGCGGCCGTCGGCGGCGGCGCGGTTCGCGTGCCGGATGATGCCGTAGTCGTCGACGGGGAAGCTGGACGCCACGGTGGTGCCCAGCAGCACGGTGTTGGCCGGGTTGGTGTACCAGGTGCTTCGGCCGTTGGTGCAGTGTCCCGCGGTGAGTGCGTAGTAGGTCCCGGCGCGGACCGCGTTGAAGCCGAGGGAGCACCGGGCCCCGGTCGAGTAGATGGCCTCGCCACCGGCTATCAGTCTGCTGAAGGTGCCGGCGGCCCGCTTGATCTCCAGGGTGCCGGCGTATGCGCCTGCGGCCTCTTTGAGTTGGGCCAGCTGTCCGGCTGTGACCCGTTGATCGGCGGTGACGACGATCTTGCTGGTCCTTCGATCCGTGTACCAGGCCGTGCCCGCGACATCGGCTTCGAGGACCGCCTCACTGGCTTGGGCGAGCTGCGCCGATGTGGCCCGCGCCGTGCCGCTCGGTTCGGCGACCGCGTGGGGCGCGGCCAAGGCGGTGACTGTGACCAGGCTGGCGGTGACCGCGACCATACGGGCGCGTCCGGTGAAGGAGCCGAGGGGTAAGAGTCGCTTCAGTTTCACTGCAACCTCCGATGGGAGATCGAGGGGCCCGGTGGGAGGACGGGCCCTGGAACCGTGCGATCGACGGACCCTCCGGACCGGTTTGGTCATGAGCCTGCCAATCGACGTGGTGGCGATCCTCGGATCGCGAAGTGCGGTAGGGCAAGTTCGCTTTTCGGGCACCTATCACGTGATGAGTGGCGTTCGGCCGGAGTGGCGGGATCAATGCATGCCCCATGAAGAGCGGCGTGCGGAAATGGTGGGTCGGCCCTGACGCGACGTGGTCGCTTCCCCCTTTTTGTTGGTGTACGAGCAATTGGGTTGCCTTCTGCCCATGGCATGCAATTCATGGGGGAGTGCTCTTTGGCTCGGAAAGCACGAAAGCCTCGTGCTCCAGCCAGCTCACGAGCTGAACGACAGTGCATCGTCGGTCGCCGAGAACGGTACGGCTCGGTGTTTGGTGTCCCTCGAAGGCCCACGTCCGGTGGTGCCCCGGCTCCCTATGGTCCGTGTCGCGTCGCTGTATGCACCAGGGAGCGATACTCCGCGGTGTTCGGTGGCGGGATGACGTCCTGCTCCCTTGAGGGCTGCGCGTGAAAGGCATGCACCGGTGCCGGTGAGCCCGCGACGTACTGTGCCCCTTGCCCCGCTACGCCCGATTGGTGCTCTGACCTGTTCTGCGCGCGCCCACCACTTTCGGGCGCTCCCTCACCCGGCTTCGCCGTGACCGAGCCACCTTCTTCACACCAGCCGCAACCGTCTCGCCGCGATGCCCACCCGCACGGTCTGGCCCCACGTCAGTTCCAGCGCATCGCTCTCGATGCCGTCCCCGAAGGCGACGAGACGGTCGGACTCCACCGTGAGCCGAAGCTCCTCCGTGCCGGCCAGTGTCCCCTCGACCAGCCGCGTGCCGGTGGCGGGTGACGGCCACGCCTCGCGCACGAACCACAGCAACCGGGGATCGGCCGGACCGGGAAGCGGCAGTGCGCTGCTCCGCTCCTGCCAGAGCGAGCGCAGCCAACCCGTCGACCCCGTGCCGGTTCCCACCAGCACACCCGAGGACGCCTGCGTCTCCGGATCGGTGGCTGCGGAAGGCGTGAGGCGGTAGCGAGCGCTCTGATGGCCCGGACTGCCGAAGTAGATCTCGTTCAGGGCGCACAGCCGCTCACCGTTGTCGGCCGCGGCCTCCACCATGGTGAGTTCATCGATGGCGGGGCCGCCCGCGGCGGCTGCCGACAACAGCCGGGCGGTGTCCCGCGGGCGGTGCCGCACCAAGGTCCCGAGACCTCGGCCGGGCTCGGTGTCGATACCCACCACCGGCTGCTCCGACAGGTACTTCGCCGTGTTGGCCACCAGCCCGTCCGCCCCCACCACCACGACCACGTCCTCAGGTCCGAAGAGGAACCGGTCCAGGTCGGCTCGCTCCAGGCGGGCCTGGCGCCAACTCGCCGGAATGGCGGCCTCGACCTCGCTGAGCGAGAGCTGCTTCCTCCGATGCCGATCGACCACGTCGTCGATGCCACGCCCGCGCGACGAGAGGAAGAACTCGGCCTGGCCATGGGTGCCGTGGCGGGCGAGCAACTCCTCGTACTCGCTCGTCCGGTGGACCACCACTGCCCGAGGAGCCAGGCTCACCGCCGGTCTCCTGCGGGTGGGGCCGGCATCTGGTGGCCGGCGCCCAGCTTCGCGAGCAGTCCGGTGAGGACGTCGGGCGAGACGGTGAGGCTGTCGATGCGCGGCAGGTTCTCGGCGAGCCGTGACCCGGTAAGGGCGTGCAGCGTTGCCGGGTCCACCTCCGAGTGGACCCGCAGCCAGGCCGACTGGGCATCGGCGCGCGCTTCTCCCGCTGCGCGCGTCGCCTCTGCCTGTGCCATCGCGAGCCGCACGGTGCGCAGGGCCTCCGCCTCGGTTCGCACTCCGTCGGCAGCTGCTTTCTCCTCGGCCTCGCGGCGGGCGTTCGTGCCGCGCTGCTCGACCAGCAACTCCTCCTGCCGGGCCAGTTCGATCTTGCTGGCCAACTCGTTCTCGGCAATCGCGCGTTCGCGCTGGACGGCATTGGCGCGCCGCTCGTAGGTGGCTCGGTCCGCATCCTGTTGGATCTGTTCGCGCGCCGGGGTGCGCAGGGCCCGTTCCACCTCCGGTTCGGGGCGGATCGCCACCACTCGGACGGCGACGAGTGCGATACCGGTGGCTGAGAGCCGGGGTTCGTCCCCGAGCCCGTCGGCGATGCGCCCCCGCACTGCTGACACCCCGTCAACCAGAGCGGCGGACAGGGGCGTACGGGCCAGCACATCCAGCGCGTGCTGTTGGGCGGTCTCGGTCAACAGGGTGGAGATCTGGGGGAGTGGTGCGCCGCGCCACGCTCCGGTGTCCGGATCGATCGAGAAGTCGATCCGCTCGGCCGCAACGGCCGGATCGGCGACGCGGTACGTGACCGTCGCCTGGACGGTCACATCCTGGAAGTCCGCGGTGCGCGCGTGGAAGACCATGGATTCCTCCCGGTCGTCGACCGGGACTTCGCACAGGGCAGCCGTCAGAGCGCGGAACCAGAAGCTCAACCCCGTCCCGTCGTGGACGAGTTGTCCCCTGCGGTGGTGACGAATGTGCGCGGTTGGTGCCGAGCGAAGATGACGCCAACCGAATCGCCGAACGATGTCAGCCATACCTAACCCCCATTTTTCGTCTCTCTGACGATAGCCACGAGGAGGCTTATCGTCAAGTGGACGAGATGAGGGCCGCTGGTGGAGTGGTTCGCGTGGTTGCTGCCCTACTCAACGGCCTGAAAGCGTCGCTTGGTTGGCGTCATTTCGCCATGCTGCGGAGTTCATCGAGAAACGTGCCACGATGGAAAGGGAAAAGGTCGCCGAATGCATGGGGTAGGGGAAGAGCATGGCAGCGGTTGAGCGCCGAGGGGGCGTTAAGTACGGGCGGATTCTCTCATTGGGGACATTGCCGGGAGCGGCTACCGCCCTCACCGCTACGATTGCGGTGTATATGACATTGGTGGCATGGGGAAACATCTCTGATTTCGACACCAATAGACAATTCGTCCGCCATGTCCTGGCGATGGACACCACATTCAAGGACGAAGACGTCATGTGGCGTGCCATCGAATCCCGAACCATCAGCGATATCGCCTATGTTGCGATCATTGTCTGGGAGACGATGGCAGCCCTGGTCCTCGCCGCGGCGACCTGGCTGTGGACGAAGAGCCTGCGCAAGGGCGACTTCCGGCGTGCGAGGAAGACCACGACCTTCGGGCTGACGATGACCCTGCTCCTCTTCGGGCTGGGATTCATCGCCATCGGGGGCGAGTGGTTCCAGATGTGGCAGTCGCCGCAGTGGAACGGACTGGAGCCGGCCGGCCGCAATGTCATGATGGCCGCGGTGGTCCTCATCGTGATCCATCTGCCCGGAGTCCGCGGTAACCACGAGCGCACGGCACACCGTTGAGGAAGGCGTGAGGGGCCTTGCAGACTGTCGATCAGCCGTTGCACGCATAGCTGAATCGGCCGATCGCACGCTCGGTCGAGGGGGAGAGGATCTGGAGTTCGGCGCTCGCGCGGTACGCACCCGTGCCGTGGAACGTCCAGAGCAGGTGTAACCGAGCGGTCTTCTGCCCACGGGCCAAGGTCTCCCGCAATCGCTCCGAACGCGTTCCATCGCTGCGCACCCAGCGGTAGTGAAGCGTTCCGGGGCGTCCGTCGGTGCGTACCACGGCCACGAGGTCGGCGGTGCTGTCACAGCCGATGGCGGTGGAGCGAGGGTCCACCGAGACGCCCTCCACCGCCAGGGAGCTGCCGTAGCGCTGCCAGGCGAGGAACGCCAGGACAAGAGTCAGTACGGTCGCTGCCAGGGCGTAGCGGCGCAGCCTTCGCGCACGGGCGGGCCCGCGCCCGTGCGGCCCGGCGATGCCCCGACCGTCGGCTGAATGGGCGCCGTGCCATACGGCTGTGGCGATGGAGGGGGCGAGGACGCCCGGGGGTGAGGCCGTCACCCCCGGACCGAACCGCAACACCTCGCCCTCCACCCGGTCGGGCCGTACGGCACCCCAGGGGAGCGGCTGCACCAGAGTGGGACGGTCGATCCCTTCCGCGGCGCGCGGCCCTTCGAACCAGTGGCTGCCCAGAGCGGTCGCACTGTACTCGTCCCCGGGCTCTGGTTGGGGCCCGGGAGAACCTTCGACCTGGGGCCCCCGACGGTACGGAGGCGGTGGCTCGTTCATTGGAGGGCGCACCCCCGTGTGATCTGGCGGGTGGATTCCCCGCTGGTCGCATCCGGCTGTGTCGTGGCGCGGACGCCCAGGTAGCAACCCGTCCCCTGAAAAGCGTGACTGGGGGTGAGGGCGTACTCCTGGGCGCCCTGCAAAGTGAAGCTCTCCGACCCCTCAGCCATCCCGAGCTCGCCCGGGACATCGCCGGTGTACCAGGTGACGACGACGGTGACAGTGCCCGTCCCATCGGTCAGCACGCTGATGGCCGCGTCCGCGACAGGCCCTCGGCGCCGCTGCTGGAAGGAATTGACCGCCACGGAGCGGACCCGTACCGGGGGCGTGGCCGATGCCGAAGGGCTCGGACGAGTGCTCGGCGGCGGGCTCACCGAGGGGGACACCACCGGTGCGGACGAGGACTGCGGCGCTGAGGGCACGGGCGCGGCCGTTTCGGACGCGGAAGCCTCGGGCCGGGTGCTCAGTGACGGCGAGGGCGTCGGCGACGGCGAGGAGATCTCAAGCAGCGAAGGCGAGGGCTCGGGGGGCCCGGAACTCTGTGCTTCGGCGGTCGGTTCCGCAGGTGTCGATTCGGGGGACGCACTGGTGGTGGCGAGGTTCTGGGCGCTCACCCGCACCGGAGTGCTGGCGGCCGATTCCTGGACGATGATCAGTGCGAGCAGCCCGGCGAGAACCGCGAGTGCCACGGCCAGGGCGAGGGCACTGGCCAGGACTCCCCGGAGCGCCGAGATGAGGTCACGACCGGAACCAGGACCACCAGGAACGAGCCCGCCTACCGTCGGATCGGGCCGTCGGAGCGCGGTGGTGGCCAGTTCGGTGGTGCCTCCCGCCTCGCCGGCGAAGGGGAACAGGAGGGGCAGCAGTGCGGCGAGGGCCGCGAGCTTGCGCTGTCCCCGCTCCTCCCACTCGGGCCCGTACGCCCTCTGTGCGATCGAATCCAGTTCGGCCACGAACACATCGGCGTTCGCAGGGCGATCCGCGGGCGACTTGGCCAGCCCCCGCCGGATCAGGGGGCGTACGGCCTCCGGAGCGTCCTCGTCCGGTACCGGCGTTTCGATGTGTTGCAGGGCGAGTTCCGCGAAGTTCTCTCCCGAGTAGGGCTTGTGCCCCGTCAGGCACTCGTAGAAGGTCGCCGTGGCCGCATAGACGTCAGCGGCCGGTGAGGCGGGCTCCCCCTGCCACTGCTCCGGAGCCATATAGGCCGGGGTGCCGGCCACCTCCACTGTCGATCCGTGGTCCACGGCGATGCCGAAGTCGACCAGTTTGGACGAGCCGTCCGCGGCGACCAGAACGTTGTCCGGCTTGTAGTCACGGTGCACCACACCTGCTCGGTGTGCTGCGGCCAGGCCCAGGAGGGAGCCCTTCAGCACCACGAGAGCAGCTTCCGGGCCGGTGGTCGCCCCTTCTTCGCGCAGCAGGGCACGCAGGGCGATGCCATCGACCAACTCCATCACGATGGCTGCCCCGTGGGGGGACTCGACGTACTCGTACAGTCTGACGACGTGGGGCGAGTCCAGTCCGCCGAGCAGCCGGGCCTCCGCACGGAAGCCCTGGACAAAGCTGGGGTTCGACCTCAGTCGTTCACTGAGGTACTTGATCGCCACTGCTGTCCCGGTGGTGTCATGGACCGCTTGGACGACCCGTCCGCTCGCACCTGAGCCCAGCTCTCGGACATCGGTGTACCCCGGAACCGACCACGTGTTCATCCCGTCCCCCTCGCCGCCACGGCCGGTGTCCAGCACGGTCGTCAACGACCGCACGATGACCGGCCCCGGCTGCCGCACGGCACCCACCCGCTCTCCCCAGAACAGACACCATTGCCGGCCGCTGCGGTTCCCGCCCCCGCCATGGTTACGTCGAAGGATCTCGGGATGCGTTCCCGCCGGTCTGGATGCAGGGTGGAGTCATGTCCCGGCATCCGCCCGTCATTGTGCAGCCACCCTCCCGTAGCGGTGGTCGCCGGGTGACGGTGAATGGCCGGATCGTGGGATTCGTGTACGGACGGGGCGAACTCGCCGAGTTGCTCCGCGCCGAGCTCGCCCCGACTGCCGAGACGATCGATCTCGTGGGGTCGGACCTGATCCAGTGGCGAGGAGGCGGCGCCGACGACTGGTCCGTTCCGCAAGACACCTCCCACGGTTCCTGACGATAGCCGCGGCGTTCCTGACGACAGCCGCGGCCGAGCACGGCTACGCGCTTGTCCCCGGGACCATGTCCCCACATGTTGTGGTCCGCCCACCCGAACACACCCGCCGACACACCGCAACGGATGCAGTGCAGTGTCTCGCGCCGGTCCGCAGTATCGCCCTGGCCCCGGCGACTCGGGGGTGTTGGTTCACCACTGCGGTGACCCGCCCAGCGAAATCCACATTGCCTCCACGCCCACGCGCTGCATAGGATGCGCGATGTGACTGCCGGGTCGGCCTTGTGCCAGAAGCGAGTTGGGTTCCCGGCCTCGGAGTGAATCCGAGGCGGGTGAGAGCCCCGCCTTTCTGCTTTCACACATCCGGCGCCTCGCGCGCTGTTGAGATGAAAGCCCCTTGTGCCCTTCATACGGCGCAAGCCCTCACCGAATTGATTCCGCCGTCCATTGTCCGACGGCTTCTCGGGCATGGCCAAGCGCGCCGCGCGCTCTGGTCAGCCGTGCAGAGAACGCGAGAAAGCAGAGCATGCCAAACGATTTCAATCAGCAGATCATCGAGGAGTTCCGGGCCCGAGGCGGTGTCGTCGGCGGCCCGTTCGAGGGGGCGAGGCTGCTCCTCCTCACCACGACCGGGGCCCGCTCGGGCGCCAGCCACACCACCCCCGTCGCCTATCTCCCCGACGCCGATGATCGTGTCCTCGTCATCGCCTCGGCCGCTGGCGCACCCCGGCATCCCGCCTGGTACCACAACCTCCTGGCCAATCCGCGTGTCACCGTGGAGGCCGGCGTCTTCACCTATGAGGCGCAGGCCACGGTGTTGGTCGGCGCGGAACGGGATGCCGCCTTCGCCCGGGCGGTCGAGTCCGAAGGGGGGTGGGCCGATTACCAGGCGAAGACCGACCGGGTCATTCCCGTGATCGCACTCAGGGAAATCCCCGCCGGCCCGCCCAACATCGCCGCTTCCTCCCCGGGAGAGGCCATCAGGCTGATCCACCAGGGATTCCGCCATGAACTCGCACTGATCCGCGAAGAAGTCCGACGATCGGGACCCAGGGTGGGCGCCCAACTGCGGATCAACTGCCTGGCGATGTGTCAGGGATTGCACAACCACCACACCGGCGAGGACACCATGATGTTTCCGGCGCTCGCCCGACACCACCCCGAAGCGGCTCCCGTTCTGGAGCGTCTCGACCAGGAGCACCAGAAGATCGCCGTACTGATCGAGGACCTCCAACGGGTCATTTCCATCGAGGACATCGACCCACTGGTCCTCCTCACCGAGGTCGAGCGATTGACCTGGGCCCTTGAGGACCACTTGACCTACGAGGAAGAGCAGTTGATCCCACTCCTCGCCGGATAGGTACGACCCCGGGCGGCCGAAGCCGAGGGCACGGATGCGAGCCGGCCCCGATCTCCTCGTACGAGCCCCGATCTCCTCGTGCGAGTCCGGGTCACCTCGTACGAGTCCGGGGTCATGCCTCCCCTGGCGATCCGGCATCCCGCGGTGGCGATGGGCGGCCCCTCGCTCGGTGCGCCCTCGGTGTTGCTGACCGGGCATCCGTCAGCAACACCGAGCGGCGGACCGTGCCGTCAGCCTTCGTACCGCACTGCGCGCCGGGCCAGCACCGCGGCCACCACCAGATACGGAACGGCGAAGAACGCGAACAGCGGACCGTGGGCCAACTGCCCGGACGCCGTCCCGTACACGCCGTAGACGACGAGCGTGGTGCAACTGGTACCCCAACCGGCCAACGAGGTCACCGTTGCCCGGCTCGGCCCGGTGATCGTGCCCTGAAGCCGAGCGTCGGCCACCACATCGGCCAACTGGAACACCAGAAAGGCGAAGGCGAGCGCGAGGAACCCCCACAGTGCGCCGGCGAGCGCACCCATGGCCAACAGGAGCGCTGCCAGGGCCAGAAGCCCGCCCATGACCCGGTGCGAGAGCTGTTCCGCCCGCTCCGCCAACAGCCCGCCGAGCGTCACACCGACCCAGACGATCAGAACGAACCACGGAATGTCACGGGTCGCCGCACCCATTTCGGCCGCCAGCAGCGGAACGTACTCCTCCAGCGCACCCCAGACAGAGGTCAACAGTACGGACATGAGTAGGGCGTACCGTACGCCTCGTCCGGCCCGGACTTCGGCCAGACCACTGCTGAACACCGACCGGGCGGTCTGTGGTTCAGCGGCAGTCGTTGCCCCAGCCGCCGAGTGGGAACGCCGGTGCTCGGGCAGTGTCAGCGCAGCCGCGGAACACAACACGCAGGCCAGGACGCTGGCGGCGCCCAACGCCGGGTAGCCGCCCCAGGCGAACAGCGGACCCGCCGCCGCGGTCGCCAGGGCTGTGGCCGTCGTGCTGGCCGCAGCGGCACGGCCCATCAGCCGCAGATACCGCTGTTCGGCGCCCAGGCGTTCCAACTCCTCGTAGGCCAATGCCTCCATCGAACCCGAACGCAGAGCCCCACCACCGGCCCAGAGGACCATTCCCAACGCGAATGAGGCGTACCCCGGCAGGGCGACCCACAGGGCGAATCCCATCGACGCCAACGCAGGGCCGATGACCAGCATGCGACGTCGGGACACGGTGTCCGCCCACACCCCTGACGGCACCTCCACCAGGAGGCCCGTCAGGGACGTGATGACGAACAGGGATGAGATCTCGGCAGTGCTCAGTCCGTGGTCGGTGAAGAGCACCGCATAGACCGGATACAACAGAATGAAATCGTCGAGACCGGCATAGGCGAGCAGCCTGCGCTCCAGACGGCGTACTTCAACGGGTACGGAGGCGCGCGCTGGCACGGGCGCACGAGAAAGCGGCATGGGAGGCATTCCTTCGGCGGGGGAACGGACGGTGGCAGGGTCCACTCGCCACGGGGGAGGCCCCCGGCATCCCCCGGCCGTTCCCACCCGCCGACCCGCTTCGGGCGATGGGCAGCACTCAGACGCGGCGCGCCCGGTCTCCGGCGCGCGCCGCGCCGGACGATCCTCGGCCGAGGATCAATGTCGTTGGTGCATCTCACCAGTGTACGAAGGATCCCGCTGCCCGGAGCGGAGAGCCTTCACTCCACCCGTGTTCCTGGCCATCGCCACCCCACCGGCGATGAGCGCCAGCACCACCAAGAAGGCACTCACCCACAACGGCGAGCGATAGCTCTCGGTCGTGGCGATGGCGACCCCGCCGAACCACGGCCCGAGAGCGGCCCCCACATTGAACGAGGCCGTCGCATAGGAACCCGCCAGGGTCGGTGCCGTGTGGGCTGCTGCGAGCACCTGGGCGATCACCGTCGACCCGACGGCGAACGACAGCGCGCCCTGGATGAGTACCAGCCCGAGAGCCACCACGAGATGGTTCGCCCACCAGGCGAACACCGCCCAGCCGATGCCGAGGGCGATCGTGCCGTAGCAGAGCAGCGGCCACGGCCGTACGTCAGAGAACCGACCGGCGACGGTCACCCCGAGGAACGAGCCCAGACCGAACAGTGCCAGAACACCCGGTACCCAGGCGGAGCTCAGGGCCGTGACATCGATGATCAGCGGGGCGAGATAGGTGAAGGCGCAGAAGGTCGCACCGTTGATCAGGGCACCCACCGACAGGGTCATCAGCAGCCGGGGATCCTTCAGCGCGCGCAGTTCCTGTCGCACTCCGAGAGGGGCAGCGGATGTCTCCGTGTTCGGAACCGCCTTGAGTACGGCGAAGACCGCAGGCACGGAGAGCAGTGCCACGGCCCAGAATGCCGAACGCCAGCCCCACAACTGCCCCAACAGTGCCCCACCGGGCACTCCCGTGACACAGGCCAGGGTGATCCCTCCGACCAGGATCGAGGCCGCGCGGCCCCTTGCCTGTGTCGGGACGAGAGCGGTCGCGGTGGCGAGGGCCACCGCGAGGAATCCGGCATTGGCGAGGGCGGCCACGATCCTGGTCGCGAGGAGCACCCCGTAAGTGCTGGTCAGTGCGCCCACGACGTGGACCACCAGAAACGTCAACAGGAAGGCCAGCAGCGCGCGCCGACGGGGCCAGCGCATGCTGGCCATGGCCATGAGGGGGGCGCCGACAACCATTCCCACGGCGAATGCCGAGGTGAGGTAGCCGGCTGTCGGAATGGACACATCGAGATCACGAGCGATGTCCGGAAGTAGTCCGGACAACATGAACTCGGAGGTCCCTTGGGCGAAGACAGCCAGTCCGAGTGCATAGAGAATGAGAGGCACGGCGAAACTCCACAGCCACGATGGAATCGAAGAGGGCAGCGGTGGGTCGCGGGCAGCACCCGAATGCGCGTCGAGGCACACAGCGCCAAGCGCCTCGGGCGGGGCCTGAGGCGTGGAGTGTGTCAGGGCGACAGAGCGGGAAGCCACCGGACGACCGGTGGCGACAGTCTGGACGCCTCGGGGCTGGACATGCGCACAGGTTATGGACCACGTTCGTGCGTTGTCCATACGGTTTCTCGGATCGGCCCACAGCTCTGCCCACCGTCGAACGGCACTGCGGCTGCCTGTGCTGATGCACCCTCATTGGTTCCGTGCTGATTCTCCGCCGAATGAGCACGTCCGATGCATTCGCAGGAGGCTGCACCGGACGAGGGTGTCGATTCGCATGAATTTGGGTGAATGCAGCGGGCGAAGAGGGATGAAGTCGCCGATGCGGGGGAGCGCCAGAGGAAGGGCCGACGGTCTGGAACAGCCGTCCTTGACGACCGAACATCGAACGACCGCATCGATTGGCGCGGCGAACACGGGCCCGCCGAACAAGAGAGGACGGACTGATGGCATTCACTCCCGAGGAGACGGCGTATCTCCAGTCCCAGCCACTGGCACGGTTGGCGAGCACCTCGGCTGATGGACAGCCGGATGTGGTGCCCGTCAGCTTTGAGTTCGATGGAACCCACTTCTGGGTCGGGGGCAGCGGACCGTCCGTCATCCGCACCCGCAAGTTCCGCAATGTCCGTGGAGGCAACGACAAAGTCGCCCTGGTCATCGACGACATGATCTCCTTCGACCCCTTCGTCGCACGGTGCATGCGGATCTACGGCCGGGCCGAGGAGCCCTTCGAGCGGGTGGGACGGGTCGGTCACGGCACCTATATGCGCATCGCCCCCACGGTCAGTTGGAGCTGGAACCTGGAGGGTGTCCCTGTGGGAGACGAGTGGTACGTCCCGCTGCGGACCGTCCACGCACCACCGACCGAACCGTGAGTCGGCGCAGCGGTAACCGGCTCGGCGTCCACCGCCGGGCCACCGGGACCGGACGTTCTGCTGTCCACCGCAGGCATCCCCGCCGCCGAGCGCCCGGGATGCCCAGGATCACTCTCCTGGGAGTCCGATAGGTTGCCCGCCATGACCGAACTCGGACCCGTCGCCTGGCCGCCAGCCCCGATCAGAACCGAACGGCTCGTGCTGCGTGAGCCCGAGGTCCGCGACCATGCGGCGTTCATCGAGCTGCTTGCGTCAGCGGAAGTTCACACCTACCTCGGCGGCCCCCGACCGCGTGATGAGGTCAACCGTGCGGTGGCCGAGATAGCCGAAAGGCGGCCCGGCCTCTTCGTTGTTGAGCTCGACGGGGCGATGATCGGTCAGATCACGCTCACCAGAGAAACGGGACACCTTCAGCAGGCTGCCGGAAGGGTTGAGCTCGGCTATCTACTGCTGCCGCAGGCATGGGGATGCGGCTACGCAGCGGAGGCGTGCGGAGCGGCACTCGACTGGTTCGCCGGCGCGCTTCCCGGCGAACCAGTGGTGCTCGCGACCCAGACCGCCAACCTCCGCTCGATGCGCCTCGCGGCAAAGCTGGGGTTCACCGAGGTGGAGCGGTTCGAGGGCTACGGTGCAGAGCAGTGGTTCGGCGTCCGGTCCTCGACCACACCGTTTGAACCGTCGGATGCAGCGAGGGGCAGTTCTTGCGATGGTCGGAGCGTTGGTTGAGTGCGACCACTGACTGGTGTCTGGTGGGCGTGCACAGAACCATCGCCGGCGGATCGGACGCCGACACGGGGGTGCGGTGATGTGATGGGCAGGTCATCGACGCGATCACGATGGAGAGTACCGCCGCGGACGCCCGGAACCTGCTCAGACCACCGTCCACGCATGGAGTTGACGGCTGATCCGGGACACGTCGAGAGTTCCGGAAGCCGCCTCCTGGACCAAGGCGACCGCAGCCTTCGGCGTGTATCCGAGCACAAGGCCGCCCAGGGCGAGGAAAGCCTCGGTGCTGTGCCAGGCGAAGGCTTCGTTGGAGTGTTCGAGGCAGGGGAGCTTCGCCAGGGTCTGGAGGAGCGCCGCCGCCTTCAGATGGAGTGAACCGTAGATGTCACGATCCATTGCCCGCGCGTACACCCGTCCCACGGCGGCGTACAGGGGGCCGTAGTCATCCACCTGCGGATCACCGGGGAGGAGTTCCGCCGCGTGCAACAGGAAGGAGACGTCGATGCGATGTGCTTCGGGCTCGCCGTCCTCGGGTTCGGTCACGCGGCGTGGTCCTGCTCGCCCCGTTCAGCGTCGTGCCTGGACGGCCGTCGGCCGTCGGCGTCATCGCTGCCCGCCTCGGCGGCGAATGCCTCGTGGCTTCGGGACACGGACGCCTTGAAGTGGTCGAGGAAGGTGGCTTCCACTGCGGTGGCCCGTTCGTAGGCCGCCGAGAGGATGTACTCCTGCATGCTGACTCCCGCGGCCTTGGCGGCGGCGGCGATCGTGGCGCGCTGTTCTGGATCGGGAAAGCGCAGGCTCATGGCCCTTGGCTCGGTCATGATATCGACGGTATCACTGGTATCACCCTCCGAGGGAAGCCTTTCGGTGCCCAATCCTCGGTACGGTTCCCACTGACCTCCTGGGTGGCCGAAAGGTGGTTCTGCATGATCTCCTCTGGCTGGAAGTGAACGCCCAGATGCGTCTTACGTCGCTGAGGGCGAGGTCGGCCTTGCTCGCAGGAGGGAGCCGACCTAGGGTGAATGCGCTTTCAGAACTACTCGGCAAAGGTCACGGGACTGCGGTCACCGGTCCAAGAGGGGACGGGCGGACGCTTGAGCGCTCCCACTGTGTACGACGTCGCCGAACGGTCGGGAGTCTCCATCGCGACCGTCTCGCGCGTGTATCGCAACCCCGATTCCGTACGCGCCCCGACCCGGGACAGGGTGCTCGAAGCCGCGCGTGAACTCGGCTACGTACCGAGTGGGAACGCGCGTGGACTCGCCAGTCGAACCACCGGCGTGCTCGGGCTGTGCTTTCCCGACTACGCCGACCCGGACGCCGAAGCCGATGGCGCGGACGTGGACGACTCAGCCGTCATGCTCTACTCCGATCAGATCATCCGCGGCATGGAACGGGCGGCCAGACGGCACGGTTACGCCCTGCTGATCGCCGCCTCGCTGGAAGGCGGACCACAGAGCCTCGTGGAGCAGGTCGCCGGGCGGGTGGACGGTTTCGCCGTCCTGGCCAGGACCGTGCCCACCGAAGACCTTGAGGTGATCTCGCGGAGGCTGCCTGTGGTCATGCTGGCCGGACCACGGGAGATCGACCACCTCGACCACATCGAGGTGGCCAACTTCGACGGGGAACACGAGCTGACCCGCCATCTGATCGACGACCACGGGCTGCGCCGCCTCGCTTTCGTGGGCGGCGAAAAGGACTCGCCGGACGCCGAGGCGAGGTTCGAAGGGTTTCGGGCCGCGTGTCAGGAGGCGGGGCTACCCGCGCCCGACGAACCCGCCGCACGGGCGGTGATGATGACCCAGGCCGAAGGCGCACGGGCTGCCGAGGCACTGCTCGATCGTGGGGCTGAGCCGCCGCAGGCGATGCTTTTCGCCAATGACCAGATGGCGTTGGGCGCCTTGCACGTACTGGAGAAACGAGGGGTGCGGGTTCCCAAGGACATCGCTGTGGTCGGCTTCGACGGCATTCCCCTCGGGCGGATCGTACGGCCGTCACTGACGACCGTACGACAGCCCATGCGGCAGCTGGGGGAGGACGCGGTGGACCTCTTGGTGAAGCGATTGCGTGATCGCAGCCGTGAGCCCGTCTCCCTGATGTTGCCGGTCTCGTTCACCCGCCGGACCAGTTGCGGCTGCCCCGCCCAAGAGCCTCGCCCCTGAGCCTCAGACCGGCCGAGAGCCCTGGCGGGCGCGATCGCCAACGCGACGCTAGCTCCCTGTGACGTCCTTGACGAACAGCATGCCGTCGCTGTTCGTCAGGTGGGCCGGGTCGAGCGGAGCGTAGCCGAACCAGGGGGATATGCGGGGCGCGGGCAGTGAGTCACCGAGGGTGCTGGCGAACCGCTGTGCATCGACGAGACAACGGTCCTCTGGGAGCGCGTACAGGAGCCCTTCGACGGTGTCCGGCGGTGGTGTGCCCACTCCCTGGTGGTGGATCGTGCCGAGGGCCGTGGCCACGAAGGCGTACTCCTCGCCGAGTCGGGTGCTGACCAGTGCGCCGGCGCTCCACCACTCCAAGGGATCCCCGCCCATCCGGATCGAGCTCTTCTCCCGCTGGAGATGGGAGTTGTGAGCATGGGCGAGTACCGGGCCCGCCGCCACGAGGGCGAGAAGGTTCTGGGCCATCATCTGGTCCCGCAGACCCACCAGCCGGGTCAGGCGCGCCGATGAGCTGTCGGCCATCCAGTGGTGGTAGCGCAGCAAGCCGGTCGCGGTGCGCGCGTGCAGTTGTATCCGGCCCCAGTCGCCCCGCGAGGTCACCTTGACCAGATACGGCTTCTGCGCGTCGAGAAGCGCCACCAGATCATCGGCGAGCAGGCGGAGTTGAACTGCGTCGATCGACTGCCCCACGGACTGGGTGGGGTCCATCATCGCGGCGGGATTGGTCCATCGGTCGTCGGCGCCGAGTAGGTGGTCGAGCGTTTCCCTGGTGCAGGGGAGCAGGTCCGGGTCTGCCTGAGCCGAGAGGTAGCCGTGCAGTGTGGTGAGGGCCTGGCGGGGGCTGGCGGCGTTGGTGATCTCCAGCGGGCCGTCGAAACCGGCGAAGCGGAGTCGGTCGTACGCGGGCCGTCCGTCGTTGTACGCGCGCATCCAACGCACCAGTTCGCGGTTGGCCGCGCAGGCGCCCCAGCCGTGGCTGAACCCATGCTCCATGACTTCGTCGAGGCTGCCCGTGCCCAGGGCGACGTAGTCGTCCACGACGAGGCTCATGAGGCAGTCGCTCTCGATCGCGATCGTCCGGTAGCCCTCCTGCTCGACGAGTTGCTGGAAGAGCTCGTTGCGCAGGTCGAGCAGTGCGTCCTCACCGTGGGTGGGCTCGCCGAGGGCGAGCAGTCGAGGCCGGCTCGGGAGCAGTCTCATGACTGCGGTGGCATCGATGGCGTAAGTGGTGTCCTGGATGTCGGTAGCCATGGATTCAACAGTATCTTTGAAGCTTCGGTTGAAGCTTTTTCGCTGAGGGTGTCAAGTTTTTCGGTGAAACCCTCAAATATCGTGAGTATGTGAGTCCGCCGGCCTGGCGCAGGGTCGGAGCCGAGGGCAGCCGTCGATGGGGAATCGCGAAGGCGACATATGTCCGGCGGTCGGTCCGGTGGCTCGTGATGGCCGCCTCTGCTCTCCTGAGCGCTGAGTCGGTTTGCGGCTCAGAGCGCAGGGGCCCGGTGCCGGGTGGGCTGTCGGGTGGCCGTTCGCAGCGCCCCCACCTGGGCCCAGTGGCTCTCCACAATGGACCCTCCAGATCAAAACGCCATAAATCTCTGCTGCGTTCTTCCTGTGCGTCCGAGGTCTAGCGATCGCCTTATCGGGTAGACGCGGTTCACTGCCGTTATGAAAGCGTGATCCCCAGGGTTCTTGCGGATGTCTCGGAGGCTGCCGCAGGGTGATGTATGCGCTTACAGGCTGCGCATACATCACCGGCTCAACGCGTGCCGGAAGGCTCAAGGAGGAGCACCCATGCACCGCACGGCCAGAACCGTCTCGATCGCAGTTGCGCTGGCGACCACCTTGGGAATCTCCGCGTGCGGCAACTCGGGCGGAGCCGGGGTCGCAGCCGACGAGAAGCAGACGCTGACCGTCTGGGCCATGGGTACCGAGGGCGAGAAGCTCGGTGAAGTCGCCGCCGCCTACAAGAAGGTCAACCCCAATGTCACGGTCAAGGTGACACCGATCGGCTGGGACGTCGCCCACCAGAAGCTGGTCTCCGCTGCCGCTGCCGGGAATCTGCCCGATGTGACGCAGATGGGCTCCACCTTCATGGGCGAGTTCGCCGAACTCGGCGTGCTGGAACCGGTGGACACCAAGGAATTCAAGAAGGACGACTTCTTCCCGGCGGCTTGGGAGGGCAACGTCGTCGACGGCGAGGTCTACGGTGTGCCGTGGTATGTCGACACGCGTGTCCTCTACTACCGCACCGACCTGGCGCAGAAGGCCGGCGTGACCAAGGCACCCGTCAACTGGGCCGAGTTGGCGAAACTCGCGAGCGCGTACCAGAGCAAGGCGGGAAGCAAGTGGGGGATCTCCCTCCAGCCCTACAACCTGGACGCCTGGCAGAACTGGCTGCCCTTCTTCTATTCGGCGGGCGGCGAACTGATCAAGGACGGAAAGCCCGCACTGGACAGTGAGGCGGCGGTGACCTCCCTCAAGGAGTACGCCACCTACTTTGAGAAGGGTCTAGCGAAGAAGAGCGTTCAGCCTGGCTATGACGTGATCAAGGACTTTGGCAACGACAGTGTGCCGATGTTCATGTCCGGGCCCTGGCAGACCACCAACATCGCGGAGAACCAGCCCCAACTGAAGGGGAAGTGGGCAGCCGCGCCCATACCCGCGGGAACGTCGTCCACATCCTTTGCCGGTGGCTCCAGCCTGGTGATCTCCAAGGACAGCAAGCACAAGGCTGCTGCCGGTGAGTTCATCAAGCACCTCACGAGTGCCAAGGGCCAAGCCGACTGGTACGAGCGCACCACCGATCTGCCTGCGCACCAGGGTGCGTGGAGCGAGGGCAAGCTGGCCAGCGACCCCAACCTCAAGGTCTTCCGAACCCAGATGGAGAACGCCAAGGCCATTCCTGCGCTCGCCAAGTGGGCCGAGATCGGCGCCAAGATCGACGAGGCGATCGAATCGGTGACTCAGGGCAAGGCTTCGCCCGAGGAGGCTGCGAAGAAGATGCAGTCCGCGACCGAGGGCCTTGTGGAGTAGACCCGTGAAGACGCTCACCAAAACGCCGGCGGAGGACGCGGACGCTCGTCCTACGCCGTCCGGCACACGGCCGCAAAGACGCCGGGCCGGCGTGCAGAACGTGGCGGGGTGGTTGTTCTCCACTCCCTTCCTCGCCCTGTTCGCGGTCTTCATGGCCCTGCCCATCCTGGCCACACTGGCCATGAGCTTCACCGACTTCGGTCTGCGCAACGTCACCGACCCCCTGTCGGCCGAGTTCATCGGATTCGAGAACTACACCAAGCTCTTCCAGGACGAGAAGTTCCTCACCTCGCTCTTCAACACCGCGTACTTCGTGGTCGTCGGGGTGCCTTTGACCATTGCCGCCGGTCTCGTCATCGCCGTGCTGCTGAACAACGGCATCGACCGAATGCGCACGTTCTTCCGCATCGGCTTCTACGCCCCCGTTGTCACCAGCATCGTCGCCATCGCCGTCGTCTGGCGCTTCGTCCTCGATCCCGCAGATGGGCTGGTGGCCGGCGTCGCGAGCGAATTGGGCATGACAGCCCCTGACTTCCTGGGCTCGGAAACGCTCGCCATGCCCTCGTTGATCGTGATGGCCATCTGGCGAAATCTGGGCACCGTCATGGTCCTCTTCATCGCCGGCCTCCAAGCCATTCCCCATGAGGTGCGTGAGGCGGCCAGGCTCGATGGCGCGGGCGCGTGGAACGAGTTCCGTCTGATCACCGTTCCGTTGCTGCGACCCACCCTGCTGTACGCCACCGTGATCACCACCATCGGCTATCTCAATGTCTTCGAGGAGCCGTTCGTGATGACGAACGGAGGCCCTGCCAACAGCACGCTGACCGTCTCTCTCAACATGTATCGAGAGGGCTTCAACTTCTTCCACATGGGTTACGCGAGCGCCATGGCGTATGTCCTGTTCGTTGCGATCATGGGCATCACCGTGCTCCAGCTCCGTCTGCTGAAGGACAACACGACATGAGCGCCCTACGACTGAAGAAGCCCACGGCCTATGTGTTGCTCGGCCTCGGCCTGGTGCTGATGGCCGCGCCCTTCGCCTGGATGGCGCTCTCGGCCTTCAAGACCAAGCCCGAGCTGGCCGCCAGCCCACCGGTGTGGATCCCGACGGAATGGACGCTCGCAAACTTCCGCGAGCTGTTGGAACTGCTCGACCTTCCGCGCTACTTCCTCAACTCGACGATCGTCGCCGCCCTGGTGACTCTCTCGAATCTGCTGTTCTGCTCGATGCTCGGATACGCGCTGGCCAAATTGAACTTCGCCGGCCGCAACAAGCTCTTCGGGCTGGTCCTCGGTGCTTTGATGGTGCCGGGCAATCTGATGCTGCTCCCGCTGTTTGTGCTGATGAGCAAGATGCAACTGATCGACTCCTATGCGGGGCTCGTCCTGCCCTTCGCCGCGGGTGCCTTCGGAGTCTTCCTGATGCGTCAGTTCATGTTGTCCGTCCCCGACGAGCTGTTGGAGGCAGCCCGACTGGACGGTGCCGGCGAGTGGTACATCTTCTGGCGCATCGTCATGCCGCTGGTCAAGCCGGCCCTGGCCACGCTCGCGATCCTCACCTTCCTCCAGTCGTGGAACAACTTCGTCTGGCCGCTGATCGCGACCAATGACCCCGACAAGTACACCCTTCCCGTGGCACTGGCGACCTTTGCCACCGACCCCAATCGGGCCAATGGCGCCAACGGTGTTCTGATGGCCGGTTCCTTCCTCGTGGTTCTTCCGGTCCTCCTCGTCTTCGCCGTGTTGCAGAGGCACTTCACGCAAGGCATCGCCACCGCCGGTCTGAAGTAGCACCTCCCCACCCGTACTCGTCGAGGTGTGAAGGCCCTGGTGCTCGGCATGAAGTCGAGCCTGCCGTGCGCCCGAGCGTGGGTCCGACCGGCCGTGCGCCCGAGCGTGGGTCCGAGCTGATCACCGCTCGCTTCCCCCTACCTACAATGCTGAGGTTTGTTCTGTTATGACTGATAAGTCTGCTGCTCACATCGACTGGGAGTCCCGCATCGGCAAGCCGAGCGATACCCGACTCACCGGAGTCGGCGAATTGCCCGCCCCCGATCGGCTGACCGCTCAGGGCGGGACCGGCCTGGTGCTCCTCCACTGGGCACCCGTGGAGGGAGCGCTCGGTTACCTCGTCCACCGGGCTGACAGTGTCGACGGCCCCTATGAACCGCTCGACCACTTGGGCGGCGATGTACTGGCGGTGCCGCATCCCCCCTACGCAGACACCCTGGTCACGCCCGGGCGGACCTACCACTACAAGGTCGCCACCTGGTCCGACAGCGGCGCGGGCGAGCTCTCCGAAGCAGCTACCGGTCGCGCCCGCGCAGCAGGAGCCACACCCGCCGCGGTCACCGTCGCACTCGATGCCTCGGCTCCCACCAGCGAACTGCCCGGTGTGTGGAACCGCATGATCGGTGCCGAACACTTCTCCCTGCTGACCTGGGACAAGCCGGGCGCCGGTGGTTCTGATGTGGCCCTGGAGTACGCCCAGGCACTGGGCATCGTCCGGGATGAGATCGGGGTGCGCAGTGTTCGGGCACACGGCACCTTCCTCCCGGAGACGGTCTCCGTCAGGGCCGACGGCACCTTTGACTTCTCCGGCCTGGACGAGGTCTACGACCGATTCCTCGCCACCGGACTCAAGCCCGTCGTCGAACTCTCCTTCATGCCCAGGGAACTCGCCGCCGACCCCGAGTACACGGTCTTCGACTACCGCGCGCTGGTCTCGACCCCTCGTGATTGGCAGCGCTGGGGAGACCTCTGCCGAGACCTCACCCTCCACCTCCAAGAGCGCTACGGAAAGGAGGAGGTGGCGAGTTGGGAGTTCGAAGTGTGGAACGAGGCCAACCTCGAAGTCTTCTGGAACGGCACCCAAGACGACTACCACCGTCTGTACGAGGTGGCCGTGCGGGCGATCAAGGCCGTCGACGAGCGCATTAGGGTCGGTGGCCCCTCCTCCGCGGCTGCGGGCTGGGTGGGCGCCCTGTTGGAACACTGCCGAACCCATGATGTCCCGGTTGATTTCGTCTCCACCCACACCTACGGCAACGCTCCCCTCGACTTCCGGCCCATGACACGCGCCTTCGCCGAAGCGACGGGGCGCCCAGAGCCGGAGATCCTCTGGACCGAATGGGGCGTCACTCCCACCCACTTCCACCGGGTGAGCGACTCCGTCTTTGCCGCACCCTTTGTGTTGCGCGGCATGAAGAGTGCCCTCGCCTCCACCGACTGCCTCGCCTACTGGGTCGCATCCGACCAGTTCGAGGAGCTCGGCTGGCCGAACCGGCTCTTCCACGGTGGGTTCGGTCTGCTGACGGTCGGAAATCTCCGCAAGCCGCGGTTCTGGGCGCTCTACCTCCTCTCCCAGTTGGCCGGCGGACGCATCCCCGCCGCCGTCTCCGGAGACGGCGCCGATGCCCTGGTGGAGGCGATCGCCACCCGTGCCGAGGACACGTCCACCCTCGATGTCCTCGTCTGGAACGGGACCCTCGACCAGTCGAAGGTCGATGGGGCCCGGTCCCTCGACCGCACCGTCACCATTCACATTGACGGACTCCAGCCCGGAGCCACCTACCACGTCGTCTCGCGCCGCGTGGACGAAGAGCATGCCAACATCCAGGCGGTCTGGAACGAACTCGACGGCGGCGACTGGCCCGACGCCCAACAGTGGGAGAAGCTGCGCGCTGCCGACCGGCTGCCCGCGGACCAACTGCCCCCCTTCATCGCCAACGCGGATGGAGCGGTGCTGCTCAGCATCGATCTGCCCAACCCTGGCATCCGCTTCCTGCGCCTGGCCCGCGCCTGACCCAGTGGGTGTCACGTGGGACCCCGTCAGGCGGACGGGGTCTCGACGACACGATCTCAGGGCCCTCATCAGGACTTGGCCTGGACCCCCGAACCCGGCGAGATCCCAAGGGCCCCAAGGAAGAGAACGAGAACGCTTGGGGACCGGTGGACGCGCCCGAGACCGGGAGTCTTCCCCGCGCCACCGGATCGCCCACCGCGCCCCCCGGGGGGTGCCGTCGCGAGGCGGGGCCGCCATGGGCGCAACCCCCCACCCAGCCCGGGAGCTGCCGTCGCGTCAGGACGGCAGACTCCCGGGCCCGGGAGACCCAGTGCACCACCGACACGACTCCATACCGACCAACGGGAGCTGGAAGTCCATGGACCGTCTCGACCGTCGAACCCTCCTGACCGCCGCGGGAGCCGGAGCAGCCGCGCTCTCCCTGCCAGTGCTTGCCGCGCCCGCCTTCGCCTCGGACGTACCCGAGGCGTCCACCACCGAGAATCCCGCGCGAGGTGTTCATGCCTCTGATTCAACGCTGCTGCGTCAGTGGTTCCGCGATACCCATCGCTCGATAGAGGCATTGACAACGGACTTCGGTCTCACCGCGGACAAGGCGGACATCAGCGTCGCAGGGCGGCCCGTCCCCTCCCGCAACACCTCACCCACCAACATCGGCTGTGGGCTGTGGTCCACCGTCGCCGCCGCCGGGCTCGGTGTCATCGGGCGCAGCACCATGCAAAAGCGCCTCGCCCACATGGTGGCCGCCGTCGAGAAGCTCGAACGCCATCGTGGCTTCTGGCTCAACTGGTACGACGCGTACGACGGCTCGGTGCTCACCACCTGGCCCGAGAACGGTACCCCCGTTCGTCCCTTCCTCTCCTCCGTCGACAACGCGTGGCTCGTCACCGGCCTCGTCATCGCTGCCGACGCGGACCCTCGGCTGCGCCGCCGGGTCGACCGCATCCTCGCCGACGCCGACTGGTCGACCTTCTACACCCCGTACGACCCGACCGATCCGGTCAAGGGACCCGGTCAGCTGCGCGGCGGATTCTGGACGGACACCGGAGAGCCGACCGGTCACCACTACGGCGCACTCAACACGGAACCACGGATGGCGAGCTACCTCGGGATCGCCGATGGATCGCTGCCCACTGACCACTACTGGCACATGCTGCGCACGATGCTCCCCGAGCACGAGCAGGAGCAGAAGCCCCAGGGCTCGTACACGACCGTCGACGGCATCCGGATCTGGAACGGCCACTACACCCATCGGGGCCGCAAGCTCATCCCCACCTGGGGCGGCTCCATGTTCGAAGCGCTGATGGTCCCCCTGTTCGTCCCGGAGCCGGAGTGGGCCAGGCGCTCATGGGGCGTCACGCACCAGCGCTACGTCCGCTCGCAGATCGAGCACGGGTTGTTGGAGGAGAAGTACGGCTACTGGGGGTTCTCACCGGCCAACATCCCCGAAGGCGGCTACAGCGAGTACGGAGTCGATGTCATCGGTATGCAGGTCGAGGGCTATCAGTCCCGCTCGGTCGTCACGCCGCACGCAGCCTTCCTCGCCCTCCCCTACGCCCGCCGGGAGGCGATCGCCAACCTCAAGGCGCTCGCGCATGACTTCGGTGCCTACGACGAGCGGTACGGGTTCCGTGACTCGGTCAATGTGAAGACCGGCCGGGTCAGCGACTTCGTCCTCGCACTGGACCAGGGAATGATCATCGCGGCACTGGCCCAGGAACTGCGCCCCGGGCTGTTGCAACGCCCCTTCCGCACGGGTGGGTTCGAGGCCCGCGTCAAGCCCCTGCTGGCGAAGGAACGCTTCAGCATCTGACCCGTACCGGGCGGAACACACCTCCGTCCCAACCCTCGTACCTCTGTCTCCGGACGAACCTTGGCGCTGAGGCTCCGGGGGTGTCGGCGCCATGCGTACCGGCACCCCCGGAAGCACGGCGAGCCAGAGCCGACCGTGGTGCCGATCAACAGTGGGCGTCCAACCGCTCGCCGTTTCCGGGGCCCGCGGGCAAGGGACCTTCCAACAGTTCCACCCCCAGGGGCGTGAGCGTATGACGGATGGTGTTCCGCACCCGAAGACTCCTGATCAGCCCCGCCTCGCGCAGTACGGTCGCGTGTTCACTGGCCGAGGCGGGGGAGATGTCGAGACGTCGGGCGATCTCGCCCCCGGTCGCGTCCTGCGCATCCGCGATCAACAAGAGCGTCGCAGCACGGGTGCGCCCAAGGAGCCGCGCCAAGGTGTCGGCGCCGGGCGCATAGGCAGCCTGATGCAGTGTCAGGGCGCGGGAGTCCCGATTGATCGGATAGACGAGCACCGGCGCGAGCGAACCGTCCCTCAGCGAGATCGGTGTCCCCCGACAGAAGTACGAGGGCACCAGGAACAATCCCCTCCCTTGGAGGAAGAGGTCCTGCGGATGCGGATACGCGACCTCCAGCACGGGCGGGTTCCACCGCACGGCCGGGTGCAGGCTGTTCAAGAGCTCCTCGGTGCCTCCCGAGAGGAATGCATCGGCCCGCGACGATCGTTCGGCGTCCACCGCTGAGGTGATCTGGGCCCAGTACGGCTCCAGGGCCTGCCGCTGGTACCGCCGCAGGGCCGATCCCAGCCCGCGCAGCGCGCCCGCGTCGCCGCGGGCCAGGGCGTCCGCCCAGGACGGAAGGCTCTGCTCCCGACCGAGGGTGGCGAGATCTGTACGAAGCTGTGTGCGAGGCGTCGAGAGAATCGCTTCGATTCCGCTTTCGGCACAGACAGTCCCCGCGGCAGGGGTCAGGAAGTCGGGTGAGTACCCGCGCGGAGGAGCCAGCCGCAGCAGCGGGCGTGCTGAAGGATCGATCGATCCCCGCATGCGGGTCCGCCAGCCGAGCATCCCGATATCGTTGTCGTGGCTTGCCAGGACATGCAGGCTCAGCAGTGTCTCCCAGGCGGGATCGGGTCCCGGTGCCAGACGGATCCGACTGAGATCCTCGGCACTGAAGTGGATGCGCAGCACGAACGTACCCCCGTGAAAAGGCTGCTATCCCAGGTGTTCTACTGTTCCGCCTCCCTGCCCGGTCGGGTAGAGCCAAATCCGCCATTGGGTGTATTTCGGCTAGGACCGAAAGTGATGTGGCTTCTGTCGCCCCGGCCCTAGCGTCGATGACAAGCACCACGGGGTGGCGCCACAGGCCGCCGACGGCCTCTGTCGACACCTCGACAACGGGAGGACACCATGTCATCTGTACGTCGTACGGCAGGGGCGCTCGCCACCGCAGCGGCCCTCCTCGCGGGAACGGCAGTTCTGGCGACCGGACCTGCTTCCGCTTCCGACTCCGCAGCCCCTTCCGCGCACACCCAGCGGGCCGCGGCTTGGGACGGGAACATCTACCTCTACTACAGCGCGTCCGCCAACAGTTCGTGGAGCAAGTACGCGGGGTGGGTGAACGACTTCGCCGGGCACACCTTCGCCGCCGGTGGTGAAGGCAGCGGCCAGCCGGTGAAGAACAACGTCAATCGAGCCTGGAACAACGACGCCAACTGGACCGCTCGGATCTACTACAACGAGAACCAGAACGCGAGCGGTCCGGCTCCTTACGACGACTTCTACCCCGGCAACGCCCGTGCCCTCAATAGCGGAGTGCGCAACAACAATGCGTCACTCAGCTGGTGGCAGTGAGCTGAGCCAGGCCCGCCCGTGTGCGCACGGGCGGGCCGCCCGCATGCCCGAGAGCCACGTCCCGCAGCCAGGGAGGAAAGCGTGAGCAGGACCTATGGGCGCCACGCGATCGTCATCCTCGTCGCGCTGGTCGCCACCGCAATCGGCTGCGCGCCTGGTCAAGAGTCACAGGACGACGGGAAGCCAGCAGGGCCCCCGAGCGTCGGACGGATCCACCGGCTCCTCTCCGTGGACTCCCTCGTACTGCCCATCGAGCGCTACCTCTTCACCGACCGCCAAGTTGGTCGGGTGCTCCGGGCGCGGGCGGTTCTGACGGCTTCCTGCATGCGACGCTACGGACACACCTGGCCGGTGCCCGCGTCCGCCGCGGAGACCGGGACGCTCAACCCGGCCAACACGGCACACCGGTACGGGCTGACCGACCCCGTCGCGGCGGCGAGGTACGGTTACCACCCGGCGCCCGGCTCCCCCCTGGGGCGTACCCGGAAGAAGGGGCCACCGGCGTCCGTACCACCGTCCGAGGCAGTGATGGTCGTGGCGACCGGAGCGGACCGTGATGGCTCGCCCGTGCACAAGGACCGCAGCGGACGCCCGATTTCCCGGGGCGGATGCTTGGGGGAGGCCACCGCCGCTCTCTCCGGGGACCCCGACAAGATCGGCAATCGTGAACTCGTCGGAGCGATCAACATCGGAAGTCACCAGCAGTCGCAACGTGACTCCCGGGTGGTGGCCGTCTTCCGCGACTGGTCACTGTGCATGCAGCGGCACGGTCATCGATATGCCGATCCGACCGAGGCCCCCGGCGCATCCCCCCAGTACAACGCCGAGAATCCCAGTCGTGCGGAGATCGCCTTGGCCCGTACCGACGTCGCGTGCAAGCGGGAGACCAATGTCGTAGGGGTCTGGTCAGCCGTGGACGCGGCGTACCAGCGGCGGGCCATCGAACAACACCGGGCCGAACTGGACCGGGTCATCCATGACATCGACACCCAGGTGACCCGTGCCGATCGTGTGCTGCGAGGACACTGAGCGGCGAGGCGGACGCGGCGCCACCAGCCGGATCTGCGCCCGCCCGCTCGGCGCCGGGGGCGGTCGATCCCAAGCAGCGATCCCACCATCAGCCCACCTATCTGCAAGAGATCCTCGGTGCCCGGCTGGACGGGGTCGGCCTCGGGGCGGTAGGAGCCGTGCCCGTTCCCTACCAGCTCAGAGCGCTCCCCTGCGCCGCTCGCTCATCAACAGATAGCCGAGGTAGGCGCCTCCGATGGCCATCGTGTAGATGCCGACCGGCAGGTTCTCGAAGAGCGGGAGCTGCTGCGCACAGAGATCCGCCAAGACCAGGAGCAAGGCGCCGGTCAGCGCGGACAACAGCAGATGCGGGCCGGGCAGTCGGGTGATCCGTTGCGAGATCTGCGGTGCGGTGAGGGCGATAAAGGCGATGGGGCCCGCCACGCTGACCGCTCCCGCGGACAGCACGATCGCGAGGACGACCGCGAAGGTCTTGGTGTTCCTGGGCCCGGCCCCCAGCCCCTGGGCGATGTCGTCCCCCATCTCACCGATCGACAGACGGCGTGAGATCAAGGCCACCAGCGGGGCGGTGCAGAGCACCACGACCCAGATCGTGGTGGCGTCGTCCCAGGAGCGCGCCGACAGACTGCCGTTGACGTACGCCGACAGGGTCGACGCCTTGTCCCTCTCCATGGTGTACACGACGTACTGCGTCACCGCGGTACACATCGCTGCGACACCGATGCCCGCCACGACCAGCCGAGCAGGATTGCGGAACCCCGTCCCCGTGGAGACGTACACCAGTCCCATGGCGAGGACCGCTCCCAGAAGCGCTCCGACGGGGACCGGTACCACGCCCGGCAGGAGCAGTGCCGCGAACGCCGCCCCCGCCCCCGCGCCCGCGCCCAGGCCGATCACATCCGGACTTCCCAGGGGATTGCGCGTCGCGGACTGGAACAGGGCTCCCGACACTCCCAGAGCACAGCCGGTTCCCAGCGCGACGACGAGCCGTGGGCCGCGCAGCCGCTCCAGGACGAAGGCGTTCTTGCCCTCGGCGCCACCGGTGAGCGCGCTGCCGAGTTCGGCGAGCGGAATGCCGAGACGCCCCAGGGTCAAAGTGGCGACCGCGGCCACGGCGGTGAGCACCAGCAGTGCACAGGCCGTGACGAGCGCCACCCGATGGACGGGGAGGGCGACCGTACGCCCCAGGGTGAGCATGGTCCGAGCCCTTGCGGGTCGGCCGGCCGTGCGCTCGGCCCGCTCGATCGCCGCATCGGACGAGGGGGGCGCCACCGTCTGCGGATTCGTCATGCGTTCCCCCTCATCCTGCGTACGGCCATGAGCAGTGCGGGTGCGCCGACGAAGGCGGTCACGATGCCCACCATCAACTCCTGCGGACGCATCACGACCCGCCCCGCGATGTCCGCCATCAGCAGCAAGGTGGGCCCCGCCACTGCGGAGAACACGATCTGCCAGTGGAAGTCCACCCCGACCACGGCGCGCACGATGTGGGGCACCGCCAGTCCGACGAAGGCGATCGGACCCACGGCCGCGGTCGCCGCGGCGCTCAGCACAGTTGCCGCGAGCAGTCCGGCCCCGCGCACCAACCAGGGGTTCACTCCCAAGGACGCGGCGGTCGCATCTCCGAGCGCCAGCGCATTGAGGCTCTGCCCGAGGAGGACGGCGAGCACGAAGCCGGCGGCGGCGAAGGGGAGCATCGCCTGAAGCACGTCGAAGTCCCGACCACCGAGTGCCCCGACCACCCAGTAGCGGTAGCTGTCGAACACCTGCGGTTTGCTGAGGGTCACCGCCTGGATGTAGGCCATCAGCACCGCTGAGAGCACGGCACCCGCCAACACCAATCTGACCTGGCTCTTGCTGGAGCCGACCGATCCGATGGCCTGTACGGCGATTCCTGCCACCAGCGCTCCCGGCAGCGCCCACCACATCACGGCGGTGTTTCCGGTGGCACCCCAGAAGGCGGTCGCGGTGACGATGCTCGCCGATGCGCCCGCGTTGATTCCCAGCAGCCCGGGCTCGGCCAGTGCGTTGCGGGTGACGCCCTGCATCAGCGTGCCCGCCACGGCCAGGGCAAGACCCGCCAGGACTCCGAGCGCCGTCCTGGGGTAGCGACTCTCAACGATGGTCGTGACCTGGATGTCGGCGGTGCCGGACAGCACGTCCAGCACATCGCCCAGCGACGTCGGACGGCTGCCGATCATCACGCTCGCGAACAGGGTGACCGTCAGCAGGGCCAGCCCGATGACCAGCGCATACGCCCGCCGAGCAGCACCACTGCGCGTGGTACTGCTCGGCGGTACGGAAGTGACCGTAGTCATCTGTGGGGTGCGCCTACTTGCCCGCGGCGACGACGGCCTTGTCGATCAGTGGCAGATAGCGGTCGATGACCCACGGGACGGTCAGCGGGTTGATGATCGAGGACGCCGTCACGAACGGGTTGTTGTCACCGACCACCACGGCACCCTTCTGGATCGCGGGGATCGCCTTGTAGAGCGGCTGGGACTCGATCTCCTTGCGGTTCTTCTCGTCGCTGTAGAACGTGAAGATCAGATCGCTGTCCTTCAGCTTCTCCGCGTTCTCCAGACCGATGAGCGCGGAGTCGGTGCCCTTCGTCTCCTTGAAGGTGTTCACCACCGGGTCGACGGTGAGCCCGAGCGACGAGACCATCTTGACCCGCTGCTCCTCGGCCTGGAACACGCCGAGGGTGCCCGGACCCGTGTTGTAGATGTAGGAGAACTTGAGGTCCTTGTAGTTCGGCCGGGTCTTGGCAGCGTCGGCGAGCTGCTTTTCGATCGCCGCCTTCAGCTTGGCGGCCTCCGCCGGCTTGCCGAGCGCCTTGGACACGATCTCGATCTGCTGGTCCCAGTTGGTGGACCAGGGCAGGTCGGGGTAGGCGACCGTCGGCGCGATGTCCTTCAGGATGTCGTACTGCTCCTGGGTCACGCCCGACCAGGGGGCGAGGATGACATCGGGCTCCAGCTCGGTGATCGTTTCGAAGTCGATCTCCTCACCGCCGGCGAACTGCTTGGGCAGCTTGCCGCCGGCCTTGGTGACCGCCTCGTGGATCCACGGGAGATAGCCGGTCTTGTCACTGCCCCAGGCGTAGCTCTCGATGCCCACGGGGGTGTGGCCGAGGGCGATCGCCGTCTCGGTCGACCCCTGCCCCAGGGTGACCACGCGCTTCGGCTCCTTGGTGATCTCGGCCGTGCCGAGCGCACTCTTGATCGAGACGGGGAAGGCACCGCCGCTCTTCTCGGAGGATCCCGAGGTCTTCTTGTCGCTCTCGCCGGAGGAGGAGCAACCGCCGATCGTGAGGACTACGGCTGCGGCGGTGGCCGCGGCGGCGAGCGCGCGACGACGCACGCGAGTGAACCCGAGCATGGATGTTCCTCATGGAGTTGAAGTGCACAGTGGTCGATGAGTAGCGGGCGAGGGATGGCGCAGCCGTCGTGGCATGTCGGACATGACGGAACAGTGCGGCCCTGATCGACTTAGGGAAGCCTAAGCTACGATTGGCGAAACGTTCAACCACCCCTTGGGGCCGCGCTCCGGGCCCGCTGTTCGAGCCGCCGTCGACGTGCTTTCGACCTTGAGTGCCGACGGTTCGAGGGGCATGGCCGTCGATGGAGTGTCGGCAGTGACGGGAGTGCCGAGGTATCGGCCAAGATCAACAGGTGGCCATGGGGTCGCCTGTGGCTGGGATTGCTATTCACCTGGCCGGCCGAACTCGTACAAAAATGGGCATCGTGGCGATTTCAGGTTGAGGGGCTTGACCTGCGGAGTCTTAATCAAATCTCGGATGCCTGTACGAATATGGCTGAAAATGTCTCTCGTAGGGTCGGTCCTTCCCGGATGACCTATCCGCGGAAGCACCTGCTCCCTAGCATGGTCGCCCTGTAGCTCCTGTTGAAGAAACGCGGGTGAGGGCTGGATGCGTGGGGAGTCATGGCGCCCGGACGCCATTGACACGACTGTCCCGAGCGTTGCTCGGATGTACGACTACTACCTGGGGGGTAGTGACAACTACGAGTCGGATCGCGAAGCATGTGAAGAATTGCTGAAGCAGGTTCCGAGCACCAAGGAACTGGCGGTCAACAACCGCCGCTTCCTCCAGCGAGTGGTGCGGCTCCTCGCGAGCGAGTACGGCATACGCCAGTTCATCGACCACGGTTCAGGTCTACCGACGCAGGACAACGTCCACCAGGTCGCCCAAGCTGTTGCCCCGGAGTCCAGGGTCGTCTATGTCGACAACGATCCGATCGTCCTCGCCCACGGCCGTGCCCTGCTGAACGAGAATGACCGCACGGCGGTCATCCAGGCGGACATGCGTGACACCGAGGGCATCTTCACCCATGAGGAGACGACGCGGCTGATCGACTTCAGCCAGCCGGTCGCGGCACTCTTCGTCTCCGTGATGCACTGCATCCCGGATGAGGACGATCCGGCAGCCCTGGTCCGGCAGGTGGCGGAGAAATTGGTACCGGGTAGCTTCCTGGTCGTGTGCCAGTTGGTCAGTGACCGGCCTGAGATCCGCAAGTTCGTGACCGACTTCATGGCCGAAGCGACGGGCGGCCACTGGGGACGGGTCCGCGAGCAGCGTGAGGTCGCCGCGTACTTCGAGGGGTTCAACGTTCTCGAACCCGGCCTGGTCGAGGTCTCCACCTGGCGGCCGGACACCGACCTCGCTCCCGTGCAGCAGACGCACGAGTGGCTCGAATGGGGTGGCGTGGCCTCCATAGGCTGACCAGCCGTCGAGAGGTCGCAGGTCAACCACACAGCGGCCCTGTTCCCCACGCCCGCCGGCGTGAGGAACAGGGCCGTTCTCCGTTCCCGAACCGGTGAGCCGTGCTGAGGGGATTCGGGCCCAACGCAGGAGGCCGCCCGGGGTGGTGTCCCGGGCGGCCTCGTCGCGGTCGAACGGAGTCAGTAGGCGCTCAGTCGCTTCTCCAACATGGCTCTGGACTCGGCGGGTGTGAGCGCACAGGCGCCCAGTCGGTCCAACATGTTCCGGTACTGCTCGACGGTCTGGGGCTTCTGGGTGAACGTCGAGTCCGTCAGGTGCTCGATGTAGACGGCGTCCTTGAGGTCACCCAGCGCGAAGCGCAGATAGCTGACGCCCGTTCCCACGCCCACGGAGGCGGACACATCGAGTGGAGCGATCTGGAGGGAGACCCTCGGCCGCTCCATCATGGTGATGAGGTGCTCCAGCTGTGCCCGCATCACCTCGGGACCGCCCACGGTGCGCAACAACACCGACTCGTCGATGACGGCCCACAGGTGCGGTGCGTCCGGCGCGTCGAGGTGGCGTTGCCGCTCCTGCCGCAACTCCACCCGGCGCATCACATCGTGGGCGAGCAGTTGCCCGGGGCCGGTGGTGATGACGGCCCGGGTGTACGCAGGAATCTGGAGCAACCCCGGTACGTAGAAGGGCTCGTAGGTTCGGATGCGCTCCGCGGCGCCTTCCAGCGCGACGAGCGGGGTGAAGAAGTCCGAGAGGACATCGCTGAACGAGCGCCACCAGTCAGGACGACGGGACTGCTCGACCAGTCGGAGGAACTCGGCTATGCGGTCTTCGCTATCTACTCCATACAAGGCGAGCAGCGCAAGGGCATCTGCCTGCTTGCACCCATGGCGCCCCAGTTCGATTCGGCTTGTTTTCGAGCGTGAGAATCCGAGCCGACCATCCACGTCGGCTGGATCCAGCTCGGCGGCAACGCGCAGCTCGCGCAATTTGCCGCCGAGGATCACCTTCAGTGCGGTTGGGTTCTTCTCCACCGCCCCAAGGGGTCGTACGAACAACGACTCGTTCGGGTCGGTTGCAGCCATCGGGCGCTCCTGCGGACGCTGGGAAGAAGCCAGTATCCATTACCGAATCTCCGCAGGGGCGGAACATGACATTCCTGTGTAGTTTTTCAGCCAATCATGGAATCGAAGTCGCCACCCCGGGCGCCTGCCACGAACGCCGCTATCTCGTCGCGCGTGTAGATCAGTGCCGGCCCCTGAGGGTCGCGTGAGTTGCGTATCGCCACCCGTCCGCCCGGGAGTTGGGCCAACTCCACGCAGTTGCCCGTCGCGTTGCTGTGACTGCTCTTGGTCCATGTCGTAGCACTCAGTGCGCCTGCACTCATGCCGTTGAAGAAACGCTCCACCGCAACAGCCCCTTGCTCTCCGTACGTATGTTCGTGACAGATGGCGCCGGTCCATGCAATCCCATTTGCAATCTCAGATGCAATTGCATTCCGACGTGATACTCGACCATACTCGTCGCACGGCGGCTGCCGCAGCGCCCGAAGTCCGAAGCCTCCAGGGGGACATGACCAGTGACGACCCATGTGCCAGCCTCGGCGAACGTGAGCACCAGGTACGGCAGCCGGTCGCGCGCCGCCGCCCCCGGTGTGCGCTGGCCGTTGGGCTTAACCGCGTCGAACGAGCCTCCGTGGGGCATGAGCCAAGGCGGTCGCCCCGCCGGATTCGCCGCCTGCGGTCTGGATGGGCAGTTGCGCAACGCGCCTCAGGCGCGACGCTTCCTGGCGGCGACCCTCGATGGGTGGGCGCTGGAGCGGTTGCTGCCCGACGCGGGCTTGGTGGTGAGCGAGTTGGTCACCAACGCGGTTCAACACGCGGTCGAGCCGGGCACCGCTGACCAGGGGGAGTACCCCGTCTGGCTCGGGATCTTCCTCCACCCCGACGAACTGGTCTGCGCGGTCACCGACCCCAGTTCCCGCCCTCCCTGTCCCAGGGATGCGGAGGCGTCGGCACTGGGTGGCCGGGGCCTCGCCCTGATCAGTGCCTTGAGTCGGACGTGGTCCTGGTCGCTCACTCCTCCTCGGGGCAAGACCGTCTGGGCGACCCTGTCCTTGCAGCCGAGCATGGGCTGATACGCGCCCGGTAGGTGTGCGCGTTTGAAGAATGCATTCGTCAAGGCTTGAGGCCCGGTCCATCAGACCGCGATCCGGCTACCTCCCGCCCGTGATCCGGGGTCGGGAGACCTCCGGGTCCCTCGGCGACACCGGAGCACGGCGGGGGACCGCCTCGCCATGGATGCGCTCCGGGTGGTGAGACGTACCGTCCCGCCGACTGACTCGCGGGTGCGCTCTCCCCGAAGGTCAAGGCCGCCGCTTTCCGCGCCCGCTGAAGGTCTCTTCTTCGTCGGATCCCGCCGAGGCCATGGGGAAACAGGGTGGTTGTACGGACCTACCCCGGCAGGCGGTCACAGATCACTCTCACCCGCCAGGAACGTACCCAGCACCCTGATGTCACCCATGCCCGAGGGCTGCACCCTTTTGGGGTTGGCATCCAGCACCACCAGATCGGCGCGCTTGCCGGGGGAGATGCTGCCCGCGCTGTCCTCCCAGTGACAGGCATGGGCTGCGTCCACCGTGTAGGCGCGCAGCGCCTCTTCGACGGTGATGCCTTCGTCCGGGCCGATGACCTGCCCGGAGAGCGAGGTGCGCTCGATCATGAACTGCATGGCCCGCAGCGGTGAACCGTCGGCGACCGGTCGGTCCGAACTCCCCACCAGCCGCACTCCGCTGTCGATGAAGCCCCGACCTCGGTAGAGCCACGGTGCGCGCTCACTTCCCATGATCGCGGCGTAGTCGTCGCCGAAGTGACGGAGGAACGCGGGTTGGACGACCGCCGTCACACCCAGGGAAGCGAATCGCCGCAACTGGTCGGGACGGACCAGCCCGGCGTGTTCGATGCGATGACGGGCATCGGGCCGCGGACGGCTGCGCTGCGCTTGTGCCAGCGCGTCGAGCGCCACGTCGACGGCCCGGTCGCCGATGGCGTGCACGGCGAGCTGCCAGCCGGCGAGGTGTCCGTCGACGATGATGTCCGTCAGGGGGCGGTCCGTCGCCTGGAGCTGACCGATGTTGGTCGTCCCCTCGTAGGGGGTGGTGAGGGCGGCCGTACGGGCCATCATGCCGCCGTCGGTGAAGACCTTGAGCGCACCCAGTGAGAGCGGCCCGTCCCCGAATCCGGTGCGCAGGCCAAGGCTCATGGCATGGGTCGTCAGATCGTCGTCCGCTGCCGCGATGGGGTTCAAGGCGTCGGCGGCCACCATCAACTGCGTTCGGGCTGCCAGTCGCCCCTGGTCCAGGGCCAGTTGGAAGGCGGCACCGTCGAGAGACCCGTACGCGAACATCGAGCTGCCCAGTCCGGCTTCCGCGCAGCCCGTGATGCCTTCCTGCCGGCAGACGCGTGACGCGTGAGCGATGGCGTCCACGAGTTCTGTCAGCGGGCGCGGGGGCCGCAGCCGTCGCGCCGCCGCCATCTTCTCTTCGGCCAGGAATCCTCCCATCCGGGCCGACCCCGGAGGCAGTTGGTCGAGCACCGCGGTGTTCACCACACACCCATGGCCCGATGCATGTGTGACGAGGACCTTGCGCCCGGCGCTCACGGTGTCCAGTTCCACTGCGGCCAGATGGCGGCCCAACGGGCGTTGGTCATAGCCGGACAGCTCGACCCAACCGCCGAGAGGAGTGTCGGCAACCGCCTCCGCGACCGTTGTGAGGATGCTCGTCACGGAGTCGGACGGTGCGACGCTCATCGTTCGGGCGGCCAACCCCGCCCACACCAGATGGACATGGGCGTCGATGAACCCGGGCAGGACCGCAGCCCCGTCGAGATCGACGACTTCCAGGGCCGGAAGCCCCGCCACCTCCTCGTCGAGACCCACGATCAACCCGTGCCAGATGCCGAGTTCGCGCGCAGAGGGGCGAGCCGGGTCCATGGTGACGATGTCGGCATTGGTGATCTTCTTGGTGAGCATGGACGCATCCCTCCGATGGAACGAAAACCCGCCTGATTTCCTCTGGTTGCACGAAGCCGGCCGTGGATGGGCCCATGATGAGACAGAAAGGACTATGGTTAGGTGAGGCTAACCTAAGAAGGTGTTGCGGTGTGGATGGGCATGGAGAGACTCCTGCGAACCCGTTGGAGGTCTGGGCAGACAATGTCGTCGCTCGCCTTGACGTGCAAGAGGATGTTGACCGCTCTTTGCTCCACGCTCTACAGAAGGGCCCCAACCTCCGCGAGGAGACGGCAGCAAGAATGGCGGACGCACTGCGTGCGGCAGCGCTCGGGCTGAACCCGGCCGGCTGCGCCACGGCCGCAGGCGTCTCGGAACGCCTCCTGCGCAACTGGCAGACACAGAACGAGTTCTTCGCCACGGCCATGAGGGCGGCGGCTGAGATGGCCCAGGCCCAGTCGGTCGGGCCGAGTCGGCAACTCAACCCCGCCGCGCTGCGCGTCCTGTTGAAGGCGCTGCGCTCGGGCGCCCAGCACGGACCGGCCGCCGCGCTCGTGGGCATGTCGGGACGCGCGCTCTACCGGTTGCGCAAGGAGAGCCCCGAAGTGGCAGCCCTCGTCGCTGCTGCCCGTCGGGCCAGACCGCGCAAGTCGGATCGACGTCGTCGATCGCCGTACGAGCAGCGGTACCGACTGGTCCGCCTCGAAGAACAGGTCGAGACGTCGGTGGTCTTCGAGGCGTGCACCCCCGGGCCACATCGGGTGCACTCCGTCCACATCCCGAGCGAGGAGTCCGAGGTGCCGCAGTGCGACGGCGATGACTCCGCCTGTCGCCACTCCTGAGGCGTACGCGCGACGTCAGCGGACGGGAGCTCGGGCTCCGCTGGCCGCACCGGGGGTGGGCACTGAAGGTTACTTAGTCTAGCCTTACCTGGTTCTTGTGCTCTTCGGACGGGCACTGCTGTTGAGGTGTCGGAGGGGTGCGGTGGGTTCGCAAGACCTGTCGGGAAAGGTGGTCCTGAGAGGGGCCATCGCCGGCCAGCGTCGTGATGTCGCGCTGGGAGCCCTCCTGGGAGCGGGACATCAGGCGGGCGAAGCACTGGTTCCCGTGGTGATCGGCGCAGTCATCGACCGGGGCGTCGCAGACGGGGACCTGAGCGGCCTGCTGCTGGGCGTCGTCGCCCTCGGAGTCATCTACCTCGGCCTGTCCTTCAGCTTCCGGTTCGGAGCGCGCGCCGGTGAACGGGCGGCGGAGACCTCCGCCCACCGGCTCAGGACCCGACTCGTCAGCCGGATCCTCGCGCCACAGGACGGCTCGCCGCCCGGGCGGCTCTCGGGAGAGCTGACCAACATCGCCACCCTGGACGCCAAGCGCGTCGGATCCGTCTGCATGGCCCTGGTCGTCGGAATCTCCGCCCTGATGGGACTCCTCGTCAGTGCCGTGGTCCTGGTGCGGATCTCCGCACTGCTCGGCCTGGTGGTGCTCCTCGGTACGCCGCTGCTGCTCTGGCTCGGTCATCTCTTGAGCAAGCCGTTGGAGCACCGCAGCGGAGCCGAACAGGAACGGGCCGCCCACGCCTCCGGCGTGGCGGCCGACCTCGTCTCCGGGCTGCGCGTGCTCAAGGGCATCGGCGCCGAGCCCGCGGCGGTCGCCCGGTACCGCACGACCAGTCGGCATTCCCTCGCGGCGACCCTTCGGGCGGCCCGCGCGCAGGCGTGGCAGAGCGGAATGGTGCTGTCCCTGACGGGTGTCTTCATCGCCCTGGTGGCATTCATCGGGGGGCGCCTGGCCACCGCCGGGGACATCAGCCTCGGCGAACTCGTCTCGGCCGTCGGTCTCGCCCTGTTCCTGCTGGGTCCGCTCTCCCAGTTCTCCTGGGTCAACGCCGAACTGGCACAGGGGCGAGCGTCCGCAGCCCGTATCGCCGAAGTGCTGGCCACCGATGGCACCACACTGCCGGGTACCGACCCGCTCCCCCCTGCCGTCCAGAGGCGCCTACGGTTCCGCGCGGTCTCTCACGAGTCCCTTCGAGGTGTCGACATGGACATCGCCGCGGGCGAGATCGTCGGCGTGGTCACCACCGACCCGAGCGACGCGAACGCCCTGCTCGGCTGTCTCGCCCGTCGCTTCGATCCGGACAGCGGGGCCGTTGAACTGGATGGTGTGCCACTGAGCACCCTGCACCCCACCGCGATCCGAACCGCGGTCCTCGTCGCCGAACATGACGCAGACCTCTTCGAGGGCACCCTCCTCAGCAATGTCTCAGCAGCAGCCGGCTCGGCTGACACGGTCGAGCGAGCCATGGTCGCCTCCGGTGCCGACGAGGTCGCCCGGACGCTGCACCGGGGCGCCGAAACGACCGTGACCGAACGCGGGCGATCGCTCTCCGGAGGCCAACGGCAGCGTGTGGCACTAGCCCGCGCCCTGGCGGTCGACGCACCCGTACTCGTGCTCCACGAACCGGCCACGGCCGTCGACGCGGTCACCGAGGCCAAGATCGCCGCCGGACTGCGGGAGATCCGTGCGGGCCGGACCACCGTCGTGCTGACCACGAGCCCCGCACTGCTCGCCACGACGGACCGCGTCATCTTCATCGAAGGCGGCCGGGTCCTCGCCGCGGCCCCGCACGGCGAACTCGTCAGCGACCACCTCGGCTACCGTACGGCGGTCCTCTCATGACCGGCCGTCGGCAGCACGCTCAGAGCGAGGGTTCCGCGGGGGAGGGCTTCGAGGTCGGACGGCCGCCCGGCTCCGACCCGGACGACATGTCGATGCCGCCCCACAGGGAGGCTGCCGTGCGACACCGCCCGACGCGTGCCACCGCCGACGAGGAATCCGAGCGCATCCTGCTCCCCATCGCCTCCCCGGCGCGCACTCGGGCCGCCGTCGGCGAACTGCTGCGCCCGCACCGCTTCCTCGCGGTCACAGGCTTCACCGTCATGATCATCGCAACGGCCGTCGGACTGCTCACCCAGCCGCTCCTCGGCCGCATCGTGGACATCGCGGCCGACCACCGACCGCCCGACGCCCTCACCACCACCGTGCTGCTGCTGGCGGCCGTCGCCGTCGTTCAGGGCCTTGCCACCGCAGTCGGCCTCTCGCTGGTCTCGCGGCTCGGTGAATCCGTACTCGCCCAGTTGCGGGAACGTTTCATCGAGCGGGCTCTCGGGTTGTCACTGGAAGAAGTGGAACGGGCCGGATCCGGCGATCTGACGGTCCGGGTGACCGGTGATGTCTCCCTCACGGCCGACGCGGTCCGGCACGCCCTGCCCGAGTTGGCCCGCTCCCTCCTCGCCATCATCCTGACCCTGGGCGCCCTCGCCGTACTCGACTGGCGTTTCCTCCTCGCCGCACTGCTGGCACTCCCCGTCCAGATTCACACCGCCCGCTGGTACGTCCGACGTGCTGTGCCCCTGTACGCGGAGCAACGCATCGCGGGCGGAGCCCAGCAACAGCAACTGCTCGACACCATCGGCGGCAGCCCCACCGTACGAGCCTTCCGGCTGGAGCAGGAGCACAGCGGCAAGGTCGAGGAGCACTCCTGGAACGTCGTCGGACTGACCATGCGCGGTGTCCACCTCGTGCTGCGGTTCTACAGCCGGCTGCACATCGCCGAGTTCATGGGTCTCGCCGCCGTCCTGGGCACCGGATTCCTCCTGGTGCGCGCGGACGCCGCATCCGTCGGGACCGCCACCGCCGCGGCCCTCTACTTCCACAGTCTCTTCGCTCCGGTCAACACCGCCCTCGTCCTCATCGACGACGCCCAGTCCGCCATCGCCGGACTCTCCCGGATCATCGGTGTGGCCGACCTGCCCCGGCCGAAGGAGCCTGACCGCCCGCTCGCACCCAAGGACTCATCCGTCACCGTCCGCGCTGTCAACCACTCCTACCGCAGCGGACACCAGGTACTGCGTGACATCACCATGGATCTGCGACCCGGTGAGCGAGTCGCGCTGGTCGGGGCGAGCGGCGCGGGCAAGACCACCCTGGCCAAGCTGATCGCCGGCATCCACGAACCGACCGACGGAGACATAGCCCTCGGGTCCGCACCCCTGCGGCACATCGGCCCCACGGCGCTGAGGCACTCGGTCGCCCTGATCACCCAGGAGACCCATGTCTTCGCCGGGCCGCTCGCCGACGACCTCCGGCTCGCCCGCCCCGATGCCACCGACGATGAACTGTGCGCCGCGCTTGACCGGGTCGACGCACTGGCCTGGGTGGAAGCGCTGCCCGCAGGCTTGGAGACCGTCGTCGGTGAGGGCGGCCACCGACTGAGCGGCGGGCAGACCCAGGCACTGGCACTCGCCCGGCTCGTACTCGCAGATCCCCCCGTCGTGATCCTCGACGAGGCCACCGCGGAAGCGGGCAGCACCGGGGCCCGCGCTCTGGAGAAGGCGGTCGCCCGTGCCATCGACGGTCGGACGGCCCTCATCGTGGCGCACCGGCTCACCCAGGCGGCAGCAGCCGACCGGATCGTCGTGATGGCAGCCGGCCGAATCGTCGAAACCGGCACTCACGACGAACTACGCACTGCCGAAGGGCCGTACGCCGCACTGTGGGAGGCATGGTCGGGCAGTCGGCGGAAACGGGAGGGATCAATGCCGGGCGACGACCTCCCCGCACCCTCCTCACCGGCGACAACACCCTCAGGAACCTCAACCGAAGGATCACCGATGGCCCGCTTTCGAAGCGCTCCATGGCTCGCTGCCGCACTCGCCTGCGCCCTCCTCCTCTTCGGTACCACCGGGTGCGACGGCTCCGGCGACTCCGCGGGGGAGGAGCCCGCGGCCCCCTCCGGCACGAGCGGCGCGGTGTATCCCGTCACCGTCAAGCACAAGTGGGGAAGCACCACGATCACCTCGGAACCCCAACGGATCGTCACGGTCGGACTGACCGACCAGGACGCGGTGCTCGCCCTCGGCAAGGTTCCGATCGCCACCACGGAGTGGCTCGGCAGCTATCCCGGCGCCATCGGGCCCTGGGCCCGGGAATGGTTGGGTGATGCAAAGCTCCCCACCGTCCTCAAGGACACGGGAACGGGCCCGCAGGTGGAGAAGATCGCTGCGCTGAAGCCGGACGTCATCCTGGCCCTTCACGGTGGGCTCACCAAGGACCAGTACACCTCCCTCAGCAAGCTGGCCCCGGTCGTGGCCCAGCCCAAGCAGCACGGCGACTACAGGATTCCCTGGCAGGAACTGACCCAGAAGGTCGGCCTGGTACTCGGCAAGCCCGTGGAGGCGATGGAGGCGATCACTGACACCGAGGCCCAGATAGCCGCTGCGACCAGGATCGGTTTCAAGGACTCCCGCGTCGTGATGGCGACCCGCCACGAAGACGTGTTCGTCTTCGGCAGTCACGACCCGCGTTCACGACTGCTCGGCAACCTCGGCTTCCGACCGCCCCAGGACCTCGACACGGTGATCGGTGACCGGTTCGGTGCCACCATCGACGAGGAGCGCACGGATCTGCTCGACCAGGACGCCGTCGTCTGGTTCGTGAGCGATGTCGCCAAGGACCGTGCCGAGCTGCACAGGGATCCCTCGTACCGCGATCTGACCGTGGTTTCGGAAGGCCGCGAGGTCTTCGTCCAGGAATCGGGTGACTACGGCCGTGCGACTTCGTTCGCCTCGGTGCTCAGCCTGCCCTATGTGGTGGAGCGGCTGGCCCTACAGCTGGCGTTCGCCCTCGACGGAATGCCGGAATCCGTCGTGGAGCAGCCCATGCCCTGAGCGGTGACGGGCACGAGCGCCCACGCCTGCCGCGCGTTGTGTGGTCCTTCCCCATGCCGTGAACCGCTTCACGGCACGGGTGCACACAGAGCCCCGGTCACGTCGTAGGTGACCGGGGCCGGGCTGTGGAGGTCGGACTCGTCCTAGTTGGCGTTGATGAGGTCGTGGGCCGGGACGGTTACCGTACGGGCTCCCGGCTTGCCGCCGAGGATGACCTTCCGCATGGCCGAGTTGTTGCTGGTGGTGGTCTCCTTCAACCGCTTCTCAGGGTTGGCGAGCACCTCGATGTAGTACGTGCCGTTGGGCAGGTCGGTGATGTCGAAGGACTGGTCCGGGAGGTCCTGGGTGTAGGTGTCACCCGAACCGACGTCCAAGACCTCGCGCACGGAGATGGCCTTCTCCTCGCCGCACGCACTCGACAGGTCGGTGCTGAAGGGATGCCAGTTGGCATTCTTCACCGTGTAGTCCACGGCATCGGTGTTGACCAGGCAGAACGCCTCCTTGCCACTGCGCACGGCCTCCTTCTTGTCCGCCTTCAGCAGTCGGTAGCTCGCGAAGTCGGTGAAGTGCCAGTGGTTGTGACCCGGGCGCGGGTCCCACTCCATCGTGCCGGTGGGGGTGTATCCCACCTGCTTGCCCTTGGCGTCGTAGAAGTACTGGTACGCGTCCATGAGCTCCGCGCCGGGGGCGCGGAATCCATCGACGACCAGCTGGGCCGGCCCTGCGTTCCAGACGTTGGCGCTGAAGGACATGAAGTCCTTGCCGGCGGGGTTCTCGGGCGAGGTGCTGATCTGTACGTCGAAGGCGGGCAGCGACCGCAGATCCGGCTTCGGGACGTTGGGTACGACGGCCTTGCCGGTCGGGCGCTTGGCATTGGCCTTCAGGCCGGGAGCCTTGCGGGAGCCGTCGGTCTGGCCCGGGCGGTCACCGACGTTCGCGACCGTGCGAGCGGACTTCTGGAGCGCCCAGGGCAGCGCGGGAGGAGCCGGGGGATACGGCGCATGGCCGACGTTGTACGTCGGGCCGTCACCGCTCGTCGCTTCCTGGAGCGTCATCTTGGGAGCGGGGTCATGGTGCCCGGCGTGCCCGGCGCCGTGGGCCCCGTGCTTGCCCTTCGCTGCGGAACGCTCCATGGGGTTGGGCTCGACCGTGACGGTGACCTTGACCGTTTGCGGCTTGTTCGCGATGCCGAAGAGGTCACGGTACTTCTTGGCCACGTTGATCTTGGCGGTGTACGTGCCGGCCGGCAGGGTGACACCCTCGGTGTACCAGCTGTTGTAGGTGTTGGAGGCCCAGCCGTTCTCCACTCCCCACACCGATCCGAGGGTGAACGGGTTGCGCGGGCAGCTCTCGGGATAGCGCGAGGTCGCTGCGGCGTCGGGACGCACCCGTCCGGACGCGTTGTTGGGACAGAAGTTCTCCTTCGCGTCCAGCACTTTCTTGCCCGATGCGTCGGTCATGGTGATGTGGGTGAAGTCGGGAAGCCCCTGGAAGTCCTTCACCAGGCCGGCCGGCAGGTCCTTGGTGGTGACCTTCTTCCCCTGCCGGATGGTCTGCTGGACGGTGATGGGGTCCTTGTACGACTTGCGCTTTGCCGTGAGCTCCAGGGGGGAGCCCTCGGCGGTGAGGTAGGTGCCCAGATTCAGGTCGAGTCCGGTGGCCCCCTCGTAGGTGTGGATGTTCACCGACTTGGATGCAGCGATAAGGGTGAGCTTCGGTGTGGCCTGGGCCTTCTTGGCGTCAGGCGCCGCTGCGACAACACCGGCGGTCACGGTGAGCGCCGCAGCGGCAGCAAGGGCCGGGCGGGCGAAACGTGCACGTGAAGATCTGGTCATGGGTCCTCGTGAGTGCGAAGCGTTGCGAAAACCGTGGGACATGGTCTGTACCACTGGGGATTGGTCTGTAACTGCCACCGGCGGGCAGTTGGTCACACTGCAACCGCCGAAGGGTGCGGGCCGCTCATCCGTCCCGCTGCCCCTGCAGATGTGTCGTGACCCCCTGGGGTTGTCCGTGTCTTCTCAACGCGCGCAACGTTGGCCAGAATGATGCTGCGCTGGGCAAATCAAGTCATCATTGGCCATTTGGCTACGCCAAAATGATGGACCGTGGTAAGTGGCGTGATCATGGTTCCAAGCCCGGGGCACCCCAGAGCGGAAACCATCGGGCCAGATCGGGCTCCATCGGAAGGTCGACATCCAGCAGTGCCCTGACCTGGAGCTCCAGTGGAGTGTCCCTGCGGTCCTGGACGCCGGGCAGCGGTGCGAACGGATAGAAGGCGCCGCGCTTGTAGAGGTAGACCAGCCCCAGTGGGCGGCCATGGACCTCATCGGCGAAGCCGACGAGGGAACACAGCAGATGCGGACCGAAGTCCGCGTCCTGGAGCAGGGTGTTGATCGCATGGAGGTCGTTGACCAGGGACACCGTGTCATCGGCCGGATGTCGCACGAGCACCCATGAGTACCCGTACCCGTCCTGAACGAACTCGACCGGCACTCCGCCGTTGCCCGTGCCCACGTCCAGCAGACCCCTGATGTCGTCCTGGAGCCGTAGGAACGCGCCGCCCTCGACGCTCGCGAAGCACACCGATCCGCTGCCCGTGGGCAGAAAGCCCGTCTCCGCCTGCACAGTGAGCGCGGCGGATGGCAGGGCGAACAATTGGTCGAGATCGGGGCGTACCGGCTTGCTGCGGCCGAGGATCGCATCAAGAAACCCCATGAGAGGAATCCTCCGTCCCTCCGACGAGTCGCTGGTTCACCGGGTGCGCGGTCGACGAGCCGGGTCCGGTCAAGGTCGGGTCAGCTCCGCGGAGATCTTGCTCAGCTGTTCCAGACGCTGTTCCAGGGAGGGGTGCGAGGAGAGCAATCGCGCCAAGCTCTCACGCGATGAGAAGGCAGGGGCGAACCAGAATGCGTTGTACGGCTCTGCCTTGCGCAGGTCCCGCGTGGGAATCCGGGCCATCTCCCCGGTGACCTTGGTCAGCGCGGAGGCGAGCGCGGACGGCCGTCCGGTGAGCAGGGCGGCGGCGCGGTCTGCGGACAGCTCCCGATAGCGGGAGAGGAGCCGTGTCAACAGAAAGCTCACCGCATAGACGGCCGCGCTGATCAAGGGGATGAGGATCATCAGAACCGCGGCATTGCTGTTGTTGCGACCGGCCCGACCCAGCCCACCCCAGAGGGTGGCCCTGGTGATCACACCCGCCAGCACACCGAGGAACGAGGCGATCGTCATCACCGCCACATCGCGATGGGCGACATGGGAGAGTTCGTGGGCGAGGACGCCTTCCAGCTCCTCCGGTTCCAGGCGTCGCAGCAGCCCCGTCGTAGCGCAGACCAGGGCCGTGCGCTCGTTGCGCCCGGTGGCGAAGGCGTTGGGCACATCGCTGTCCGCGATCGCCACCCTGGGTTTGGGCATGTCGGCCAGGGCGCAGATGCGATCGACCGCGCCATGGAGTTCGGGCGCCTGCGAGGGCGAGACCGTGTGTGCCCCCATGCTGTACTCCGCGATGCGGTCGCTGAACCAGAACTGGGCGATGAACAGCCCACCGGAGATCACCAGGATCAACGGCCACGCCTTACTGAATGCCGCCAGCAGCACACCGACGAACACCACGTACAGCAGCCCGATGAAGAACATCGTGGTCACCATGCGGGTCGTGAGCCCCCGGTCCGGGGCGTAGCGGGATCGACGTCGAAGTGCGGTCATCAGTGCACCTCCCGGACACGGCCCCCGCGCTACCCCTCCCATCGATTGTGCGCCTTTTCTCCTCCGATCGGTGCCCTCTCCCGCCGGGGGCGACCGGGCCCGAGCGGATTCCTGCCCCGGGGCATCTCAGGCACTGCGGTCATGCCCGAGCGAGGCGACGGACGAGGTGCGCGCACCATGAACGGACCGTCGCGCAGAGCTCACCCTGCGCAGTGGGCGGGTTCTCTCCCGCCGCACTGGAGGCACCCGTGCCCGGTCGTCGGAAGGGCGACCGGCGCCCGCCCCGGCTCGCCCGGGCCGCCGGGAGCCGAGAGGGGCTGAGCCCCTCAGCCCGACTCCGTGCCGCCCGCCGTCGGAAGGGGGCGGTGTGCCGCGTACACGGTGACCGCATTGCCCCACAGATCGTCCTCACGCAGCGGAGTGCATCCGATCCGCTGTGCCACCCGTACCGACGGGGTGTTCCCCGGTCTGATCATGGCGGTGAGATAGGGGACGTCCAAGGTGGCGAATCCCCACTCCTTGCAGGCTCCGGCCGCCTCGGTCGCGTAGCCGCGCCCCCAGTGGTCGGCCCGCAGTGTCCAGCCGAGCTCCACCTCGTCGAACTCGTCCCAGTAGTTCAATCCGCATCTGCCGATGAACTCGCCCGTGTCCTTGAGCTCGACCGCACAGAGGCCATGACCTCGCTCCGCCCACTGCTTCTCGACGGCTGCGAGTCGTCGCAGGGCCTGGTCGTGGGTGTAGGAGCCGACGAACTCACTGACGCGGGGGTCGTCGTGCAGCGATACGAAGGCTTCGACGTCTGAGGTGGTCAACGGACGTAAGAGAAGACGTGGACTCTCGATCATGCGATCGACACTAGTCCGTCGCTGTTCCTTTCTCCTATGCCTGGACGCCGACCCTCCTCGCCCCGTGGTCGGCGGGCCGTTGGCTCGGGCGGCATGCCATGGCCCACCTCCCGAGCCCTGCTGGATCGCACGTCAGGGGCGACTGAGGTGACGCACCCTCAATCGCCGCCCGCATTCCGTTGGTCCGGGGCCGTCGACACGGTGATCGATCGGCCATGAGTGGATCCGCGGTCACGGTCAGGGCTTGCGCGCCACTCCCGCGTACATGTTGGTCGTGGTGCTGGGCAGTTCCTCCCCATCGGCGGGGCGCCACGACGTCATCGGGACGACTCCCGGTGCGACCAGTTCCAGTCCGTCGAAGAGTCGTTCCACCTCGGCGCGGTTGCGCAGGTACATGGGGATGCCCCTGCGGGTGTACTCGGCTGCCAGGGCCTCCGAACCGTCGGCGAGATCCGCGGTGGCGAGTGTGATGGCCAGATGGCTCCCGGCCGCCAACGGTTCCATCAGGGTCTCGACCAACCCCTGTGCGTCCCGGACGAACTGGAGCATGGCGATCACGGTCAGGGCGATCGGCTCGTCCAGATCGAGGGTCTGCCGGAGTTCGGGGGCGGCGAGCAGTGTGTCCGGAGCGTTCATATCGGCCTCCACATAGGCCGTCCGACCCTCCGGTGTGCTGCACATGAGGGCGTCGGCGTGGGCGAGGACGATGGGGTCGTTGTCCACGTAGACGATCCGCGACTGCGGGGCCACTCCTTGGACGACCTGGTGCAGATTGGGTTCGGTGGGGATTCCGGTGCCGATGTCAAGGAACTGACGCACTCCGGCCTCCGCCGCCAGCCAATGGGCCATCCGGCGCATGGCCGCCCGATTGGCCAACATGCTGGTACGCAGCCCGGGCCACGCGCGCAGCGATGCCTCCCCCGCTGCCCGGTCGACCTCGTAGTGGTCCTTGCCGCCCAGGATGTAGTCGTACACCCGCGCCGAATGCGCCTGGCTACCGGTAGGTGATGTGGTGATGTCGTTCTCCTCGTGCACGGTCTACCGCCTTGTTGAGAGGTTGCTACGGCCGGTTCGGCCCGCCCGTCCTGATGGGTCTGGTGAAGTTGCGTCAGCCGAGTCCGAGTCCGAGTCCGAGTCCGAGTCCGAGTCCGAGTCCGAGTCCGAGTCCGAGCCCGAGCCCGAGGGCGCTGGCGAAACGCCGGCTGCCCTCCTTCAGGCGTGGACGACAAGGGAGCGGCTTGCCCGTTCGTGGAGGAAGCGGTGCCGCGAGCGGTTGCGGGCCAGGAACAGCAGATCGATCAGCAGCACCATGGTCAACCACCCCCAGCCCGCCAGGAGCGCCCAGAACACGAACGCACGGCTCAGGGCTCCCCAACCGGGTTTGGCGTGGGTCGTGCGGTCGATCACTCGCAATCCCACGGTGCGTTTGCCGACCGTTGTGCCGAAGATCATGACGGCGAGGAACTCGTAGAGGAAGGCCGTGGCAAAGGTGAGCTGGACCGCTCCGACCGTTCCGCCTGCGCCCACATCGTCCATCAGCCCGTAGACGAGGGACACATGGAGGGCGAACACCGGGGGAAGGAACGCAGCGTCGATGGCCCTGGCCCGGAAGCGCTGCCCCAGGCTTGCCGGTCGTACCTCGGACGGTGTCACCGCGGCGGATTCCGTCGCAGTGTCAGGTGATGGTGTCACCGTGTTCGATGCGGGCGATGCCATCGGACGCCGGGGGTGGGCCGGAGGCACCGACACCGCTTCCGCCGGCGTGGTGGGAGCGACATCCACTGTGACGGCCGGTGTGGTGGAGCGGGCGTGGTCCACCACCGTTGCGGGGTGAGTGAGGGCCCTGGCCCGATCGGACGGCGGAACAGGGGCGGACGCCGGTTGGACCAGTGCGTCGGAAAGCGCCGTGTGCATGGCGGTCGCGTTGACGAAGCGGTCCTCCGGTTTCTTCGCGAGGGCGGCCAGTACGACCGCATTGACCCCGATGGGAAGGTCGGGGCGCAGGTCGATGGGTGGCGTCGGTGGCTTTTGGATGTGGGCCAGCAACACCACGAAGGGGGAGTCCCCGTTGAACGGCGGTCTTCCTGTCAGGAGTTCGTAGAGCAGGCAGCCCACGGAGTAGAGATCGGAACGGCCGTCGGTGCCGTTGCCTTCGGCCTGTTCCGGTGAGAGGTAGGAAGGTGTCCCCACGGAAACCCCGGTAGCCGTCAGCCGGGTCGATGTGTCCGCCAGGAGCTTGGCTATCCCGAAGTCCAAGACCTTCGCCCGGTCCCGACTGCCCGAACCCCCTGCCAGTGGGCCGACGACCATCACATTGGACGGCTTGATGTCCCGGTGCACCACACCTTCGGCATGGCTGTGCTCCAGAGCTTCCAGGATCTCCAGGGTGATTCCCACGGCCTGCTCGACGGTCAGCCGCCGTCCGGCGGCGATCTCGGCAAGGGTCCTTCCCCTGACCAGTTCCATCACCAGATAGGGCATCGGCGGATCCTGGGTCGAGTCCTCTCCGATGTCGTGCAGCATCGCGACGCCCGGATGGTTCAACCGGGCAACGGTGCGTGCCTCACGGTGGAACCTGGTTCGGAAGTCCGGTTCCCGCAGGAACTCGGTGGGAAGGACCTTCACCGCCACATCGCGGCCCAGTTCGCGATCGACAGCCGCGTAGACCACGCCCATCCCACCGCGTCCGAGTATTCCCTTGACGTCGTATCTGTTCGCAATGGTTTCCACACGCACCCCCCAGTGCAATCCCGCGTCCCGCGACTCTTCCACCCGCGCGGGACGCTCAGTATGCCGCCTGGTCGCGTCGGTCACCCAGGAAATCCCCACCTTGGAGAGGGCTGCTGTGGGGCCCAGTAGAGCCCCTCGTGCCTCTCTCTCGGTTGGGGAGAGCTGATCCCCATCGGTTGGATCCCGTGCGTGTGGCGTGCGAGGCAACGGGCGTCCCGTGGGGGAACCGATCTGTCCGCGAGGGCACTTCGCAGCGACCGCGGGCACATGGCAACACCCTTGAATCGGCACTCGCTGACCCGGTTTGACTTTTATCAGGTCTTTACGATTATGTGCGGATTCAAATATCAAGATCCAGGGGTCGTTCATGCACCGTTCCATCCGTTCCGCCGCCGTGGCCTCCGTAGTTGCCGCCGGCCTTGTGTTCGGCCTCAGTTCCTGTTCCGAGATCAGTGACGCCGCGAAGGACGAGGCCGTCGACCAGGTCGACAAGGCGGTGAACGAGGAGTACGACGTCACCTACGAGGTCACGGGGAAGAGCGTCGACTCCATCCAGTTCTCGGCCGGTGGTGGAAGCGCCATGGCGCCCAAGCTGGAGACGGTGGAGAAGCCGAAGCTGCCGTGGACGAAGACCGTGACCCTGCGCGGGATCATGCCCCCGTCGGTCCTGCCCATCGCGCTCGACGCCGGTGCCGATGCACAGGTCACCTGCAAGATCACTTACAAGGGGAAGGCGATCGCGGAGGAGTCCGGAGGCGGCCTCGCTGCCGCCGGAGGCTGTGTCGCGGTCTCTCCGCTCGCTCAGTAGTAGCGCCGCTCGCCCGCGCTCCGGTGGGGCAGGAACTTCTCCTGCCCCGCCGACCTGTGATGGCGACGGGCTCAGGGTGCGCACGATGGGAAGTTGTCCATCGTGCGCACCCTTTTGCATGGCAGGGGGGAGGTCCGGGCCGTGGCTCTGTCCATGAGTGGCCCTTGGGGGCCAGGGTCACCTTGAGAGCAACCGGAGGCACCGGAGCTGAGAAAGGCCCTGGTGGGCGACGTTCGCCGCGACTGTGGACGCTGAACGTCGCCCGGCGGTCTCGCTGTTGGGTGCACGATCCTTGACTGGTTTAAGTCGAAGGGTGAGCGATAGTGACAATTTAGGTAAGGCTCACCTAATATGATCAGCGTCGACTTCGGACCCCCCACTCCGAGTGGTCTCTCCTTTTGCCTTGTCCAACCCAGGGCGCAGCCATGCGTTTACACGTGTCGGTGGCCCTATCTCCCCGAAGGAGACATGCAACGCATGTCCATGCCTCGCAGCAGCCGTCTGGCTGCCCTCGCCGCGCTGACCGTCGTATCCGTGGGTGCGGGCGTCCTCGCCGTTCCCGCGGCAGCCGCCCCGGTCGCCCAGGTGTCCGCGGCCTCCGCAGTACAGGCCGTGGCGCCCAAGAGCGGAGACGCCAGCGCCGCATCCCCGATCCTGGTCTCGGGCCAGGCCGGCTGGGGCTTCAAGGCGTCCTGGGTCGACTACGTGACGAGACTGGGCGGCTCCGTGACGGAGGCCGGTGGCGCGACGAAGGGTGCGAACGGCGTCATCTCGTACCCCGTCGCCCATGGTTCGGTGAACCCGGCAGGTCGGGACGCCGACGTGCGCTTCTCCGGTTCCGTCACCTACGCGGTTCCCGAGCACGGCATCAAGGCGATCACCCTCGCCAACCCGCGGGTCGTGCTGAAGGACGGCGTCGGCACCCTCCACATCGACGTGTCCACGGACCTGGACGGCAGCACCCCGACGCCCGCCGCCACCGTGCCGTTCGCCACCCTGAAGGCGTCTGCGAGTGCCCTGAACGGTGCCACGGTCAACTGGTCCGGAATCACGGCCGCGCTGACGGACAAGGGCGCGGAGATCTTCTCCTTCCAGGGGCGCCCCATGTACCCGGCAGGGACGGCGCTGGACACCCTCGCCATCGGGGGCAAGGTCAGCGTCCCCAAGCTGACGGTCAGCCAGGTGGCGGGCCTCGGCGCGGACAACGAGGTGACGGTGACCGGCAGCGGCTATGTCCCCGGCCGCGGTGTCTACCTCGCCCAGACCATCGCGCTGCCCGCGGACACCTACCCGAGCGTCTTCGGCAACGCGGCCTACATCCGTCAGGTCGGCGCCGACGGCACGTTCACGACCAAGCTGAAGCTCAACGAGACCTTCACCCCTGCCGGCGCTCCGGCCGTGAACTGCCGCACCACCGACTGCTTCGTCGTGAGCTTCAACTCCCACGACGGCAGCGACAGGCACTGGATGGCCTCCCGCGCCCAGGACGTCTCCCGGTCCATCAGCTTCGGCGCGGCAGAGGTGACCACCCAGCCGAAGTCCCGCACCGTCCGCTCGGGCGCCACCGCGACCTTCACCGCAGCCGCCAGCGGCGCGGACTCCGTCCGTTGGGAGCGCAGCACCGACCGCGGGGCGAAGTGGACCACCGTGGCCGGTGCCACCTCCAAGACCCTCTCGGTGAAGGCGAGCGGCGCGGTCAACTCCGCGCGCTACCGCGCGGTGTTCACCAACGCGCTCGGTGAGGTGCCCACGTCCTCGGCGACGCTGACCGTCTCCGCAGTGCCGACCCGCGTCATCTCCTTCAACGCCTCCCCGGAGCCGGTGGCGAAGGGCGGCAAGCTGGCGATCACCGGTACGCTCCAGACGATGGGATCGACCGACGACACCTGGCGTCCGTTGGCCAAGACGGCGCTCGTCATCGAGTCGCGGGCCAAGGGCAGCACCACCTGGACCAAGGCGACGAGCGTCACGACCGGCACGAAGGGCACCTTCTCCGCTTCGGTCACCGCGAGCAAGGACAGCGACTGGCGCGCCCGCTCGGTGGGCACCGCCGACCGCGCCGCCGCCGTGAGCTCCAGCGACTACGTGGACGTCCGTCTGAAGACGGCCATCTCAAGCTTCAACGCCGGACCGGAGCCGGTGCGCAAGGGGCGCGCCATCACCGTGGGGGGCACCCTGCGCAGCCTGGACGGTTCCTGGAAGAACACCGCGAGCCAGTCCGTGACGATCTGGTTCAAGGCCGACGGTGCCAAGACCTGGTCCAAGCAGAGCACGGTCCGCACCAACAGCAAGGGCGCCTTCACCAAGGCGTTCACGGCGAACAAGGACGGCAGCTGGAAGGCCGTGTTCACGGCCACCTCGTCGCGCCTGGGCACCACCAGCGGCAGCGACCGGGTCGACGTGCGCTGACCGTCGGTAGACGGACGCGCCCCCTGTGTGGACGGCCGGTGCCGGCGAGCCCTGTTGGGCTCCGCCGACACCGGCCGTCCTTGCTGACTCATCAGCGCCGCTGGTCTTCGGGGCTTACCCGGTGGGATCCGCCGCGTCCGCCCATGCGTCGTACCGGAGTCGTGGTGGGGCCGACTCAGGCGTCGGCCGAGATCATCCTGCGGTCACCGTGTCCTCGAAGGTCTTGCCCGCAGCGCGATACGCACTGACCTTGGCGGCGACCTCTGCTGGAGTGAGCACCCGGTCCTTGATGTGCAGTACGTAGTCCACCTGCTGTTCGTACGCCCGGGCCGCGGTGGCGGTCTGGCCGGTCAGATCCGTCAGCCACTGGTTGAAGGCGATCACCATCCCGCGCTCCGGTAGATAGGCGGCACCGTGCGTGCTGAAGAGCTGCCCGTCGATGTAGTACCGGATGTCGTTGTCGTCGATGGTGACGACGAGGTCGCGCCACCCCGCGTGGCTGCTGCGGGCCACCGTGTGCTGGTTGACGCTCTGCCCCGTGTTGGAGTCGTAGGTTTCCCACGACGTGGTGAAGAAGATGTTCGAGGTCTCGCCCCAACCGCCGTTGGGTAGATACTCGAAGTCGTACTCGGCGTAGTCGTCGGCCATCGGCGCCTTGAGGTCGTTGATGGTGAAGAACGTCTGGACCACATGATCACCATCGGGTCCGTACACGGGTGCGTCGCTGAACTTCACCCGGGCCGCGTAGGTGCCGTTCTTGAACTTCATCGCCGAGGACGAGATCTCGGCCTGTCGGGTGCTGGCCGCCGTGCCGGAGGTGGAGGTCTCCAGACGCATCACGGAGTTGCCGTCGGCGGCGGAGAAGCTCACGTTGTCGGGTGACCAGGTCGCGCCCGGGACCCCCGGCCCCCCGGACCACGAGCGCAGGCTCCAACCGTGGGCGGAGAGTCTCGGATCGGTGTGGGTGCTGTAGTTGAAGTCGTCGAACAGGGTCTGAGCGGGCGGCGGCTCCACCGTACCGCCCGGCTCGGTGCCCCACACGGTCGTTCCGGCGAGTTGGGCGGTGGCCTTCGGCCAGTCCGTCCACGTGCTCTGCCCGCCGCCGAAGGAATGGTCGTCGCTCTGGTTGATCTGCTGCCAGTCGGCTCGGTGGAAACGGAGTTGTATGTCCCCGGTGTCGGTGTTGGGGGCGAGGGAGCCGGCGGCGGTGGTGAAGCCGATCTCCAGATAGCGGTCGGCAGTCGGTGTGGGGTTGGTGAGTGTGCCGAACGTACCCGTGATGTTGGCGCACCCCTTCACGGCCCAGTCACAGGCGAACCGGTAGCCGGCGTTCGTTGAGTCGGCCTTGAAGTAGTAGCGGACCTTGACACCGCCGAGTGAAACCGGGGAGCTGCCGGTGTTGCGCACCTTGAACCAGGGTGCGGACTGCGCGACGTGAGCGCCTGACGCGCTCGTACGGTACTGGACGCTGAGGGTGCTGTCGGCGGCGTTCGCCGTGGTGGGAAGCACCGCGAGGCCGATCGCACCGAGGGCCATGGCGAGCGCGCTGGTGGCGGTGGTACGAAGCCGATGGTGGGGGGTTCTTCGCATGACGCTGCCTCTCCTGAACGGTTGAGACTGACGAGGCACCCGATGGGGAACCGGGTGCCAGACCATGATCGTACTCAGGCGTCCCCCACACCCACGGTGTGCTGTCGGCTGACCCCCACCCCGTGTCAACGGCTTGACCCTCACCCCGTGTCAACGGCTGGGCTGGTGCCATCGGCACATCGAAGGAGGACACGGATGCTCCCCTACACAGGCTCCGGCCCGTACTGCTACGCGAACTCGCTGGCCATGGCCGCGGGCGATCAACTGCTGCCACTGCCGGGGGTCATTGAGACGCTGACGGGCTCGCCCTTCGGCTTCCAGCTGATCGGAGGCACGATGCCCCTGTTCGACCCCTACGGCTGGGACCCGGAGCGCGGCCTCGACGCCGCCATCGATCTGCTCGGCCTGCGTTGCTCCCGTACCGCGGGAGGCAGCCGGTCCGCGGCGAGCACCCGGCTGCAACGCGCCGCAGCCCGGGGCCCGGTGCTCGTGGGACCGGTGGACATGGGGCTACTGCTCTACCGACCGGGCACCCCCGCACCGGGCTTCGGGGACCACTACGTCGTGGTGCTCGCCGCCGACGACGACATCGTGCTCCTGCACGATCCTGAGGGCCATCCCTACGCGACCCTGCGGACCTCGGCGTTCCTCGACGCATGGCGGGCGGACGCCGTCGACTACGGCGAGGCGCCGTACGTGATGCGGAGCGAATTCGTCCGCGAACGGGAGATTGCCGCTCGGGACGCACTGTGGCAAGCGCTCCCCGGGGCGATCGCCTGGCTCTCGGGGCGCACCGATCTTCCTGTGCCTGCCGGGACGCTCGGCGGAGCCGACGGGGTCGGAGCCTTCGCCGACCTGGTGGAACACGGACTGGATCAGGACACCAGGGACCTGCTGGGCTCCTTTGCCATCCGTGTCGGCGCCCGCCGTCTCTCCGACGCTTCTGTCTGCCTCGAACTGTTGAACCTGCCGGGGCCCGCGGCCATCGCCGGGGAACTGTCCCGTCGGCTGGGGGCGCTGCAAGAGCCGCTGGTCACCCAGGACGACAAGGTCTTGGCGGGGGGGCTGCGCAGCATCGCGCCTGGGTACGGACGGCTGCGCGACGCACTCCGTCAGGCAGTCGTGGCCGGTCGCCATCGGATGGCGTCGAGTCGTCCCGGTGCCCTCGGCTGAGAGCTGCTCGTGAGCCTGCCCCGTGCGCACGGGAGCGGTTCACGGCGCTGAGGGCGCCGTGTCCCCCTTTGCTCCGGGGTCGGCCGAACCCGTCCGTTCCGGTCTTCCTTTGGGCCATCTCGCCACAGCACAGGGGCACTTCAGCAACCCCCTGGGCGTTCAGGTGTTCGGCGGCGACATAGGCTCGCGGTCAGCCGTGTTGCGGGAGAGAAGGGAAGACCTGATGAATGCATTACTCCACTGGGGCGAGCAGGCAGCCTGCCGGGCGACGGACCCGGAGTCGCTGTTCGCCGAAGCCGCTCAGCAGAATCGGGCCAAGACCGTCTGCGCACCTTGCCCCGTACGCACCGAGTGCCTCAGCGAAGCCCTCGACAACCGTCTGGAGTTCGGTGTGTGGGGCGGGATGACCGAGAGGGAGCGGCGAGCCCTGCTGCGTCGCAGGCCGGACGTCACCTCCTGGCGCAGGGTTCTGCGTGCTGCTCACCACGGCCACCGGCAGGCCAGCCCGGACTGAGCGAGCCGGTTCGTGCTGCCACGGCTGACGATCAGTAGACGGGGTCGTCCTCAGGGCGCAGGCGGACACCGGGCCTGGTGTTCAGTGACCACATATGGGTGCAGCCAGGACATTGCAGATGGACCACAGGTCCCCTGTTGGAGATCAGATAGCGCCAGTGCAGGGAGCAGTTCCTTCCCTCGGCGCAGACCGCGCAGGCGCGGGCGTCGTCACAGGCGGGGCAGTCCACCCAGGCCCGGCGAGCGATGTCCGCCTGCGGATCAATGGGCAGGCGCACGACCCGACCCCTCTCCCGGCAGAACACCCGCCGCCACGAGCAGGTCGTAGGTGCGCTGCTGCTCGCCGTCGAGACCCGAATAGAGCAGCGCGTACGCCTCGTCCTCGCCCTGGAGGACGGCCAGCGGATCCCAGTCCGCCCCGAGGGCGGCGATGACCTCGGCCCGTCGCCGGGACTCATCGACGGAGAGGTCAAGGGTGAACGGAATGATCTCGTTGTTTCTGTCCTGGTTCATCACTGGGCTTCCGATGTGTGGACGGGGCACATCTAGCTCTACCAGAGGAGCGCCAGCTCAAGGAAGGGTGCCCTAAGTTGCAAGGTGTAGGTGGGTGGATACGTTCCGTTCGGCACGCGGTGAACCACGCAGGAGGGCCCGGAGGTTGCTGGTGCCGAGTGCGCTCCTGCACTGCCGGCGAGTCGGTGTGTTGTGACACACCTCATATCCACCATCCATTCCGCACTCCGCTGATGATCTGGGGCGCGGACGGTGTTGCGTTCGGAGCGGATGCTCCGAGGGGTCATCGGCGTCCGTCCGTGTCTGGAGGCCGCGAGATGTTCGTGCCGGATCCCTCGTGGTGGGGTGTCGTGTGCGGTCCACGAGGTGCGCGATCAGCCGTCGAGAAGTGAGGGTACGGGCCGGGTGTCCGGCCTGCCGGGGGAGCGGTGTCCGTGCGCCGATGGGCGGGCCGGAAGTGCACCCCGCCCCCATGGGTGCGGCTGTTGAGGAGCGAACCCCTCAACACGAGCTTCTTTCTAGCGAATTGCATATTTCTGCACTTCGCTAGATGCTGTGGGGGCTGAGCTCGCGGCGGAAGCGGGCGCAGTGGGACGCCCCGGCCCGCCCGGGTGGCGAAAGGAGTCAGCGAACGTGCCGGTTCCGCTGTATCAGGCGAAGGCTGAGTTCTTCCGGATGCTGGGACACCCCGTGCGCATTCGGGTGCTGGAGCTGTTGCAGGACGGGCCGATGCCCGTGCGTGACCTCCTGGCCCAGATCGAGATCGAACCCGCCGCGCTCTCCCAGCAGTTGGCCGTGTTGCGTCGATCCGGGATCGTGACCTCCACCCGGGAGGGGGCGACCGTGGTCTACGAACTCGCGGGCGGTGATGTTGCGGAGCTGATGCGGGCGGCGCGCCGCATCTTGACCGAGATGCTGGCTGGACAGCACCAACTGTTGACCGAACTCAGGGACGCCGAGGTCACCCCCGAGTGAGCCACATACCTGAGAAGCGCCCTGGCCCCTAGGGGCCGTGCCCCTTCCCCAGCGTCTCCTCGCCGGGCGCGGTGTGGTCCGTAGGTCGCCATCCCCCTCGCATGGCGAGCCGGCTGGAACGAGCTGCTACCTGAGACGGCACCGCCCATGTGCTGCGCCTTCGAACATGACCATGCGCTTGGATCGGCCCACGATCCAACGCCAGTCGGTTCGCCGCCCCCCTTCCCGGCCCACCCCCACCAGCATCGAAGAGGCCGTACGCATGACCGATCCCCTCCGTCTTCGGCGTGACCAAGCACCCACAGTCAGCGGTCCCTTGCTTGTCGAGGGCCCGCATCGTCCACCTGCCCGCAGTGTGAGTCGGGGCACCCTCGACGGCTCAGCCCGGCGCATCCCGCACTGCCGTCCGACCCCGCGGGCACGTCGACTCTCTCCTGCGGGGCTGCGATGATGACCGGGCTCGCGGGGCTTCCCGCACTGCCCCACCGGCTCGTACTGAGCCTGCCGGCCAAGGGCCACGCCGTTCGTACCGCCCGTGAGACCACCGAACAGATCCTGGTGCAGTGGGGTATCGGGCTACGGCATCCGCACATCGGTCCGGCACTGTTGGTACTCGCCGAACTGGTCACCAACAGTGTGCGACATGCTGCCGAGCTCTCTCCCACCATCACCGTGCTCCTGGCCGCGGGCCCCGAGACACTGGCCTTCGCCGTTCACGACAAGCACCCTCATCGGCCCGAGCTGTATGGGCCCGGGGCGAGTGCATCCGGCGGTGGACTGGCCACGGTGACCGAACTGATCACCGGTCTGGGGGGAACGGCAGCGGTGCACGGTGATGCGAAGGGACCGGGCAAGAGCGTGTGGATCACGGTTCCCCTGTAGTCGCGAGGCTGTCGCGGCGAGACGAAGCCGTACGCCGCAGCGGTGGCCCCTCGGGGTCAGGAGGCCCCGTCGAGTTGGGCCAGCAACTGTCGTGCCGTCACCGGAGCGCCTTCCGGTGCACCCCGGCCGGTCAGAGCAGTGGGCAAGGGGGCCAGTCCGAGCAGACCGCACACCAACGACGTGGTGATGTGTTGCCAGGTGCGTGCGTCGCGGACCATGGCATGGCCTCCCTTCGGCATGCTGACCCCCAGGGTGTTCGCGCCCGCATGCTCTGCCCGAGCGAGGTACTCCCAGGTGTCCTCGGCCACCGTGACCCGATCGCTTCCGTCGTGCAGTGCCACCAGGTGCCGATCGCCCACCTCGGCAACGGGTTCACCGGGCGGGCACCAGGGCGCCAACGCCACAACGCCCTTGATCTGTGCCTCACCCGCCAACCGAAGTGCGGCCCGTGCGCCCATCGAGTGGCCCACGAGGACCACCGGCACATCGCCCGCCGTATCGACGACGGCCCGCAGGGCCTGCCGAGCGTCCGGTACGGGATCCTCCCGTACTCCGTTCCAACCGCGATGGCGGTAGCGCACCCTTCCGACCAGGACCCGGTCGTTGCGCGTCGCGCGCATGATGCTCGAAGCGAACGGTCTCAACCGGACGGCAGGAAGGTTGACGGTGGGAGGCGCCTCCAGGGCATCGGCACGGCCTCCGTGCAGCAGCAGGACGGCTGCCCGCGGGCTCGGCGGCAGCCGGCGGATCACCAACGCTCCCTCGGCGGAGTGTCGGGGCGGACGGGATCGGTCGGGCTTCTGCGATGGTTGCACGGGCTCAGTCCTAGGTCGGGTCTTCGAAGTCCCGTCTGTCTGTCGTGCCCCGCGGGCGGACGACGCTACCTCGAAGGCGCTCCCAACAGTTTTCCGGGGTGCACAACGGTCCGTCAGTAGTTCTGCCACTCATGGCGTGTGTATTCGAGTACCGAGGGGTCCATCAGGGTACTGGGTCGAACGTCCAAGGGGCGCCGGTCCCGTGGGAAGACCGTCGAAGCCGCGAGCACCTCTCCGTCCAACGAGCGCAGCGATGGCGCGTCCGCAGCCAGCCGAGGGGAGGACGGCGCACGCTCGGTGGGCAAGGTGGCGAGGACGAACCCCCAGTTGCCGAAGCTGGGCACATCCATCTGGTAGGCGGTCGTCCCATAGCCGGCCGCGCCGATGGTGGTGACGATGGACCAGTACGCCTTGGGGGCGAAGAAGGGCGAGCCTCCTTGCACCACGATCTGTGAGTGGGGATGCAGGACGCGGCCCAGCAGATGGTAGAACTCCACGCTGTACAGCTTGGCCACTGCCGCGGTGTCCGGGTCCGGGAAATCGATCACCACGGCGTCGTAGCGCTGCTTCGCGTCCCGTAGCCAGTTGAACGCGTCCGCGTTGACGACCTGGGCGCGCGGGTCGTCGAGCGCGTGCTCGTTGAGTTCGGTCAGGGGTCCGAAGGAGCGGGCGAGCCGGGTCATCGACGGGTCGAGATCGACCAGCGTCACCCGGTCGACGTCGTCGTACCGCAGGACCTCGCGCAGGGCCAGTGCATCGCCGCCCCCCAGGATCAACACCGAGGAGCGCTTGCCGGACAGGGCCGGATGGACGAGGGCCTCGTGGTAGCGGTACTCGTCGACCGAGGAGAACTGGAGGTCGCCGTTGAGGAAGAGCCGGGTGTCGGGTTGTCCGGTGAAGGCGGTCGACTGGGTGACGACGATGTCCTGGTAGGGCGTGGTCTCGGCATGGACGATCGGATCGCGGTAGAGCTGCTGGCGGGCGGTGACCTCGATGTCGTCGGCGAGGACGTACACGGTTGCGAGTACGCCGAGTACGGTCACCATCGCGGCGAGCAGGGCTGCCTGTACGCCCCTGCGCGTCTCACGGCGGAAGATCCACAGCACCACGACTACGCCGGCCACAGCATTGACCGACCCCACCACCAGCGCGCCCTTGAGCTGGCCGAAGGTGGGCAGCAGTAGGAGGGGGAAGCACAATCCCCCCACCAGAGCCCCGACGTAGTCGAAGGCGAACATGTCGGCCACCGCACTGCCGGCCTCCTGGCGCCTGATGCGCTGGAGCAGCGTCATCAGCAGGGGAATCTCCGCACCGATCAGAAGACCTACGGTGAAGGAGATCGCCACCATGGCGGGCATGTAGATGCGCAGCCACGCGAAGCACACATAAAGGATCAGTACCGACAGGCCACCGACGAGCGCCAACAACACCTCGACGAGCGCGAAAGCGCCGACCGCACGTCGTTGGAGCGGTTTCGCAGCGAGGGAACCGATTCCCATCGCGAAGACCATCACGGAGATGACGACGGAGGTCTGCATGACGGAATTGCCGATGAGATAGCTGCCCAGCGCTGCCAGGGCCAGTTCGTAGACCAGGCCGCAGGCAGCGCAGACGAAGACCGCGAGCAGCAGCAGGAACCGTACTCCCCGACCGTGGCGAGGTGGCACCCGCTCGGTGGCGGAGGGAGCGTGCTCCAGCGTGATGGTGCTCATGGCCGTCAGGAAACAGCGGCGCCGACCATGACGGCCGTGCCCAGGTACATGGCTGCCTGGACCCAGGCGGCGGGGTGGGGGCGCTCCCCGTTGTCGTCCAGCACGGCGGCGCCCAGACGGCCGGGCGTCAGCAGCCCGACGATCAAGGAGATCAGGGTCATGACCACAACACCAGCAAGGCCGTAGAGCAGGGTGCTGAACAGGCCGTAGCCCAGACCTTGTTCGGATTCACTGGCCCGGATGGACTGCTCGATCACGAGACCGATGGCTATCGTCTGGCCGCCGAGGAGCACGGCGGCGCCCCGGTTGCGTTCCGTCCACACCACATGGAAGAGCTTCCCGGGGGTGACGAGGTCGAGCGCGATGAATCCTGCCACCATCACGATGAAACCGATGAGACCGTAGAGCAGGGCGATGCCCGCCGATTCGAAGATCTCTGCCACAGGATTGCCTTTCGGGTACGTCGTCGAGGAGTTCGGGAGGAGAGAGGGGGAACGGGCTGCTGGGGACTACTTGCCGGAACCCGGGCCGCCACCGCGGAACTCATTGCTGTCGGGGGCCGGCCAGGCGAGGCGGAGATGCGGGTTCCAGCGTGCGTAGCCGACGGCGTAGTCGACGACCTCGATCAGGCTGCCCTTCCTCTGGGGGCTGATGGCCACGATGTCGTCGCGGTACATCAGGAAGACCCGGCCGTCGTTGTCGCGACGCTTGCGGGCCGCGGTGTGGCCGTCGATCTCTGTGGCGACCTTCCCCACCGGGTCGGTGCTGTCGAGATAGCCCGTGTTGGACGGGGAGTACTGCTGGGTTATCCAACTGTGGGGCACGTCGTTGTGTTTCGGCTTCTTCGCCGAGCCACCGTCGGAACACGCGGTGAGTGTCACCGCGGCCAGGAACATCGCACTGATGCAACGGGCGGACTTCATCGGGCCTCCAGCCGGGTCTGCGTCGCCACGATCTGGCGGCTCTGCGGGTAGGTGTGCCAAGTGCACCAACTCAACCCCGTGGCGTGTCGGTCCACGGTGAGCGCGGTCACCGCTTCGTGGAAGCCGGGGAAGATGCCGTACAGCGCCCGCGGATGTGCGTCCGCCCGGCTGCGTATCTGTTCGACCCGATCAGTGAACTCCTCGGCGGTGAGGTGTTCACAGCGGGCGGTGAAGCGATAGTTCCAGTGGTCGAAGGACCGTACGGCCGTGTTCGGCAGGCCGCCGGTGACACCGGGCAGACAGGCGACGGTTTCCTGTACGGGGCCGGCGAAGACCTGATGGGAGGCGCCGAGCAGCCTGAGTTGCACGGCGAGTCCATCGACCGTGAGGTCGCGCACGGCGAGTGCCTCGTGAGCCGGCCAGCCCAGCGTGAAGGAGAGTTGGTCGGCGTCCGTGTCCAAGTACGGTGTGGTGAGGGCTATGCCGCTCATACTGTGCCGCTCATGCCGTGCTGCCCGTGCCGTCGGCCGTTGCCACGAAACTGCCGTGCCGAGGTTCGCGTCCCACTGCGTCACGCACAGCCGGGGACACCACCGGTGCGAAACCGAAGCCGGTGAACTTGACCTTGCATGGTGATCCCCCGAGGTGAAATGTGCGGCAAGCGTCGCTGAGTATCGCACAGGGAATCGCATGCACCAGCGAGGGGAACCCTCGGCGGTTCGGCGCTTCTTGCGCCGTCCGGTCCCGTTTCGGCCCCAGGAACCTTGGGCTCTGCGGTCATGCGCGGGTCTCGACGAGCGCTGCGGGGAGCCCGGGGCACAGCGTGCGACTACCTGGGATAACGCAATGCCGCGAGGCAGGACCACACGGTGTGTACTGGCGTTGGGGCGGCCGCCCGCGCCGCCGACGAGGCGGGCGGCCGAAGGGAGGCGCCTCAGGGGTGAGCGTCCCCCATCGCACTCCGGGGTGAACTCGCGACCGATTGACGGGGTGTCGATGGGGAGCGCGCCGGCGGCGCCCCGCCAAGCGGTGGCATCACCCGGGGATATACGTGATCGTCCTGTGCGGGCGCGCTCGTCCGGATCCGTCACGCCGAGCGTGCGTGCACCTCACGGGACCCGCTGGACCGACAGGGGTCCCAACGGGCGCTTCCCCGGACTCTGTCTAGGGCTTGGTCCACGGCGTACAGGCGGTGTCGGCTCCCGCCGGCCCGGTGCACACCCGATAGCTGAGCACCGGCGCGCTGGGGGCCATGCTCTGCTCCCCACAGCCGGAGGTGACGCCGTTGGCGTCGTTGATGGTTGCCGTGACCGTGCTTCCGGAGCTGCTCTGGTACGTGTAGTGGGTCCGTACGCCCCAGTTGTCGCTGAACGTGTCGCACGCGTAGACCCGCAGTCCGTCGCCACCAGCGCCTCCGTACCCGCGAGCCTGACCGTTGGCCTCGACGGTCCGCTCGCTCGCCGCGGCCGGGGTCATGGTGAGGAGCAGGGTGCTCGTGACGGTGAACGCCATGAGCAGGGTTCTGGTCGTACGTCGCATTTCGGGTTCCCCTCGTTAGGTCCGCTCCCCGGTGCCGGGCGGCGACAGACATCGCCGTGTCAGCTGTCTGCTGGACACCGGTCCTGCTCCGTGCCACGCCCTCGTTGAACGACACCCTCCAGGTGCCCGGACAGATGGACGCGCACCGGGGAGCATTGGTCGCGCAGGGACGCATGAACCGCGTTCACCCGGCCGGTCACCTTCCTGCCTGACGTGCGGGACAAGTGTTCCCCTCGGCCGGACCTTGGTCGGATCTCGGGGCCGGCGCACGGGCGGGCGGGCCGGTCGAGCCGGTGCCTTAGGTCATCAACGGTCCTCGAACCCGTCGTCCCGCTGCCCTGGAGCGGGCGCGCGGTGGCTCTCCACCTCCGTGAGCACCCGGTCCAATCGACGAGAACGGCGAAGGAGCAGCGGGGACCGAGCTCCACCGAAGGCGAGGAGCGTGACGGGGATCAGCCGGCCGCCCAGGACAGCCAGGGCAATCGTCCAGGGCGGGATGCCCACCAGCGCGCACATCACCACGGCGGCCCGGGGCGTCCAGGGCAACAGGGAGAGGGCGGCCACGGCCCAAGCACCGTACTGAGAGATGAGCTCGCCGACTTCGCGCAACTCCTCGCGCTGGGGAGCCAACCCCCCGAGGGTGCTCAACAGCCATGGCCCCGCCCACTGGAGCACCAGAGCGGTGAGGAAGGCACCCATGGCCGATGCGAGGACGAAGGTGAAAGCGATCGTTCGCCAACGTCGCGGATGGAGTGCCGACAGCCCCATCAGGAGCAGCTGGTTCGGCAGCACGGGCAGGGCGTAGTCGCTCAAGGGGAAGACGGCGAGGGTCGGGAGGAACCACGGTCTGTGCGCAGCACCGTCGAGACGTATCAGGAGCCGGCCCGCGCGGCTGGGATGTCCGACCTCGATGGTCGTGGGGGCCTCAGCCATGGCGCATCGCCCGGTATCCGAGCGAGGGAGCGACTCTCATGAGGGCCGGGAGGAGGCGTGCCTTGCCGACGTAGATCTCCGCCCTTCCCCGCCGGAGGCCGTCGATCACCGAGCCTGCCGCTCGCGCCGAGGTGATCTTTCCTCGACCCCGGCCGGCCGTCATATCGGTGTCGACCAGGGGGAGGACGGCGTCGACCACCTGTATGTGGGGGACGGCGCCCTCGCACTGGTAGCGCAGTGCGCGGGTGAAGGTCCGCACCCCCGCCTTGGCGGCGCAGTACACGGGGGCCGAGCGTTTCGGAATGACGGCCAGCCCACTGCTGATGTTGACGATCGCCGCCGAGGGTTGTTGTGCGAGGTGGGGTAGGAGCCCGGTGGAGAGGGTGATGACCGCGTCGAGATTCACGGCGAGCTCACGACGCAGCACCGGCCGGAGCTGTTGGGGGTCGCCGGTCAGGAAGTCGCTCAGGTTCTGTACGCCCGCATTGTTGATGACGATGGACAACCCGGGGTGCCGACGGGGCAGTTCGTCGATGTACGTGTCCACGGCTTGGGAGTTCGAAAGGTCGACGACGTCCGTCGACACCAGGGCGCCGTGCTCTGTTGCGAGGTCGGCCAGCGCCTCGGGGTTGCTGCCCACGGCCACGACATGGGCGCCGAGTGCGACGAGTTGGCGGGTCAGCTCTCGACCGATGCCGCGGGCGCCGCCCGTGACGAGGGCCGTCGTGCCGGTGAGTTCCATCGAGTCCTTCTCTTGCGGGTGCATGGCTCTTACGGGTGTGTGGTCTCTTACGGGTGTGTGGTGCGGGTGGGGGTGTCCGGCGGCGGCGAGGGGCGAAACGCCGATCGATAGGCCGCAGGTGTCATGGCGGTGTGACGTTTGAAGCGACGGGTGAAGTGGGGCTGGTCGGCGTAGCCGCAGGCGAACCCGATCACCCCCACGGGGTGTCCGCTGTGCATCAGGAGCTCGGCAGCGGCCTCCGTGCGCAGGCTGCCGAGAAGTTCGCTGAAGCCGCCGGCCCCCCTGAGCCGTCGTTGGATGCTCCGTACGGGAAGGTGCAGTTCGGTGGCGAGGTCGGCGAGCGTCCAGCGCCGGGCGAGATCGGTGCGGAGCAGTCTGCGGGTCCGCGCTGCCGGATCCGTACCGCGGTCCATCGTGGGGACGTGGACGTCGCGGGCGACATCGGACCAGGTGAACCGCCAGAGGCCGCTGTCATGGATGGGTGGTGCCGCGGTGCAGGCGCCGTGTGCCACCACCGTCACCGGCCGGTCGCGTCCCACGGTGACGGTGACGTCGCGCGCACCCGTCAGGGACAGCAGTGCGCTGAGCACGCCCAGTACCAATGCGTCCTCGGCCGGCTCGGGCGGTGCGGAGGCCGGCCCCACGTGCTGCGCGACCAGTTGCCCGGCACCGTGCTCCAGGATCACCACACGATGACGGGAATGGGTGAACCGCTCCAGCCGCTGCCACCGGTGGAACAGATCATGGGGGTCGACGGCGCTCAGGAGTGCGGAGACGGCGGGGTCGGCCGGGTGCGCCGAGAGCAGCGATCCGACCCGCAGCAAGGGCAGCAGGCCGTGCTCGTCGGCCACGGAGGTCAGGAATCGACGCTTGGCCTCGAAGGGCAACAGGGCGCCGTCGCCGGTGGGGGCGACGGTGGGTATGCCCTCGGCGGCCAGTGCGCCCTGGACCAGCCCGACCAGTCGGGCACTCGCGTACTCGTCCATTGACAACCCTCTCCTCTGCCACCCGGTGAACACGCTACGTCCAGGGTGGGGAGGGTGTCTTGAACGATCGCGCCACCGTGCTCGGGCGGATTCGGGGTGTCACGGCGATGTCCTACAGAGGGCCGACCGAACAACGGCCCGCGCACGGGGAGACATGGCCACGGTGGGTTCGCGGTGTGTTTGCCTGCGCCGACGGTGCGTCCGCCGGCGCAGGCGTTGTGTCACGTCTGGGCGCCGCCCCCGCCGATCAGGAAGTCGCCCTGGGTGCACCAGGCGGTTGAGGTGCCACCGGACGGTACGAGCGCACCGAAGTTGCGATAGGTCTCGATGTCACCCTTCTGGCAACTCACGAATGCGCGGAACGGGTGGCCCTCGCAGGTGACGGCCAGCCCCTCACTGCCACCGTTGGTCAAGAACACGTACTCGCACGGGTCGACGGCCGCCGCGGCCTGGGTGGGCACGGCACCGGCCCATGCCGGCCCCGATGAGACGAGGAGCCCGCTCGCGCCGAGAGCAAGAGCTGTGGCGAAGGCGGCGACAGTGCGTCGGATACTCAAAACGACCTCCGAGAGATGAAGCACGAACGCCCACGCTCCATCACTGAGAGTGCTGGGGTGGGCGCATAGCGGGATCACTATGCCTGACCTCTTGGGTGGCCTGGGGACCGTGCCGCAGCCCGTGCTCGTGCTCCGGGCTCTCCTCGGGGCGTGCTCATCGACCTGTGGTGAAGGCGCTCATCGACTTCGGTACGGCCCGAGTCGGTCGGCACGGCGCTCATGGATGCCCCGTGGCCGGGGCCATGGCACCGAAAGCGGTCGAAGGTCTCTCCGGTCCCGTCCTACGGCTCCTCCACCCGGGCCTGGCGTCGCTGACTTCCGCGCTCATGGGGTCGGCACGTGTAACCGTGGTGACCAACTTCAGCCGCTCGGGGGACAGTCGGCACGCCGTCGAGTGAGGCCCCGCACTCTTTCGGCTGAACCGCGACCCTCAGTCGGCCACTGGCCGCGCCTTGCGGTTCCCCACCCGATCCATCGGGGTGCGGCGGCTGAGCGCCGTTGAGGGTGGTGGCGTCGACAAGGCACCCACGATGACCGAATCCACCACCCTGCGCACGGCCGTGCCATCGGGTGGGGTGCCCGTACGGTCGGCGAAGAGCATATGAGCGGCTCCGATCAGGGTGGCGGCGAGGACGTGGAGGTCGCACCCGGCGTCTATCCGACCCAACTCGCGTTCGGCGGCGAGGTAGGAACCGAGCATCGCGGCGGCCTCCGTGAGCACCGGGATGCCGGTTGGTGTCGTCGGTCGAAGTCGAACGCGGAGTTCGTCCCGAGAGATGACGAGGGAGACGATCGCCACCGCAACGGACTCGAAGAGATCCGTCAATGCAACGGTGAGGTGATCGCAGACGGCACCGGTTCCGGCCGAGGCGAGCAGGGCGGTGGCGTCCAAACGGGCGATGCGGTCACGCACCAACTCGGCGAGGAACGCGTCGAAGTCGGTGAAGTGCCGGTGGAGCACCCCCTTGGCGCAGCCTGCCTCGGTGGTGACCGCCCGGCTGGTCAGCGCGCTCGGCCCGTCCCGCAGCAGTACGCGTTCGGCGGCGTTGAACAGTTGCTCGCGAGGATCCCGGATGGCCACCCCTGTCGGCACGTTGTGACTTCCTCTCCTTGAGTTTCCATCACCGGTCCGATTGACGGGCGGGCGTTCACCACAGCATAGTGGGCACATGCCCACTATGGAGCCGGAGCCCACGCCCGGCATCGCACCGGCACCCCACCAACACCGGCGTACAGCAGGTTCGTTCGGCGCCGATGCCGAACGCTACGACCGGACCAGACCCGACTATCCCGGGGCGATGGTCGAGCGCATCGTCGCCGCTCTCCCCGAGTCGCCCCGGGTACTCGATGTGGGGTGTGGCACCGGCATCGCGGCCCGGCAGTTCCAGGAGGCCGGTTGCCGGGTACTGGGTGTCGACGTCGATGCTCGGATGGCCGACCTGGCGGGTCGGCGCGGACTCCGGGTTGAGGTCGCAGCCTTCGAGTCATGGGATCCGGCGGGCCGGGAGTTCGACGCGGTGGTGTCCGGGCAGAGTTGGCACTGGGTGGACCCGGTGGAGGGAGCCACCAAGGCCGGGCAGGCACTGCGGCCCGGTGGCCTGTTCGCCGTCTTCTGGAACGCGGGCCGCCCTCCGTTGGAATTGGCGCGCTGTTTCGCCGAGAGCTACCGGCGGGTCGCACCCGAGTCGCTCGCCGCCCGTTTCTGGGCGAGGCCGGCCGAGGATGCGTACGCGAAGCTCTGCACCAAGGCAACAGACGGAGTGCGGGAGGCCGGTGTGTTCGGCCCAGCGGAACGGTGGCGGTTCGATGGGGAGCGGTCGTACACCTGCGAGGAGTGGCTGGGCCAGCTCCCCACCACGGGTGCTCATGCGCAGCTTCCGCCCGCCCTGGCCTCGCAGGCCGCGGCCGAGATCGGCGCTGCCATCGAAGCGGCGGGCGGGGCTTTCACCATGCGCTACGTCACACTGGCGGTCGCCGCCGTGCGTTCGGCGACCGGCTGACTCGGCGCAGTCGTGGGCACGGACCCCAAGGGGATAGCACCGCGACGGTGGGCGGGCTGGTCCTCATCGAGTGCGACGAGGACCAGCCTCGACCGGATTGCCCGGCGGGTTGGGCCAGCACGCCCAGTTAGCGTCCAGCGCCTTCTGAGGCGACAGCCCGGCTTCCAGGAAGTCCCCGCGAAGCACGCTTCGACGAAGGAGAAGGCAGTCTCGGCCACGAGGTCACGGCGGATGAGGATATGCACACCTCGCATGTGATGCGCGAGGTAGTCGTGAGCGTCCGTCAGCCGTCCAACGAACGACCGCACGGTGGCGGGCCATGGCTCGCCACCGTGCGGTGGTAGGAAGGGTCGGACCGGGTTGGCAACGGCGAGAGCAGATGACCGGTCAGGGCATTGCTCCTGATGGCCCCCGGCCGATGCCATCGGCCCGACCGGGGGAGTTCTCCGTCCCGGTCAGGACGGTGGGGCCGTCAGGGGGTACAGGAACAGGGCGACGAGCCGGTGACGCGCACGTCGTCGATGACGGGCCCGTAGGCTCCCGGCGAAGTGCTGGCGAACCCGAGGGTCGTCGTCGACGCGTTGGCCACGAACGTCACTTGCCGTTGTACATAGCCCATGGCGGCACGGGTCTTCCCGGTGGAGTCGAACGAGAAGTCCTGGAAGTTCTGACCGTCCACGAGGACCCTGCCGGTCTTCACCGCCGGTGCACCCTCCGGGTTGGCGGCCAGCGCATAGGTGACCGTGTAGGTCCGACCCGGGGTCGTGGTGAAGGTCTGGGTCACCGTGCCCGCCTGGGTTGCATTGAGGTCGACCGACTGACCTCCCTCGGCCGCCTGCCAGAATCCGTCGCCGATCAGGTCCACGCCTCCGGAGGTGACCTGCCAGGGCCCGATCGCCTGGCCGCTATTGACCGTGGTGAACGAGTTCGCCGGCGCCGTGGGGTACTCGAAACTGCCGTCGTCGAACCGGCTCACCGCCGCCGCCGACGGGGCGGCCAGCGCGGCACCCGAACCGGCCATGAGAATTCCTGCCGCAACGGCGACGACCAACGAACGCGCAACCTTCATGAATGCCTCCTGAAGAGAATCAGCTTGCCGTTCAACACGATCAGCATTCCGGTCGGCCGGAAGGGAGGGGAAGAGCCCTGTTCAGGCGTGCGGGAGTACGGCACAGGGACGCATGGTCCTGGACCGTACTCGTGTGCTCCAACAAGCCGGGTGGGTCCACCGCGACCACACTTGCGATGCCGGCGAGGCGTCCGGGGAAACAGCTCCGGGCGTGCTATGCGGACGGAACGGGACGGATGGGAGTCGTGGTGCTCGCGCTTCGACTTCCTCCACGGGGAAGCCGCTCCTCGTGGCAGAGAAGGCCATTCCTCCCGGCCCGACCGCAGCCCCTTCGCACGCGATCTCGGCCGTCACCTGTCTGTCGGGCGAACGCGTGCCGGGCCGCTGCCCCGACTACCGTGCTTTGCCAGGCGCCCCCCACCGAGGTCGGCTCCATGCTCGGATGCCGGGTGCTCTGCCCACCGGACCGTCGTCGGTGTGTGTCGCGTGCTGCGGACCGGTGGGCCGTCGACGGATGACTACTCGGTAGCGATGCCGCGTGCCGCCAGGATCTCCAGCTTGTTGGGAACGGCCAAGATCCCTTCCTCCGCGCCCGCTATGCACTTCAGGTTCGGCAGGAGCGCGAGGTCGTCGAGGGAGCGGACATCGAAGAGGTCGTCCTCCCCGTCCCACATCGGGGCGCACTCGTTGTAGACCTCGTTGCCACCGTCCGCTATCAGCACCTCGACGCTGGCCAGCAGTTCGTCACTGATCTCCAGTGCTTCGAAGAAGGTCCGTGCCTCCGGGAGCACGGTATAGGCCAGGTCCTTCTCGACGGCGTAGCCGAAGGGGTTGTCGACGCCGAGGCGCTCGGCGAGATGGAACTTCGGGGTGAGTGTCTCGTCCGAGTACATGAGCTGTTCGACGACGAGGAGTTTGAAGTTGAAGTCGGTGAAGGTGGTCATGCCCTCAACGTAAGGCACAGCAGTGACACCGGGCAGTTACGCAAGTCCGGTCCCCTCGTTGGGAAGGCCCCAACATGGTACGCCCGCCGGGCCGGTCCTGTTGGCACATGGGGGCAGTGGAGGGGCTGGGGCTGGCCCGACGGATCCGTCGGCGGGGACCGGCGCGGGTCGGGACCGGGGCCGCTCTGTCATCCGGGGCTGACCCCGCTCCAAGCCGGTGAACCGGCGGGCATCGCGTCCATCAACCCCGCCCGCGAGGGATACGACCTCCTCGGCACCCGAGCGGCACGCCATACCCTCGTGCCTCTCCGCGCGGGCGCTGCCTTCCTCACCCCAGACCATCGAGTCCCGCCCGGACCAGTTCCGCCCGAACCAGTCCCGCGCCGTTGAGTCTCGCCCGGTTCTCCCGGGCGGTCGCGATGTGCGGCTCACCAGCGTGGAGATCTTCTTCGAGACCGTCGGAGTCGCCACTCCGGGAGAGCACCATCTCCTGCACTTCAGGGCTGCCTCGGACCACGGGCGTTCGCCCACTGACCGGTGCCCGCCGACGGAGGTGCGTTGTGTGGCGTCCGTCGACCGGCCCGGGCTCTTCCACGGTGTGCTTCGGGACCCTGCCCTCGGCCGGCATCTCTCCCGTGCACAAGAGCGCCACCTGGGCTCCCTCTCCTTCCCCGACCGGCTGCCGGAGGTGACGCGCATCCTTCTGCTCTGCGGCTACGAGGTCTGCTGAGGCAGGGTGAAGGTGTGGTGGGAGCGGTGAGCAGTCGACCCGCGGGGGAGTAATCGCCTCCGTCAGGCCGACTGCTCCGCGTTCGGCCTTGCTCGGCATGAACGGACTCCGCGCTGGACGACGTGGGGCCCTACGCCCACCGCGGAGCCGACCGTGTCATGGGTCGGCCGACGGACGTGCCCGTCGGCCCGAGCGGCTCAGAGGTCCAGGACGAGTCGATCGCTCTGACAGCGCCCGACACAGATCATCATCGTGCGCCCGGCAAGACGTTCCTCGTCGCTGAGCACCGAATCCCGGTGCTCCGGCGTACCGGCGAGGACACGTGTCTCGCAGGCTCCGCAGTACCCCTTCTCGCAGTCATAGGACAGACCGGTCACAGCCTCGCGCAGGACCTCGATGAGACGGCGGTCGGGGGGCACGGTCAGCGTGGCTCCGGTGCGCGCCAGCTGCACCTCGAAGCTCCGGTTCTCCGCGGCGTCGAACGCCGTTTCCAGGTCGTCGCCGGCGGCGAAGCGCTCCAGGTGCAGCCGGTCGCTGAGATCCAGCCGGGCGCACTCACGCTCGACGGCCGCCAGCATCGGCGGCGGCCCGCACGCGTACACCGCGGTGTGTGCGTCCAACTCGCCCAGCAGACGGGGGAGGTCCGGCAGGCCCGCCTCGTCCTGCGGGAGCAGGGTGAGCGCATCGCCGGCCAGCGCGGCGAGTTCGTCGGCGAATGCCATCGTCGAGCGGGTGCGTCCGCCGTACACGACGGTGAAGGGAGTGCCGCGTCCCGCCGCATCCCGAACCATGGCGAGGATCGGTGTGATCCCGATGCCGCCGGCGAGGAACAGATAGGACGGGGCCTCGGCGAGCCGGAAGTGGTTGCGCGGCCCGCGTACCGCGAACGTCGCACCGGGGCGGGCGAGCTCATGGAGTTCGGTCGAACCCCCCCGACCCAGGGGCTCTCGCAGAACGCCGATGCGCCACTTCGTGGCATCGGCGGGGTCACCGCAGAGGGAGTACTGACGCAGCCGTCCCGAGGGCAGACGCAACTCGATGTGTGCGCCGGGCCGCCATGGGGGGAGCTCGACTCCGTCCGGGAGCCCGAGGCCGACGGCGATGACGCCATCGGCCGCGGCGTGCACGTCCGTCACCTGAAGCGGGGTGGGCGTGTTCAGCGCGCGTACCGTGCCCGTCGTCGCTGCCGCCCGGGGGCCGGGCGTGAAGACCGCAGGGGCCGCGTCCCAGCCGGACTGGTTGCCGCGCGTGGGGTAGGGAACGAGTCCCTCCTCGATCACCCGGTAGTCGGGCAGCCGGGTGAGGACCTGCATCATCATCGCGCGGAACATGGCTCGGGCGAGATGGGCGCCGGCGCACCGGTGGGTGCCGATCCCGAAGCTGAGGTGCCGACTGGCGTCGCGGTCGAGCCGAACCAGCTCGGGCTCGGGGAACACCGCGGGGTCGTGGTTCGCGGCGACCCAGGGGATGAGCACCCGGTCGCCCGCCTGCATCGGGCAGCCGCCGATCTCCACGTCCCCGGTGACGGTGCGTGCCATCGACTGCGAGGGGGCGAACGCGCGGAGGAACTCCTCGGTCGCTCCGTCCAGCAGATCGGGGGAGTCGATCAGCCGCTGGAGCTGCTCGGGGTGGCGGGCGAGGTGGACCAGCGTCGACCCCGTCAGGGACGTCGTCGTGTCGACGCCGCCCGCGATGAGCAGGCCGATCACCGACACCAGCTCATCCTCGTCGAACTCGCTGCCGTCGGCGCGCCGGCCGGCCACCAGCGTGCTGACCGCATCGGCCCGGGGCGAAAGGCGACGCTCGGCGATCAGTTCACGGATGCGCTGGTCCATGTAGGCCAGCCCCGCGGCCCCGCGCACGGCGCGCTCGCTGCCGGCCGGTGCCGCGAAGATGTCGTGGATCGGCCCGGCCAGCTTCGCCCAGTCCTCCTCGGGGAAGCCCAGCCAGTCCAGGGTGACCGCTGCCGGCAGCGGGTTGGTGAGGTCACGGACGAAGTCGCAGGAACCGAGCTCGATGAAGTCGTCCACGACACGGGCGGCATGGCGCTCGATCATGGGTACCAGTTGCTCGACCGCCTCCGGGGTCAGCAGCGGGTTGATCAGTTGCCGGTACTCGGTAGCACGCGGTGGGTCGAGCTCGATCGGATACTGTTCGAGCCCCGGCCCTTTGGGGATGACGATGCCGACCCCCTGCCCGCCGTGGTCGCTGCGGGCCGAGGAGAACGTCGCGTCGTCGCGGGCGATGCGCGCCACGTCGGCGTACCGGGTCGTGTAGTGGAAGCCGCCGTGGGATGTCGAGCGGCCCACCGGGCAGCTCTCACGGAAGCCCGCATAGTAGGCGACCGGATCGGCGTTGGCCTCGTCGGAGTGGTGGTCGAAGTCGATGTCGGCAGACATGGTGGCACGCTCCACGTGCTCGGAACTGTGCGCGGTGTTGTCCGGCCGCGCCACCGGATGTCAACGGCCTCATCGGCGTCGGTCACCCTAAGGTGTGCCGCTGAGCTTGACAACGTTTTGCGAGCAAATGTTCAGAAGGTCAGCACGGCTTTGCCGACCGTGCCGGACCGGACTGCCGTGACGGCTTCGTTGATCTGCTCGAACGGGAAGTAGCTGATCATCTTCTCGACCGGGAACCGGCCCTCGGCGTTGAGCTCCAGCAGTTGCGGCAGGAAGAGTTGCGGCACGCTGGACCCGGCGACGATGCCGGTGACCGTGCGTCCGTTGAGGATGCTGCGCCAGTCGAAGCTCATCGACTCGCTCGGGCCGACGCCGATGACACCGGCGCGACCGAGCGGCCCGAGGGCCTCCACCGCCGTGCGCAGGACCTTCTCGTGCCCGGTCGTGTCGATCACGAAGTCGAACCCCTTCGGGACCAGGGCGGTCAGTTGCTCGGCGGTCCCCCCGGCCGATGAGTCGACCGTGTGGGTTGCTCCGTAGCCACGGGCCGCCTCCAGCTTGGCCGGGTTCACATCGACGGCAGCGATCACCTTGCAGCTGCTCAGTGCGGCGGCGATGATGGCGGCCACACCGACGGCCCCTGCCCCGAAGATCGCTATCGACGAGCCCGGGCGGGGTTGAAGCACATTGAGCACACCACCGGCCCCGGTCTGGAATCCGCAGCCGAAGGGGCCGGCCCGCAGCAGGTCCCAGGACGGGTCCATCTTGACGACCGCCCGCTCCGGTGCGACGACATGGCTGGCGAACGACGACTGGCCGAGGAAGTGGGCATTGACCTCCCGTCCCTCGTGGGTCACCGCCGTGGAGCCGTCAGGGCGGCGGCCGGAGAAGTTCACCGCGTCGAAGCTGCGGCAGTAGGCGGGTGAGCCCGTGCGGCACAGGGCGCACGTACCGCAGGAAGTGAAGGACATGGCGACGTGGTCACCCGGGCGTACGGAGGTGACGTGTGCACCGACCCGCTCCACGATGCCCGCCCCTTCGTGCCCGAGCAGAGCCGGCGTGGGGAAGAAGCCGGCGAACTCAAGGTCGGTGCCGCAGATGCCGACCGCGGCGACGCGGACGAGCACCTCGTCCGGGCGGGGATCGTCCAGGTCCACTTCGGTCAGGACGAACGGCTGTCCGGGCTGCTCCAACAGAGCGGCGGTGGCGCGCACAGGGCCTCCTCAGTGACTCACAAAGCGAGACTGCATATTGACATGCGGGACAGGGTCGGTCAATGTTCCCCCATGGCGGCTGTTGACTTCCCTCCTTCCCAACACTTCATCGACGGCGAGTGGGTTGCGGCCCGCGACGGCGGCACACTGGACGTCCTCGACCCGGCCACCCAACAGGTGATCACCGAGGTCGCCCGGGCGGGCGGCGCCGACGTCGACGACGCGGTCACCGCGGCGCGCCGCGCCTTCCCTGCCTGGGCTGCGACCAATCCGAGCGAGCGCGGGGCGCTGCTGAGACGCTGGGCCGACCTGATCATCGCCGAGGTCGAAGCGCTCGCGTCCATCGAGGCACAGGACGTGGGCAAACCACTGTCCGGGGGCCGGACGAACATCTACATCGCCCACGGCATCATCGACTACTTCGCCGGCGCGGCCGACAAGCTCACCGGAGTCACACTGCCCACCCGCAGTCCCGACTACCTGGGCTACACGATTCCCGAGCCGTACGGCGTGTGCGCGATCGTCATCCCGTGGAACGTTCCGGCCGTGCTCACCGCCGCGAACGTCGCGCCGGCGCTCGCCGCGGGCAACACCGTCGTCCTCAAGCCGTCCGAGATCGCGCCGCTGGCCCCGTTCGCACTCGTCGAACTCGCGCGCCGCGCCGGCTTCCCACCGGGAGTGATCAACGTTGTGGCGGGCCTCGGCCCCGAGGCGGGCGTCGCACTCACCTCGCACTCGGGCGTCGACCACATCAGCTTCGTCGGCTCCACCGCCATCGGGCGGGCGATCATGGCGGCTGCGGCACAGAACCTCGTGCCGGTGAAGCTGGAGCTCGGCGGCAAGTCGCCGAACGTCCTCTTCGCCGACGCGGACCTGGACACGGCGATCCCGGCGATCGTCACCTCCATCACCGAGAACGCGGGACAGAACTGCTACGCCGGATCCCGACTGCTCGTGGAGGCATCGGTGCATGACGAGGTCGTGGAGCGGGTCGCCGCCGCCATGGCCAAGGTCAGGACCGGGCCCTGGGAAGCCGACCTGGACATGGGCCCGTTGGTCAGTGCCACTCAGTTCGACCGCGTCAGCGATTTCCTTGCCCAGGCGCCTCGCGAGGGGGCTCGGCTGGTCACCGGTGGTGAACCCGCCGACGAGGGGTGGTTCGTCCGGCCGACCGTGTTCGACCAGGTGGAAGGGGGGATGCGCATCGCCCGTGAGGAAGTCTTCGGCCCGGTTCTCGCCGTGCAGTCGTTCCGTGACACCGCCGAGGCGACCGCATTGATGAACGCCACCGACTTCGGCCTGTTGGCCTGCATCTGGACCAACGATGTGTCGCGGGCGCTGCGGCTGGCGAAGGAGGTCCGCTCCGGACAGGTGGCCGTCAACCAGTTCCACGACGCGGGAGTGATCGGCTTTCCGTTCAACATGCAGAAGGACAGCGGCTTCAGCCGGGGCGGAGGATACGCGGCGCTGCGTGAATACACCCAGGAGAAGGGCGTGGCCATCCGACTGCTGGACCGCTGAGACCGGACACCACCGTCGGAGCGTGGTCCGGACAGGCCCTGGAGGGGCGGGTCCGGACCACGCATCCGTTGGAGCGCGGCGGGAGTGACTCGTGGGCGTGCGCTGCGGTGTCGAGCGCACGGTTGTGAGTTCCGTACACCTCTGTCTACCGTCGGCCGACCCGGGCCCTCGCCGTACACAACGGTCGGCCTTGTCATCGGGTTGTGGTCCGGACAGCGGGTGCGCCGGCCGCGGGGGTGGGGATCGACGGCAACGACCGCCGGCCGGTGCCGTACCGCACGACGAGGATTCCTGCTTGCCCTCGGCCCAGGGCCATCGTGCCGGACCGGGCACCCCGTGCAGGAGGAGAGGCGCACGGTGTGACCGGCGGTTCCCGGCGACGTCGAGTTCGCCCATGTACCGAACCGGTTGCGCCTGCTGACGGGCGATGAGTCCCTCGGTGGCCACACCTGGGCGACCTCGAAGAGTGCCTTCTGTCTCTACGCCTACTCGCCCATGGGATGGCTCCATCCCTCTCCGAGACGACTCGTCCCCCAACCGACTCGTCCCCAGTGCGGGTTGCGGCTCATCGATGTTGTCCGGCTCGGGCAACTGCCTCCCCTGCGGGCTGCGTGGGGCGTACGTGGCCACGCACCGCGGGCCGATTCGGCGGCAGTCCGGAGCCGATGTCGGCTCTGCGCTCCTGGCCGGCCGGGCGGGACCGTTGGCAGAGCATCTTCGAACCACACTCCGCACCATGACCGGTGGGCTTCAGGATGCACAGGATCAAGGGCATCCCGGCATTCCCCCACGGAGACTCGCCTGTCGCCACCGCGCGGAACCGCCCCCGGTGCTCACACGCCTCCCGTGGGCCCCCTCGCCGCCGACCAGCTGCTGCGCGCTGCTTCCGAGCCGCCCCTGGCCGAGCAGCGGACCGGCACTCTCGCCAGGGCTTGCAGCTCAGGCACGGAACCGGCATTTCGCTCTCCGTCGCGACTCCGCGCACCCCGCTGCCGCCCACCTCTCCACCGGCTTTCGCCCTACTGCCACCTGGCCTGTCGCTTTGTGAGCAGGTGAGGAGCCGACGAAAAGAAGATGTGGTGCAGGAGCGTTGACACCACCGTGCGGCGGCGGCAGAGTACCTCGCAATACGTTCCACCACCTCGCAATGCGAGATGGTATGGGTGAGGAGGCTGCCCGGTGCAAACCATGGCGCAGACCGATTTCGGCGGGCCCGAGGCGGTGTTCCCGCAGGACGTCCCAGAAGCGATCAGCGGATCGCGCGACCTCGTCACCCCTGGCGCCCACCGGCATCACCGTCCGGCGCTGGAGGACGCCCGGCGCAACACCGAACGCGCCGGTGAGTCCGTTGTGAACGTCACCACCGCAGAGATCGCCGAGTACATCAAGGCCGCGGCTGGCGAATTACCACCGCTGCCGAAAGGCCCGTTCCGCTGAGTGCCGTCCATACGAGGTGATCGGCCGCGACCACAACAACCGCTGCCCGGCGTACACATCGTGCGCGCCGAAGCCATCCGCACCACCACCGACGACCCCATCAGGCCCGCCCCAGCCGTGTCGACGCCCTCTGGCCCGAGCGGCCGGACAGATGGATCCCCGTGGTTCGTCGTTCTCAGAAACGACCGCAGAAATGACCGTAGAAGCGACCGCTGAAACAGCCCGGTGAAGAGCCCCTCTTCCACCGGATGCATACCTCCTGCGCCGCACTCGAACGAAGCGCAGAACCCGCCAACTGATCGTCACCCCCCGCCGCCACGACCGCCTCGACGGGGCGGTTCCACCCAGCGAATGGAACCACGCACATGACTACACACAGCATGCTCTGGCGTCGTGGGGCCGCGGCCGGCCTCGCCCTCGCAGGAGCCATCGCACTGTCCGGATGCGCCAGCAACGACGCGACGGCACCCAAGACCACCCCCGCGGCGAAGGGCAACAGCGCATCCGGCGGCAAGCAGCCCGATGTGAACGGGGACGGCAAAGTCGTCATCGGCGTCCTCAGCCCCGGCGACATCAACGACAAGGGCTACTACCAGAGCTTCGTCGACTCGGCCGACGCCTTCGCCAAGGAGAAGGGCTGGACGGTCATCAAGCGCGGCAGTGTGCCCCCGAGCGACGCGCTCACCGCGGCACGGGCGCTGTGCCAACAGAACGTCGACCTGGTAGCGATCGGTGCGAGTGAGCTCAAGACGGCCATCCCCGCATCGGAGGAGCCGGTCTGCGGCAAGTCCGCCTGGTACGTGCCGATGCAGGCCAACATCGACCAGACCCCGAAGATCGTGCTGTCCACCGACGACCCCAACCAGTCCATGCTCGTCGCCGGCTACGCGGCGGGGCTGAAGATGAAGGCGGCCGGCCACACCAAGGCAGGGTTCATCACCGGCATCAAGGCCGACTACAGCGTCGCCGCCTCCACCGCCTTCCTGGCCGGAATCCGGGAAATCGTGCCGAAGGCCACCCTCACGACCACCTACACCGGCGACTTCAACGACTCGGCCAAGGCCAAGGAGGCCACCCAGGCGCAGATCAGCCAGGGCGTCAAGGTCATATACCCCTATCTCGGCGGCGCGACCGACGCTGCGGCGAAGCTGGCGAACGCAAGCGGCGCACTGACCCTGACCCCCGGCACCGACCGGTGCGCCTCGACGAGCCCGAAGTTCGACATCTCGGTGCTGTTCAGCCCGGGCGACTACTTCCGTGCCGCCCTGGAGGAGTTCGACAAGGGCAACTTGAAGATGGGCACGACGCGCGTATGGCAGTTGGGTGTCGACCCCTATCCCACCGTGAAGATCTGCAACGGCCAGGGCGATGAGGACCAGCAGCTGTCGCAGTTCATGAAGAAGATCGGCAGCAAGGAGATCGACGCGGCGGCCGAGGTCAAGCGACTCGGCTGACGTGCCGACACCCACGAGGAAGATCAGCAATGACACCGACGACCTCTGCGGTTCCGATTCTCGAACTGCGCGGCATCACCAAGTCCTACGGATCCGTCACGGCCTGCGACGCCGTGGACCTCAGGGTCGACGCCGGCGAGATCCACGGACTCCTGGGTGAGAACGGGGCGGGCAAGTCCAGCCTCATGAAGGTCCTGCTCGGGCTGGTCCGGCGCGACGCCGGTACCGTCCTGGTGCGCGGCGACGAGGTCGCGCTGGACAGCCCACAGGAGGCAGCCGAACTGGGCATCGGCATGGTGCACCAGCACTTCAGCCTCATCAACGGGCTGACCGTGTGGGAGAACGTGGCGCTCGGCGACACCGGCAAGGTGAACAAGCAGGCCATCTGCTCCGACATCGCCGATGTCTCCGCCCGCTACGGACTGCCGATCGACCCCGAGGCACGCGTCGAGGAACTCTCGGCCGGAGAGCGCCAGCGGGTCGAGGTGGTCAAGTGTCTGCGGCGCAACCCCCAGATCCTGATCCTCGACGAGCCCACCTCGGTACTGACCCAGGCCGAATCGCAGGAACTGTTCGCCGTGCTCGGCCGTGTGGTGCAGGAGGAGGGGCGAGCCGTCATCCTCATCAGCCACAAGCTCGCCGAGATCGCCCAGGCGACGGATCGGGTGACGGTCCTGCGCAAGGGCCGTGTCGCCTTCCGGGCCGTCACGGCAGAGACCACCCCACAACTGCTCGCCCAGCAGATGGTGGGCCGTGAGGTGTCTCTCGGCGAGGAAGGCGCAGCCCTCGGCCTACTGCCCGTACAGAACGCAGGCACCGCCGGGGGCGAGGGGCAGGGACGGCAGGAGACCGTGCTGCGCCTCGCCGAACTCACCGTCGTACAAGGCGGGGTCACGGTTCTCGACGAGGTCGATCTGACCGTGGGCGCGGGCGAGATCGTGGCCCTCTACGGAGTCGAGGGCAACGGTCAGACGATGCTCGGCGATGTCCTCGCCGGGCTGGTCGTGCCGACCGACGGCACCATCGAGATCGCCGGGAGCCGGGTCGACGTAAGCCTCCCCGGGGCGCTGTCCAAGGCCGGTCTCGGCATCGTGCCGGAAGACCGGCACCGCAGCGGTGTCGTCCTCGACATGAGCATCGCCGAGAACCTGACGATGAAGTCACTGGACAAGGTCAGCGGTCGGTTCCTCGTGCGGCGCCGCGCGATGCTCGCCCGCGCCCGACACCTCGCGGACGAGTTCAACATCGTCACACCGTCGCTCGACGCACCCGTGCGCAGCCTTTCCGGCGGCAACCAGCAGCGGGTCGTACTCGCCCGGGAGCTGTCCGGTCACACCCGGGTACTGGTGGCCGCGCAGCCCACCCATGGATTGGACGTCGGTGCCATCGAGGACATGTACTCCCGACTGCGCAGGGCCGCTACCGAGGGCGTCGGGGTGCTGCTCATCTCCACCGAACTTGAGGAAGTCATGGCCCTTGCAACCTGGATCGCAGTGATCTCTTCAGGACGGATCACCGGAGCACTCCCCGTCTCCGAGGCGACTCCCGAGCGGCTCGGCATGCTCGTGGGCGGTGAGGCCGCATGAGTGCCCCCTCGCTGATGGATCCGGACGACCTCGGTCGGCGCTTTTTGGCCCGGCTCCGACCGGGGCGCGACGGCTGGCTGACGGCAGGCGTGACCTTCGGGCTCGTGGCCGTCGCACTGGGCGTGTCCGCGCTGCTGCTCACGCTGACCGGAGCCTCGCCGAGTGCTTCGCTGTCGGCGATATGGACCGGGAGCCTGGCCACCACCACCGGCTGGACGACGACGCTGCTCAACGCCGCGCCGCTGCTCCTGGTGGCGATCGGTGCGTGCATCTGTGCGTCCGCTGGTTCGTTCAACATCGGACAGGAGGGCCAGGTACTCGTCGGCGGCCTGTTCGGAGCCTGGGTCGGGCTGCGGCTGGCGCTGCCCGGCCCGACGATGGTCGTCGTGGTGATGGCCGCGGCGGCGGTCGGTGGTGGTCTGTGGGCAGCGCTCAGCGCTCTCATGTCCCGCTTCCGCGGTGTCAATGTTGTGGTGAGCACGCTGCTGATGACGTTCCTCGCCATCCAACTCGTGACGTTCGCGGTCAGCAGCCCATGGCTACAGGAGAGCGCACAGGGATCCTCCGGTATCGCCGACGCGCAGTCCAACCCCCTGCCGGCGAGCGCCCTGCTCGCCCACTTCGGCCAGTACCCGTCGCTCCAGCTGAACGCGGGACTGTTCATCGCGCTCGTCGCCGCGGTCGGTGTCGGGCTCGTCCTGAGTCGCAGCCGGTGGGGCTTTCGGGTGCGCATGGTCGGATTGAACCCGCTGGCCGCCAAACACACCGGTGTCCGGGTGGCCGCACTCGGCGGCTTCACCCTGGCGCTGTCGGGCGCCTTCGCCGGACTGGCCGGAGGACTGCTGTTGGCCAGCCCGGTCAGCCCCAACCGGCTCCAGCCCGGGCTCTCGGACAACGTCGGCTGGGACGGTCTGCTCGTCGCGCTGGTCGCGCGCAACCGCCCCCTGATCGCGATCCCGGTGGCGTTCGGGTTCGCCGTGCTGCGTGCGGGCGGCGACTTCCTCTCGGCCACCGGGGTGCCGTACTACCTCATCGACATCGTCAAGGCGTTGCTCGTCCTCGCATTCGTCGCGCCGCCCATCCTCGTCGACCTCTTCCGCAGGCGTCGCAGTGGCACGCCGTCGACGCCGTCTCCCCTGCCCGTTGTCCCGACCAAGATGGAGGCTGTCACGTGAGCGTTATGGACAGCACCACGACCATTCTGTCGAGCGGTGTCCGGCTGACCGTGCCGCTGGCGTTCGCCGCCTGTGGCGAGTACGTGGCCCAGCGCGCCGGAGCGATGAACATCTCCGTCGAGGCGATGATGCTCGGCGCCGCGTTCACCTCGATCGCGACCGCGAGTGCGACCGGCAGCGCCACCATCGGCCTCGCCGCCGGTGTGCTGACCGGCCTCGTCCTCGGCTTCGTGCACGGCAACCTCTCCCATCGGGCGCAGATCAACACCTTCGTCGTCGGCCTGGTGCTGAACGCGCTGGTGCTCGGGCTGACGAGTTACCTGATCACCACGGAGCAGTTCGCCTCGCACCAGGTCGGGATGTTGTCGATCCCGGTGCTCCAGGACATCCCCCTGATCGGTCAACCGCTGTTCTCCGGCCGCTGGCCCGCCTACCTGCTGATCCTGCTGGTGCCGCTGACCTGGTGGCTGGTGGCGCGCAGCCGCTGGGGCCTGGAACTACGAGCGGTGGGGGAGAACCCCCAGGCCGCCGATGTCGCGGGCATCAAGGTCAACGTACGACGCCGACAGGCCCTGTTGTGGTGCGGCGCACTGGCCGGTCTCGGCGGCGCCTACCTCGCGGTCGGCGAGGTCGGATCGTTCAACCAGAACATGACCGCCGGCCGCGGATACATCGTCATCGCCGCGGTGATCTTCGGAGCGTGGCGGCTCGGCCGTACCCTGATCGGCTGCCTGGTGTTCGGACTCTCCGACGCCATGCGCCTGGCGCTGCCCGCGCTCGGTGTCACCATGAACTCCCAACTCCTCGTCGCAGCACCGTATCTGCTGGCGCTCCTCGCCATGCTGTTGTTCACCACCAAACACAGGGAACCCGCCGCGCTCGGCCGGCCCTTCCAACGAGGATCGACCTGAGGTTGCGCATTCCACAACGTTGGACGCCGACTCCGCGAGTGTGCGGAGTCGGCGTTCTCGTCCGGTACGGGCAGTGCCGCGGTGGACCGTGCGGGGTGACGACCGCCCGGGTCTGGAAGCCCGTCGCCAAAGGCTGCCCGCCTCATTCGGCAATCTCCTCTGTCAGACCCGCCGTCTATCCTCCGCCCATGACAGCTGAGGATCTTGTTGCATTCGATCGGGCATGGGGGCGACTGGAAGCATGGCTCGCCTCGCAGTCGCCTGCGGATCACGCCGCGCTTCGAGCACCGGCAACGGCCGGGGAGATCGCCGAGTTGGAGGAGCGGCTGGGCTTCGCCCTCCACCCTCAACTCCGGAGGTTGCTGGAGCGACGGAACGGAGTGGCCGAGCCGGAGCCGAACAGCGGACCCGAACGAGGAGTCTTCCCGGCGGGAGGCATTCTGCCACTGGGCCATCGGCTCATCTCCACCACCGACATCGCATCGATGCACAAGATTCTTGTGGAGGTCGGCGAGGACAACATCGAGTCCGAGCTGTGGGAAGAGGACGACGAGGACCCTGCCGGTCATCTGCACCAGTGCGTGCCCTTCGCCCTGCCCAATGACGGAGGCGTCGCGTTCGTCGACCATCGGCCCGGGGCCACATACGGACAGGTGCTTGAGATGGGTATCGGCTCCGGCGACCTGGAGGGCACTGTCTGGGGCACAAACCTGAGCGAGTTCGTCGGGGCCGTGGCGGATGCGCTGGAGACGGGCACTGCGTTCTCGTACCACTGGCCCATCACGTTCGAACACTCGTCGGGCAGGACCTGCATCGCATGGGAGGTCCGTGCGGAGAACGCCGCGCCGGCACGGTTCGCGGAGATCGCGGCTGCGCCGGCCATGCAAGAGCGCCCCCGCTGGTCCTGAGACCTGCGGGGGCGAAACGTCATGGCTTCACGGTGCGATGGCACCCGCCGAGCTACACAACGCAACGACACGACGACACGACGACACGACGACGACATGACGTAGTTTCCTGCGTCGTGCACGAGGCTGTGCCGACGGCAGGTTCCCGATCGACCAGGTCGCGGCGATCGGCAGCCGGTCACAGCGAACCGGGCGCCGGCGACCATCTGCCGGCGCCCGTCCAATGGTCCCGACGTCACCGCCGACGATCGACGGGTCGATCGAAGGAGCGTGTGGTCGGCTCCGGTGTCAGCCCCAGAGCTCCTGGATGGTCGAGAACACCTTCTGGTTGTGCGAGAACTCGATGGTGTTGCCGTCGGGGTCGTTCACGGCGCAGATGTACCCGATGTGGGCGGCCATCTCCACCGGCTCCCATCGGAGGTTGCCCGTCTCGCGCGCCTTGGCCGCGACCTCGTCGACGTCCGCACGGTTGGGCAGTTCGATACCGATGTGCGCGAACGGCGCAAGGGTGGGGATCTTCTTGCCCGGCTCGATGCCGAAGCGTGCCCCGACCTCGGGGATGAACTCGGCCAGGACCAGGACCAACGGCGAGTCGACCTGGCCCTTGTTCGACAGCCAGGCGCTGCGGCCGTTGCTGTCGTCGTTCTTGGTGACCAGGACCAGCGGGGTGATGCGCTCGTAGAACTCGATCGACTGATCCAGGTCGCTGACCGGAATGGCGACGTGGGTCCAGCGGGGTTCGGTCAGTTCTGCCATGGTTCGGCTCTCCTTGTTCGTGTGTTCAGTACGCTGCGTGCGCTTGGTTCGGCCAGACCGCGACGCGTGGGGCGTGGGGTCAGATGGTGGGCCACTTGGCGCGGTTGGGCAGCCCGGAGCGGGCCACGATGCCTTCACCGGCGGTCTGGGCGCGGCGCAGCAGGTCGTCCTCGTCGATCGTGGTGCAGCGGTAGTTGTCGACGACGCGTTGCCCGTCGACGAACACCGTGTGCACGCCCCGCCCATCGGCCGACCACACGAGTTGGTTGGCCACGTTGTGCAGTGGCCGCCACTCCGGCCGATTGGTGTCGTGCAGTACCAGGTCGGCCTTCTTGCCCGTCTCGATCGACCCGATCTCGTGCTCGGCCTGGAGCCCGCGGGCGCCGTTGCGGGTGGCCATCGCGAACGCGTCCTCGGCCGGGAAGATGGTGGCATCCCGCCGGGCGTCCTTGAACAGGCCGGCGACCAGATAGGTGGCGCGCATCAGATCGTGGTAGTTCGAGGCGTTGTTGCCGTCGGTGCCGATCGCCACGTTCACACCGGCGGCCACCATCTCGGGGAACTTGCCGATCTGGGTGACGCCGTAGGACACCTTGAGCGCCGTGGTCGGGCAGTGCGAAATACTCGTCCCGGTACTGGCGAGCAGTGCCACCTCCTCGTCGTCGACGTGGACGGCGTGGGTCAGGATCGCGTTCCGGCCCAGTACGCCGATCTCGTCGAGGTGCACCATCGGCCGCTGCCCGAAGGCCGCGAGGAAGCCTTCGGGATCCATTGCCGCCGGCGACATATGGGCACTGAACCCGGTGCCGTACTCGATCGACAGTCCCTTCGCGGCCCGCCACAGCTCGTCGCTACAGCAGGTGTGGCCGATGATGATCGGCCATGCCTGGATGCGACCGTTGGCGACCGACCCGTACTTTTCCATCGTGTCGTTCAGGCGCGAGATCGCCTGCGCGGTCGTCATGCGCAGCACCTCAGGCTCAGGCACGAGGTCCCACGCCCACGGTCCCACGCGTGCGCGGATGCCGATCTCGGTGAGTGCCTCGACGACCGGGTCGATGAACCGGATCGTGCCCGCTTCGAGGAACGCGGTCGTACCGCTCTTGAGCATCTCCAGCGCCGCGAGCTGCGCCGAGATGTGCTCGTCCTCCTCGGTGTAGTGCGTGTGGATCGGCGTGAGCCACTCGAAGACGTTCTCCAGGAACGGGGTGTCGTCCGGGACGAAGCCACGCGTGAGAGGTTCACCGGTGATGTGCACATGGGTGTTGATCAGGCCAGGGGTGACGACGAACCGCTCGCCTGCGATGACGTTGTCGCTGTGCCACTGGGCGGTCACATCGTCGGTCTTGCCGACGGCCACGATCACGTCGCCCCGGATGGCCACCGCGCCGTCGCTGATCACACGGCGGGAGTCATCCATCGTCACGACGAGGGTGTTGACGATCAGGGTGTCGGCGGGTGCCGTGGAGTTCGAAGGATTCATGAGGTGGCCTCCGGGGTGCGGGAGCGGATGAGGCGGACATGCTGGCGCGGCACCGGTTCGAACGAGTCGACCAACTCGGCTCCGGCCGCTTCGGCCCAAGAGCGCAGGTCCGCGACCGTGACACCGAGCCCCGCTGTCGAGGCCAGCATCGTCAGTGACAGGAGCAGTTCGTGGCGCGCGGCGCCGTAGACGGCGCTGCGGTCTTCGCCGCCCCCACCGTCTTCGCCGTCCTCGCCGATGCCGTTTCGGACCGGGTCGGGACGCGTGTAGTCGACGACCACGACGACACCGTCCGCGCCGGCCAACTCGACTGCACGGGCCAGTAGTTGCTGGGCCCGATCGGTCGGTTCGGCCCGCAGTACATGTGCCAGGACGACGACGTCGGCCGCGGCGACCGGGAGTGTGACGTCGAGGTAGTCGCCGGCAACGGCGATCACCTGGTCACGCATACCGATGTCCGTCGCCGCCTGCTCGGCGATCGGCAGCACGTTCGGCAGATCGACGGCGATCACCTGGCCGTTGGGCCGGGATTGCAGCAACCCGGTCAGCCAAGCCCCCGAGCCGCAGCCGAGGTCGACGACCGTCGGTTGCTCCGGCCACCAACCGCGACGCTCCAACTCGACGGCAACGGCCTTCGCGACGCCGGCCTGGGTTGGGCCGGTCGCGCGTACGAGTGCCGGGTACAGCTCGATCAGATCGGCTGTCACGGTCGGCTCGGGTGCGCCGGTACGGACGGTGTCGGCGAGGCCGGGCCAGGCATTCGGCGGACCGGGCGAGTACCGAACCAGTGCGGCCATCGAGGCAGGCGCCGTTGACACCAGAAAGCGTTCGGCCGTGGGTGTGAGGTGGAAGCGGTCTTCGACGGCGGTGAGCAGGTCGAGCGCGACGAGGGTTTCCGCCAGTACGGTCACCGGGCCAGGCCCCACCGCGCCGATCGCGGCTGCCAGTTGTGCGGCGTCCAGTCCGGTCCCTGTATCGGCTTCCTTGGCGAGGGCGTCGAACACACCGAGGTCGAGCGCGGCCGAGAGCGCCCAGTAGGACGTGAAGCCGTTGATGACATCCCACACCGGCGCCGGACTGACCGGAGCGGTCGCCGCATTCATGGGCGCAGCACGATCTTGCCGGTGGCCAGCCGTGATTCCATCCGTTCCTGCGCCGCCGCGGCCTCGACCAGCGGGAACTCGCTGTCGATCGGCGTCCGGAACGTCGAGTCCCAGTAGGCGTCGAGCATCGTGGCGAACTCACGGCGGTCGTACGGGTCCGAGCCGAGCAGTTGCAGGCCGAAGTGGTACGCGTACACGAGGTCGAACTCGGCCCGGTTCCCTGTTGTGTTGCCGAAGAACACCAGTCGCCCGCGCGGCGCGAGGCTGTACAGGCCGGTGTTCCAGGTGGCGGGGCCGACGTGATCGAGCACGAGGTCGGCGCCCCGGCCGTCGGTGAACTCGCGCACGGCCGCAACGACGTCGCCGGTCGTCGAGTTGACCACGAGGTCGGCGCCCAGGCCGTATGCGTACTCGACCTTCGCGTCCGTGCTGACCGTCGTGACCACGCGGGCACCACTGGCCTTGGCCAACTGGATCAATGCGGTGCTGACGCCGCTGCCCGCGGCGTGGATCAGTGCCGTCTCGCCGAGGCGGACCTTGCCGATCTCGATGAGTGCGTGCCAGGCCGTCATCCAGATCGTCGGCACGACGGCCGCGTCGGCGAGGTCGACCTTGTCCGGGACGTGGTGCACATTGGCCGCCGGCACGAGGACGTACTCGGCATAGCCGCCGGCCAGCGTGGCACCGATGACACCCGTGGTCGGGCATCTGCCGTCGGCCCCGGCGGCGCAGCTCGCGCACTGATCGCACGGCACGGCCGGATTCACGACGACCCGTGCCCCTTCGGCGAACGCGGTTGTGCTGCCCGCCCGTCCGCTGCCCGCCGGGCCCACCGACGCGACGGTGCCCGCGATGTCCATGCCGGCCACGTGCGGTAGTGTGAAGCCCGGAATCAGCCCGGGACCACGACGTTGCAGCACGTCGAGGTGGTTGAGGCCGCAGGCTTCGACTCGGACGAGCACCTCGTCCGGTCCTGGTTCGGGCACTGGTACATCGGCGACCTGGAGCACATCAGGACCGCCGTGTGTTCGATGGAGTACGACCTTCATCCGAGAGACCTCCGCTGGCTGTGGGACTTGGGTCGCCGGCCAGCTCGTTGCACGCCTGGTCGGCATGCAACGGTCTCCAAGAAGCGCTGATATGCGCTCCCCCGATCGGTTTGTTGCCCACCCATCGGGTCGGCCCGAACGTTATTGATGCCCGTCGAGGGTTGTCAATGACCCCGTCCAAATCACCTCGAACTCGGCGAGACGGCGAGGTGTGTGCCGACCGTCACCGCCCGGACCGTGATGCCGATGACGACGGTGGTGCGCCGCGTCGGTGTGAGACGACGACTGCGCCGCCTCGCCGTGAAGTGCGTCGCTCCCATCGACCACCACCCATCCATGGCGCCCTCGCCCGTTCACTGTCGTCGGCAGCCCCGGCGCGCGCCGTACGGCCTGCTGAAGCGGCGGAACACCGGCCCTCCGACACTCCATCCACCTCGTCTGCGGGCGGGGTGTTTGCGCCTACCGGCCCGGGCTGTCGTATCGCTTGACATGATGCCATCTCGCATTGAAAGATGCTCGCCATGCAAGTAGTGACGACACTGGCCGGCCTTGGCCGGATCGAGGACGGGTCTCTGGCCCTGCTGGACACTGCTTTTCCACACGTCGGCGCGGTCCTTGAACAAGAGGGCTCGCTCCAGTGCCTGACTTCCTGCGCCGTACTCAGGCGCATCCCACTCGACGAGGCAACGCTCACGGCGCCGTTGGGTCGACCCCGCGCGGTGTGGGGTGTCGGGCTCAACTACCGGTCGAAGGCGGCCCGGACCGGCCGTGGGTTGCCCGAGCAGCCGATCCTCTACCTGGCCGCGTCGTCCGGTGCCTCTGCCCCCGGTGCTCAGGTGGTGATCCCGGAGTCCGTGACCGAACCCGACTACGAGGGCGAGATCGCGATCGTCGTCGGCCGCCGGCTGTACCGGGCGACCGAGTCGGAGGTCTGGCCCGCGATCGCCGCCATCACCGCCGCCAATGACATGACGGCGCGCGATGTCATGCGCACCACGGGCACCCCGGCCCTCGCCAAGAGCTATCCGGGATTCACACCGCTCGGACCATCACTGTGCACTCCCGACGACCTCGCCGACCGCGACGCGATCCGCGTACGGACCCGGGTCAACGGCAAGCTCCTCCAGGACGACACCAGCGCCGGGATGATCTTCCCGGTCCCCGACCTGCTCAGCAGGCTCTCCTGGTTCGCCGCCCTCGAACCGGGCGATGTCGTCCTCACCGGTACCCCGGCCGGCACCGGCCAGGACCGCGCGTGCTTCCTCGCCGACGGCGACGAGGTACGAGTCGAGGTGGACGGCGTACTGCCCCTCGTCACCCGCATCGTGCGTCCTTCGGACGCCTCACCGCGCGACCACCGGCTGACCGCACCGGCCAGCTGACCCCCTCACCTTGGAGACCACACCGATGTCCATCTCCTCCGTGCCGTCCTACGACCTCGTCCTGTCCGGCGGCACCGTCATCGACCCGGCATCGGCCACGAACGCCCGGCTCGACGTGGCGGTCACCGGTGACCGCATCGCCGCGATCGGCGAGGGACTGGCAGCCAACGCAGCCCGCACGATCGACGTCACCGGGTCCACCGTGCTGCCCGGCCTCGTCGAGGGCCACACCCACATATTCCAGTACGTCTCCGCCGTCGGCGCCCCGGCCGAGGAAGCCCATCTGCGCCGCGGCGTGGTCGCCGCAGCCGATGCCGGCACGGCCGGAGCATCGACGTTCGCGGCCTTCCGCAAGCTGGTGGTCGAGGCCAACCCGCTGCGCATCGTCAACTTCCTCAATGTCTCCGTGCTCGGCCTGATCGACTTCAGGTTCGGCGAACTGCTGAACCCCGACACCCTGGTCCCCGAGGACGCGCTCGCGACCGCCGAGGCCCACCCCGACATCGTGCGCGGCTTCAAGATCCGTCTCTCCGAGGACGTCGTCGGCGAGAACTGGGAGTCGTTGCTGAAGAAGTCGGTGTCCCTGGCCGAACAGGCGGGTCTGCCGCTGATGCTGCACATCGGCGAGACCTCGGAGCCGTTGCCCGTCGTCCTGGACTACCTGCGCCCCGGCGACATCGTGGCGCACTGCTACACCGGCAAGCCGCACGGGATCCTCGACGGTGACCGCGTACAGCCCGCCGTGGCCGCAGCCCGTGAGCGCGGTGTGCTGTTCGACTCCGCCCACGGCAAGAGCAACCTCAGCTTCGAGGTCGCGCGCCGGGCGATCGCGGATGGCTTCCTGCCCGATGTCCTCAGCTCCGACACCAGCGCCCGCAACTGGCGCGGCCCGGTGTTCGACCTGCTCACGAGCATCTCCAAGCTGGTCGCACTCGGCGCACCCCTGGACGAGTGCATCCGACGGGCCACCGTTGCGCCGGCGAAGCTGCTCGGGCTCGACACCGAGGGCTACGGGCGCCTGGAGGTCGGCGGGCGGGCCGATGTCACGGTCATCACCGAGACCGAAGAGGTCACCCTGCCCGACGCGTCCGGCAACACGATCGTCGCACCGCGCCTGGAGCCTACCGTGGTGCTGCACGGTGGCGCCGAGGTCGACATCGTGCCGTGGCGCGGTCTGCCGTCGGCCTGACCCACCCGCACTTCCAGGGGAGAATCCCATGCCCGCCGGTGAAGTCCATCTGCTGCGGCGCCGACTGCGAACAGCTCTGACAGCGGGGAGCCCCGCGGTCGGCACGTTCGTCAAACTGGCGTCGCCCGACGTGGTGGAACTCGCCGCGGCGGCCGGATTCGCGTTCGTGGTCGTCGACCTCGAACACTCCACCCTCACCGAGCAGAACGCCGTCGATCTGGTGCGCCACGCGGATGTCTGCGGCCTACCGGCCCTGGTCCGCGTGCCCGTGGTGGACGCCGCCGCCATCAACCGGCTCCTGGAGGCCGGGGCGGCCGGCATCCAACTCTCCATGCTCACCCGGATCGCCCAGGTCGAGGCGCTCATGGCGGCCACCCGGTTCGCTCCGGCCGGCCGCCGCTCGGTGAGCCTGGCCAACAGGACCGCCCGGTTCGGTGCGGTCCCGCTGGCCGGGTTCCTGCGCGCGGAGCAGGAAGACCCGCCCGTGCTCGTCGGTCAGATCGAGACGGCGCGCACCGACCCGCTGGCGGATCTGCTCGCCCCTGTGGACGTGTGCTTCGTCGGCAGCACTGATCTCGCGGTCGACCTGGGCCTGCCGGCGGACCCGTCGGTCCTGCGCGCAGCGGTGGATCGGGTGGGCCGTGCCGCTCGTTCCGCGGCGGTGGCGTTCGGTGGTTGGGCGCCCACGCGGGAAGCCGCCCGGGATCTTGGCCTCGGTGACGCCGGCTACCTCGTGGTCGGCTCGGACCTACAGATGCTGGCGGCCGGCCTGCGGGCGACTGCCGGAGAGGGAAATCAGTGAGCACACGCAACGCAGCGCTGTTCAGCACCGTCGTCAACTGGGACGACCTACCGGTGACCCAGGTGCGGCCTGGGGTCCGACGCCGCGTCTATGCGACGGACGAGGTGATGATCTGCCACCACGAGCTGGAGGTCGGCATGACACTCAACCCACACCGGCACGAGGACTTCGACCAGTTGGTCCACATCGCCGAGGGGCGGGCGAACTACTACGTGGACGGTGTCGCACACGACATGCGCCCAGGATCGTTCCTGCTCGTTCCCCGTGGTAGCGAGCACTATGTGGAGCCGACCGAGGCGCCCTGTGTGAACATCGACTTCTTCGTCCCGCCACGGGCCGACCTGCTGCCCTGAGCTGCGGGGCGATCTCCTGCCACACTCACGACGGTGTGCAGATCACGACAGAAGGCCCACCGCGGTGGGCCTTCTGTCGTTCTCCCCTGGTCAGCCGCCGTTGGGCGTCCCGTCCGAGTTGCCCAGCCGCTGGGACAGAGCGCGGGCGGTCTCCAACAGCGCCTGCGCCATCGGCGACTTGACGTCGTCGGGTACGGTCGCCGTCGTACCGACGATCGCGAGTGTCCCGCTGATCTTGTCCCCCTCGAAGATGGGCGCCGCGATGGTGCGGACACCATTGACCGTGGGGGAGTTGACCGACAGTCCGTGCTGCTGGATGGCGTCGAGTTCCTCGACGAGCTCGGTCGACCTGCGGACCGAGCGCGGCAGTGTCGGCACCTGTTCCGGAGGCAGGAACGCGAGGAAGACACGGCCCTGTGCCGAGGACGTCAGGTTCAGGCGCGAGCCGACCCGGACGCTGATGCGCACCATGTGATCGGTGTTGTCCACCGAGCGCACCACGGTCGCCGACTCGCCGTCCCAGACCGACAGCACGATCGTCTCGTCGATGCGCCGGACCAGATCCTCCATGTACGGCTCGGCGGCGGCGACGATCGGTAGGCCGGCCCGCGCGGCCGAAGCGAGCGTGAGCACCTGGGGGCCCAGCGAGTAGAGCGAGGTGCGCTCGTCGTACCGCAGGAGGTTCGCCGCCCGCAGGGCCTTGGTGTAGCGGTGCGCGGTCGCCTTGCTGGCCCCGAGACGCGCGGTGATCTCATTGAGGCTCATGTGCGGTTTGCCGACCGTGAACGAGCCGAGGATCAGCGCTGCACGCTGCACCGTCTGGATAGTCGGGGCGGTCCTGTCGGGACCGTCCTGCTCACCGGTGCCGTGCTGCACCTTCGTGGCCATGGATTCCACGCTCCTGTCCATGCTCAGTCAAATCGATGGGGGCATCAAATGAAACACTGTCTTGTATAGCGTCATGGTAAGGGTGTGCGCAGAGTGCTGAGGTGCTTCCATGGCAAGCCATGGCGGTGAACGGGAGCCTAGCGGTCGACAGCCGCGGAAGTGCTTCCGTTCACCGCGTTGTTCCTCTGGACGGCTAGGCGTCGGTGGAGTGGCCCGGTGTGGTCGAGCGGGTGGGATCGAGCGTTGCGGCGATGTGGTTGACGGCGAGGGCCGCTTCGCCGAAACCGATGGCGATGAGGTTGACCTTGCCGTCGTAGTCGGCGATGTCGCCGGCGGCGAAGATGCGTTCGCGGTTGGTGCGCATGGTGGGATCGACGAGGATGCGTCGGCGGCGTAGTCGAAGTGCCCACTGTTCGATGGGCCCGAGGTCCGCGATGAAGCCGAGCGCCGCGACGACGGTTTGGGCGGGGAGGGCGAGCCGGTCCCCGTCGGCATGGGCGACGACGACCTCGGACATCGGTCCGTCGCCGGAGATCTTGTCGACCTCGTAGGGGGTGAGGACCTGCACCGAGGATGTGTGGAGTTGCTCGACGGTGCGCTCGTGGGCGCGGAACCGGGTGCGCCGGTGGACGAGCGTGACGGTCCTGGCGATGGGTTCGAGTGAGAGTGCCCAGTCGAGTGCCGAGTCCCCGCCGCCGACGATGACGACGTCCTGCCCCGCGAGTTCATTGAGGCGCGGGACGAAGTAGCGCAGTCCGCGGCCCAGGTACTCGGTGCCCACCGGAAGCTCGCGGGGGGTGAAGTTGCCGATCCCGCCGCAGATGAGTACGGCGCCAGCCGTGACGCGGGTACCGGTGTCGGTGGTGGCGGCGACGCCGTCGTCGGTGTCGTCGAGTTGGGTGACGCTGTGTCCGAGGAGATAGGTGGGGTTCGCCTGGTCGGCTTGCTCGGTGAGCCGGTCGACGAGCTCCTGGCCGCGGACGGCCGGGAAGCCGGCGACGTCGTAGATGAGCTTCTCGGGATAGAGGGCGGTGATCTGGCCGCCCACTTCGGGCAGTGCATCCGCGATGGCGACGCTCAGGCCGCGGAAGCCGGCGTAATAGGCCGCGTACAGCCCGGTGGGGCCCGCGCCGATGATGAGGAGGTCGACGGACACCTCCGTGCCCGGGCCTGTGCTGTCGGGGGTGGCGTGGCCGGTCACGTTGCCACCTCGGGGTGGTCGAGGCCCGTCGGGCCGACTTTGCGGGCCCCGCCGGGTGAACCGAGTGGTGGGGTGCCGAGGTCGAAGAACTCGGCGTTGACCCGCTCGAAGTGCTTGCTGGCCTCCGGTAGGTCTTCGTGGTGGAAGATGGAGACCTGGGGACAGACGGGTTCGCAGCGCCCGCACTCGACGCATTCATCGGGCTGGATGTAGAGCATCCGATCGCCCTCGTAGATGCAGTCGGCCGGACACTCCTCCATGCAGGACTTGTCCATGATGTCGAGGCAGGCGTCAGTGATGACATACGGCACGAGCTTCTTGCCCTTCACACGATCGCACAGGATGCGAGACGGCATATCTCAATGCGAAACAAGATGATGGTGGCTGCGCCCACTCCGGATGTCAACCGAGGGGGGACGAATGCTTGACACCGTCGAGTGGGGCAGGGACGCTAATGCGACATACGAGATGGCGTCTCACTTAGCGCCACTCGGGTCGGGACTTGTGAGAGGCAAACTCCCCATGGGAAGCAATCCCCGGACCGCCCCAGCGCCGATGATCGTCGAGGACTGGGACCAGCTCACCTTCCGGGTCAACCGTGAGGCTTATCGCAGCGCGGAGGTCTTCGCCCGGGAACGCGGCTGGGTGTGGATGCACACCTGGCTCTATCTCGGACACGAGACCGAGATCCCCAACCCCAACGACTTCAAGGTCCGCACTCTGGGCGGTCGACCGCTGATCTTCTGCCGGGACACTGCCGGCGAGGTGCACGCGTTCCTTAACTCCTGTCCACACCGCGGCACCGTGTTGTGCCGCGAGAACGAGGGCTCGACCAGGCTCTTCCAGTGCTTCTACCACGCCTGGACGTTCCGCAACAATGGCGAGGTCGCCGCAATCCCCGACGCGGGCGCATATGAGTCGACCGACGAGTTCCGAGCCTCGATGGGACTGCGGAGCGTGCCGCGCCTGGAGATCCACGAGGGTTTCGTCTTCATCTCCTTCGACCCCGACGTCCCGCCACTGCTCGAACACCTCGGCGACGCCGCCGACTACATGTCGATGATCGAGCAGCAGCACGTCGGAGGCATGACCACACTGCCAGGGACACAGCTCTACGGTGTGCGGGGCAACTGGAAACTCGCCGTCGAGAACGCCATGGACGGATACCACTTCGCCCCGACCCACAACACCTTCGTGGGCTATCTGCGGGAGAGCGGCTATGCCGTCACCGACGACAACCAGTACGCCTACAACCTCGGCAACGGTCACGGCCTGCTGGTCCTGACCGGGCACGGCGGTCGGATCAGCATGATCTGGGAACCGCGCTTCGGTGAGGACGAGCGCATCCGCACCGACGCCCACCGAGCCGAGATGACACAACGGCTGGGGGAGAAGCGGGCGCACCACGTGGCGGACGAGAGCCACATCCTGTTCGTCTTCCCCAACCTGCTGCTGTTCGACATCGAGGGTCTGTCGATCCGCCAGCTGGAGCCGGTGGCGCCCGACCAGACGGACGTACGCGCCTGGCAGCTGGTCCCGCGCAACGAGGACCCGGAAACGCGCGCCCTGCGGATGAAGACGGTCGTCAGTTTTGTCGGCCCGGGCGGCCTCGCCACACCGGACGACATCGAGGCGTACGAGGCGGTCCAGCGTGGCATTCAAGCCACGGCGGGCAGCGGTCTACCCGAACTGGACTTCAGCGATATGTCGCGCGGCATGGCGGACGAGGTCAAGGGGGTGCAGGGCCGGTCGATCGACGAAGGCGCGATGCGGGGCTTCTGGCGGCACTGGGTCGATGCGATAGGGATCGACGACGGCATCGAGGTCAACGGTGAGCGTCCCGCGTCCTTCCTGTCCGGGAGGGATGTGCGATGACCGCGATCGACAACCGCAGCAGCGTGCAGTGCGCGGGTCGCACCATCACCCGCCAGGAGGTGGAGGACTTCCTCTACGCCGAGGCCGACCTCCTCGACCACTGGGACTACGACGGCTGGCTGGCCCTCTTCGAGTCCGGCGCCCGCTATGAGATCCCGACCACCGACTACCGACCCGGCTGGTCGCCGCACGAGACCGGATCCTTCGTCGATGACGACTGGCCCCTGCTCCTGGCCCGGGTCAAGCGCCTGAAGTCCCGCAAGGCGCATGCAGAGAACCCGCACTCACGCACCCACCGGCTCGTGTCCAACGTGCGACTGTCCGCGCACACTGCAAGTGCCGACGGCACCAACAGCACCAACAGCACCAACAGCGCCAACAGCACCGAGCACGCGCAGAGCGCAGAAGACTGCTTCCGGGTCGCGGCCTCCTTCGTGGTGCACCGCGCTCGCGACGGGCGCTTCGACGCCTACGTGGGCTGGTACGAGCATCTGCTGGTACCGACCGAGGACGGGCTCCGTTTTCGGTTGCGGCGCTCGGTCCTCGGCCATGAGTCGTTGGCGGCAGGCGCCCGGCTCAGCTTCATCCTCTAGCCGGCGACGGACGGTGACCCGATGATCAGACACACCCTGTCCTTCCGTTTCGCCGACGGAGTCGACCAGCCGACGCGCGATTCCGTACTGGACGACCTGCGCACCTTCCCCGGCCGGTACCCGGCCATGCGCGGCTTCGTCCTCGGCGAGAACATCAGCACCCGTGACCAGACCTTCACCCACACGATGGCCGTCGACTTCGACAGCCAGGACGACCTGCTCGCCTATCTCAGCAGTGAGTCCCACGAGGACTTCGTGCGCACGCGCTGGCGACCGGTCATCGCCCAGCAGGCCATCACCTCGTTCGAGTTCGCCGAGCGTGCGTCGCTCACTGCAGGAAGGACACCGCCGGTGAGCAACCGCCCGCACGGCCCGTACGGCATGGAGTACGCCCGGATCGAAGTTCCCGACATGCAGGCCACGATCGACTTCCTCGAATACCACGTCGGCCTCCAGTTGGAGCAGCGCACGGATGAGTACGCCTATCTGCGCGCCGACATCGAGCACCACTCGATCGAGTTGATCCACGCGCCCGAGCGCACCGACGGATGGACGACCGCGGTCGGCTACAGCGTGGCGAGCGAGGAGGTGCTTGAGCAGCTGCACAAGTACGTCCTCGACGCCGGTCTTGAAGTCCTCGCACTACAGGAGCGCCAGCAGGCGCTGTGCGACAACGGTTTCGCGGTGAAGGACCCGAACGGTCTCGTCATCGAGCTGTTCACCGAGTTCCAGGAGTACGCCGAGCCGCCGCACATAGAGATACGGCCGCTCGACCTGGTGCACCCCTTCATCGCCACCGCGAAGTTCGACGAGACGGTGCACTTCTACCAGGACATCCTGAAGTTCCTGCCGTCGGACCACGTCGTCGGTTCGACCACGTTCTTCCGCTGTGAGGACCGCTACCACCACAGCCTCGCGATACAGAAGAACACGGAGCACTACGTCGCCCACCTGTGCTTCGCGATGAAGAGCCTCGACCACGTCATGCGGATGCGTGCCCGCGCGCTGTACAAGGACGCCCCGATCGCCTCGGACATCGTCAACCACTCGGCGTCGACGTCGATCGCGTTCTACATGCACGATCCGCGCTTCGGCCCGCGGTACGAGCTGTGCGACGACCACCGGGTGTTCACCCCGGAGGAGCACCTGACGCACCGGCCCCGCAGGATGCCGGCCGACCCGCGCAACATCGATGTGTGGCGTCCGGCTTCCGACGACTGGGGACGTTTTTGAGACAGCAACTGCTGGACGTCCTGCGACTGCTCGACACGACCCCCGCCCCGCGGGGGGAGGAGCGGGCGGCGGCCCACCGGTTGCGCGGCTGGTGCGCTGAACGGTGGCCGCACATCGAGTGGCAGGTGTTGGAGCACGGCCCCGCGGGCGGCAGTCTGGTCGCCGCGCACGGGGCCGGGCCCCTGCTGTACTCCCATCTCGACACCTCGCTGGACGATGACGGCGCCGGCATCGGGCTCGTCACGGGCAACTTCGCCCCCGTCGGTCCGCTCAGTGTGGTCGGTGACCAGGTGGCCGGCTTCGGCCTCGGGGTCGCCCGTGGACCGGTGGCCTCTGCGCTCGTCGCCTTCGTCGAGGCGGGCGCCGGGCGGCTGCTGCTCGCCGGCTCCGGAACACACCGTCGGGGCGGTGGGATCACCGGTCTGGAGGCATACGCCGACGCGTACCCGCTGCCGCGGTCGGCGATCGTGGCCAAGTGCGGCCCGCCCATCCTGTTGTGGCAGGAGCCCGGCTCGTTCTATCTGACCGTCCGGGTGACCGGTCGCTCCGGGCTCGCGATGCTGCCGGACACGGCCACGCCGCCCGGGGGAGTCATCGCATCGGCCGGTGTCGTCCTGGACGAACTCGCTCGCTGGCGTACGGACTATCTGGCCGCCGACCCGAAGGTCGGGCAGGCCGGTCGGGCGTGCGGTGTCGGTGCCATCAGCGGGGGTTGGTCACCGAAGCCCGACCTGCTGCCGGCACAACTGGAGATCGGTCTGTACCTGGTCGCCGGCGATCAGGTGGAGCCGAAGGCGTTGGCGGCCGAACTGGCCGACCGGTTGCGGGCGCGGTGCGTGGATTCGGCGCTGCGGAGCTGCGTGGTCGAGGTGGACGCCGAGTTGGGGGCGGCAGCCGCGGCCACGCCGGCCGACGCCCCGGTGGTCACGGCAGCCCGGGCGGCCTGGCTCGATGAGTTCGGTGCCGAGCCGCCGCCGGTCACCGGTTGGACGGGATCGACCGACGGTGTTGTGTTGCGGGCGCGTGGCGTCGACACCGTGCGGCTCGGCCCGCAGATGCGGCCGGCCGCCGACGATCCGCGTTGTGATGAACTGTCGTTGGCGCAGTTGGGCGCCTATGCGCGTGTCTATCGTCGGCTGTTGACCGAACTGCCGGCGTAGAGAGCCCAACTGGCCGCGTGGACCCGGGAATCCCGTGTGGGTGGGGACGGTGGCGGGCAGCGGAGCGTTCAGGAGCAGTCCGTTCGACGGTACGGGCCGTAGCGGTCGGCTGCCCGGGTCCCGCCGTCGCCGGGAGCGGGACGGTGCATCCGCCGTGGATCAGTGGATCAGTGCGGTGAGTCGCCGTCCCGCTCCCGGCGTACGGACTCTTCGATGCCCGTCAGCGCCAGCAGTTGGTCCCGGGAGAGCGGCCGGGCGAAGTGGCGGTGTACGGATGCGAGGTGGGCGGGCGTGGCCTCGTCATGGGCCCGCCGCCCGTCCGCGGTGAGAACGACGTCGTCGCCCCTGCCGTCGAGTTCGCATGCCTCACGGCTGATCAGCCCCCGTCGCTCCATCCGGCCGAGCTGACGGGACAGTCGGCTGTGGGCCCAACTCATCCGAGCGGTCAACTGGCCCACCCTGATGCAGTGGTCGGGGTCGAACATGGCCACCAGTGCCGCTAGCACGTCGTAGTCGGCCATCGACAGACCGGATTCCCGCTCCAGGTCACGTGCGACCAGCGTGTCCACACGCAGTTGAAGGCGGCGGTAGGCAGCCCAAGCTTCCTGCTCTGCCGCGTCTCGTGGTGAGGTCATCACCTGAGTGTACTCGTGACATGTAACGAACCTTGCCCTACTGTATTCGTTACACGTAACGAACAATCAGGAAGGTTGGTTCATGGCCACCAGTGCGCGCCTGATCGAAGCCAACGGCCAAGAGCTGAGCACGGAGTTCTTCGGAAACCCCGATGACCCCGCAGTGCTGCTGCTGCACGGAGCGGGTCACTCCCTGGTCAACTGGCCCGACGACTTCGTCGAGCGACTGGCCACCGGCGGACGGTACGTCATCCGCTACGACAGTCGGGACGCGGGTCGGTCCACGACCTACCCGGTGGGCGCCCCGCCGTACGACCTACGCGATCTGGTCGCCGATGCGGCTGCGCTGATCGAGGCATTGGGTCCTGCCCCGGTCCATGTCGTCGGCATGTCCCAAGGTGCCGCGATCGGTCAACTCCTGGCGCTCGATCATCCTGGTCGGGTCGCCACGCTCATACTCGCCTCCTCGACCCCGGGCGGCCCAGGACACGACCACCCTGACCTGCCGCCGATGTCCGAACGTCTCGCGGCCTTCTTCACCCAGGCGGACGAGCAGGTCGACTGGTCCGATCGCACCGCAGCCGTCGAGGCGCTCGTCGAGGGGGAACGCCCTTTCGCTGCCGAGTCGCGACCCTTCGACGCGGAGGGCGTGCGGCTACTCGCGGTGCGTACGGTCGACCGGTCCCACGACATCGCCGCTCAGTCCACCAATCCCTACCTCCTGGACGCCGGCCAACCCTGGCGGCACCGGCTCGGTCGGATCGCCGCGCCGACCCTCGTCCTCCATGGAGCTGAGGACCCGCTCTTTCCGATCGAGCACGGGGTCGCCCTGGCCGCTGAGATCCCGAACGCCCACTTCATCCCCCTGGCGGGGACGGGACACGAGGTCTTTCCGCGCGAGGAGTGGGACACCGTGGTTCCGGCGCTCCTGGCCCACACCGCAGGGTCGGGGGAGTAGGCTCCCGCGGTTCGGCCGGCGCGTAGGGCCGGCCGGCTCGCAGGCGGTGGCAGGGTCCAACGGTCGACCCGGGTTGCGGCCCGCGGCCACCCGGGTGCTACTCCCCGGCCACGGACGCCATCGTGATCAGCTTTTCGGCCGGCAGACGCAGACGTACCGTGCCCGATGTGAACGCGTCCGGACCCGCGGTGGAGTGGACGGTGAGCAGACCCAGCGGGGTTTCCACCCGATGGAGGAAGTGTCCGCCCAGATAATGGTGGTCGACGGGAGTGCCGGTCACCAGGTTGGGCCCGGTCGCGGAATCGGCCTCTGTGAGGACGAACACGATGTCGTCGGGGCGGATGCCGACGGTGAGCCCGGTGCCCACGGCATGGTCGCGTGGACCGGTACGCAGCCGCTGGCCGCCCGCCGTGACCTCCAGGCCGTGTCGGTCCGAAGAGGCGACCGAGGCCGATCGGATCAGGTTCATGTGGTCGAGGAAGTTGGCGACGAACTCGGTCGCCGGTGCGGTGTACAACTCGTCCGGCGGTCCCTCCTGGACGATCCCACCCCCCTGCATGATGCCGACCCGGTCCGCGAGCATCATCGCCTCCTCCTGGTCGTGGGTGACCAGCAGACAGGTGATGCCCGTGCGCCGGGACAGTTCCTTCAGCTCCATCCGGAGGTCCATCCGGAGCCTTGCGTCCAGGTTGGAGAGCGGTTCGTCCATCAGCAGCACCTTGGGGCGCAGCGCGAGTGCCCGAGCCAGCGCAACCCGCTGCTGCTGGCCACCCGAGAGCTGTGTCACCTTCCGGTCCGCCTGCTCGGTCAGCCGGAACATCTCCAGCGCCTCCTTCACCCGGTCCGCCGCCTCCTTCCGGTCCGGGCGGCGCACCCCACGGCGGAGGGGAAAGGCAATGTTCTGGCGGATCGTCATATGGGGCCACAGGGCGTACGACTGGAAGACCATGGCCTGTGGTCTCTCCTCGGGACCCACCCAGACCGGGGGAGTGCGGCCCGAGACCTGCCGGCCGTCGATCGACACGGTGCCGTCGTCGGGGCGCTCCAGTCCGGCCACGATGCGCAGGGTGGTCGTCTTTCCGCAGCCGGACGCACCGAGCAGTACGTAGAACTCACCCTCGGATATCGAGAGGGAGACATCGCGCAGGGCCGGCACCCGGTCGCGGTCCTGGGTGAAGGACTTCGAGACACCTTCGAGGACGATCATGGTCTGACTCCTAGAGGGACTGACGGCGGGCGACGCGGCAGAAGGCGATGAGCAGGATCGTGATCAGCCCGAGCTGAATCACACCGAGGGCGGCGGACAGCCCGGTCTCGCCCGCCGAGCTGTAGCCGAAGATCCGTGTGGACATCACGTCCGTGCCGTCGCTGGAGAGGATGAGGGTGATGGTGAGTTCGCGGATGGTCAGCAGGGCGATCCAGAACCAGGCGTAGGTCAGACTGCCGCGCACCACGGGCAGGATGACCGAGACGAACGCCCGGCCCCGACGGATCCCGGAGACCGCCGCAGCCTCCTCCAACTCGCCGTGGACCTGGAGCATCGTTCCGTGCAGGGTGCGGTACGCCGTCGCCACGAACCGGCAGGCCACCACGAGCGCGAGGAAGGCCGCGGTTCCGTAGAGCGGTAGCCATCGGTAGGTGGAAAGTCCCACGTACACGAAGGAGACCGCCATGACGATCGACGGGATCGCCAGCGTCATCATGATGAGCGCGTCCAGGCCGCGTCGGCCCCTTACGGTGGTGCGGGTGACCAGCCACCCGGCGCACGCGGCGAACGCCACGGCGACCGTCGGCACCACGGCCACCAGGAGCAGCGTCGTCGGCAGGACTTCGCCCAGGTCGTAGGCGGCGTCCGTGTAGGCGGCGAAGGACAACTCGCCGAACGCCTCGGCCGAAGGCGGCCGTAGATAGGGCACCAGGGATGCCCAGACGAGGGTCAGCACCGGCAGCACGACACCGACGAGTGCGTACAGGCCGATGAAGCCGTACCCGGCGATGCGGCCCCGGCGGGTGAGCCTGATCGGTTCGCGGGCGGCACGCTTTCCGGTGACCGTGGCCATCTGCCCCGCCCGCCGCATCGCCCGGTAGTAGGCGAGCATGATCAAGCCGATCGCGAACGCCATGCCGAGTCCGACGGCCGCGGCGTTGCCGTACTCGGGGGAGCCGGTGGTGCCCTGGGTGTACTGGTAGATCAGGGTGGACAGCACCGTGATCCGGGCCGGCATCCCGAGCATCCCCGCATAGTCGAACACCTCGACCGCGACGATGAAGAAGAAGATCGACACCCCGGCGATCGCCGGTGCCGCGATCGGCAGCAGCAGTTGGAGGGCTGCTCGCCAACGGGGGATGCCATGGACGGCTGCGGCCTCCTCGACGTTCACGTCGATGACCCTCAGGGTGGGCACGAGCATGAAGAAGGCGGGGCCGGCGAAGTCCAACCCCTGGAGCAGGATGATCCACTTCAGACTGTAGACATCCGTCAGTGGGCCGCTGCCACCGAGCTCCCCCCACCAGGTGTTGATGATCCCGTTGCTCGGGTTGAACATGAAGATGTAGCCCAGGGCGACGAGGAAGCCGGGGATCGCCATCTTCGCCGCGGCCAGGAAGAGGATGACGCTCTTGCCGCGCAGATCCGTCCTGGTGTAGAGCCAGGCCAGCGGGACGGCGACGAGCAGCATCACCACCACACTGCCCACCCCGAGCACGAGGGTGCGCAGCAGTGTTCCCCCCAGCCCGCTGGAGCCGAGCACCGTACGGAAGTTGTCCAAGGACAACTCGCCGCCACCGAAACCCTCTCCGGGGCCGAAGGCAGCCCAGACCAGCCCGGCCATCGGGACGATGAGCACCGCGCACAGCAGCGCGATCATCACCCGGACCACGATCAGTGGAACGTCGACCCCCCGCCGTCCGGCGCGAGCCGACGGGGGAGCCCCCGGCGAGGGGGCTCCCTTCTCCTCGGTGCGCCTGCCCTCGGGGGCGGGGCGCGAGGTGGTCAGTTCAGACACCTTGTCCGACCCCATCGCTACTTCCTCAGCAATTGCGCGACCTGCTTGTTGACCTTCTCGTACTCGTTCATCCACCAGTCCGTGTCCGCGGTCATCACACCGCCCGCCTTCTCGGCCAGCACATGCAGATCCGTGCCGGGAGTGGTGTAGCGGGGCCAGTCCAAGACCTCGTACGCCTGCTTGCGGCCCTGCTCGGTCGCATTGAGCCAGTACAGGAAGAGCTGCGAAGCGGAGGGATTCTTGGCCCCCTTGACGACGAGCCCGGCGCGCGGCACCACGGGCACCTTGATGGGGGCGTAGTCGACCGGAGCCTTGGAGACGCGCTGGCGCTCGCCTATGCGGACTCCGTAGCCGATGGGGAACTCCCCGCTGCTCACCTGGGTGCGGATGGCGGTCGGTACCGACGCAAGGGACACCCTGCCGCTCTCCAGCAGACGGCGCACGAAGTCCAGCGTCTTGTCGACGCCGAGGCCGGCGGCCAGCGGGCTGAAGACGTCGGGCAGTCCGGCCGTGACGATCTTGCCGCGCCACTTGTCGGTGAGTAGTTCCTCCAAGGACTTGGGGGCTTCTTCCGCCTTGATGTCCTTGGTGTTGTAGAGGACCGTCCGGGCGATCTCGGCGATGTAGATGCCCTGGTGGTCGGCCCATACGTCGGCCGCGGCCACACCGTCCATGGAGCCCCAGTCGACCGACTGGACCAGATTGGCACCGCTGAGTTGCTTGACCACCAAGGGGGTGGTTGCGAACACATCGATCGACGGTGCGACCTGTGCCTTGGCCTCCTGCACCAGCTTGTTGGCGAAGGCCGGGTCCGGTTCCCCACTCACGAACTTGATCTCGATGTCGGCACCGGTGTCGGCCCGCAGGGCTCGGGAGAGCTTCCGGGCGTGTGCGGGGGTGCGGGAGTCGGTGCTGACGAAGAGCCGGACCTCGCCCTCCTTGGTGGCCTTGTCGGCGAGCGACTTGAGCGAGGAGGGGAGATTGCCACCGGAACCGGGCTTGGTGGAACCGGAACCGGAGGAGGAGCCGTCGCCGCAGGCGGCCAGCAGGCCACCCGCTCCCACGGCGGCCATGCCGTGCAGAAGGGAGCGCCGGTTGAGCGATGGGGGCCGCTTTGTCATGATCAATACCACCTTGCCGGGAGGGTGGCCGGGCAGTCCGGCCGGGAAGGGATGAATGACCGGGGTGCGGGGTCACCCGGTTGTACGGGGCCGGCCGTGGGGGACCGGAGACGGGGTCGCCAAGACGCCGGGTGCCGGGGAAGGGCCCGGGGCCGGCCGGGGCGACTCGGTCGGAAGGAACGCGCGTACGGGCCGGCGTGCGGGGGAGCCGGGCCGGGACGCCGGATCGACGGCGTCCGTGGCGTCGTGTGCGGGTGGCTGCGATGACCGTACGGCCGGTCGAAGCGGATCGTATCCGACCGGAACGGGCTGAACCAGGCCGGATCCTACGAGGTCGGGTGGGCGCCGGGCCTGAGCCGGCGCCTCGCGCGGCGAACCGCCATGGCCGCGATTGCCTAAGCGATTCGACCGTCCCCGGCCGGTGTCTAGACGTTCACCGAGTTGAGCCGGGTGGAGACCGTGTTGAACTCGCGGCAGCCGGACTCCGTCGCGGCCACCACCCCGCCCACGATCGCGCCCCGCCTGCCGAGCCGGGCGTCCGGCTGGAGGGAGAACGTCATGCCGGCCTCGATCTCGAAGTCGAAGAAGGGGCCCGCATGCCCGTCCGCCTGCGGATACGCGCCGGCGAAGGAGTCGACGTGATCGCGGATGCCCAGGGCCGAGCCACCTCCGGACAGCAAGGGGTTCAGCGAGGCGAACTGCGGGGTCAGATGCCACATCCCGGCCTCGGTGAGCGGTACCTCCATCGCCGCGCACACCTCGGCGAAGGTCGCGCCGGGCCGTACGGCGGCAACACCGGCCTCATAGGACGCACGGGCGACCTCGGCGCAGCGCAGCGTCTCGGCCGGTGGGGTGCCGAGGGTGAAGCTCATGTTGACGTGGGTGTTCAGCTCGGCGTAGTTGGGGAAGATCTCGGCCCACACCATGTCGGAGCGTTCCAGCTTGCGGGCCTGCTCCGGGCGGGTCAGCCAGGTGGGTTCCCCCCAGGCGTAGTTGTCGAGACCCGTCTGGAAGAGCATCCAGGTGACGCGCATTCCCCTGCGCATCATCGTCGCCACGCCCTCGGCGTACAGCGCCGTCTCGTCCTGGCCCGGTGCGGCCAGGGCCATCATGGCCTCGATGGCCGCGTCCCCGGCCGCGGCTGCGGTGGCGATGTGTTCCAGGTCCTCGTCACTACGCCGGGCCATCACCAGACCGTAGTCACGGGTGACGTCGAGGAGAGTGGCATCCGGCAGCCGTTCGCTGATCGCGTCCCACACGGACCGGGAGACCCAGCCGCCCGGGTAGAACGGCGATCCGTAGCCGGCCCCGATCACACCGAGCCGGCCGCGACCGAGTTTCTTCTCCCGCGCGATCTCCGGCAGGAGTTCTGGCGCTGACCCCACTCGGATGTCCTCGATCCAGGTCTCAAGGCCGCGCTCCCGGGTGAGCTGGTGCTGCGCCGCGACCTGTGCGGCGAAGGCGACCATCGTGGGCTCGCCGTGCCGGGGTACGACGAAGTGCTGGTAGCGGCGGTCGCGGAAGAGGTACTGGCCGGCGTCGTAGCGGTCGCTTCGATCGGCCCCGAAGACGAGCAGGCCGTCGAGTTCATGGGCGTCCATGAACTCCTGGGTGCGGCGCATCCGGAACGCGCGTTCGTCGTGCGGTTCCTCCGGGGTCCCGGTTGCACGTGCGGTCTGCGGGGTGGTCCCGGAGATGGTCGGAGTCGGCACGGATGGCTCCCTTCGTGGCCCCTTCGACGGTCACCGCTCACTCGGCGGGGACCGCGGGGGCGTGGACTCAAGCCCTCGTAGTCGGATGTCCGGCAGGTCGGCCGACGCCGTCGTCCACGGCGATTGCGGGCCTGCGACCTGGAGGGTTGATCTACGTTGCCGAGACCATAGACCCCGCCGTCCGAAATCCACAAGACTTAGGTCAAAGAAGCTTTTAGTTAAGAGGTTGAGGGCTGAGCGCCACAACGAACCGGCCTCCGTGTTGCGGCTGGTCGCCACGTGTCACGGAGGCCGGGGGAGTGTCGGGCGGAGTCGCGGATGCCGATCAGTCCAGGTCGCGCAGTCGGGTTTCGAGCTTCCTCAACAGTCCGGCGAGCTGCTGCTGCTCCTCGCTGCTGAGCGTCTCCAGCATCTCCCGCTCCCGTTCCAGGTGCTCGTCGATGATGCGGTCGATCAGGGCGAATCCCGCCGGGGTCAACTCCGCGTACACGCTGCGACGGTCCTCGGCCGAGCGGATCCTGCGGATCAGTCCGTCCCGCTCCATCCGGTCGAGCCTCATCGTCATCCCGCCCGATGTCAGGAGGGACGAGGTCGCCAGTTCTCGTGCGGTCTTGCGGTAGGGGGGTCCCATCCTGCGCAGACTCGCCAGCACGTCGAAGATCGACTGGTTGATGGAGTGGCGGTCGTACATGCGGTTCGACAGATTGCGGACCAGTAGCCCGCAGCGGGTGACGCGGCCCACGACGTCGATGCTGCTGGCGTCGAGGCCCGGCCGCTCGGCCCGCCACTCGGTGATGATCCGGTCCACCTCGTCGGGGTGGGCCTCCCGGGTGGACTCCCGGACCTGCTCCGTCGGTCCCGCCGATACGGAATCGGCCGCGGAGGAGCGCCTGTCGGGTCGATGGCTCACGTGTGCGCCTGCCTACGGGTCGTCATGAAAAGGCTGAGATCGAAGAATAACAGCACTATGTATTGACGCTCTAAGAGACTTAGATCTAAGTTTTCTCCCGCTGAGCAAACCGGCGTACGGATCCGGTGGCGAGAGCACCGCCCGGACACCCGGCGGAGCCGCTCGCGAACCAGCGGAGAAAGGGGCGTCATGGCCGGTGGAAGCATGGACATCATCGTGGCGGGCCGGCACCGACCGGGCCGCGGCCCAACGGTGGAGTCGGTCGACCCGGCGACCGGCGCTGCCTTCGCCGAAGTCACCACAGCCACCGCCGAGGACGTCGACGACGCGGTGACGGCAGGTGCCGCGGCCATGCGCGATCCGGCCTGGCGGAACCTCCTGCCCCATGAGCGCGCCCGACTGCTCCACCGGGCCGGTGAGCTCATCGAGGAGGAGTCGGAGGAGCTCGCCCGGCTCCAGAGTCGGGACATCGGCAAACCGCTCCCGGAGACACGGGCCCTGGTGGCGAGCGCCGCCGGGACCTTTCGCTACGTCGCCGCGGCCCTCGAAACCCTGGACGAGGCGCTCACCACTCCACGCGGCCCGTACCTGAGCATGAGCGTGCACGAGCCGATCGGCCCGGTCGCCGCCATCACCCCCTGGAACTCACCGATCGCCAGCGAGGCCCAGAAGGCCGCGCCGGCACTCGCCGCCGGGAATGCGGTGCTGATCAAACCTGCCGAGTGGTCACCGCTGGCCGCACTGCGCCTCGGCGAGCTGCTGCTGCGCGCCGGCATTCCCCCGGGCCTGGTCAGCGTGTTGCCCGGGCCCGGCCGGGTGGTGGGTGAGGCGCTGGTGCGTCACCCGGGAGTCCGCAAGGTCGCCTTCACCGGCGGTACCACCACCGGCCGACGGATCGCCTCGATCGCCGCCGACAAACTGATGCCCGTCTCCCTCGAACTGGGCGGCAAGTCGCCCGTGATCGTGCTGCCCGACGCGGATCTGGACCAGGCCGTTCGGGGCGTGGTCTTCGGGATCTTCTCCTCGCAGGGGCAGGCGTGCGTCGCGGGCTCCCGGCTCTTCGTCCACCGCTCCGTACACGACGAGCTGACGGGCCGCATCGTGGCGGCTGCCGAACGCCTGGTCATCGGCGACCCGATGGCGAAGGGCACTCACATGGGCCCGTTGATCTCCGCGGAGCACCGCGCCGCCGTGGAGGCGTACGTCCAACTCGCGCTCGACGAAGGCGGACACGTCCGCACCGGGGGCGAACACCCCACCGGACCCGGTCTGGACCGTGGGTACTACTACCGGCCCACCGTGATCACCGGACTCGACCCCGCCTCGCGCGTCTGCCAGGAGGAGATCTTCGGCCCGGTACTCGCGGTCCTCCCGTACGACGACGAGGAGGAGCTGGCCGAGCTGGCCGACTCCACCCCGTACGGGCTGGCCTGCGGCATCTGGACGCGTGATTACCGCAGGGCCTGGGGCCTCGCGCGCCGGATCGAGTCGGGCACGGTCTGGATCAACACCTACAAACAACTCTCCGCCTCCACCCCGTTCGGCGGTGTCAAGGAGAGCGGCATCGGCCGTGAGAAGGGCCGTGAGGGCATCCGGGCCTATATGACGCAGAAGAGCCTGTACTGGGGACTTGACGAGGCACCGTCCGGCTGGGGCACCTGACGCCACGGCACCGCGAGTTCGGGGTTGCGGCACAGGAGTGTTTGCACTCCTCCTGTCGGCCGAGCCGGGGGCATTCCGAACGCCCCTCCCTCCCGTGGCACCCGAACGCGCCGTCCCCTGCAAGACCCACTGACCTTTCCCTCCGGCCGGGCGCACCGACCCCGGCCCATCCCGAGCGGGCAGCAGCCCGTCACCACCGAAAGGACCCACCGTGAGCGAGCACACCGGCAGCACCGAGCAGTCGACCGAATCCACCCTCCAGGTCCTGCTGGATTCCTGTGTGGCCAGCCGTGATTCCCGGCACGAGGACTGGGACACCCTCGGTTTCCAGGCCAAGGCGGGCGATGAGTTCCGCCGGGCCCAGATCCGGTACATCGGCTCCGGCGCCACCGGCGACCACGAGGGGGACGACCGCATCCTGGGCGCCGGGCACTTCACCTTCTCGAACATGCGGCTGCCGGCCGGTGCCATCGGCCCCGAGCACACCCACCACGACGCCGAAGAGGTCTTCTTCGTCCTCGAAGGCGAACTGGAGGTCACCGTCCACGACACCGAGGACGGCACCCGGACGGCGAGCCGCGTTCTCGGCTACCGGGACCTGGTGAGGGTCCCCGCCGGAGTACCCCGCAGCCTGCGCAACATCGGTACCACCGACGCCCTGTTCTGTGTGGTCATCGGTGCGGCCAAGCCCCAACTGCCCAGCTACCCGCCCACCTCCGCGATGCACGGGATCACCCGGGACTGACGCCGGCCCCGACACCGACCGACCGCACCCGGCCCGGTCCCCGAGTCCCGTCCGGCCCTTGAGGAGCCGCCCGATGAACGATCCCGTCACCCCCCTCGGACACACCGACGACGCCGGCCCCGTCGTCCGGGGGGAGCACCGAACCGACCGCGCCGCGCAGTGGTCCGCCGGTCCGCCACAACCCGTCGCCCGACTGCGGTCACTCCGCGCGGTCTCCCTCCACACCCCGCACGCCACCGAGTCCGCAGAGTTCTACAGCGAGGTATGGGGCCTGACCCCCGTCGAACGCGGCGACGGCGCGGCCTGGCTGCGTGGCACCGGTCGGGAGCACCACATCCTCGAACTCCACGAGGCGGAGCGAAACGCCCTGGGGAAGATCGTCTTCTCGGTCGGGGACCGCCGGGAAGTCGACACCGCGGCCAGACGGCTCGCCGAGCACGGGACGGCCCTGCTCGCCGGACCGGGCGTACTGGACCAGCCCGGCGGCGGCTACGGACTGCGGTTCGCCGACCCGGAGGGCCGCCTCGTCGAACTCTCCTGCGAGGTCGAGGCGGTCACCCCCGGTGACCCGGAGGGGCGCGCCGCCATCCCCCGCAAGCTCGCCCACGTGGTGCTCAACACCATCGACATCGACGCCGCCTGCGCCTTCTACACCAGCGTCCTCGGCATGCGGATATCCGACTGGTCGGAACACCAGATGGCGTTCCTGCGGTGCAACAACGACCACCACGCCATCGCCTTCAACCAGGCGGAGTGGACCTCGCTCAACCACGTGGCCTACGAGATGACCTCGATCGACCACTTCATGCGCGGCATCGGCCGACTCAAGCACCATGACCGACTGCCGCTGTGGGGGCCGGGACGGCACGGACCGGGGAACAACACCTTCTCGTACTTCGCCGACCCGGCCGGCCTGGTCTGCGAATACACCTCCGAGGTCGACCAGGTCCAGGAGGACACCTGGCTCTGCCGCACCTGGCGGCGTACCCCCGCCCTGTCCGACCTGTGGGGGACCGCGGGACCGCCCTCCACCGATGTCCGCACCCGTATGGCGGGCATCCCCGACCCCGGACAGAACGGCGTGCCGGCATGAACGAGTTGACGGTGGCCCTCATCGGCCACGGAGCCATCGGTTCCGTCATCGCCGGCGCGCTCGACGAAGGACGGGTACCGGGCGCCCGGCTGGTGGCGATCGTCGACCCGGCCACCCCACCCAACCCACCGCTCCCGGCCGCCTCCCTCGACACCGCGCTCGCCCGCGCCGAACTGATCGTCGAATGCGCCGGACAGAGCGCGCTCCGCGAAACCGGACCCGCCGTCATCGCCGCGGGCCGACATCTGCTCGCCCTCTCCACCGGGGCGCTCGCCGACGACGCACTGCACCAACGCCTGCTCGCCGGGCCCGGCCGGCTCAGCCTCTGCGCCGGGGCCGTCGGCGGCCTCGACCTGCTGGCCGCCGCCACCCTCCGCGCCCCCTTCGACGCCGTCACCATCCGTACCTCCAAGGCCCCCGGCTCCCTGCTGCGGCCCTGGATGACCGAGGCCGAGACGACCCGGTTGCACACCACCACCGTGCCGTACGAAGTGCTGCGCGCCCCCGCCCGAAAAGTCACCCGCGCATTCCCCGCGACCAGCAACGTGGCGGCGTCCGTCGCCCTGGCCGTCGGCGACTGGGACCTCGTCGAAGCCGTCGTCATCGCCGACCCCGACGCCACCTTGAGCCGCCATGAGATCGAAGCCACCGGCCCCGCCGGCAGCTACCGCTTCGAGATCGCCAACCTGCCCTCGCCGTCGAACCCCCGGACCAGCGGCATCGTGCCGTACGCCGTGCTCCGGGCAATCCGCGCGTTCACCGGAGCGTCGGGAGACGTCGTATGAACGCCCCGGCCGTCAGCGGAGCACACATCATCGCCTCCGGATCCCGCATCCACGTCGACACCGCGGGCCGCCACGGCTCACCGGTACTGCTGCTCCACGGCATCGGTTCGTCCGCAGCCTCCTTCGCCGGTCAACTCATCGGACTCGCCCGTCAGCACCGGGTCATGGCCTGGGACGCCCCCGGCTACGCCCGGTCCGACGACCCGAAACTCCCCTTCCGCATGGACGACTTCGCCGATGCAGCCGCGACCGTGCTGACCGCCCTCGCACCCGGCCCCGCACATGTCGTGGGCGTCTCCTGGGGCGGGGTCATCGCCACCCGGCTCGCCCTGCGCCACCCCGGTCTGGTGCGTTCACTCGTCCTCGCCGACTCGACCCGAGGCTCCGGCCGCACCCCCGAGGGCGCGGCGGCAATGCGCGAACGCGTACACGAACTGACCCGGGACGGAGTCCACCAGTTCGCCCACGCCCGGGCGCCCCGGCTGCTCTCCGCCCGGGCACCCGCCTCGGCCGTCGCCGCCGTACGCGACGTGATGGCGGCCTCCGTGCGGCTGCCGGGATACGCCGAGGCCGCCGCCTCCATGGCCGACACCGATCACACCGCGGCGCTGCCCGGACTGAAGCTCCCCACGCTCGTGCTCGTCGGCGAACACGACCAGATCACCGGAGTGGAGGAGTCACGGACCGTGCAACGACTCGTTCCCGACAGCCGACTCACCGTCATCCCCGGCGCCGGCCACCTCGCCAACCAGGAGCGGCCCGACCTCTTCACCGCGCTCGTCGCCGACTTCCTCGCCGAGCAGGACGGCTTCCTCGCCCAGCGGGACGGCTTCCTCGCCCAGCGGGACGGCTTCCTCTCCGAACAGGACGGCACGGCAGCGGGCCCCGCGACCACCGCGGACGCCCACCAAGGCGACGGCCCCGGCCCGTCGACGAAGGAGGACCCATGGACCTCGGACTGAAGGATCGGGCCTATCTGGTCACCGGCGCGAGTTCGGGAGTCGGCCTTGCCACCACCCGGCTGCTCCTCGCCGAGGGCTGTCGCGTCGCCGCGTGCGCCCGCGACGGCGACCGGCTCGCACAAGTCCTCGGCCCCGACGGCGACCGGCTCATCACGATGGCCGCCGACGTCCTCGACCCGGAAGCTGTCGCCCGTCTCACCGCCGCGGCGGACCGCAGGTTCGGACGGCTGGACGGCCTCGTCAACAACGCCGGCGGCTCACTGATGGCCCCCTGGACGAGCACCTCCCGCGAACAGTGGCGCGACGAACTGGAACTCAAAGTCTTCTCCGTCCTCAACACCGTCGAAGCCGCACTACCCCTGCTGAGGGCATCCGACGCCGGGGCCGTCGTCAACGTCAACGCGATCCTCGCCCGACAGCCCGAACCCCGACTCGCGGCCACCTCCGCGGCACGAGCCGCCCTCCTCAACCTGACCCGTACCCTGGCCGCCGACCTCGGGCCGCAAGGCATCCGGGCCAACTCCGTCTGTCTGGGCCTCATCGACACCGGACAGTGGCGGCGACGCCACGAGGCCGCGGGCGGCCCCCTCGACTACGAGCAGTGGAGCGCCCAACTCGCCGCCGACCGGGGCATCCCCCTCGGTCGCCTCGGCACCGCCGAAGAGGTCGCCTTCCCCATCGCCTCCCTGCTCTCCCCGCGGTCCGCGTACATCACCGGAGCCACGGTCGACGTCGGAGGCGGAGTGGGCCGCTATGTCTGACCCACACACTCCTGCGCCTGAGCGCCGAACACCACACCCCGACCACCGGATCGAGAACGGAGCCCCAGATGTCGCACCGCAGTGAAGGGGCAGGACCGAAACCTGACGACCGCGACGACCACAACCGCCGCGAAGACCACGGCGACGGCGGCGATCTGCTGGTGGCCGTGCTGCGCGAACAGGGCACCGAAGTGGTCTTCGGCGTGGTGAGCGTGCACAACATGCCGCTCGTCGAAGCCGTCGACCGCGAACTGCGGTTCGTCCCCGTGCGCCACGAGGCGGCAGCTGTGAATGCGGCCGACGCCCACGCCCGCGTCACGGGCGGTCTGGGCGTCGCGCTGACGAGCACCGGCACCGGCAGTGGCAACGCGGCCGGATCGCTGATCGAAGCCCAGTCCGGTGGAGCGTCCGTCCTCCACATCACCGGCCAGATCGACAGCCGGTACCTCGGCCTCGGCCGCGGTGTGATCCACGAGACCCGCGACCAGACCGGACTCCTTCGCGCGGTCTCCCACCACACCACGACCGTACGGCCCGGAGCGGACGCCGGGGCACTGCTCCGGTACGCCGCCGGCCGCGCCCGGACACCACCCCGCGGCCCGGTCAGCGTTGAATGGCCGATCGACCTCCAGTACGCGAGGCAGCCGCTGTCAGGTCCCCTCGCCCCCGTCGCCGCACCGCCCGAAGCGGATCGCGCCCAACTCGCCGACGCGGCAAGGCTGCTGGCAACGGCCCGACGCCCCCTGATCTGGGCGGGCGGCGGTGCCCGGGAGGCCCAGGGAGCACTGCGCACCCTCGCCGAACGGCTCGGCGCCCCCGTCCTGTCGAGCAACGCGGGCCGAGGCGCCCTGCCCGAGGACCACCCCCTGGCGGTCGGCAACTTCGCCGCCTCACCGGCCGGCCGGGAACTGCTCACCGACTGCGATCTACTGCTCAGCGTCGGTACCCACTTCCGCTCCAACGAGACCGCCGACTACTCCATCCCCGTCCCCGCGCGGCATGTGCAGATCGACATCGACCCCCGGGCGATCGGTCGGGTCTTCCCCACCGCCGCCGGAGTGGTCGGCGCCGCGGCACCGGTACTCACCGCACTCCTCGAACTGCTGGGGGAGCACATCTGTGAGGAGGGATGGCGAGAACGCGGTGCTGCCGCGGCGGCGCGCGCCCGTGCCGCCCTGCGCACCGCGATCGGCCCCCACGCACTGATCTGCGACACCCTCCGGGACCGGTTCCCCAGGGAATCCGTGATCGCCCGCGATGTCACCATCGCCTCCAGCCAGTGGGGCAATCGGCTGCTGGAGATCCACCACCCCACCACCAATCTCTTCCCGCTCGGTGGCGGCATCGGCCAGGGCCTCGCCATGGGCATCGGCGGCGCCATCGCAAGGCCCGACGCACCCACCCTCGTCATCGCGGGGGACGGCGGCCTCGCCGTTCACCTCGGCGAACTCGGCACCCTCGCCCAAGAACGCCCCTGGCTCGTGCTCTGCGTCTTCAACGACGGCGGCTACGGCGTGCTCCGCAACATGCAGGACGCCCATGGCAGCCGGCGCAGCGGAGTGGACCTGGCGACCCCCGACTTCGCTGTGCTCGCCGCCGCGTACGGACTCCCCTTCCAACGGGTCACCGCCGTCGATGACTTCCCCGGCGCGCTCGACAAGAGCCTCGCCACCCGCGGCCCCTGCCTCATCGAGATCGACGTCAACGCGATCGGCCCGACGCCCGTCCCCTTCACCCCGCCCGTCTCGATCCCGGGTTCCTGACCCCGCCGTGATCGGCCCCGACTTCCATGGACGGATCCCATGACTGACACACTCCTCGACGGACAGACCTACCTCGAAAGCCTGCGGGACGGCCGTACCGTCTACATCGACGGCGAGAAGGTCAAGGACGTCACCGAGCACCCTGCGTTCCGCAACAGCGCCCGCTCGATCTCCCGGCTCTACGACGCGCTGCACGACCCCGAACTGCGCGACACCCTCACCTTCGAGGACGACCAGGGCATCAGGACCCACCGCTTCTTCGCCCCGTCCCGCACCCCGGACGAACTGCTCAAGGCACGGGACGCCATCGCCGCCTGGTCGCGCCTCGGCTACGGCTTCATGGGGCGCACCCCCGACTACAAGGCCGCGTTCATGGCGAGCCTGTCGAGCGACCCCGACCTCTATGCGCCGTACGCGGACAACGCCCGTGCCTGGTACCGCCGCTACGCCTCGCAGGCCCTCTTCCTCAACCATGTCCTGGTCAACCCGCCCGTTGACCGCAGCCGACCGGTCCACGAGGTCGGCGATGTGTATGTACAGGTCATCCGCGACAACGACCAGGGCATCGTGGTCAGCGGCGCGAAGATGCTGGCGACCGGCTCGGCGCTGACCCACGCCACCTTCGTCGCCCAGAACAGCGCGGTCAGCCTGGAGGCCGGCAAGGCCGAGAACTTCGCGCTCGCCTTCATCGCCCCGATGGACACCCCCGGCTGTGTGCTGATCAGCCGCAGTTCGTACGAGGCCCGTGCCGCGAGCCCGTTCGACCACCCCCTGTCGTCCCGGTTCGACGAGAACGACGCGGTGCTCATCTTCAAGGAGGCGCTGATCCCCTGGGAGAACGTGCTGATCTACCGGGACGTGGAGCGGGCCAACTCCTTCTTCCCGCGTTCCGGATTCGTCCACCGCTCCCACCTCCAGGCCGGAACCCGGTTCGCCGTCAAACTCGACCTGATGGCCGGGCTGCTCGCCCGTGCGGTCGCGTCGAACGGAACCGACGGGTTCCGCGGGGTACAGGCCGCCCTCGGTGAGGTCATCACCCTGCGCAATACGGCCTGGGCGCTCACCACGGTCATGGCGATGGACCCGGTCGAAGGACCGGGCGGGACCGTCATACCCAACATCGAGCATGCGGGCGCGCTGCGGATGTTCACCTCGCAGGCGTGGGAACGGGTACGGGAACTGTTCGAAACACATCTCGGCGGTGCACCCCTGGTCGTCCCCTCCAACCACCGCGATCTGGCCCATCCCGAACTGCGCCCGCTGATCGACCGCTTCTACCGCGGCTCCGACTCCTCCGCGGAAAGCCGCATCAAGCTCTTCAAGCTGGTCTGGGACACCATCGGAACCGAGTTCGGAGGCCGGCACGGACTGTACGAGCGGGTCTACTCCGGCAATGCGGACCAGGTCAGGATCGATGCGCTCAACGCCGCCCGACGCGGTGGTCTCGCCGCCCGGCTCGACTCCCTGGTCGAGGAGTGCTTGGGCGACTATGACCTCGACGGTTGGACCCGCGGACCGTGGGTGCGGTCGTGAAGCGGCCCGGAAACGCGTCCGTGCGCACAACGCTGAACCAGGACCAGGACCAGTACCAGAACCAGAACCGGGAGCAGGAGCAGGAGCAGCACCAGAGCCGTCCCGCACCAGACCGCCCCGTACCGGATCGGGCAGTGCCTTCGAACCGGCCCGAGCCGCTCGCCCAGCCCCTGGACCAGACCCTCTTCCGGCATGTCATCGGCCACTTCATGAGCGGTGTCGCCGTCATCACCACCCATGAGGGCGGCATCGACCACGGGATGACCGCGAGCGCGGTGTCCTCCCTCTCCCTCGATCCGCCGATGCTGTTGATCTGCGCCCACACCAAGGCACCCACCCATGCCGCCGTCAAACGCGCGGGAGTGTTCGCCGTCAACGTCCTCGGTGAGGACCAGGAACACCTTGCCGCCCAGTTCGCCGGACCGCGCGCCGACAAGTTCGCAGGGGTCGACTGCGACCGGGGTGTCGGGAACGTCCCCGTGCTCTCGGCCGCTCTCGCCGCCCTGGAGTGCGAGGTGATCGAGGACGTCGTCGGCGGCACCCATCGGGTGTTCCTGGCCCGGGTCGTCGGGGCCCGGGCCAGGGACGGCGCACCCCTCGGCTACTTCCGCGGCAAGTTCGGCCGCTTCGAACTGGCGCAGGACTCGACCGCGTACGAACAGTTGCGTGAACTCGTCGTCAACCGCACCCTGCCGCTCGACGGCACGCTCGACGTCGACGATCTCGCGGCCCGTCTGCGGACCCCGCCGTCCGCGGTCTACTACGCCATGACCCGTCTCATCGGTGAGGGGCTCGTGGGACGCGACCCCGAACGCGGCTATGTCCTCGTGCCCCTGGACACCCGGGCTTCGGACGAGGCGTTCGACGGACGGCTGGCCATTGAGCTGGGGGTGGCCGCCTCTCTTCCCGGGCCCTTGAGTCCGGCCGTGGCCGCCCGTTGGCGTGAGATCGCCGCGACCGCCGAACGGCACGTGGCGGACGGCCGGATCACCGATCTCGACGGCTATCTCACGGCGATCGAGGAGTTCCATGACTTTCTGATCGGGCTCGCCGGCAACCCCACCCTGCACCAGATCTACCGCAGGCTCAGCACCCCCGGCTTCATGGCCGCCGCCCTGAGCGGCAGCAGCACCCCCAGCGCCCATGCCATCGACGAGCACCACGAGATCATCAACGCCTTCGCCGCCGGTGACTCGACCGAGATCGCCCGGCTGCTGACGCTGCACAACCAACACACCAAGCAGGCCCAGCACCAGGGCATCCACAACGCCGGCGGCAGGGTCTGACACCACATCCGAACCGAACCCGAACCCGAACCGAACCTGAACCCGAACCGAACCTGAACCCGAACCGAACCCGAAACCGAACCCGAACCGACCCGGTGCCCGCGGCCTGTCACGGCTGCGGGCACCGGGTCGTTCCCATCTGGGCTCAGTAGTCGATCGGAAGCCCGGTGTAGTTCTCGGCGAGTTCGGCTGCGGCATGCCCGGAGACTGCCAGCCGGTCCAGCCGGGAGAGTTGCAGACGGGTCTCGAACGGGGAGTGCGCCGGATCGTGGTGCAGGGTCGTGGTCATCTCGTACGAGAACTGCTCGGCCCGCCAGACGCGGCGCAGACACGTGTCGGAGTACGCATCGAGGAACTCGGTCGACTCGGAGCCGTGAGCCTGGACGAGGGCGCGGGCGAGGACGGTCACGTCGGACACCGCCAGATTGAGCCCCTTGGCGCCCGTCGGCGGCACGATGTGCGCGGCGTCACCCGCCAGGAACACCCGTCCGTAACGCATCGGCTCGGTCACCGAACTGCGCATCGGCAGTACGGCCTTGCCGGAGACCGCGCCGCGTGTCAGCTTCACTCCGGCGTCGCCGCTGAGGGCGAGCCGGGCGTCGAGTTCGTCCCAGATCCGCTCGTCGGGCCAGTCCGCGGGGTCGGTGCCGTTGTCGACCTGGAGGTAGAGCCGGCTCACCGTGGGCGTGCGCATGCTGGCGAGTGCGAAGCCGCGCGGGGAGTGGGCGTAGATCAGCTCGTCGTAGACCGGTGCCGCCTCGGCGAGGATGCCCAGCCAGGAGTACGGGTAGGTCCGCTCGTACGTCGTACGGATCGAGGTGGGGATCGCCTGGCGTGCCACGCCGTGGAAGCCGTCGCAGCCGATGACGTAGTCGCAGCTCAGGGTCTGTTCGCGACCCTCATGGAGATAGCGGATGAGCGGTCGGTCGGTGTCCGCGCCCTCCACGGCGAGAGCCCGCGCCCCGAACAGGAGCGGTCCGGCGTCCTTCGAACGGAGGGCGATCAGATCCTTCACGACCTCGGTCTGCGCGTACACCATGACCGTTCGCCCGCCCGTGAGGGAAGGGAAGTCGACTCGGTGGGAGCGCCCGTCGAACCGCAACTCGATGCCGTCGTGGACGAGGCCCTCGCGGTCCATCCGATCGCCGACGCCAGCGGACCGCAGCACGTCGACCGTGCCCTGTTCGAGGATTCCGGCGCGCTGACGGTTCTCCACGTGGGCACGGTCCCGGGATTCGAGCGTCACCGTGTCGATGCCCGCGTTGTGCAGCAGCCGGGCGAGCAGTAGCCCGGCCGGGCCGCCGCCGATGATGCCGACGGTGGTGCGCATCAGACTTCCTCTTCCCTGGGCATGTTGTGTTCGCGTAGGACCTCGTCCGCCACGGCGAAGGCGGAGTTGGCGGCGGGGACACCGCAGTAGACCGCGGACTGGAGCAGCACCGCGCCGATCTCATCGGGGGTCAGCCCGTTGCGCAGCGCCGCTCGCACGTGCATCGCGAGCTCTTCCCGATGGCCGCCAGCGACGAGTGCGGTGAGGGTGATGCAACTGCGGGTCCGTCGGTCCAGGGTCTCGTCCGACCAGATCTCTCCCCAGGCGTAGCGGGTGATGAAGTCCTGGAAGGGGGCGGTGAACGCGGTGGTGCCGGCGACGGCCCGGTCCACGTGTGCGTTGCCGAGCACCTCCCTGCGGACCGTTGTCGCGTTCTGTCGGGCCGCCTCCTGGTGGCCGAGGTGGTTGAGCAGTACGTCGAGGACGGCCCGTGGCTGCTCGACATTGGCGAGATGGCCCGCTCGGGGGAGTTCCACGAGGTGGGCGTCGGGGATCGCGTCGGCGAGTTCACGTGCGTGCGACGGCGGGGTGGGGCCGTCGTCACGGCCCACGACGATCACGGTGGGTGCGACGATCCGGGTCAGTTCCGACCGGAGGTCGACCGTGGCGAGGACCTCGCAGCAGGCTGCGTACCCCTGGGGGTCGACGGCCCGGTGGTCGGCGGTCAGCGCGTCGACCGCGGGATCGGCCGAGGCGGCGAAGGCGGGGGTGAACCAGCGCTCCCGTGCCGCCTCGGCGAGTTGTGCCACCCCGCGGTCCCGCACCCGTTCGGCCCGCTCCAGCCAGGGGTCCGGTTTGCCGAAGCGGGCCGAGGTGGACAGCAGGGCGAGTGAGGTGATCCGGTCGGGGTGGTGGGCCGCCAGCCAGGTTCCCACCGCTCCGCCGAGCGAGACGCCCGCGTAGGCGAAGGAGTCATGGCCCAGCGAGTCGGCGAGGGAGAGAACGGCCTCTCCCAGGTCGGCGAGGGTGGCGGGCAAGGGGCGGGCGGGCGAACCACCGTGGCCGGGCAGGTCCCACCGGATCACCCGGTGGTGTCGGGCCAGCGCCGGGGCCTGTCGGTCCCAGAGGGCGAGCGAGGTGCCGAGGGAGGTACCGAGATAGAGCGGCGGAGCGTCCGGCGGCCCCTCGGCGTGATGGTGGAGTGTCATGTGCGGTCCTGACGGGGGCGGCGCTCAAGGGCGCGGTCGGTGAGGGCAGCGGCGGAGCCGAGATATCCCAACGGGTCGTCGATGTCGGGCGGCAGGGCGGCCACGGCGCGATCCTCGGGGGAGCGCGGGGGGTGGGGTTGTTGCCGTGTGGACCGGGGCACATCGGGCCGGGGGCCGGAACCGGGTTCGGACGGTTCGTCGATCGAGAGCTCCGGTCCTGGCGCACGGCCGCGGGCCTCGCGGCGCAGTGCGTCCAGCAGGTTCAGGTGCTCATCGGCGGCCCGGCGCGACGCCCGGTCGAGGAGTTCCCTGGCCCCGGCCCTGCCCAGTTCGGTGGCGAGGTGAGTGCTCAGCCGTTCGCTGAGCACCCGGCCGCCGGTCAGGTCCAGGTTGGCGCGCATGCGGGCGGGATGGACCAGCAGGCCCGCACAGAGTTCCTTGGTGTGGTGGGCGGCCCCGCCCACCAGCCGTAGGGCCTCGCGCAGTGGTCCCCACTCCGCGTGCCAGGCCCCGGCGGGTCGTTCGTCCTCACCGGTCAGCGAGCCGAACAGCACGGCCGACAGGGAAGGGACCTGACGGGCGGCGGACGCGATGAGGGTGGCCCGGATCGGGTTCTGCTTGTGGGGCATGGCGGAGGATGAGCCGCGTGTGCCCTCGGTGACCTCCGCGATCTCGGTACGGGAGAGCACCAGCACATCGGCCGCGATCTTGCCGAGCGCCCCGGCCGTGAACGCGAGGGCCCCCGCCAGGTCGGCCACCGGAGTACGCAGGGTGTGCCAGGGTAGGGCGGGGGCTGCGAGACCGAGTTCTGCGGCGTACGCGGCGACCAGTTCGAGTCCCACATCGTCGCCGGCCACTGCTTCTCCGGGTTGTTTCACCGTGTCCCGTTCGGACGGCCGAACCTTCCCAACATGGCAGGCGGCCAGCGTGCCGGCGGCCCCACCGAGTTGGGCGGGCAGTGAACCCTGTACGTGCATGAGTCGGTCGTGGGCGTCCAGGACGAGCGAGCGCCAGCCCGCCGCCTTGAGCCCGAAGGTGGTGGGCACGGCGTGCTGGGTGAGCGTGCGCCCCGGCATCGCCGTGGTCCGGTGGGCGCTCGCGAGCCGGGCGAGTTCTTCGCCGGTCCGCACCAGATCGGCGGCGATCGACCCCAGTGTTCGGTGGGCGATCAGGACCAGGGCCGTGTCCAGGATGTCCTGGCTGGTGGCGCCCCGATGGATGTGCTCGGCGTGTTCGGGCGCGGACTCCGCTACCGCGCGGACGAGATCGGTGACGAGCGGGATGACGGGGTTGCCGCCCGCGCGGGCGCGCAGCGCGAGGGAACGGGCGTCGAACCGGTCGGCGCGGGCCGCAGCGGTCACCGCCGGGCCCGCGGCTGCGGGAATCCGTCCGGTGGTGCACCAGGCGCGGGTCAACGCGGCCTCGGAGTCGAGGAGGGCTTGCAACACCGCCCGGTCGCCCGTTTCGCGCTCCGCAGTGCTGCCGGCCCGCACCGGGGCCAACAGCCCGGTGTCCAGGTCCGCTTCGTCGGGGTCAGTCGTGGTGGAAGTCAAGGAAGACCGTCTCCTTCTCCCCTTGGAGATGGATGTCGAAGCGGTGGGTTCCCTGCCGCTCCTCCCGGGCCACCAGGGTCGCCGCCCGCTCGGGGGCCAGCGCGGACAGCAACCGGTCCGATGCGGTCGGGTCGAGGTAGGCCCGGGTGTGGAGGTGGTGGGCCAGCCCCCGCGCGAACACGACTATCGCCAGATAGGGCGCGGCGGCGGGAGGGGCGAGCGTACGGATGACCCAGTGGCCGTCCGCGTCGGTCGCGACCCGCCCGAAGCCGGTGAAGCCCACCCCGTCACGACCGGGTGAGCCGCCCGTCACGGGGTCACGGCGCAGGGAGCCGGGACGGGCCTTCGGCACCCGCTGCCAGGTCTCCACCAGGGCGTCGGGCACCGGATCGCCCTGCCCGTCGCGTACGTACCCATGGACGGTGAGGGTGTCGGGGTGTCCGGCGGGTGCCGCATCCCCGCCGCCGGGGGTCGACAGTGCGTATCCGAAGAAGGGGCCTACGGTCTGCGAAGGGGTCGGACGGGGCATCAGTGCTCCTCGGGGTCCGGGAGGGTCCTGGCGGGGCCGTCGAGCACGATGTCCCAGTGGTAGCCGAGGGACCATTCGGGCACGGACAGGTCGGGGCGGTACTCGGCGACGAGCCGGGCACGGGCGGCCGGGTCGGTGACCGACTGGAGGATCGGGTCGTACGCGAACAGCGGGTCGCCGGGGAAGTACATCTGGGTCACCAACCGCTGGGTGAACCGGGTGCCGAAGAGTGAGAAGTGGATGTGCGCGGGGCGCCACGCGTTGATGTGGTTGCGCCAGGGGTAGGCACCGGGTCTGACCGTGGTGAAGGAGTACCGTCCCGCGTCGTCGGTGAGGCAGCGGCCCGCGCCGGTGAAGTGGGGGTCGAGGGGGGCCGGATGGCGGTCGAGCCCGTGTGCGTACCGGCCGGAGGCGTTCGCCTGCCACACCTCGACGAGTTGCCCGCGTACCGGTCTCCCCGAACGGTCGAGCACCCGACCGCTGACCGTGATCCGCTCGCCCAGTGGTTCACCGATGTGCTGTCGGGTCAGATCCGCGTCGAGTGCGGTGACATCGGTGACCCCGAAGACCGGCCCGGACAGTTCGGCGGCCTCCGGGTCGCCGCCCGCCGCCACCAGGGGGCGGAGCGGATGGCGCAACAGACTGCTGCGGTAGGGCGCGAAGTCCCGGTCCGGATGGTTCGGCGTCTCGCCGCCACCGGCCAGGGAGGTCCGGCCCGCCGCCTTGTGCACGGCCGCGATCTCCGCGCTGATCTGCTCCTGGTCCGGGGACGCGCCCCGGCTGTCGACGGTCGTCATGGATTCACCTCTCCAGTACCAGGGCGATGCCCTGTCCGACACCGATGCACAGGGTGGCGACGCCCGTCCCGGAGCCGGCGGCGGCGAGTTGATGGGCGACGGCACCGGTGATCCGTGCCCCGGAGGCTCCCAGCGGATGACCGAGCGCGATGGCGCCGCCGCGCGGATTGACCACGGCCGGATCCAGCCCGGGCCACTGCCCGATGCAGGCCAGCGCCTGCGCCGCGAACGCCTCGTTCACCTCCATGATCTGCACTCCGTCCACCGCGCGGCCGGCCTTGCGCAGCGCGCGTCGGACCGCCTCGACGGGTCCCGCGCCGAAGAGTTGGGGTTCGATGCCCGTGACCGCGCTGGCCCGGATCCGGGCCAGCGGTTCCCGCCCGCAGGCGCGCAGTCCCTCCTCGTCGGTCAGGAGCAGGGCCGCAGCGCCGTCGTTCAGCGGGGACGAGTTTCCTGCGGTGACGGTGCCGCCTTCGCGGAACACTGGCTTCAGCCGGGCGAGGGCCGCGGCGGAGGTCTCGTCGCGGATGCACTCGTCCCGGTCCAGGTCCACCCCGTCGACCGGGACGACCTCCCCGGCGTAGCGCCCTGCGGCCCAGGCAGCGGCTGCCTTGCGGTGGCTGTCGAGCGCGAAGGCGTCCTGGGCCTCGCGCCCGACCCCGTACCGCTCGGCGACGAGTTCGGCCCCCTCACCCAGCGGAACGGTCCACTCCGTGGGCATCCGGGGGTTGACCATCCGCCAGCCGAGGGTCGTGGAGTACATCTCCTGATGGCCGGCGGGGAAGCCGCGGGCGGGTTTGGGCACGACCCAGGGGGCGCGGCTCATGGACTCCACACCTCCCGCGACGGCCACCGAAGCGTCCCCGACGGCGATTGCGCGAGCCGCCTGGACCACGGCCTCCAGGCCGGATCCACAGAGCCGGTTGACGGTGGTCCCGGGCACGCTCACGGGCAGCCCGGCGAGGAGGACGGCCATCCGGGCGACATCCCGGTTCTCCTCGCCCGCGCCGTTGGCGTTGCCGAGGAAGACATCGTCGATACGGGCCGGATCGAGTCCGGGCGTACGGGCGAGGAGGGAGCGGAGCACACCGGCGGCGAGATCGTCCGGCCGTACGCCGCTGAGTGCGCCGCCGTACTTGCCGATCGGTGTGCGGACGGCGTCGACGACATAGACGTCGTGGAGACGGTCGGTCATCTGAGGGGCTCCTTGCTGGGGCGGCGGTGGGCGTCGGTGGGCGTCGGGACGGGTGTGCGTTCAGTGGACGGGTGCGGCGGTGCGCTCCCGGACCTCCGCGGGCGTGACCCCGGGAGCCGTCTCGACCAGGAGGAGTCCGCCTTCGGTGATGTCGAGAACGGCGAGGTCGGTGATGACACGATGGACGCAGGCCCGGCCGGTGAGCGGGAGGGTGCACTGCTGAACGATCTTGGGAGAGCCGTCCCGGGCCGTGTGCTCGGTCAGCGCGATCACCCGTCGGACACCGTGCACGAGGTCCATGGCACCGCCCATTCCCTTGATCATCTTTCCTGGGACCGACCAGTTGGCGAGGTCGCCAGCCGCGGAGACCTGCATCGCACCCAGGACGGCGGTGTCGATGTGACCTCCGCGGATCATGCCGAAAGAGAGCGCGGAGTCGAAGAACGCCGCCCCGGCCGCAACCGTGACGGTCTCCTTGCCCGCGTTGATCAGGTCCGCATCGATCTCGTGCTCGCTCGGATAGGGGCCGACCCCGAGGATTCCGTTCTCCGAGTGGAGCACCACGTCCACGCCGTCGGGGAGGAAGCCGGGGATGAGCGTCGGCAGTCCGATGCCGAGATTGACGTGGGAGCCATCGGTCAACTCGGCCGCGGCGCGCGCCGCCATCTGTTCGCGTGTCCAGGGCATCAGGCTCGCACCGTCCGGTTCTCGATCTGCTTGTCCCTCGCCTGCTCGGGCGTGAGCGCGACGACCCGTTGGACGAACACCCCGGGCAGGTGGACGGCGTCCGGATCCAGGGCGCCCGGCTCCACCAACTCCTCCACCTCGGCGATGGTGATCCGTCCTGCCATGGCGGCGAGCGGATTGAAGTTGCGGGCGGCCTTCCGGAAGACCAGATTGCCCAGCCGGTCCCCCCGGGCCGCGCGTACGAGCGCGAAGTCCGTGGTGATGGCGTGTTCGAGGACGTGGTCGAGGCCCGCGAAGGACCGGATCTCCTTGGCCGGGCTCAGTACCGGTTCCACGCCGTGGCGACGGGCGAGACCACCCTCCGCGACCTCGGTGCCCACGCCGGCCGGGGTGAAGAAGGCGGGTATGCCGCAGCCGCCGGCCCGCAGTCGTTCCGCGAGCGTGCCCTGGGGGACGAGTTCCACTTCCAGCTCGCCTGCGAGGTACTGCCGGGCGAACTCCTTGTTCCCACCGATGTACGAGCCGGTGACCCGGGCGATCCGGCCCGCGGCGAGCAGGGTGCCCAGACCTGCCCCGTCCACCCCGCAGTTGTTGGACACCACATGGAACCCCCCTGCCCCGCGGGCGTGCAGTGCGGCGATCAGGGTGCTCGGCACACCGCTCAACCCGAAACCGCCCACGGCCAGTGAGGCACCGTCCCCGATGTCTCCGACCGCCTCGGCGGCGCTTACCCGGACCTTGTCCATGGCGGAATCCTTGTCAGGTCGACTCGGCCTCGCAGATGCGAGTGTTCGTCTGATGAACTACAGTTCATTTTGTTGCGACGAGTGTGCGTTCGTCGACCACGTAATGTCAACGGCCGTACGGGACCCAGCCCGGCCGTCGCCCCTCGGCCGCACCCGTACATCGCACCGGCACCCGAGCACCGACGTCAGGACGACACGAAGGGCCGATGGCCACCTTGAACCGGACCCAACAGGAGCCGGCGGCACCCGCCGAAGCGGTCGGACCGCTCGTCCGCGGACTGTCCGTACTGCGCACCATCACCGACGCCGACGGCCGCAGCACCCTCAGCGCACTCGTGCGCGCCACCGGACTGGCCCGCTCCACCGTCGATCGCATCACCACCACCCTCGTCCGCATGGGCTACCTCCGGTTGGACGGACACACCGCCGTCCTCGCGCCCCCACTGATGGAACTGGGCAACGCCTACCTCGACGCGATCGCACTGCCCGGTCCGCTCGGCACCCTCGCCGAAGAACTCGCCCGAGAACTGGACGAGTCGGTCTCCCTGGCCGTACCGGACGGCGACGGCATCCGGTTCGTCCACCAGACGACCCGCCGTCGTGCCATGTCCCTCACCTTTCGCATCGGAGACCTGCTCCCCGCCGAACGCACCGCCCAGGGAGCGGTGTTCGCCGCGCACTGGGACCGAACGACCTGGGCGCACTGGCACGCGCGCTGGAACGCCGACCCCGACGGCCGGGACTTCTACCCCGTCCCACCGGACACCGCGGGCACTGCGGCGGCCACCTTCGAAGGGCGGGCAACCGTCGCGGCACGGCAGGGCTGGGCGGTCGACGACCAACTGATCGAACCTGGCCTCATCGCCCTCGCCCTGCCCGTGCGGGGCCCGGCCGATGACGTCCTGTGCGCGGTCAGCGTCGTGAGCCACACCAGCCGACACAGCGCTGAATCACTGCGCGACCTCGTGCTCCCCCGCGCACGCGAAGCGGTCGCCGCAATGGAGGGGCGACTGCGCACGGCCGGTCCTGCCGGACCCGAAACCGCACGCGGTCTCGCCGACTGGACCGCAGCATCGAAACAGGAGTCGGGCGCGGAGTTCATCGAGTCCCTGGCCCGGGGGCTGACCGTCATCACCGCCTTCGGTGCCGGCCGAGCCGAGCTGACCCTCTCCGAAGTCGCCGCCGCCACGGGCCTTGCGCGTGCCACCGCGAGGCGTGCCCTCATCACGCTGGTGCACCTCGGGTACGCCGAGGCCCGGGAGCGGGCCTTCACCCTCACCCCCCGGGTGCTCGGACTGGGCTACGCCCCGCTGTCCCGCACCACGCTCGCCGAGATCGCCACACCCCATCTGGCCGCCCTCGTGGGCCGGGTGCACGACTCGGCGTCCCTGGCCGTGCTCGACGGCGAAGTGATCGAGTACACGGCCCGCGTCGCCACCGGTCGTGTCATGAGCGTCGACATCCGCATCGGCACCAGGCTGCCGGCCTATGCCACATCCATGGGCCGCGTGCTGCTGGCAGGGCTCCCCGTGTCGGAACGCGCGGTCCGGCTGACCGCCGCAGGGGTGCGCCCGCTGACACCACGGACCGTCACCGAACCGTCGGACCTGGCGGCGATCGTCGAACAGGTCGCACAGGACGGTCACGCGCTCGTCGACGAGGAACTGGAGGAGGGCCTCCGCTCGCTCTCCGTCCCCGTGCGGGACATAGACGGACGCGTTGTCGCAGCGGTGAACGTCGCGATGCACAGCAGCCGGCGCACGGTGGCCGAGTGCCTGGCGGACGTCCTTCCGGCACTGCGCACCGCGGCGTCCAGGATCGAGACGGACCTTCACATCACCGGGCGGTTCACAAGGATCCCGGCAGCCTGAGGTCTCCGGTCCACATCTCAGGTCCACGTCTCATGGTCTGCCCCCTCATGGCCCGGGGCCACCACCGGACGGCCCCTCAGTGGGGGTGACGGATGGGGGTGGTTGCGGTTCGGCGGGGCCGGTGGGCCGGGTGGCGCAGGGTCGCGGCCCGGCCGGGTGACCGCGGCGCCCGGCGCATGGCCCAGGCGGGTTCGCCTCGGAATCATCGGCCGGGAGTTCTGGTTGCCGAGGGACGGCGGAGTAGTGGTGGAGCTTTCCGGGCCGCGAGCCTTGGTGCGCAACGCGTGGGCGGTCAACCGTCCGCTCACCGGAGCAGGCGTCCTGCTGGGAGTGGTCAGCGTGGCCGCCCTGGTGGGGCTGGTCGTCGACCCGAGGGAGATCACCGGGCAGGGCGCCTGGGCCAAGCCCGCCCGGTTCGCGTTCTCCTTCGCGCTCTACGCCGTCACCCTGATGTGGTTGCTGACATTCGTCCGAGGTCGCCAGCGTCTCGTCCGCCTCATCTCCTGGGTCACCGCGGTCGCCGTGGTCCTCGAAGTGCTCTGGGTCGTGCGGGCGGCAGCGGTCGGCACGACCAGCCACTTCAACTTCAGCAACAGCTTCACCAGCACCCTGGCGCTGATCATGTTGGTGATCATCTCCATCACCGCCCTGCTGGGCCTGGTCACCATCGTCCTGCTGCTGCGCCAGCGGGTCGAGCCACCCGCCCTGGCCTGGGCGCTGAGCCTTGGCCTCGCCCTCGCCCTGGTGGGCATGGCCGTTGCCGTCCCGATGGTCATCTCTCCCACGGGAGCGCAGGAGGCAGCCGCAGATCGGGGGCTGGGGATGCCGATCGTCGGTGGCCACACCGTCGGTCGCCCCGACGGCGGCCCGGGCATGCCCATCACCAACTTCAGCACCGCGGCCGGCGATCTGCGCGTTCCCCACTTCGTCGGTGTTCACGCCCTCCAAGTCCTCTGCCTGCTCGGTCTGCTTCTGACCCTCGGTCCCCGAAGCCTCGGGCCGCGTCACCGAGTGGTGTTGGTGTGGATCGCCGCCTCTGCCCTGTTGGTGCTCACGGGCATCCTGACCTGGCAGGCCCGCCGGGCCCAGTCCGTCACTTCTCCGGACAGCGCGACCGTGGCCGCGTTCGTCGTTCTCGCCGGGGCGGTGGCCGTGGCCACCGCCGCCGTCTTCCTGCACGCCCGCACCACACCCCCGTCCCAGCCCGAGAGCCCCGGGTGATCGGGTGGTGAGGCATCAGCCCGCCTCCTTCTCGGGGCTCCGAGCGCACAGAGCAACTCTTGTGGACCCCCTCATCTCACCGATGGCATGGGCTCCGATGAGCACCGACTGGCATGAGCCCGACGCCCTCGACTTCAGCACCGAGAGCGGGAGTTGGAGGATCGTCCCGGCCGAACCGCTGGACGAGGCGCCCCCGGTTCAATGACTCCGTCTCGACCTTGAACCGGGCATCCGCACTCTGCCCTGACGGTTCACTCCGTACGTGGGCGACGTTTTCGGCCCTGAGCGGCCTGCCGGCTACTGGCCGGTCCTGGGCTGAAGGAGCATCTGGGCCGAAAGGTCCACCAGTTGCCGCAACACGGGTACGTAATGTGGATCGCCGCCCATGTCGTTGACGATGCGATATGCCTCATCGCGATACCCGTTGATGTCCTGTCGATATCGACGCAGCACCGCGGGGGCGAGAAGGAGATCCGTGAGTTCGCTCCTTGCTCGAACGGACTCCTGGGCGACCGTATGCAGTGCCAGGATCTCCGCCCGACACTCGGGTGTGGCACCCTCCATGGCACACGCCAGGAGATAGGTGACCGTACCGTTCAGTAGGTCCTCGTTGCGGCCGGACAGAATGTCGTCCTGGTCGTTGAACATCTGCCAGAGAATCCCGAAGACATAGCCGAACTCGCGCCATCGCTCTATTTCGTTGCGCTCGGCGCCGGAGAGGATGGCTGCCATTGCGGTGATCATGCCGAAGGGGGCGCCGGATTTGCCGCGGTAGGCCGTGATGACGGAATCTCGTGTCGCACCCCCCACATCTCCGCGCATATCGTCCAGTTGTCCCTCAACGGCGACGATCCAGCCGTTGGTGATCTCGGCCGTCAGCGCCCCGCGTACGGAATCCGGCACCTCCTGCGACTGGATGACCTGCACCGGGAGCATATGGCCCGTGACCAGAGAAGCGAGAAGTGCTTCGTTCTCGCCGAGGTCATCGACCTTGGTGCCGCCGTTGCCATCGGCCAGGTCGTCGAGATAGCACGCGGACGTCCACCACAGCACATGAACGGCTGACAGTGGAATGGCCGGTCTTGGAGTGCCGGTCTCGATGGCATGAACCAGCAGCGGCAGTACGGAAAGCGGGTGTCTCAACTTCTGGTGGTGGAGCAGCTTGGTGATGGCGCTCTTGACGGCGCTCGATGACGGTCCGAGCCGATCGAGTGCGGAGTCGATCTCCGCTTCGATGCTCGGAGAGACTTGCCGGTGCAACTCCAGGTAGGACAGGGAACTCACTGAGCGGCCTCCATCGTGCGGATGAATTGAGATTGCCGTACATCATGGGTCGAAGAGTGCCCATGGTGATGAGCGCTCTCCTGCCGAGTGGTGCAATCCGAGGTGTGGCACGGAAGGGGAAGTGACCGATGCGGGTGCGGTTCACGAAGACTGTTGCCCGGGTGACGTTACCGATTCGATCATTCGGGGTGGAAGCCAGCTAGAGCGACTTTTGGACCTGGCTGATTCTCGTCTTCACGCGGGCGACGGTTTGTGCTGGCCCCACCTGTCCCGATGCTCAGCCGGCATGGAGGCGGCAGGCGGCGTACGTCATCGCGGCCCCGTCCTCGTTGCCGGCGCACGGGCATGTTCGGCGGGATCCGGTCTCTGCGCAGCGAGTCGTGGCGATGCTCGACAGTGACGCACAGTCATATCGGGGCCTGAGCATCGACGGCCACCCATGTCCGGCCCTCCCTGGCGAACTGGTGAAACCGCGCAGGGCGCGCCACATTGGACCCATGACATTCTGTGCCACCCAGGAATCACCCGTCACCGTACGTGTGTTCAGGCAGGGCTTCGGCAGCACTCCCCGCGGTGCCTGGTTCGCCCGGCACCTCGCGCTCCACCAGTTCTGTCGCTGGGGCATTCCGCACCGCAGCGAACTGTCCGACGACGCACTCGTACTCGTGGGGGAACTGGCAGCCAACGCCGTCACCCACGGATGGGTGCTCGGGCGGGACTTCGAATTGGCCCTCACCCATGTTCCCGGTGAGGTGTTGGTGATCGAAGTGTCGGACGCCCGGGCGGACAGACACCCGCCCGGGCCCGGTGAGCTCGGCAGGCCGTCGGCCGGCTACTCCCGCGGGCGGGGGCTGCTGATCGTGAACGCGCTCGCCGATCGATGGGACGTGCTGGATCGTGCGCCACTGGGCAAGACGGTACGGGCCGAGTTGGACCTGACCCGCTGACGCCGCGGGCGTAGCCCGGTGGACGTCCAGGTCTGCACTCGACGGACCCTCACGCCGCCGACGCGGGGGACGATCGACGTACATAGGCGCCGGGCGTCTGGTCGAAGTACTTGCGGAAGGCGAGGATGTAGCCGTTCGTGCTGACGAATCCGACCCGTGCCGCCACCGTGCTCACCAGATGCCCCTGAGCGAGCAGGTCGAGCGAGTGGTTGAGTCGCAGACGGGTGCGCCACTCGGAGAACGCCAGCCCGGTCTCGGCCCGAAAGGCACGGCGCAGGCTGGTCGAGTTCGTGTAGAGGCTCTCCGCCCACTCGGTGGCCGTCCGTGGATCGCTGGGCATCCGGATGAGCTCCCTGGCCACCGTGCTGGCCGCGCGACTGGTGGGTTGGGGGAGGGGAAGGCAGTCCGGGTGACCGTTCGACAGGGCGGCGAAGACGGATGAGTCATCGTGGTGCGACTCCGAGCAGCGCATCCGCCCCAGCAGCATCCGGCGCTGGGTGGCCGTGACGTTGACGACCGTCGTCTCCGCGTAGGGCAGGTGGTGGCGCTCGGTGGTGAACGTCTCGACGACGAACAGGGAGTCGAGGTCGAAGCGTGCGCTGTGCGGGATTCCGGCCGGTATCCACAGGGCCACGGACGGGGACAACTCGTAGTCCCGCCCCAGCGCCGTGATGACGATCCGGCCGAGCGGTACATAGAGGAACTGGTGGAAGTCGTGTACGTGGGTGGGGTGCCCGCCGGCGGCGATGAAGTCGTCGTCCACGGACTCCACGGAGGGCAGAGCAGCTGCCGGTGCCCCGTCCAGCGCGCCGGATGCCACCGAAAGGACGTCCGACACCGGGAGGTCGGTCGCCAGGGACGGGGTTACCACGGAGGGCATAACGGTCGAAGGTGCTGGATGGGTGGAAAACGTCCGGGACTCTTCCGTGGTCCCGGCCTCGGACAACAGGGCGCTCTTGGCCACGACAACCTCCAGGCGGCGGGGTCAATCTGACCCCTGAGTGTGAACGATCTGACTCCGGCCTTGGACTGCCCGGAATCGCAGTAAGGGTAACCTTACCTGTCGCTTGTCCAGGTAAGGAGCCCAGAGCAGACCCATGACTGACACGTCCCCGCTGGCGACGTCACCACCGCCACCGGCGAGGACCAAGTCCTCGCGCGGTACGACGGTGGCGGTGCTGAGCCTCATCGCCCTGGTCGCCGTGCTGATCGGCAGCATCGGCCTCGGTGCCCGTTCCATCGCGCCCTCCGAAGTCATCAGCATCCTGCTGGATCCGGACGGCACCGGCTTCAACTCCCATGTGCTGTGGACCGAGCGCATACCGCGCAGCTTCCTCGGCCTCGCCGTGGGAGCAGCCCTCGGCGGCTCCGGGCTCATCATGCAGGCCCTGACCATGAATCCGCTCTCCGACCCCGGCATCCTCGGTGTCGAGCAGGGGGCGGCCATGTTCGTCGTCCTCGGCATCGTCCTCTTCGGCCTCTCCGGCGTGACCGCCTACTTCTGGCTGGCACTGATCGGAGCCGGCTTCACCGCCGCCCTCGTCTATCTGATCGGCATCCGGACCAACGCCGGCAGCTCCACCATCGGACTCGTCCTCGCGGGAGTCGCCGTCGCTGCCGTGATGTCCTCGCTCATCACCCTGCTCGTGGCGCGCGACGAGGCCGTCTACGCCCACTTGCGTTTCTGGTCCGTGGGTCAACTCACCGGACGGGGCTCGATCATGGGCGAGATCGCCCCCTTCGCCATCGTCGGACTGCTCCTCGCCCTACCGCTCGGGCGCACCCTCAACATCCTCAGCCTCGGGGACGAGACCGCCCGGGGGCTCGGTGTGCGCGTCGAGCGGTCCCGGCTCGCCGCAGCCGCCATCGCCGTACTGCTGTGCGCCACCGCCACGGCCGCCGTCGGGCCCGTCGCCTTCGTCGGTCTGGTCGCCGCCCACTGCGCACGGATGCTGGTGGGGGCCGACCACCGATGGTCGCTCCCCGTCTCCATGGCCCTGGGCGCGATCCTGCTCACCGCCGCCGACACCGCCGGACGACTCGTACTCGACAACGGAGAGGTCCAAGTCGCGGTCATGACCGCCGCGGTCGGAACCCCGTTCTTCGTGTGGCTCGCCCGCCGCGGGGACCTGGTGCGGATGTGATGACGATCCTCGACACCCGGACCGTCCCGGACAAGACGACGACCCGTGCCGCCATCAAGGAGCGGCTGCGCAGCGCCCACCGCGCCAAGACCCGCCGCACCGCGCTCACCGTCACCACCCTGGTCATGGTGCTGGTGGGGCTGCTGGTCGCCTCCGTGCTCCTCGGCGGCGTGGGCAGGGTCGACCCCGCCGACGTACTGCCAGCGGCCTTCGGTCTGCGCACCGGACTAGCGGACTACATGATCTTCCAGATCAGGGTTCCGCGCGCCCTCGCCGCCCTGCTCTCCGGTGCCCTCTTCGGTCTCTCCGGCGCGATCTACCAGCGGCTGATCCGCAACCCCCTCGCCACCCCCGACATCATCGGCATCTCCGCCGGCGCCGGGGCGGGCGCCACCACCGTCTTCCTCTTCGCACCCGCCCTCGCCTTCGGTGCTCCGGTGGCCGCGATCCTCGGATCGTTCGTCCTGCTCGCGATCATCCACGCACTGAGCCTGCGCAGGGGAGGCGTCGACACCTATCGACTGGTGCTCGTCGGCATCGGCATGAGCGCGATCTGCATCGCCTACACCAACTACCTGCTCACGGTCGCGGACAAGCACAGCCTCGCCGTCGCCATGCGCTGGCTCATCGGCAGCGTCAGCGCCGCCGACTGGGACGGTGTCACCGTGCTCGCCGTCGGAGCGGTGGCCTGCGGGATCTGCGCCCTGCTGCTCAACCGCTCGCTCGGCAGCATGTCCCTGGGTGACGAACTCGCCACCGGACTCGGTACTTCCGTTTCCCGGACGCGTCTCGCGGCACTGCTGCTGGGTGCCGCCGCGGCAGCTCTTGCAACCAGCATCGTCGGTCCGATCGGCTTCGTCTCGCTGATCAGCGGCCCGATCGCGGTACGCCTGGTGGGCGCCGATCGCGCCGTGGGTCTGTCCGCCCTCATCGGCGCGGCCATCGTCCTCGGCGCCGATGTCCTCGCCCAGAACGCACCACTGATCAGCCCGGTACCGACCGGGGCCCTCACCGCGCTCCTGGGCGCGCCCTACTTCGTCTGGCTGATCCTTCGGCGCAGGCCGGAGGCCACGCTATGACCGACCAACTCGAAGCCCGGCAGATCAGCACCGGCTACGGCAAGTCCCTCATCAGCAAGGACCTGTCCGTCGCCATCGAAGCGGGGAAGATCACCGCGCTGGTCGGCCCCAACGCCTGCGGCAAGTCCACCCTGCTGAAGTCCATGGCCCGCCTACTGCCGATCGCCGCTGGCTCGGTGTTGCTCGAAGGCTCCGACATCCACTCGATGCCCACGCGCGAGGTGGCCCGTCGGCTGGGCATCCTGCCCCAGTCACCGATCGCTCCAGAGAGCATCACGGTGGGTGACCTGGTCTGGCGAGGGCGCCATCCGCATCGGCAGTTCGGCCAGCGCCGCACCGACGCCGACGAGGTCCTCATCGTGGACGCCCTGATGGCCACGGGTACGGCCGAACTCGTCGACCGTCCCGTCGACCAACTCTCCGGCGGACAGCGCCAGCGGGTGTGGATCGCGCTCGCCCTCGCCCAGGACACCCCGACACTGCTCCTCGACGAGCCGACCACCTATCTCGACATCGCCCACCAGATCGAGGTGATGGACCTGCTCGCCGATCTCAACGAACAGACCGGCAAGACCATCGTCCTCGTCTCGCACGACCTCAACCAGGCCGCGCTGTACGCCTCTTCGATCATCGCCATGCGTGATGGCTCCATCGTCCGCCAGGGCACCCCCGACGAAGTCCTCACCGAACAGACCGTCGCCGACGTGTTCGGACTGCAGTGCATCGTCGTTCCCCACCCACGCACCGCCCGGCCCCAGATCTTTCCCCTGGGCCGGCGCGACCTCACCCAGGAGAAGTAGGAAATGAACCGCACCACCCACCCTCGTTCGGCACGTCGCGGCACGGTACGCGTGCTGGTGGCCTCCGCCGCCTGCCTGAGCCTCGTCACCGCCTGCGGTTCCAACGACAGCGGCAACTCCTCCGACAAGACCGGCGACAAGAAGGCCGCCGCCGGCTCCGACCAGTACCCGCTGACCATGCCCAACGCATGGGACAAGACCGTCGTGGAGAAGAAGCCGCTCCGGGTCGCCACCGTTTCCGACGGCGACACCTCCATAGCCCTGGCACTCGGCCTCGTCCCGGTCATCACACCGGACATCGAGGACGGCGACAAGGTCGCCGAGTACAAGCAGCGCGCCATGGACAAGCTGAACGTCGACAAGCTGAAGACGTATGACGACGCGGACGGCATCGACTTCGAGGCCATCGCCGCCGAGGCGCCGGACGTCATCCTGGGCATGAACAGCTGGGACATGGACGGCTCCTACGCCAAGTTGAAGCCGATCGCCCCCGTCGTCACCTACACCGACAAGAAGCACGCGGACACCCTGCCCTGGCAGGAGCGCCTGAAGGGCGCCGCGAAGGCCCTCGGCCTCAGCGCCAAGGCCGATGAGGTCATCGCCGCCAACGAGAAGGCCATCGCCGACGCCGCGGCGGCCAACCCCCAGCTCAAGGGCAAGACGTACACCTACAGCGTCGTCCACCCCGAGCAGATCACGTTCATGTCCTACGCCGACCAGGATGCGGGCATCTTCGAGCAGCTCGGCCTCCAGAAGACCGCCAAGGCGAAGGACTACAGCGCCAAGAACAACAGCGTCAGCCTGGAAAAGCTCGACGAACTGGAGGCCGACCTCCTGCTGATCACCTACCCGTTCGGCGACGAGGGCCTGCTGAACGCGTCCGAGCTGGAGACCAACAAGCTCTTCCAGTCCCTGAACGTGGTGAAGAAGAAGAACTACGCGGTCATCCCCTCGGACAACACCCTGGCCTCCTCCATCGCCTACCCGGACGCCCTCAGCGCCAGCTGGGTCGTCGAGGAGCTGACGCCGATCCTGGTCAAGGCGGCGGCAGGGAAGTAGCCGCCCCTCCATGACGAGAAGGCCCCGGGACGCCCCGGGGCCTTCTGGTTCGAGGTCCGCTAGGAGTGCGCGTCCACCACGGGTGTCACACGTCCTTCGGGCATCGACAGCAGCAGCCGGCCCCGGCCGATGGTGTCCGCGCGATGCGCGATCACGATGAGCGTGCGGTCGGCGGCTGCCATCGAAAGCGCCTCCTCGATCGTGGCCGCCGTACCCGCGTCGACGCCGGCCGTCGCCTCGTCGAGGATCAGCACCGCGGGATCGGCCAACACCGCCCGGGTGATCGCCACCAACTGCCGCTCTCCCGCCGACAGCGTCCGGGTGCCCACCCGAGTGTCCAGGCCGTCCGGCAGCGAGGCCACCCAGCCACTCAAGCCCAGTTGCTCGACGGCCCCTTCGATCCGTGCTCGATCCGGCCGACCCGACACCAACGCCAGATTCTCGGCCAGGGTGCCGTCCACCAACGCCACCTCCTGGGGCACCAGAACGATCCTGGTCCGCAGCCGCTCATGACCCAACCCGGCCAGGTCGTGCCCCGCGAAGGCCACCACTCCTCGATCGGGTCGGTAGAGGCCGGCCAGCAGTTTGCCGAGGGTGGACTTCCCGGAACCCGTCTCCCCGGCCACCACCAGCCGCTCCCCGCTCGCGACGGTCAACGACATCCCGTCGAGCACCACACTGCCCGGTGCGTACGAGAAGTCGACCGCATCGAGGGTGAGCGCACCCCGCGACGGTAGTTCGGGCGTATCGGCGGGTTCGGAGGGTTGTTCGGTCGCCCGCAGGAGATCGAGCAGCCGCGCCAGGTGCACATGTGCCTCCCGGGCCTCACCGATGGCCGCAGCGACGCTCTCGAAGCGGTTGAAGATGTCCCGGGTCGCCAACACGAACACCACGGCCGTCCCCACACTCAATGTCCCGCGCCCCACGAACACTGCGCTGACGATCAACAACCCGCCCACGCAGACCGCCTGGAGCAGAGCGAGCCGGTCGAGCCTGAACTCGGTGCGTATCTGGACGGTCTGCGCCTTGAGCAAGCGATCGTTGTCATGGTCGAACCGGGCCAACCACCGAGGTACGGCACCGCTGATGCGCAACTGCTCCTGCGCCGGCAGCGACTCGGAGAAGGTGGCGGCCATCGCCGCTTCGGCTGCGGCCACCTCCGCGTACGCCGGGCTCGCGCGCACCTGGAAACCTCGGACGATCACCGTGGCGAGCGGGACGAAGAACACCAGCAGGCCGACCGTCAGCAGCCAGGAGTACAGGGCCAGCATCATGACCGTGAAGGCGAGCACCGCGATGGCGGCGGCCAGATCGGGCAGGGTCGTCCCGACGAATGACGCCAGGCCGTTGATCTCCCCGGTCAGTCTGCGCAGCAACTCGCCACGGCGATGGGACTCCACGAACCGCAACGGAGCCGATCCCACCGAAGCGGTCGCGCGGTCACGCATCCCCGCCAACACATACTCGCCGACCCGTATCAACCAGTAGCGCGACAGCCAGGTCAGCACTCCGCTCGCCGCGACCAGGGCGAACAGCGCCAGCACCCAACGGAGCAGCCCGGGCCGGTCCCCGTTGCCCGCAGCGTCCACCAGGCGTCCGATCGCCGCGGTCACGGCCACGGCCAGCCCTGCACCGGCGAGCGTGAGGAGCACCGCGGCCACGAGCCCCGCCCGGTGCCCACGGAGGAAGGGCGCCGCACGACGGAAGACCGCACGCTGGTCGGGAAGATCGCTCAAGACGAGCGAAGCGGACGTCATCGGCTGATCAGACATGGAGCGACCCCCGGTCGATGTGGCCGTCATCGAGGACGACCTCGCGGTCGGCCATGGCGCGAACGGCCGGTGAATGAGTGGCAAACACGACCACGCGGTCGGCCGTGGCGCGCCGCAACCGCTCCAACACCTGTGCTTCGGTACCCGCGTCCAATGCGGAGGTCACATCGTCCAATAGCAGGACGGGACAGTCGCGCAACAGCGTCCGGGCCAGGGTGACCAATTGCCGTTGGCCCCCGGACAGGGCTCCACCGCGCTCGCCGACCTGGGTGTCATGGCCGTCGGCCAACCCCGCGAGAGCCAGATCCAGCCCGGCGGCCCGCGCTGCGCGCTCGATGTCCGCTTCCGTCCGATCCCCGCCGAGCAGCAGATTCTCGGTCACCGTCCCATGGAGCAGCAGCGGACCCTCCGGTACGAAACCGACGGTCCGAAAGACATCGTCGGAACAGAGCCCGGCCATCGACACATCCGCGACCTCGACCGTGCCCGAGGCCGGGACAAGTCCGGCGATCGCCCGCAGGAGGGTGCTCTTGCCCGAGCCGGTCGCCCCGGTGAGGACCACCCACTCACCCGGCACGGCGGTCAACTCCAGTGGTCCGATCGGCGCGCGGCCCGGTCGGTTGACCGTCAACGCCTCGACCCGCAGCGCACCACGGGGCACCTCCACCGACGCACCGCTCTCCGACTCCGGTGCCAGGGCCAGGACGTCGGCGATCCGACCGGCCGCGACGCGTGCTTCCGTACGGTCACCGAGCCGTGCGATCACGACATTGACGGCCAGCGACACCGTGCCCATCCACAGGACGAACGTGGTCAGTGCGCCCACGGTGATCCGACCGTCGATCACCGCATGGCCCCCCGCCAGCAGCCCCGTGGCGACGGCCAGCAGGGGGACGACCGAAGCGGTCGCCTCCCACACCGAGCTCACGGAGGCCAGCCGCATGGTGTGTCCGGTGACCTGGGCGCTGTGGGCGTGGTGTCGTTCCACCATCCACCGATCCGCTCCGACCCCGCGCAAGGAAGGCAGCGCCGACAGCAGCTCCTCCGCGGTGCTGCTGCGCCGGCTGTGGGCCGTGGACAGTTCCTCCGCCCGTCGGCTGAACAGCGGGGGGAACAGCCGGTTGACCACCAGCAGGACGGGCACCGTCAAGGCGGCCACCACCAGCAGAAGCGGATCGAGCCCGCCGATCGCCGGCACCAGGACCACTCCGGTCAACGCGATCACCACCCAGGCCGTCAACCCGTGCACCCACCCCGTGATCGCATCGGTGTCACGGGTCGCCCGCGTGGTCAGATCGCCGAAACTCCCGGCACGCCGGTGCATGGTGTCGGTGTCGATCGCGAGGACGGCCCGCAACAGCCGCGTTCGCAGCATGGCCCCGGTGTGGGCGTCGGCCAGTGTGGTCCACAACTGCCAGCCGCGGATGCCGGCGTACTCGACGATCGCGATGAGCACGAATGCCCCCGCATAGCCGGCGACGACCGCGACCGACCCTCGTTTCACTCCGGCGTCGATCGCCCGGCCGAGCACCCACGGCATGGCGAGGAAGGCGCACTGGCGCAGGGTCGCCCATAGGACGGCGCGCAGGACGAAGGCCCGTGCGTGCACCAAGGACTGCCACAGCAGTTGGGAGGAGGGGGAGCGGGGGCGGAACACCCCAGGTGAAGTGGACGCGATTGATATCACAGGTGGCTGCTGTCCTCGTCGGCGGTTCGGGGGCAGGGGGACGTGCCGGGGCCGGGAGGCGCTGGGCCACGGACCCTGGCCACCGTAGGAGCAGGCCGACGAGCCCGGTCCAAGACAGAGCGCGAGTCATCGAAGTGGTAGGGGTGTCGCCGTCGACCGTGCGCGCGCCTTCCCACGGGGGCCGGACGCAGATGGGACAAGCAGCCCGGCCAGGCCCACTCCGCGCGAGGAGGACTGCCGTGCCTGTCGACCCTCTCCGAGGCGATGCGTGCGCTCTCCGCCGCTAGGGACCCCCAGGAATCGTGCGCACAGTGCCACATCGAGGTCGGAGGGTTGGATCGAAGCCCCCTCCGTGCCCCTAACCTGAATCGATCCCCCTGATGAAGGAGCAGTAGCGATGTCGCGCAGTCCCCGTTCGGTAGTCACCTTTCCCATCGTGCTCAGGGAACTGACCGTGCTGCGCGTCAGGGACGTCACACCAGGAATGCGCCGGATCACCCTGGGCGGCGAGCAACTGCATGCCTTTGAGACCCATGGCCTGGAACTCCCCCCGCTGCGCTCGGACGGCTTCGACGACCATGTGAAGTTCTTCTTCGCCGACGGCGATGACGCCCCGGTGCTCCCGAGGCAGAACGTGAGCAGCCTCGACTGGCCCGCGGACGCCCGGCCGATCGCCAAGGACTACACGCCCGTCAGGTTCGACCCCGAAGCCGGTGAGATCGACTTCGACTTCGTACGCCATGAGGGCGGGATCGCCTCCGCCTGGGCCGAGGCGGCCGAGCCCGGTGACATCACCTGGATCGCCGGACCGAAGATGTCGCACAGTCACCCGGAGGGCGTCGACTGGCTGCTGGTGATCGGTGACGAGACGGCTCTGCCCGCGATCGGCCGCTGGCTCGCTGAGATGCCCGCCGGCACCCGGGCGCGCGTACTGATCGAGGTGGGGGAGGACAGCCACCGCCAGGACCTGCCGACCGAGGCCGACGCCGAGATCACCTGGCTCTCGCGCCAGGGCGCACCGGCCGGTACCACCACCGTGTTGGAGGACGCCCTGCGTGGCGTCGAGTGGCTGCCGGGCGAGGTCTTCGTCTGGGCCGCGGGCGAGGCGGGTGCGCTCAAGGGCATCCGCCGTCACCTCGCGACGGAGCGGAAGGTTCCGCGTGAGCGCACCCACATCACGGGCTACTGGCGGTACACGCCGCACGCCCCGGGCGTGGACGCCGCTGCCGCGGAGGACGAGGAGGACGAGGCACACGAGCGGCTGCACGACCTCACCGATCTGGCCCCCGCCTATGCGATCCGTACGGCCGTCACCCTCGGTCTGGTGGATCTGGTCCACGGCGGAGTGCGTGACCTGGATGAACTGGCGCGTCGCAGTGGGTCCAACCCCTCCGTGCTCGCCGCACTGATGTCGTACCTGGAGGCGATCGACGTCTTCGCCACCGATGAACGCGGATACCGTCTCACCGCCATCAGCGAGGAACTCGTCGAGGACGATCACTCCGCGGAGGAGTACGACCTCCGCGGGGCTCAGGCCGCGTTCGACCTGTCGATCGCCGGGCTCCTCGACACGGTTCGCACCGGAGCCGCGGGCTACCGCACGCTTGGCGGCCAGACGTTGGCCGAGGCGATGCGGGACGACGTCCGCCTCGGCACCTCGGCCCGCGCCGCCGTCGAGGAGGAGACGCGTTGGGTCGCGCCCGGTGTGTCGGCGGCGTACGACTGGTCTTCCGTCGCCACCTTGACCGCGGCGGGCGACGGTGTGGGGACGGTGGTCAACGCCCTGGTGAAGGAGTTCGCCGGGCTCAACGTACGCATCGTGGACGTACCCTCCCAGCTGAAGCTGCTGGAGGAGCAGATCCTGGACACCGATGTGCTCGCACGCATCGAACTGGTGCCGCAGAGCAACCAGGTGCCGCGCGGCGGTCAGACCGTCCTCGTCTCCCATCTGCTCGATCGACTGCCCGACGACGACGCTGTGGTGGTGCTCGCCGAGACCGCTGCGGGACTGCCGGCCGGTGGTGAGCTGATCATGGTTGAACAGGTCACGGCCGCCGACACCGACGATGTCGATGCAACCCTCCACCATCTGCGACTCACCTGCGCCTTCGGCTCCGGGGTGCGCTCGACAGACCAACTGAGCGAGCTGGCCGCCCGCGCCGGCCTGACGGTCCACAGCTGCCGTGACATCGGCTGGGACCATCGACTGTGGGTGCTGACGGCCGAGTGATCGTCCTCAGGAGGAGTTGCGGCCCGACCCGCTGAGCTGCTGCGGCGAACGGAAGGCAGAGCGGTATGCCTGGGGCGGGACTCCCGTGTGCCGGGTGAAATGCTGACGAAAGGTGGAGGCGGCACCGAACCCGGTGTCGGCGGCGATGCGGTCGATCGGCATCGCCGTGGTCTCCAGGAGCTGCTGGGCCCGGTTCACCCGGGCCCGGAGCAGCCATTGGAGCGGGGTGGTGCCGGTCTGCGCCTTGAAGTGGCGGTTGAGACTGCGGATGCTCATCGCAGCCTGTCGGGCGATGTCATCGAGCGACAGCGGTTCGTGCAACCTGCCCTCCATCCACTGGAGGGTGGCCTGTAGCGCCGTGTCGTGTTCGCCCGGATGGGGCTGCTCGATGAACTGGCTCTGGCCGCCGTCGCGTTGGAGCGGCATCACCGTGCGCCGCGCGGTGGAGGCGGCGACGCTCGCGCCCAGATCGCGATGGACCAGATGGAGACAGAGGTCGAGGGCGGCGGCCACCCCTGCGGAGGTGATGATCGGACCGTTGTCGATGTAGAGGCTGCCGTCGTCGACCTCCACGGCCGGATACCGCCGGGCGAGTTCGGCGGCGAACATCCAGTGAGTGGTGGCCCGCCGTCCGTCGAGCAGCCCGGTGGCGGCCAGGGTGAAGGCCCCCACGCACACCGATGCGAGCCGGGCACCTTGCGCGTACGCGGACCGCAGGGCGTCCAGCACATCGGTCGACGGAGCGTCCAGACGGCCCGCGTGGCCGGGCACGACGACGGTGTCGGCTTCGGCCAGGGCCTCCATGCCCCACTCCGTCGTGAGCCGGAATCCCCCCAGGTCGGGTTCGGTACGCACCTCCCGGCCCGGTGCACAGATCCGTACGTCGTAGTGGGCGCGTCCGAGTGCGTCGTTGGCCGTCCCGAAGATCTGACCGGGCACGGACAGCTCGAAGGGAACGACACCGTCGAGAGCAAGAACCACCACCAAGGACATGGCCAGAACCTAGCGGATAGGGCTGATATAGCCAACGGCGGTGAGCCGCCCCGGCCTATGCCTTAGACCTATGCTCCGGTGGTGGACCCGGGACGGACGATCATCAGTACGGTCACGGTCACCCACAGCAGGTTGAACACACCGGTGGCCATCGCCAGCCGGGCTCCCGTCCGTCGATCCGCGCCGACGGATGTCGGCACATCGGCTGTGCCGACGGATTCACCGCCCCCCGCCTCGACATGCGCCAAGCCACTCTCCTGCTGCGGCAGCACGACGACGATGAGGACCACCGCGGCGGCGGCCGTCAACACCATGGAGACCAGCAACCAGGGGCTGCCGAGCACGCCCAGGCTCTGGGCGGTGGCGAACCCGAACACGGGCACGGCGATCCCCACGGCCGCATAGCTGCGGCAGATGCGATGCAGCACGCGCAGCGTCGCCACCACCCCGGTGTCATCCGGGGCGGACTGCGCCTTGCGCAGCACGGGCGGGAACATGCTGGCGGCGACCGTGACCGGCCCCACCGCCAGGATCGCGGCAATGACATGCAAGGACAGCAAGAACTTCGTCATGGGTGCTTGTGTCTTCCCACTGGTGGTGCGGGGTGGGTGGCGTGCGCCTGCCAACCACTCCGCCGACGGTCGGGGTTCACCACGGGAGGACGGGCCGCCACCGGGGCGGTCCCCGGACGGTTCTCAGCCCGTTGCCGTGATGAGCGCGCTCCGCGCGGGCTTCCTCGCGGAGGTAGCGCCGACGTCGTTCCTCTACGTCGGCGGCCACCCCTCCACGCTAGAGGGGGAGGGGGAGGGCCGAGGAGTGGCAAAAGTGCCCTGCTGCGCCGGATTCTGGCCAGGGGCGTAGTTCGGGTCCGGTCGCGGGTGACCGCACCCGGGCCGACGGGACACCGTTCGGAGCACATCAGGGTCAACCGGTGCCGCGGCAAACGTGTCACATGGCGAGCGACACCAGGTGGGCGCAGGCCCCGCCCTCGGTGCTGTGACGGGCGATCACCTGGTGACTCCCGCGCTCATACACTCCCGTTTCCCAACCCCCGTCCCGACCCTGCCGTAGGAACAGGAAGTCGACCGGGGTGGGCACCGGTTCATGAATGCCCTCGATGCGGTACGAGCCGTCCGCAACCCCCGCCGTGGCCAGCAGGTCCCGTGCCTCTCGCCGGTTCACGAAGGCACTACTGGGCAACGGGCGTCAGATAGCCACGGTCCAACAGCCACTTCACATTGAGCCGCTGGTCCTGGCCCGGGTCGAGGAACACCGGGTCCAGTTTGATCTGCTGGCCGCCTCCGGGCTGCTCGAACCATGGGGCGATGCTGCCCTGCCACACCCAGAACGGCTTGGCCACCTTGTAGACGCGGTAGTCACAGGCCACGGCCGCGTCACGGGTGTTGAGGTTCTGCGGGGGCAGCGCGCGTTCGGCGTAGGCGTCACCCGCGGGGGCGAGGTAGCTGCCGAACTCGGAGCCGAACCGGTCGAGCCGCTGGCCCGGGCGCAGCTTCGTGGGCTCCTTGTCGATCTCACCGTTGACCTCGCCGAAGCCGTCGTTCGGCGGGTACTTCCAACCGCCCGAGTCCGCCGGCCCGTCCTAGTACTTCTTGAGGAAGGCCGAAGGGGAGAGCTCTCCGGTGCGCTGGTAGCCCTTGAGGAGCGGACCCACCGGTGCTTGCCTCTTCTTCGGCAGCCACTTCGGTCCGAGCCTCGGGTCCCCGCGGAACTCCCCGGTGCACGGCTGATGCCTGGCCGACGCCGATCGGTCCGCTTCCTGCGGTGCGGCGCTCGCCGTGGGAGCGGCCATCAAACCGGCGGTCAGACCGAGCGTGACGAGTACGGTACGTATGCGATTCATCCAGAGGACCCCTTGTGCTGACGATCAATCAGGAAAGCCAACGAAAGCTATCCCCTTCACCCTCAGGGGTGGACTGTCTACGACTACTTCCGGCCCATTTCGTTCCCGGGTTGGGTGTGTTGTGAACGCTCGATCGATCAGGATCACCAGGCAGGAGATCCGAGCCGAACATGGAGAGGGGGACCACGGTGGCCCCGAAAGCCCAACCGCTGCTGATCCTTGTCTGCGGGCTTCCCGGCGCGGGGAAGACCACGCTGGCGCGCCGTCTTGCGGACCGGGTGCCCGCCGTACGACTGTGCCCGGACGAGTGGATGACCGGCCTCGGTCTTGACCTCTTCGACGAGCAGGCTCGGGGCCGTTTGGAGGAGGTTCTGTCGACCCATGCCCTGGAGCTGCTGGGCCTCGGACAGAGCGTGATCCTGGAGTTCGGCTTCTGGGGGCGTGAGGAGCGTGACGACATGCGTCTGGCGGCGCGTGCGCTCGGTGCCGCAGTCGAGTTGCACCACCTCACGGCCTCACTCGACGAACTGTGCAGACGCATCGAGCACCGAAGTGCGACCGATGCCGGAGGAACAGCGCTGATCAGCCGCGCGATGCTCGAAGAGTACGCCGAGCAGTTCGAAGCCCCGGACGAGGATGAACGGAATCTCTTCGACCAGCCTCCTGCGAGCCGGCCGACCTAGCGACTCCGCTGTGAGCCCGGTCCTGTGGAGGCTCTGACCGGGTCACACCGGGGTGGCCGGTGGGGATGCAGGGGGAGGCCCATCGCTCGACAACGCAGCTAGGTTGACCGCAACCTGGGCTTGACCTGGCCCCGGCAATGCGCGTTGTCCCGTGAGAAGCACCGTGAAACCGGACCACCGAGCGCGGCCGAGTTGCATCGCCTTGCGATCGGCCTGTGGTACCGGCGTCTGATGCCGATCGGACCTTCATCGGCGCACCGACCGATGCTGACGACCCGTACGGCCAATACGTCTGCCCGTCACACCGCACCGCGCCGCGCCGTACCACAACGCCGCACCGGGGGCCGTGCGCCCTGCTCCCGATTCAGCCGTGACACCGGCGCGAACCACCCACCATGCCTTGCACACCGAACGACCGCCACAGCCGCTCGCCCCACCACCCGCCACCGTTCAACCGGGGGCGGGTGGTGGGCCGAACTTGACTCACTTCCGTACGGTGGTGCTTTCAGCCCGTGGACGATCCTTCTGCTCGGCCGTCAGCGCGGCGAGACCGACCAGGTCGTCCGCCTGTGCGTCCGGGACGTCCTGGTCGAAGCGGGACAGCGCCCGGATCCGGAAGGACACCGCCCCGAGGACCAGGATCGCAGCGCCGAGCACGAGGTAGAGCAACCCGATGCCGCGGCCCGTCCCCGCACCCAACACGGCGCCCACCGTGTCGGCGAGTCCACCGCCCTCCACCATCAGCGGTTCCAGGAACCGGCTGCCCAGCGGGGCGATCAGCAAGTATCCGATGGGCAGGGTGGACCACGCGACCAATTGGTTGAGGGCCATCACCCGTCCGTGGAACCGCTGCGGCACCTTCACCTGGACGATCGTCAGGTAGATGCCGTTGAGCAGGGAGAGGGACGCCGACATGCCGAACACACCCGCGCCCACCACCAGGAGGTCAGGGCGCAGCCCGGTGAGGACACAGAAGAGCGCCAGGACCGGCACCACCAGCAGCATGCCCCGCATCCGGCGCCTTCGCGGTCCGCCCCACACGCCCATCGCCAATCCGCCGACCACCGCGCCCGCGCCACCGGCCAGCGACACCGCGGCAACCGAACCCAGACTGGAGAATCCGAGGACGAGCGGCGAAATCAGTTGGAAGAGCACCGGTAGGAAGAGGTTCAACACGGCGAAGAAGATCAGCATCGCGCGGAATCCGCGCTGCCGAATGACCAACCGGAACCCGGCCGCGATCTCTTGGCGCAAGGTCTCCCGGCGCTGCGAGGGCAAGGTGCGCGGGAAGCGCACGAGCAGCAGCACCGCCGCCGCAGCGGTGTAGCTGACGACGTCCAGCAGAAGCACCCCGCTCAGGCCGATCGCGGCCAGCATGCCCACCGCCGCCAGTGGCGCCACCACCTGGGCGATGCCGCCCGAGATCTGCACGATCCCGTTGGCATGGCCGAGGTAGCGCTTGGGGACGAGTTGCGGGATCGCCGACTGGAACGCCAAGCGCTGACCCGTGAGGGAAACCGACAGGATCGCCATCAACACCCCGACGTGCCAGGGACGTAGATTCCCGAATGCATCCAACAGCGCGAGCACCGCCTCGGCCGTACCGCAGACGACGGTGCAGCACAGCATCACCCGCCGCCGATCGATCCGGTCGACGAGCCCACCGAGCACGGGAGCCGCCAGCAGCCCGGGTGCGATGCCCAGTACGGCGAACAGACCGAACCAGGCGACCGAATCGGTCGCGAGGTAGATCCAGAGCGGCAGGGCGAACTCGGTCAGTGCCGATCCCGTCTGCGAGATCAGCTGCGAGCCGGCCACCACCACGAACCGTCGGGTGTCACGACGGGCGCGCGGCGCCGCCTCGACCGGATCGTCCTCGGCCACCGCCTCCCGGTGGACGCCGTCCAACCACCAGGTCGCCCGCTCAGGGCGCTCCTCACGGGTCAGCTCGTCCGCGCCGGTATCCATGACCGCCGGGTGGACCGTGGTGACGATCTCGGCGAGTTCGGCCGCCCGGTGCTTGAGGAAGTAGTGACCCCCCTCGTCCAGGACGGCCACGGCAGTGGTGCCACCGAGGAAACCCCACTCCCGAAACCGCTCCCGGTGGAAGTCGGTGCCGGGATCGGCCGAGCCGATCACCGACACCACCGGTGACGTCAGCCCGCACGCGGGCTCCGCCAGCCGCTCGGTGAAGTACGCCTCCGCCGCCCGTGAGTCCTCGCGGACGTTGTGGACGATGGTCGCCAACTGCTCGGGCTCCAACCCCTCCAGATCGGCGCCCATCGAGCGCAACCAGTTCAGATGGAGCCTTCCGCTGCGCCGTCGATCGAGCACGGAGAAGCGGGCGAGCAGCCCGAGCAGTCCCTCCGTCGGGCGGGCGAACGGGAAGATCCCGCCCAGATAGACCGCGGCGGGTTCACGTTCCGCCGCTGCCAGTTGCCGCGCCACCTCCACCGCCAGCGCCGCCCCGACCCCGCAGTGACCGTAGACGGCCACCGGGCCCGATACACCGGCCAGAACCTCTTCGGCACAGCGCCGGGCGACCTCCTCCAGCGGCAGTGACTCTTCGGACATGCCGAGGTCGTGCCCCGGGACGGCGACCGCGTGCAGAGCCACTCCGGGCGGTAGGGCATCCGCGAGCGGTTGGTAGACCACCGCGCTTCCGCCGCCGTAGGGGAGGCAGATCAGCGACAGCGTCACGGCCTCGGCTGGCTGACGGGCGGTCAGCTCATGGAGCAGTCGGCGCGGGCCGCGTTCCTCCTCGGACCGACCGGCCAGCGTGGCGAGTGCGGCGACCGTGCGCTCCTGGAAGACGTCCATCAAAGTGAGCGGCGCTTGTCCGTCGAGCAGCCTGCGCAACGCTGCCACCATACGGATCGCCAGCAGGGAATGGCCGCCGAGGTCGAAGAAGTCGTCCTCGGCCCCCACGCGTTCCAACCCGAGCAGGTCCGCCCACACTCCGGCGATCGTCTCCTCGACCGGGTTGCGAGGGGCGATGTACTCGGTGCCCGAGTCTGGACCGGCCGCCCCCGGCTCCGGTAGGGCGCGCCGGTCGACCTTGCCGTGTGCCAATCGGGGCAGTTCGGGCAGGAGGACGAAGCGGGACGGGATCAGATAGTCCGGCAACTGCTCGGCCAGCAGTCGGCGCAGTTCGGCGACCGGCGGTGGCTCGGCGCCTTCGGTGGGCACCAGATAGCCGACGAGGGTGAGTTCCCCGACGGGGCCGCGAGCCGCTGCGACGGCCTGGGCGACCGAAGGCAACCGAACCAAATGGGCTTCCACCTCGCCCAGTTCGACCCGATAGCCACGGATCTTCACCTGGTGGTCGCCGCGGCCCAGAAACTCGATGGTGCCATCGGCACGGTACCGGGCCAGATCACCGGTGCGGTACATCCGGGCCCGGTCCGTCCCGGCGTCGACGAACGGATCGGTACGAAAGCGTTCCGACGTCAGTTCCGGCAGGCCGAGGTAGCCGCGTGCCAGCCGGTCACCACCGATCCAGAGCTCGCCGGGCACTCCGACGGGCACCGGTGACATATGGGCGTCGAGCAGATAGACCCTGGCCCCGGGGAGCGGACGCCCGATGGGAGTGGAGGGACCCGCGGCGGGCTGCTCGGGATCGACCAGCAGGGTCGTCACCCCGACGGTGGCCTCGGTCGGACCGTAGTGGTTGACCACCCGACAGCCGGTCCGCGCACCGAGCTGCGCCAGTCGACGGCTCCACTCCCAACTCGACGCCTCGCCACCGAGGATCAACAGTCGACGCGGGAGCAGGGCGGCCGGATCGTCCACCTCGGCGCTCAGCGCGGCCAGGTGCGACGGGGTGAGTTTGACGCAGTCGATGCCCTCGGCCTTGAGGTGCGCCGCGACCTCGGGGCCCGAGGTGCGCGCGGCCAGCAGATGCAGACATCCACCGGTGGTGAGCGAGAGATAGAGGGTGGTCAGACCGAAGTCGAAGGCCAGCGACTGCAACAGGAGGTAGCGGGCACCGTCCTGCAGCCCCGCTTCGGCGAACCGCTGCCGCACCCCGGCGAGATAGACGAGGACCTGACGGTGCTGCACGGCCACGCCCTTGGGCGTTCCGGTGGAGCCCGATGTGTAGATCACATACGCCAGATGGTCCGGACCCGCGCCACCCTCCGGTGCGGTGTCGGGCGCGGCGGCGAGCTCGGCCGCCACCTCGTCCAGGCGCAGCACGGGGGCGGTCGAACCGGCCAGCAAACCGCTGTGGGCTGCCGTGGTGACCAGTACCACCGGCGCCGAATCGGTCAGCATATGGCGAAGGCGCTCACGCGGCTGCTCCGGATCGAGCGGCACGTACGCCGCACCCGACTTGAGCACCGCGAGCAGCGAAGCGGCCTGGTCCAGCCCTTGATCGAGGCACACTCCCACGAGCTTGTCGGGACCGGCGCCCGCAGAGCGCAGAAGGTGCGCCAGACGGTTGGCGCGCCGGTCGAGGTCCGCGAAGGACAGTTTCTCGCCCCGGTGCACCAATGCGGTGGCGTCCGGCGTGCGGGCGGTCTGTGCGGCGATCGCCTCGGCGAGTGTGCCCGCGATCGCGACGGCCGTTCCCTGGTCGTTCCACTCGTTGAGGACCTGGTGGCGCTCTTCGGGTGTGAGCAGCTCCAGCCGGTCGATGGGGGTGTACGGATCGGCGGCAGCCGCACCGAGCACCCGCTGCCAGTGCCCGGCCAGCCGGGCGACGGTGGCCGCGTCCCATAGATCAGTGCGGTACGTGAAGAAGGCGTCCAGACCGTCGTCGGTTTCGGTGCAGTACAGACCGAGGTCCAGATGGACGCCGCTGCCCTCGAAGGGGAAGGTGCGCCACTCCAGCTCCCGCGGGCGAAACTCCTGCGCGCGGTGGTTCTGTAGTGCGAAGGAGACCTGGAACAGCGGCGGCCGGCTGACCTCGCGCGGTAGGTCCAGCGCCTCCACCAGCCGCTCGAACGGGGTCTCCTGGTGCTGCTGCGCCCCGAGTGCCGCCGTACGGACCCGAGCCAGCACGGTGGCGAAATCGGGTGAGTCCGCCGTGGTCGGCTCACCGTCGGGCGCCATGGCCCCAGCCGGTCCGCTCAGCTCGGCCCGAAGCGGCAACATGGTGCTGAACAGACCGATCAGCTGCTCGGTCTCCTCCACCAGGCGTCCCGCGAACGGGGTGCCGACGGCGAAGTCCCGCTGCCCCGACCAACGGCCCAGCACGACGTGGAACGCGGCCAGCAGGGTCATGTAGAGAGTGACGCCCTGAGCGCGCCCCAACACCCGGGCGGCTTCGTAGGTCGGGGGATCGAGTCGGAAGGCGAAGGTCGCCCCACCCGGCCCCGGTAGGGCGGGGCGCGGCCGGTCGGTGGGCAGGTCCAGTGGTGGCACCCCGGTCAGGGCATCGCACCAGTACTGGAGGTCGGCGGCGGCCTGCGGGCGCTCCTGGCGCTCGCGCTGCCAGTGCGCGAAGTCGCCGTAGGTCAGCGGGAGCGTGCCCGATGATCCGGGCTGCGTACCGGTCGTCAACTCCTCATGACCGCTCAGCAGTTCGTCCAGAAGCACTCCGGCGGACCAGCCGTCCCCGACCAGATGGTGCTGGCAGACCACCAGCACATGATCCTGAACATCCAGGCGGATCAGCAGGGCCCGCAGCAACGGCCCTTCCGCCACGTCGAACGGGCGGTCGACCTCTGCTTCGACCAGATCGCGCGCGGCTGCCTCCCGAGTCTCGGTGGGCAGTTCCGTCAGGTCGCGGACGTCCCAGGGCACGGTGAACTCGGGAGCCGGAGTGATCAGCACCCGCGGGGCGCCGTCCTCGTCGACGGGAAACGCACTGCGCAACGTCTCGTGTCTCGCCGCCACCCGGTCCAGGGCCCCGGCCAGCGCCTCGGGGCGTAGCGGCCCGAGGAGCCGGCCAGCGGTCGGCAGGACGAAGGAGGCGGTACCGGGCGTCAACTGCTCGATGAACCAGAGGCGTTCCTGAGCGAGGGAGAGCGGTACGGGAGTTCCCGCGGGGCGGGGCCCGATGATCGGCGGCCGGTCTGCGGTGCGCTCCCTCAGCCGACGGGCGAGCAGCGCCCGCTGTTGGTCGCTGAGCGCGGGGCGGGGGCGGCGCACCTCAGGAGCGGACGGCGCGGGAGGACTGGTGTCGAGACGTTCCATCAGTGCCCCTCAGCCAGCAGTTCGAGGGCGGCGGCATCGGCCACGGCGGCCACGGTCGGCTCCTCGTAGAACACCTGGAGGGGCACCTCCACCCCGAGCCGGCGTCGGATCCTGGACGCGACCTGCGTGATCGTCAGGGAGTGGGCGCCCAGATCGAACACATCGTCGTACCGGCCGATGGACGACAGACCCAACACCTCACACCAGATCGCGGCCACCTCCGAGGTCAGCTCGTCCCATGGTTCGTCCCCCGAATCGGTCGACTGCTGCGCCCCCGTCGCCGGTTGCGCATGGGTGGGAGCGGGCAGGGCCCCGCGGTCTGTCTTGCCGTTCGGCGTCAGCGGCAGTTCGCCGAGTACCTGGAAGATGCCCGGCACCATCACATCCGGCAGCGTGCGCGCGAGGAAAGACCGCAACGCGGCGGTGTCCGGAGCCGCAGCCCCGGGGCGCCACACCGGATAGCCGACGAGCACCTGTCCGCCGGGGTCGTCCGCGCTCCCGTGCACCGCGACGGCGGCCGTTGCCACCGCGGGGTGCTCCTGCAATCTGGCCTCGATCTCCCCGAGTTCGATCCGATGGCCGCGCAACTTGATCTGGTCATCGAGTCGGCCGAAGCAGTCCAGAGCGCCATCAGGGCGCACCCGGGCCAGGTCGCCGGTGCGGTAGTGACGTGCTCCGGACCCGGGGTCGATCACGAAGCGGGCGGCGGTGAGGTCAGGCCGGCCCCGGTAGCCCCGGGCCAGGCCCGCACCGCCCAGTGCCAGTTCGCCGGTCACACCGTGCGGTACGGGACGGCCGTCCGGGCCGACGACCAGCGCCGTCGTACCCGCGATCGGTCTGCCGATGCTCACCTCGTCCGGTGCGGGCGGTATCTCCGCGCTGGTCGACCAGATCGTGGTCTCGGTCGGACCGTAGACGTTCCAGAGCCGTCCCACCTGCGAACGAAGACGGCGGGCCAGCGGCAGGGGCAGTGCCTCGCCGCCGCTGAGGGCCGTGAGGGCAGGCGCGGTCAGCCCGGCGTCCAACATGAGCCGCCACCCCGACGGGGTCGCCTGCACATGTGTGACCGCTTGGCGTTCGACGAGTTCGACCAACGCCCGGCCATCCCTCACCTGAGATTCGTCGGCGATCACCACTCGCCCGCCGCTCACCAACGGCAGCAGGAGTTCCAGGGCCGAGATATCGAAGGAGAGCGAGGTGACGGCCAGCCAGACGGCCTCGGGTGTCGCCGTCAGTTGGTCACGGAAGGCCAGCAGCAGATGGGCCAGCGCTCCCTGCGGTACCTCGACGCCCTTGGGCCTACCGGTGGAGCCCGAGGTGTAGATGAGGTACGCGAGATCGTCCGGCGCCACCGTCGGGAGCGGATGACCCTGGTCGGCAGCGGTCGGAGCGGTGTCGAAGAGATCGTCCAACAACACCGTCCGGTCGGTTCCTGCGACCCGCTCGGCGGTACGCCGCTGAGCCAGAGCGACCGGTGCCTTGGCGTCCATGAGGACATGGGCGATGCGCTGCGCCGGGTACGAGGGGTCGACAGGCAGATAGACGCCACCGGCCAGTGTGACGGCGAGTACGGCCGCCAGCATCTCCGGCGACCGCTCGGCGCAGATGGCGACCACCGTGCCAGGGCTGACACCAGCCCCGATCAGACGGCCCGCCAGTCCGTGCGCAGCCGCCGCTAGTTCCGCGTACGTCAGTGTGCGCCCACCCGACACCACGGCGACGTGGTCGGCGTGCGCCGCGAAGGAGCCCCTCAGCAGCGAGGGCAGGGTGGCGCCCGCCGCGTCGGTGGCGGGGTCCGGCCCCCGCAACGGGGCCGACTCCGCCTCGTCCAACACCGGCAGATCCACGAGCGAGGTGCCGGGGGCCACGGATATCGCGTTGAGGAGTCGTCGCAGATGGGCACCGATCCGCTCGACCCGGTCGGCGGCGAGCACGTCCGTCTGATGCATCAGGAGGACGCCGAGCCGATCCGGCCCGTCCACCAGATGCACCCGCAGCGCGCCCCGAGCCGTGCCGGGAAAGAGCACCCAGTCGATCGTGGTGCGCAACCCTGAGAACGAGACCGGCGGGATGCGTCGCCGATAGGTGAAGGAGATCGGTGCGAGCGACACACCGGGCCGCAGTCCACGGACGGCACGGGCCAGCGGCACCCGACGGTGTGGATAGCCGCTGCGCAACTCGGTGCGCACTGCACGGGCGAATTCGCCGAACGACATACCCGGCTGGGGCGTGGTCACCACGGGCAGCTCATTGACGTACGCGCCGATCCGCTCGGTCTCTTCCGGGCCACGGGTGCCGAGGTCGACGGCGATCGCAGGGTGCTCGTTGCCGTAGCGCAGCAACAGGGTGTGCAACGCGGTCAGCAGCAGCTCGAACAGGGTGACACCGAGCTTGTCGGCGGTCACGATCAGCTCGGCACGGAGCTCCGTCGACAGGTTGAAGGCCACGGCCGCACCAGGACCGACACCGTCCGGGAGGTCGATCAGTCCGGGCAGCAGCACCTCACCATCAGGCAGTCGCCTGTCGGACCAGTGGGCCTTGGCCGCGGCGAGCGCATCAGGACCCGGTTCGACCTGGTCGGACGAGTCCGATGAGGGGAGTGGGGCAAGGGGGGCGCCCGTACCCGTGCGGTGGGCGTAGCAGGCCGCCAGATCGCGCAGGAACACATCGGTCGAGGTGCCGTCGAAGACGATGTGATGCACCACCACCAGCAGGGTGGCATGGGACTCGTCGACGCGCAGGAGTGTGAAACGGGCCGGTGGCCCCGCCGCGAGGTCGAACGGTTCGGCGCTGAGCCTCGCGAGCTCCGATGGCAGTTGCTCGGAAGTGGACTGATGCACCATCAACGCAGGTGATGGGCCTGCCGTGAGGACCGGCCGCCCGTGCTCCTCCTGCACGGTCATCGCCAGGGCGGGGTGCCGGCCGGTGAGGTCCGCACAGGCGGTGGCCAGCGCTGATTCGTCCAAGGCGCCCTCGAAGTGCACGGCGAACGGCATGTGGTGGACGGAACCGAGCGGAGCGAGCCGCTCATTGACCCAGATGCCCTGCTGGGCAGGGCTGGTGGGGATACTGATCACAAGGATTCCTCAGTCTGTCCGGCGTCGGTACGGGCGTGGCAGCACATGGGGGATCGCAGGGCCGGGTCGGGGCGTCGAGGCATGACGCCCCGGCACAGTGGGCCGAGCGTGGCGGCACTCAGCGGCCGGCTGCGACCAGCGCGAGGGTGAATTCGGCAGCCAGAGCGGCGATGTCATCTGGCTCGAACGCCAGTGAGTTGAACTGGATCCAACAGCTCAGGCCACCGTCCGGTTGCTCGACGGCGGTCAGCTCGGGAACTCCGAGGTCACCGCCGGGCAGCGGCCAGGGGACGGTGGTGCCGCGCGGCACCACCCACGGCTCGCAGAGCAGGCCGGGCAGATGGGCGTCGGCGGCCCAGTTCTCGTATCGCAACCAGGCGGGGAACGCCACCACCGACGGTTTGAACTCGGCGTACGGGTAGAGCTGGTGATCGAGCGCCCCGGTGGCGGCCACGCGAACCCGTTCGGCCAGTTCGGCGAAGCCCGGTCCACCGGAACAGTCCACCCGCAGCAGCAGTGACTGCACCAGACAGCCGACCACCCTCTGCGCCTCGGGCCTGGTCCTCCCGGGCACGGGAGTCATCAACACCAGGTCGCTCTGACCGCTACGGGCCGCCAGCAACCCGCTCCACAAGGCGGCGACCGCCATGAACGGGGTCACCCCGAGCAACCCGGCCCGCTCCCGCAACCGGCCGGCGTCGCCGGCGTCGATGGTGAAGGGATGGGCGACCGTGTGGACCTGGTCGACGGCGCGTCGACCGGGGAAGGGATCGAGCGCGTTCGGAGCGCCTTTGAGTGCTGCGGCGAAATGCCGGCGACCCTCGGCCCAACGGGAGTTGGTCCACCGCACCAGGTCCTGATACGGCATCGCGTGCTCGGGCAACCGAGGCGCTCGACCACGCCTCAGCGCGTCATAGCTGAGTCCCAACTCGTGCAGGAGTACTCCGATCGACCAGCCGTCGGCCACCATGTGATGCACCGCCAGCAGCATGATGTGCTCCTCGGGGCCACGGCTGACCACCAGCAGTCTGGTCATGGGGTCCTGGCCGAGGTCGGTGAGCCTGTCCCGTTCGGCGATCAGGAGGGCGTTGACCTCCGCATCCGTGGCGCCGGGCGCGTCCACCAGCGCGATCCGGACCCTGGGCTCCTCGTCGAGCACGGTCCGTACGAGCCCTGGGACCTCGCCCGGCACCGGGATGAATCGGGTGCGCAGGGCCGGATGCCGTCGAACGAGGTCGGTCAAGGCTCTGTCGGCGGACTCGCGGTCCAATCGGTCGGTCACTCGAAAGAGCGCGGTGACCGCGCCCACGTCGCGCCCGGGTTCCTCGGCCATCCAGTCCAGGAAGTTCTCCTGCTGACTGGTCAGGGGAACCTCGTGCGGCTGGGCGCGCAACGCCCGGAGGAAGTCGGGTACCACCGCTGTCTCGGCATCCTCATCGGTGCCCGCGATGGGTTCCATGGCCGCGGTCGCGTCCAACCACGCTGCTTGCGCACGTAGCGAAGGGCGCCCGAAGACCAAGGTGGAACCCGCTTCGACCCCGAACCGGCCGGAGATTGCTGCCGCCAGTTGAACGGCCCGGAAGGAGTCACCGCCGAGTGCGAAGAACTCGTCGGCCACATTGCGCACCGGGCGTCCCAACACCTCCTGCCAGAGCTCCGCGAGCCCCAGTTCCGTGGCGGTGCGGGGTACTTCGGTGCCGTGCGCGGAGGCGACGGCGGGAGATGCCTCGGCTGCTTCGAAGAGCGGACGCAACTGCTGTTTGAGCACCTTGCCAGTGGCATTGCGCGGTAGGTCCGCGGCGATTAGCACCCGTACGGGAAGTTCGGGGCGGCTCAGCCGGGTACTGAGGAACAACCTCAGTTCATCCAGGTCCAGGCCGTGAGTGGCAGGCACCACCACCGCCACGGGCACCGCACCCATGACGGGGTGCGACAGGCCGAGCGCCGCCGCGTCCGCAACGTCCGGATGCTCGTGCAGAGCGTCCTCGATCCGCAGGGTGGAGACCTTGAGGGCACCGGACTTGATGACGTCGCTCTCCCGGTCGACCAGATGCAGATAGCCGTCCTCGTCCAGGCGTCCGAGATCGCCCATCCGTACCCAGCCGTCACGGAAGACGCCAGCCCCGCCGGCCGGGGCACCGACATAGCTGCGTGCGGGGCCCGGCTGCCGCAGCCAGACGTCACCGACCCCTTCGACCGGCATTTCGTTGCCCGCCGCATCGAGGATCCGTAGGTCCCCCGGATCGGTCGGGCGGCCCACCGAACCGGGTCTGGCCAGGTCCACCACCATGGAGAGCTGTGCGGGCACGGCTTCCGCCGAGGTGTACACATTGACGACTGTCGCCTTCGGTAACGCCTCGACCAGTGCGTGGGCGACGGGCGCGGGCAGTGCGGCGGCGGATGAACTGAGCAGCAGTACGCTCGAAAGGTCCCGACGCGCGGGCACAGCGGAGTTCAGCAGCTCGATGGCCATCGATGGCACGAGGAAGGCCGTGCCGATCCGCAGTTCCTCCACGGTCCGACCGAACTCCTCGGCGTCGAAGCGCGGCAGGATCACGGTGGTGGGGGCTCCGGTGAGGGCGCCCAACAGCATCATCTGACCCGCGTTGGTACCGATGGGGAATGCGTGAATCGCGTGTCGCGAGTGGGCATAGGGGCGTGGGCGTGGGTTCAGCCGTTGCCCGGCGGTGAGGTTGGCGTGTGAGGCGAGGACGCCCTTCGTTGTGCCCGTGGTTCCCGAGGTGCCGATGATCTGGGCAGGGTCCTCCGGCGCCGGGCGGGATGGGGGCTCGGTGTCATCGAGCACGCTCCCCGCCAGGTCGGAGCGTTCGGCGAGCTCCGCGGATTCGGCGAGGACATGATCCGATGTGCCGGGTAGTCCGGGTAGTCCGGGTAGCCCAGGTAGCCCGGGCAGTTCTATGCCGCGCAGCACTGCGGTCGCCCCGCAGAGTTCGACGAGCCGCGCAGCCTCCTGTTCGGCGAGGTCGGCGCGCAACGGCAAGGCCACGGCGCCGGCGTAGTGAACGGCCAGGTATGCCACCGCGTACTGGTCCCACGCCTGGTCGATGAAGCGCAGGGCGACCACACCGCCCGGCTTCACACCCGCAGACGCCAGGCTCCGAGCGGCCTGGATCGCCCGCTGACGCCAGGCGCCGTACGTGAGGAGGCCGCCGCCGCACACCTGGATGGCGATGGTGTCTGGCTGGTTCGCAGCTCGCGAATCCAGCAGGTCGGGGACGGTCAGCCGAGCTGACGATGCGTTGATGATGCCCTCCATGAGCGTTTGCGGGCTGGGGAGTTGGCCTACAAGGGGAGGTACCGAAGACGGGCATGGGCATAGCGCGCAACCCTCGCACTTGGATATGGTCTGGACCATTCGGCGGGGCACGCGAACAATAGCGCGCCTCTGTCGTACTTGTGACGCCTTAGTGGAGAGTTCGTGGAAATCGGTGGTGTGGGCCCGTGAACCGGCCACCGCCCACCGAGTCCGGCTCCCCTCGCAACATCCCACGTCAGAGCGGGTATGAGCAGGCAACGCGGGCTGCTCGACGGGCTCGTGGTCGCGGGGAGCACTCAGCTGCCTGTCGGTGGCCTCTCACCTGCGCCGGCCAAGCGAGCCTCGGTTCCTGAGGACGTTCGCATGATGTTCACGACCTGAAACACCTCGACCCAGTTCCAGCAACACCACCCAACGGCACCGCCCGGCTGCCGCGCTCCGGGTCGAAGGCCCGGTGCTCGGGCGGCCCCGAACCACACCCCGACGCACCTCATCCGGCCCAGCGGGCGCATCAACCGCCCAGGCCAGCGAGTAGGGAGAACGCATGTTGTACGCGGGAATCGCCTGGACCGCCGACGGCTATGTCGTCGAGGTCATCGACGACACCGGAAACCGCACGAGGCCCGCGGCACGGTGGGGCGCCGAGCGAGTACCCGAGTTGACGGAGTGGCTCAGTGCGATGGGAGGTGCGTCCGGGCAGCCGTGCGCCATCGTCGTGGAGAGCACCAACGGACTCGTGGACGGGCTGCTGACGGCCGGCGGGCTCGACGTCCACCGCGCCGACCCCTGGATCCTGCCACCGCGCCCCGCGTTCGGTTCGGTCCCGGCGATCACCCTGGCGGAGCAGGCCAGGACCGATCTCGCCTCCCTGTCCCCCCTGACGGCGGCGGGCGGCGGGCAGACCGGGCGGGACGAGGACTACCACGGCGGCATCGAACGCAGTGCTCCGATCGAGGCGGAGCTGACACGGTCGGGCCGCTTCTTCCGGCACGGCTCCCGGGACCGCAAGGAGGTGGCCCTCACCTTCGACGACGGGCCCGACCCCGTCTTCACCCGCCAGGTACTGGAGATCCTGGACCGCTACCAGGTGCGCGCCACCTTCTTCTGCGTCGGCCTGCACATCAATGCCCTCCCCGACGAGGTGCGCCGCATCACGGACGCCGGGCACAGTCTCGGCAACCACACCTGGTCGCACCCCTTCCTGCCTGATCTGACCAGCTCACAGTTCCGACTCCAGATCGAACGGACCAGTGAGGCATTCGAGAAAGCGGTCGGTGAGGTGCCGACGTTCTTCCGCCCGCCGTACGGTGCGCGCACGCCGGATGCGCTGGGCGAATTGATCTCGGACGGCCCCGCCGTCGCCCTCTGGGACGTCGACTCCTGGGACTGGGCTCGACCGGGGCCGGAAAAGATCGCCCAAACCGTACTCGACCACACACAACCCGGGTCGATGATCCTGATGCACGACGGGGGAGGAGACCGTCGGGAGAGCGTGGCAGCACTGCCCAAGGTGATCGAAGGGCTCTTGGAACGGGACCTTCGCTGTGTGTCCGTACAGGACCTGTTGCGTCGTGCCCAACCGTAGGGAGCACGGCACCGACGCACCCATCAGCCCACTCCCGCAACAGGGTTCACACTCGATCGAGGCGGTGATGAGTTCCATGGCGGGGCTCGTCATAGCGAAGCCGGAAGGTGGGTAGGAGCCGGGCGGCGCAACGGCTCCCACCCTCGACCGCACCTTCAGCACCTTCAGCACCTTCGCGGGGCAGACTCGGGGGCGCCCGTTGTGGCGCGAAGCCCCCGAGGTACCTCTCCCCAGCGCGTCCGAGGGAGAACTCTTTGAAGAAATTCCCCGAACCCGCCTAAGAAATCCGCATCCTGAGTGCCCTAGAAGGACAGGACGTCGCATCCGGCTGCGTCCGTCCCAGCAAGGAGCCGGCATGACATCAGAAGCCCTGTACGTCGTGGTGCTGCCCATCGCGATGGCGGCACTGCACCTGGTGAGGGAAGGAATGCGGCGGTACACAGCGCGGATGACGGAACAGTCGCGTACCGAAACGCTCGTACGACTGATGGCGCACTGCGGCCCGGACGCCCTGCTCATCGACCGTAGGTCCGACGGCGCGGTGCTCACCGTCCGCTCGGGAGCCGTCGCATCCGATGACAGCGGCGCCCACCGGATCTCGGTTGCACCAAGGGCGGGTGAGGTGCGTGTCTGATCTGCCCGATCTGCCTCCTGGGGACCGCACTGCCACACCCATCCCCGAGGCCGCCTACACCTTCTACGCGACCCACTTCACCAAACTCGCCTTCCGGGGGTCGATCATGCTGAGGGTCAGTGAGCAGGAGGCCGAGGACGCCGCGGCTTTCGCGTGCATGGAACTGTTGACCCGCTGGAGCACGGTTTCCCAGCCGTACGCCTGGGCGGAGAAGGCGATGATCCGCAAGATCGTCCGCGACCGTAGCCATCGCCTGCGCTGGCGCCCCTGGCGACTGTCCGGTTCCCAGGCCGACCTGGAGATTCCGCTGCCACTCCACTGCCCGGTCGACGAACAGAACCAGGTCCGCGATGTGTTCGTCGCCCTGCGGCAACTGAAACTGCGGGAGCAGCAGCTCATGGTGCTGCTCGTGTACGGGTACGAGCGCGCGGAGATCGCCGAGCTCTTGGGCATCACCACCAACTACGTCTACGTGATCATCAGCCAGGCGCGGGAGAAACTGCGCTTCCTCCTGGGCCAGGAGACACATCCTGTCTCCTTGGGCGATGGCTTGGACTCGGTGCGCCGCGACGATCCGGTACTGGTCCTTATGCGCAAGGCCCTCGGTTGGCTCCAACTGGGCATGCAGGCGAAGCACCAGGCCGAACGACGTGAGGGGCGCCGGTGAGCCATCGAATCCGACTGGTGTTCGTGGCCGCTCTCCTCTTGAGCTTCTACGCGGTCATGGCCGTTGCCATACTCAGCTGGCTGGTTCTGGTAGTGCTCGTCTTCTACAGCGCCGGTTTCGAGGGGGCGACCACGTTCCCCGTCCCGGGCTTCCTCTTCTGCGCGGGGACCGCCGTACTGGTCTATGCGCTGGTCGATGCGACGTGCCGCTCGCTCTTCCTGGTGGGAGCGGAGGGCACATGGCTGTCCCCCCGTGAGTCCCCGGAACTCGACCACATCGTGAAGGAGGTGGCCAAGAAGTACCGCATCAGCGAGCCCCTGCACATTCGGCTCACATCGTCGATGTCCGCGGAACTGGTGGACGAGGACAATCGGTTCCTGGGACTGATGGCGGGAAACCGGGTCCTGTCGATCGGCGCCCCGCTGTTGGCCGTGCTCTCCACGGACCAGGTCCGCGCGGTGGTCGCACATGAGCTGGCCCACCTGTCCCTGCGACACGATCGCGTCCGAGCCTTCACCGCCCGTCTGGAGGTCAGCCTGACGGTCGCGCGTGAATCCCTGGTCCGCTTCGGAAGGGCGAACGGCCTGGTCGCCCGGTACACGGGGTTACCGCAGTTACTGATCGGCGCCTACATCCGACTGTTCCGCTGGCTCGTCCAACCCATCCGGAGAAGGCAGGAGTTCGAAGCCGATCAGGCAGCCGCCAGGATCTGCACAGCACCCCTCCTCGCTGAGGCCCTTTGCCAACGAGCCTTGGCCGAAACGCTCTGGGCAGAGTTCCAGCAGGTGTTCCTGGAAGCGCCTCCCGGCGGAGTCCTTCCGGCAGACCCCTTCCTGGGGTTCGCCCACGCCGCGGCGGACCCCGGGATCCAGCACCGAATCCCCTCCCTGCGCGACGAGGCGATCACCGCACCCGCCCTGCGAACCGAGTTCGGATCCTGGCATCCGGACCTGACGGACCGGTTACGGGACCTGGGCGGCGCACCGGCTGCCCTCCTCCCCGTTCGACCAGGTGCGACAGCCGCCCCACGCCTTTCCCACGATGACATCGCCCGCCTCCTGCCCTCCTACAGGGGAGCGACCACGCTTCCCTGGAAGCCGTGGCTCCGTCGATGGATCGATCAGCGCGGTGCCCATCTGGTGGCCCCCCTCCTGGAAGCCGTCCGGGAGGTCTCACGGACCACCACGCCCGTCACGCTCCACCAGGTGCTCCACCTCGTGGCGGCGGGAAAGCGTATGCCGCTCGCTCGCGCGCTGACCGCGCAACAGCCGGAGCCGGACGATGGCGCGGAGCCATTGGACCTTCTCGGAGAAGCGGTGCTCGCCCTGGTGCGGCTCCAACTGGGGGAGCGGCCACGATCCCGCTCCCTCGGGGACATGGTGATGGAAGCCGTCCTGCAGCCGAGCCAGTCCTCCCGTCTCCCCCTCTATCTGGCAGCCGTGGGCGTCGATCTGATGAGGCCCATCGAAGGCTTCCACGGCCCCACCGGGCCGGGGCGGCAGGAGTCGACGGAATCCGGACCCGGCTTCAAGACGTTGAAGGTCGCCCCCGAACTGCCGGAGCCGGTGCAAGAGCTCGTCCCACGGGTTCGCAATGTCACCGTGGCTGTCCTTGTCGTTGCTTCCACCGTGGGCGGTTTCATCTGGATGGGGCGGGACGACGTCACCTACGAGCCCCCGTCCGGACAGGTCGTCTGGCCCCGTCCGTCAACCACCCCTTTCGCTCCGGCTCCGCCACTGGGACAGGCCACCGCGATGCCGTCGTGGTTCCGCGACCCTCTCCGCGACCCCCTCCGTGACCCGCTCCTTCCGCGGCGCGACTACTCCATCCCCCTGCCGATCCTTCCGTCATCCAGACCGTTCGTCGATCTCGCCCCGTAGCGTGGAACACGCCGAGCCCTGTCGTACGAGAACCACGCTCGCCGTACGACAGGGCCAAACAGCGTGGACCACGGAGGTGTCCCGCTCACGACCCCGCCGTGATGCGCTCCAGGTGCTCGGCGTTGAAGGCGTCATAGAGGATGTCGGGATTGCTGATCGGCCGCTCCTTCAGCGGCGGGATGTAGAGCGTCCCGACCTGGAGGCCGCGGGCCAGCAACTGGGCGAGTTCGCCCAGCGGGAAGGTCTCCTTCAGCGGCTCCAACAGCGCATAGGTGGAGCTGAGGACCATGGTGACCTCGTGGTCCGCCGGATACGTCCGCAGCAGGAAGTCCTGGAGCCGACGGTATCGCTCGGCGTTGCCCCGCTTGGTGGTGTACATGGCTGTCTCCACGGCCGACACCTGCCACAACAGACAGGGCACCTCGGACTGCAACGGCCGCTCACGGGCCAGGAGATCGGTGGCTTCGTACATCTGTAGGCCGTGCGGGCCCGGGTCGAGACTCAGATCGGTGATGATCGTGTCCAACGCCGAGATGCCCGGCAGGACCCGCACGGTCAGCCCGAGCAGCGGTGCCGCCTGCTCGATCAGATGGCTGGGGTACACATAGATCTTGGGATGCCCGTACGTGGCGAAGCACACGGGGGAGTCGTCCACAGCTGCGTTCACGACCTCGGCCGCCATGGCCCGATAGGTGTGCAGCCGGTCGCCGCCCTCCTGGTAGTGGTCCAGCATGCTGCGCACATCGGGGCTCAGAGTCCTCAGGAACTCATCGATGCCGAACCCGGCATCCACGGTGAAGACCTTCTTGCTCAGGCGCACCGCCTGCTCGGCCTCGCGAGTGATCTGCTGGACGTTGCGGATGCCGAGGCCGACGATGTAGATGTCGACCGGACGACGCACGCTGTGCTGGGCGGCGTTCACACGTACTCCATCAGTTCTTCGAGCTTGGCGCGCCGCTCGGAACCGCTCAGCGTCGCGATGGCCGCCACCAGGTCCCGGCGCTTTGCCTCCGCTTCCGGGCCCTTCGGCCCGCGGACCAGCTCCGAGAACGAGTGGTAGGTCAGATGCAGGGGTTCGGTGAGAGTGGTCGGCGGGAGTGTCAGGGACAGGTCTCCTCCGCCTGCGAGCGCGGGGACCAGATACCGGTACAGGTCCCAGTCGAGGCGCCGCAGGCTCTCCAGTTCCTCCGTGCTGAGCTCGTAGTCGGCGGCGGCGGTGTCGGGGTCGGTGCGTGCCAGTTCGGCGAAGGCCACGTCGCGTTGCGCACGCAGCAGCAGGTCCCTCATCGAGTGCGCAGTCATTTCGTCAATGTGGCCTTGCGGCTGCCCGGATGCGCGTAGGCGCGTCTGTGCACCCGGGCGAACTCCCTCCGATGGTGGACACCGCATCCACTGCCGGCGGCCCCACTCTGGCTGTCACCCGTCACCCATCACCCTGCAGCTCAGGGCGACCGGCTCAGCCCGGTTGCCCGACCTCAGGGCCGCTCGTGCGCTGTCGTAGCCCCGTGGCCCACAGCACCAGACCCGCCAGCGCCATCACCAGCGGTACCACCAGAGCCACGCGGAAGGCGTCGAGGCCACCGCCTGCCAGGCCGTGGACGGCAGTCACAGCCGCAATGCCCACCGCAGCTCCGAACTGGGTCGCGGTGTGCAGCAGCCCTCCCGCGAGCCCCTGCTCCCCGGCCACGACGCCATCCGTCGCCGCGATGGTGAGCGGGCCGTAGGCCAAGGCGAAGGCCACGCCCGTCAGCAAGAGGGTCGGCAGCATCATCAGATACCCCGAGCCCAGTCCGAACCAGAGGAACAACGCGTACGCCACGGTGGCGAGCAGGAAGCCGCTGAGGATCACCCGCGCATTTCCGTACCGTTCGACCAGCGGTGGCGTCACCGTCGGTGCCAGCAACACATCGATGCCCGTCACCAGGAATGTCAAGGAGGTCTCCAGCGAGGACCAGCCGCGCATTTCCTGGAGGTACAGCGTCACCATGAACTGGAAGCCCATGAAGGCGCCGAGCAGCAACAGCGCCCCGAGGTCCGCGCGGGCGACGGACGCCTGCCGGAGTATTCCCAGTCGTACGAGAGGCGAGGGGGACCGTTGCTCGATCCGGACGAAGAGTGCCGCCAGCAGTAGACCGGTGGCGAGCACGGCGATCGTCATGTGCCACTGCGCCAGCCCGTGTTCCAGACGGACGATTCCATACGTCAACAGCAGCATGGCCCCGGCCGCTGTCATCGCCCCGGGGAGGTCGAAACCGCCCTGCCGCACCGGGGGAGTTCCGGCGGGGATCAGCCGTACGGCTGCAAGGAGGATCATCCCGCCGAGCAGTACCGGCGCAAAGAAGACCCATCGCCAACCGAGTTGAGTGAGCAGTCCACCGATCACCAGACCGATCGAGAAGCCCCCGGCCGCGGTGCCCGCGAAGATGAGGAGGGCCCGATTGCGTTGTCGGCCCTCCGGATAGGACGTGGTGATGATCGACATCGAGGCGGGTGTCATAAAGGCGGAGGCCACCCCCGTCACAAAGCGGGAGACGATCAGCATCCACCCCTCGGTCGCCAGTCCACCGAGCGCCGAGAAGCCGATGAAGACGACGAGCCAGCTCAGAAACATCCGTCTGCGGCCGAGCAGGTCGGCGGCCCGTCCGCCGAGCAGGGTGAACCCGGCGTAGCCCAGTACGTACCCGCTGACCACCCAGGCCGCGGTGCCCGTGGAGAGCCCCAACTCCGCCCGGATCGTGGGGATGGCCACCGCGAGCATGGCGATGTCGATCCCCTCCAGGAAGATCGCCCCGCACAGGACCAGCAGGAGGGCCCGGGAGCGCGCGGACATCTTTTCGACAGGGGCTAAGGCACCGCTCCCGGTCTCGGACGGCTTGCTGGAAGGCGCGCCTCGGCGATCAGCCGGCGCGGGGCGCTCGGCGGGGGAGGGCGGCAGGTCGGTAGACATGGAGACGGCTCCGCGGAAGGGTGGCGGACAACAGGGAATTGGTTACCTGAAGGGTGGCCAGTTCCTTCTTGTAACTCCATCGATCCTGCGCGACGATGGACCGCTACGGAAGGAGGCACTTTGAAGTCACCAAGTCACCGCCCGGTTACCGACTTCGACGACAGCGGGGACCCGGACCCCTTCCAGTGGGACACCCGTGAGGACTGCGAGGTCCGCCAGATCCTGGACCGGATCGCCGACAAGTGGTCCCTCCTGGTGATCGCACTGCTCGACAGCCGTGTCCTCCGTTTCACGGAGCTGCGTCGGGAGATCGACGGCATCAGCCAGCGGATGCTGACGGTGACCCTGCGCCAGTTGGAGCGGGACGGGCTGGTCAGTCGTACGGTGCATCCGGTCGTTCCGCCCCGGGTGGAGTACGCGCTCACTCCGCTCGGCTGCACCCTCCACACCACGATTCGCTCGCTGGTCACCTGGACCGAGGAGCATCAGAACGAGATCGCGGGGGCCAGGGCCGCCTACGACGCGCGAGTGACCGGTGAAGCGGCCCAGCACACGGAAGGCGATGGACCGCACCTTGCCGGGCGAGCACACCCCTGACGAGGCGGCGTGCGTCGACGGGGGGCCTCTGCGCTGGGCGGTGCGCCGTGGTGGAGGGGGTTGTGCCCTTCGAGGTTTCCCGTTGGTGTCTCCCACCGCTCCGAGCGGTGTGTCCCGTCGGCCCGGGCGGTACAGCGGCGGACCGAGGCGTTCAACGAGTGGGAACGCCTGCCACTCGACGCTCGCCACCGTTGTGCTCGCGCCAGGCCCGATAGACGTCGAGCGCTTCGGGGCGGGGCTCGTGACGCATGGGGAGTCGACGCTGGTCGTACGGCCGGGCGAACTCGTCGTAGAAGGAGTCCAGCTCGAAGTACTTGCGGTCGTCGACATAGTAGGCGGAGTAGGCGTCGCGATCGGTGAGGAAGACGACTTCGTCGGGTGAGCAGTAGTACAGGGCGCCCAGGCACATCGGGCAGGGGTGGGCCAGTACATAGATGGTGGTGCCGATGAGGTGCTCGGTACCCAGTCGTGTGCATGCGTCGCGAATGGCCAGGACCTCGGCGTGCGCCGTCGGGTCGCCGGTCTGGGCCACTCGGTTGGGGCTCTCGGCGAGGATCTTGCCCTCGCGGACGATGACCGTCGCGAAGGGCCGGCCGCCCTCCTCCACATTGCGTCGGGCGAGATCGATGGTGTGTTGTGCGAAGTCCACGGTTCCTCCTCGGTACGGGCCCGGGCCCCTGCCGGGGAACAGGGTCGGGCAAGAGTCATCGGGCCGGGCAGACGCTGCCCGGCCCGATGGTGATGTGCTGTGCTTCGTACGGGGTGGTCAGAACGGCTTGGTGGGGAGGTACTTGCCGTCCAGTGTGATCATCGCGCGCTCGCCGCCGTCGGGGTCGGCCACCTTCTGCACATCGAGCTTGAAGTTGATGGCGCTGATGATGCCGTCGCCGAACTGCTCGTGGACCAGGGCCTTGAGCGTGGTGCCGTAGACCTGGAGCATCTCGTAGAAGCGGTAGATGGTGGGGTCCGTCGGAATTCCGCCGTCGATGGAGCCGCGCATCGGCACGGTCTGGAGCAGGAGAACGGCGTCCTCGTCCAGTCCCAGCACCTCACCGACGGCGTGTGCGGCGTCCTTGGGCAGCGGGTGCTGGCCGAGCAGTGCGGCGGTGACGAAAGCCACCGACAGGCCGGTGGTGTCGGCGATCTGCTGCCAGGAGAGGTCCTTGCGGGTCTTCGCCTCGACCGCGGCGATCGTGAGCTGCTGACGGGCGGTGGGGTCAAACTGTGCGTGGATCATGAAAAGACTCCTTGGGAGGTGAAACTTCCCGGGGCCGGGATGGGGTGGAGTGGGGTGCATGGGTCGGCGCGTGCCGAAGACGCGAGTGGCGCGCCGGGTTGATCAGACGGCCGTGAGGGCAGCGGGCCGTTCCGTGACGGGGGTGACGTCGTCGACCGCACCGGTGGCGATATCGAAGATCCAACCGTGCAGACGGACGGTCTCCCTGGCCCGTGCGCGTGCCACTGACGGATGGGCGGCGAGGTTCGCCAGCTGGGCGAGGACGTTCTCGCGGACCAGGGCACTGACGTCGTTCTCGGCCGCGGGCTCCGTGCGGGCCCTGGACGCATCGGCGTGGCGCAGCCAGTCGGCGATGGAGGGCAGTGCGGTGAGGTCGTGGCGCTCGACGAGTGCCGTCATGGCCCCGCAGGCGGAGTGGCCGCAGACGATGATGTCGCTGACCCCGAGCACGGCCACCGCGTACTCGATGCTGGCGGCGACACCGTCCACGCCGGAGGCGTAGGCGGGTACCAGGTTTCCGGCGGTGCGGATGACGAACAGCTCACCCGGATCCTGTTGGGTGATCAGCTCGGGTACGACGCGGGCATCAGAGCAGCTGATGAACAGCGTGCCGGGTCGATGGGTGGTCGCGAGGTGCCGGAACAACTCCGCTCGGGCGGGGAAGACGTCGTTGTGGAAGCGGCGGATTCCTTCGGTGAGGTGATGCATGGCCTGTTCTTCCTTCGGTTGGTTCGTCGGTGGGGGCCGACGTGGTCAACCATGCATGACCTGTATCTATAGTGTCCAATATGTACTATAGATGACTTCGATAGATGTCATCTATATGGTGGTGGCCATGGGACCTGAACTGCGTCATCTTCGGTATCTCCTGGCTGTCGCCGAACATGCCAGCTTCACCCGCGCCGCCGAGGACCTCCATATCTCGCAGCCGACGCTGTCCCAACAGATCAAGCAGTTGGAGAAGGTGTTGGGCGTTCAACTCCTCGACCGCAGCGGTCGAACGGTGCGCCTGACCGATGCCGGAGAGACCTACCTCCGCTATGCACGCCGGGCTCTGCGCGACCTGGCCGCGGGCCGCAGGGCAGTCCTCGACGTGCAGGACCTCACCCGTGGCCGGCTACGCCTGGCGATGACACCCACGTTCACGACGTACCTCATCGGTCCGCTCGTCGCCGAGTTCCACACCCATCACCCGGCCCTCACCATCGAAGTACGCGAGATGACCCAGGACCGCATGGAATCCGGACTGCTGGCCGATGACATCGACCTCGGCATCGCGTTTCGCACCGACCATCTCGCGGGCATCGAGAGCACTGCGCTGTTCACCGAGAAGCTCAGTCTGGTGGTCGGACCCCGGCATTCCGACACCGGTCGCACCGAGCCCTTGCCCGTCGAAGCACTGACCGGGCGCCCGCTCGCCCTTCTGAGTGACGACTTCGCCACCAGGGGCCACATCGACACCTACTTCCTTGCCGCGGGCGCCCGCCCGGTGGTTGCCGTGGAGGCCAACTCCATCAGCGCGCTCACCGAGATCGTTCAGCGCACGGATCTGGCGACGGTTCTGCCTGACGCACTCACCCGCGGCCATGCCGCTCTCCACCCCATCGCCCTCACCCCACCTCTGCCCGTTCGGACGGTCAGCCTGCTGCACCGCGACAGGGCGTACATCAGTGCGGCTGCACGCGCCTTCGCTTCGCTGGCGCACCGATGGGCCGCGGATCACCATCCACAGAAGAGCGCCGACGCCAGTGACTGATCAGGGGTTCGGCGTGCGGCGCCACGTGGGGTGTCCAGCCTCAATCTGCCGTGGCGGCAATCGCGTCGATGCTGTTGGCGGCTCCGGCGGCACCGGCGGCATCGGGTTCGGCTTCCCAGCGTAGGAGGTCTCCCGGCTGGCATTCGAGCACCTCGCAGAGTGCGGCGAGAGTCGTGAACCGCACCGCCTTGGCGCGGCCGTTCTTGAGCACCGCCAGATTGGCGGGTGTGATGCCCACGCGTTCTGCGAGTTCACCTACGGACATCTTCCGTTTGGCCAACATCACATCGATGTCAACGGCGATCGGCATCAGATCACCTCGGACAGTTCGGCCTGCAACTGGGTTGCCTCGACGTCCCGCGCGACGGCCTGGGCCAGCAACATCCGCAGCACGAGCACGATGAGCGCGATCCCTTGGAGCGCCAGGGCCGCCCCGCACACCAGGAGGACCATGCCCGGAGGAACGGCCTCCCCCGGGGCCAGGAGAACCGCGAGCGCACACAACAGGATGGAGGCTGTCACGAACGCACCGATCACCCCGTGCACATAGCGGAAGGCGGCGGGGGAGAAGACGGTGCCACGACGCACCATCGTCACCAGTCGCCACACGCAGAAGAGAACCACCTGGACCGTCGTGACACCGAGGACCGCGATCACCAGGCACGGGGTGCGCAGATGGGCGAGGTCCGCGTCGAGCTCCTCCAGATCGACGGCCAGCAGCGGCACCATCACCGTTTCCACGAACACTGAGCCGGCTAGCAGCGTCACGATCACGACGCGTAGCGCAAGCACGGTCACCTTCCCCATGGCCCCTCCCTCGGTTGAGTAACGATGGAAATCTATCGATTAACGATAGGCGTGGCAAGGCTTGCGCCGTTGGATCGGGAGAGTTGGTCGGCGGTCGTGCGGGGCGGGCGGGTTCGGCTCCTCGCGCGACGGTGACTCTGTGTTCGAGTGCCTTCCGGTTGTTCTGAGTCGGTGGACGATGCCCCCGGAGGCCGGTGGAGGGCTTCTTGGCCGCCGTGGGGATGTTCCGGCCACGGTGTGCGCAAGGGACTTCAGCGGCTGGCCAGAAGCGCCTGAGATCGGCCTCGGTTAGGGCGGCACCCGAGGTGCCTATCTGACGGTCTGTCGGAACACCCGCGACCTCTCCTTCGAGGAGCCTGCGAAGGGCCACACGGTGTACGTCCCTGTGCAGCAGGTCGAAGCCCACCGCGCTCCATGGCTGGTAGCGCAAACCGGTTTCCAGGTGATGGGCGAGTTGGAGGCGGCGCCACTGTGAGACCAGCACTCTTTGTCGCGATCATGGCCTGGCCATGACGTGGTGAGGTGCTTTCGAGGCGGCGGTCTACGGGCCCGTATTGCTGGTGGGATGGACCGGAGCGGCGAACAGGGCGTTGCCCTCCTCGCGCCTGCGGATCGCAGGAGAGCTCGCGGGCTGGCGTCTTCGATCCCAAGGTGATTCGCGGCGCACGCCTTCCCCTTGCATGTCGAAGACACCGCTCGTTGCGCGGGCACGCTGGGGAAATCTCCATGGCCCGGACCGGTCATCCGGCCCGGGCCCGCGTTCGAGCCGATCAGTAGCGGTAGGTGTTGGCGTTGCTGAACGAGAAGCCGAGTGCGCTGAGCGGGGCCGCGACCGTCCCGAGGGCGCTGTGGCCGAAGGCCGTTGCTCCGGTCGCGACCGGGCCGGACCTCGACCCCTTGAGGACCCACACCGAACCAGCGCCCTGATCCTCGCCGGTTCCACCGACGACCAGCTCAGCGCTGCCATCTCCGGTCAGATCGATCAGCGAGGTGGAGAAGCCGAAGGAGTCCCTGGGCTCGGAGATCCCCGGCACCCCTTGGGTGCTCTGGCTGAAGAGCTTGGCCCCGGTGGTGCTGGGGCCCGTCGCGCCACCTCGCAGGACCATGACGGCCCCAGCCCCCTGGACGGTACCCACCTTCTTGCCCGGCAGGCCCGTCGCGATGTCCGCGTAGCCGTCGCTGTTGACGTCGGACACCGACACTCCGGAACCGAAGTAGTCACGGTACTCGGCTGTACCCGGCACGCCCTTGGTGTTCTGGGTGAGGACGACCAGTTTCGACACGACCGGGCCGCTCGTCGAGCCGGGGAAGAAGATGATCCTGCCGCCCTTGCCGCCGTCCATGTCGGTCTCCCGGAAGTCGTCCCGTCCGACGACGACATCGGCGTAGCCATCCCGGTTGACGTCCCCGACGTCGACGTTGTCGCCGCCCGGAGTGGTCCGATCGTTGATGTGCTTCCGGAGGACCCGCGCGGTCGGGGCGAGCCCCTTGGCGGTCCCCATCCACACGGCGGTCTCCGGATGCTCGTACAGATCGGGGTTGTAGCGTGCGGCCACGAGGTCCGTACGGCCGTCCCGGTTCACGTCCCCGGCGGCCAGATCGGTGATCCGCTCGCCGTCGTTCACGATGAGCGTGGTCGCGGCGGGGGAGCCGTCCCTCGTGAACGGACCGAGCAGAAGACGCACTTGGCTCTGGTCGTTCGTGGTGGCTATGTCCTGGTCGCCGTCACCGTCGAAATCGCCCGCTGCCAGTGATTTGCCGAGCAGTGCGTGGGGTCCGGAGCCGCTCAGCAGCGTCGCACCGCTGGAGAGCCCCTTCGGCCCTCCCCAGAGCACGGAGACCGAACCGGCTTCCTTCCGGGAGCCGGGGCTGTCCTTGAAGGCTCCCACGACAAGCTCGGCGTGACCGTCCCGGTCGAGGTCTCCGCTCGCCAGCGCCGCGCCGAACTGGTCGCCGGACGCAGCGGTCCCCGGGATGCCGGGCGAGTCCTGGTGGAACACCTGGGTGCGGGCCGTGACCGGCTTGGTCTTCGATCCGTACAACACCGACACATGGCCGGCCTTTACCTGCTTGCCCGCGTTCCCGCCCGGTGCGGCGACGGCAAGGTCGCGGATGCCGTCACCGTTGAAGTCGTTCGCGGCGGCCTTCTTCGGTGCGGCTGGACGGGCATCGGTGGGAGCGGCGATCACCAGCGGCGCCGTCAGCGCCGCTACGGCCATGACCGCGACGGCAAGCACCGGGCCACGGCTCAGTTGGTGGGGGGACATGATCAACCTCTCGGAGGTGCGGGCCGGCGAGCGCGGAGCGGCCGGGCACCTGACAGGATCGGCCGGTGCAACAGGTCTGACTCACGGCGCCTGGAAAGGGTTGTGCATCGAAGGCTGCCGAACAGCCGCTAGAGAACCAGGAGTTCGGACTTCAGCAGCAAGCCGTCAAAGGGTCATGGACGCCGAACCGCCCGAAATGCTAGCCGTCTTCAGTGTCGAGCGGGCTTCCCGCGGCGTCGATGACCTCGTTCAAGACGCCGCGGGACAGGGCCAACTCGGCGATCAGACGATCGATGCGGTCGCGCTCGGCCATCAGTTCGCTGACCAGGCGCCTCGTCGCGTACTCATTGGGACCACCGTCGACGTCCCTCATGCAGGGCAGGAGTTGGGCGATCTTCTTGCTGTTCAGCCCCGCGGCGTACAACGCCTGGATGCGAACGACACGGTCGACCGCCCAGTCCCCGTACTCCCGATGACCACCCGGAGTCCGCTCAGCACGGAGCAGGCCCTGCTGTTCGTAGTACCGCAGAGAGCGCTCGCTCACGCCGCTCCGGCGCGCCAACTCGCCGATCCGCATCGCGCCCCCATCACTCGCCGGCCTTGAACCTGACACCTGTGTCACTTTCTACCGTACGGGCATGACGAAAAGACCGGTGACTTCCCGACTCCTCGAACCGGCCGCTCTGGGCCGGCTGAACCTCCCGAACCGCCTGGTGATGGCGCCGCTGACCCGCAACCGGGCCGGTGCCGACGGGGTTCCCGGCACGCTCATGAGCACCTACTACGCGCAGCGCGCCGGTGCCGGGCTGATCATTGCCGAGGCCGCCGCCCCCAACCCCGTCGGTCAGACCTACCCCAACATTCCCGCGATCCACAACGAAGCCCAAGTGGCCGGTTGGCGAAGGGTCACCGAGGCGGTGCGGCATGCCGGCGGGCGTATGTTCCTCCAACTGCAACACGGCGGCCGGGTGGGACACCCCGACAACAGTGGGCTGGTCCCGATCGCTCCGTCCCCCATCCCACTCCCGGAGACCATTCACACCCCGAGCGGTAGGCAGCCCTCGGTGGTGCCTCGGGAAATGTCCGCGCATGACATCCAGGCGACCATCGCGGACTTCGCCGATGCCGCACGCAACGCCATCGCCGCCGGCTTCGAAGGCGTAGAGGTCCACGCGGCGAACGGACACCTGCTGCACCAGTTCATGGCATCGAACAGCAACCGGCGCAACGATGCGTACGGTGGTCCCGTCGAGCACCGCATTCGCTTCGCCGTCGAGGTCGTCCAGGCGGTCGCGCAGGCCATCGGTCCGCAGCGGGTGGGCGTGCGGATCTCCCCCGGAGGTGTCTTCAACGGAGTACGGGAGGACGACACCGAGGCGCTCTACCCGGCTCTGGTCACGGCGCTCGACGGAATCGGTGCAAAGCAGGACGAAATCGGTGCGGGGCAGGACGGACCGGCCCGCACCGAAGACCACTCGGGCAGCGCCACCGAAGCCGGGTCCACCCTCGCCTACCTCCACATCGTGTTCGCCGATCCGGACCAACCACTGTTCGCGCGTATCCGGGAGTCCTGGTCGAGCACACTGATCGCCAATCCGGCACTCGGGTGGGGCGGGCCGCTCCCCGTGGACGGCGGGCGAGCTGCGGGCGAACGCCTGCTGGAAGCCGGTGCGGACCTCATCGCGCTGGGCCGCGCCTTCCTCGCCAACCCCGACCTGGTCGAGCGGGTACGGGCCGGAGCACCGCTGAATGCGCCGCGCGACGAGTACTTCATGTACACGGGCGGGGCGACCGGATACACCGACTACCCGACCCTCACCGCCGCACAGCGGCGGATCGACACGGCCGGCTCCCAGACCCCCGTATGACGGTGGGTGCCCGTAGCCTTCCCAGATGATCGACGACTGGCGGCGGGACCGGATCGCAAGCGCCCTGCGCGGTGAGAACCCCACGGTGCTGCGGCGCCTGAGCGCAGGCTTCGCGGTGATCGGCGATGTGCAGTTCCTACCGGGCTATTCGGTGCTCCTTTCGGACGACCCGCGAGTGGAGAGATTGTCCGACCTACCCCGGGACAGGCGCCTCGCCTTTCTGTCCGACATGGACCGCCTGGGAGAAGCGGTCGAGCGGGCGGCCCGTCGCACGGATCCGGCCTTCCGACGGGTGAACCTGGAGATCCTCGGCAACACCGACGGCTTCCTGCACGCACACATTTGGCCACGGTTCGCATGGGAGCCAGCCGACTTGGTCGTTTCACCGGTGTGGCACTACCCCCGTGACAGATGGGCCGACGAGGAGTACGCACTCGGTCCACAGCACGACCCGTTGCGGGCGGCGATCGGCGAAGAACTGGACCGTCTGGACACCATGAACTGACCGTGGGCAGACCATCCCCCAACCGTCCCGAGCACCCGGTGTCGGCGAGCTCGACACGTTCGACGACCTTTGCGGATCAGCATGCGGGCTTCCGGCCGGCCAAGGCACACTGGAACCGGTGCGCGAGGAAGTTCATGGGTGAGGTGAGGGGGCCCTGAGGTGAAGGGACCGGACGTCTTCGGCTCCTCCGTGGAGAACGCCGACCTCAAGATCGAGGTTGCCTCGTGACGAGCCAGGACGGTGTGGACGTCTTCGTCAACTACCGTACCGCCGACACCGGATACGGGGCGGCAGCCTGCTACGAGCTGCTTTCCGACGCCTTCGGCGCGGCACGCATCTTCCGGGACTGCGTCACCATGCTGCCCGGAGAGCCTTACCCCGACGCGATTCGCGCGGCCCTGGAGCAGACCCGGATCCTGCTCGTCCTCATCGGTCCCGACTGGTTCGTCGAAGACCCGGACAGTGGTCGACGTCTGGTGGACCGTGAGGACGACTGGGTACGACGCGAGATCCGCCGCGCCTTCGAACGCGGCATCCCCGTGGTGCAGGTGCTGCTCGACGGTGTGGGACCCGTGGAAGCAACTCAACTCCCGCCGGATATTGCGAGATTGGCTCACAGCCAGGCCGCATACATCAATCACCGGACCCTTGGCGACGATGTACGGGTGCTGGCCGACAGGATCAGCACACTGGTACCGGAGCTGATGCTCCCGGACCTGTTCGAACCGGAGCGGCGACTGCCCTCCGACCCACTGCCCAGCATGCTGCTCCAGCCCGACTACGGCGTGGTCGAGTTCGAGCGGACGGACGACGAACTCCCTCGGCTGGTGGACTGGCTGCTGGCCCCCGAACGACTTGTCGCCCACCTTCTGACCGGGCCCGGTGGGCAGGGCAAGACCCGGCTCGGCCATCGACTCGTGGAGCAGATGAGAGCCGACGGCTGGGCCGCAGGGCTGCTCGCTGACGGCGCGCCACAGGCCGTCCTCGACCGGATCCACGCATTCCGTGGTCCTCTCCTCATCGTTGTGGACTATGCGGAGGGCCGCACCGAACAACTCGCCGTCGTCGCGTCCCAGCTGATCGCCCGACCGGCCGAACACGGCCCGTCACGTCTCCTCCTGCTCGCCAGGTCGTCCGGCGTGTGGCCACATCTGCTCCGCCGTCACCGCGACGATCGCGTCTCGCTGTTCTTCACGGACCTCACCGAGCGCGAGCTGCCTTCGGTGGTCGCCGCGCCCGACACCCGGCCCTTCGAGTACGCCCGCGCCCTGCGTGCCTTCGCGGCCCGACTGGACCGGCCGACACCGGTGACCGCGCCGCCCGGAGATCTCACCACCGCACGCTACGACCGAGTCCTGGACGTGCACGCCGCCGCACTGGCCGCGCTCCTCGACCAGACGGCGCCCGATACCTCGCCCGCCCGCCGCGACCCATTGCTGCGGGTCCTCGACCACGAGCGGCGGTACTGGGCCTTGGCAGCACTGCCCAACGAGTTGCCCTCGCCAAGCCGGCTCCGCCACGACCAAGTGGTCTCCGCAGCCACACTGTTCACGGCGCCGAGCCCCGCCGACGCTCGGAGTCTCCTCAAAGCCCTCCCCACCTTCGACGGCGAAGGCCACAACGTCGTGGCGCACTACCAGCGCTGGCTCGACGCCCTGTACAGCGGTCCGTCCGCTCTCAATCCACTGCGCCCGGACCGATTGGGCGAGGACCTGGTGGCGGCGACCCTCCTCGACCAGCCGGAGTTCGCCGCATGGTCGGCGCCCGGCGTCGGAGATGTCCAGATCACCCGGGCGCTGACGGTGCTGGGCAGGGCCGCGCCACGACATCCCCATGTAGCGGAGACCATGAAGGCGCTACTGGCCGAGGATCCCGCCGCGCGGCTGCCACTGGCGATCGCCGTCGCCACACAACTCCAGGACACCGCCCTGGTGCGCGTGCTCAGCGAGGTGAGCGCCACCGCGGCCGGCGCGGGCGTGGACCTGGAGGGCGCCGTCGTCGACCACCTACCCGACAGCAGCCTCGCCCTGGCCGCGTTCATGGTGGTCAGCACGCGGGCGGCCCTCGACGCCGAGCGACGCAAGGAGGCACCCGACGCAGAGACCGTCGCCACACTGACGCACAATCTGTCCTGCCGGCTAACGGATGTGAACCAGAGCGACCAAGCGCTTACCCATGCGGCCCAAGCCGTCGAGATGTACTCCGAACTGGTCGCTTCGGATGCGGACTTCACTCCGGAGTTGGGCTTGGCGCTGACCACCCTCGCCAACGCCTACGCCCGCTCCGGCTTCTTCGAAGACGGCCTGGACAAGGCAACGCGGAGTTGCACCCTGCTCAGCGAGGTCGTCGACACCGCGCCCACTCATGGGCAGATCTACGCCACCGCGCTCACCACTCGGGGCAACCTCCTCAGTGATCTCGCACGACACGCGGAAGCGGTCGCCGTACTGGAACACGCGGTGCGGCTGACCACCGTGCTGCATGACGAAGCCCCCGACGAAGACCGGGTGGAGTACCAGTTCCGGTTGGCGAGTGCACTACAGAACCTCTCGGCGGCACGGGCCGGGGCTGGGCTGCACCACGCGGGACTGGCCGCCGCCGAGGAGTCGGTACGGCTGTATCGGGAACTCGACGCCTTCAGCAGGGATAGATTCCGCGCCGCATGGGTGGAGGGAATGGGCAACCTCAGTGGTGCGCTGTCCGAGCTGGGGCGGGTACAGGATGCGGCCGATGTCGCGGCGGACGCGGTTCGCGCGGCGCGTGACCTCGTGGATCGCCATGGAGAGGGCCATCTCTCCCTGCTGGCCGATGTGCTGAACAACAACGGAGCAGCACTCCGTCGCCTCGGCCGCCATGAGGAGGCCATCGAACAGCTCACTGCGACCGTTGACATCTGCCGGACCCTGGCGACCGTTTCACCGGGAACCCATCTCGCTTCACTCGCCGGCGCGCTCCACAACCTCGGGGACTGTCTCCTCGACACCAGGCAGCTGTACCGGGCGCAGGACGTGTACGACGAGTCGATCGACATCTACCGCAAGCTCGCCGAACCCCGCCCCGAAGCCAATGAGCCCGAACTCGTCGAATCCCTCCTCGCCCAGGCAGATGTCCTTCAGGAGTTGGAGGAGTACGAGGACGCGTTCGCGCTCGCCGCCGAGGCCGCCGCCATCCTGTACCGGCTGGCGGCGAGTGGCCAGGCGGCCCTGCGACGTCAGCTGGCCAAGGCCCTGCACCTGATGGCGCTGATCCACGACGACATGGGCCGGGTGTCGGAAGCCCTTGACTCAGTGGCGCGCGCCGCGGAAATCCTGGCCGAGCTGTCCGACTCCGCAGCTGTGGACCTGCCTCATGTGCGACTCGAATGGGCGATCGTGTTGTACAGCCACGGGCGCATCCTGAGCGGCGGCGGGAGTCCGGATCGTGCCGTCGAGCGGTTCAGGAAGGCGACCGAGGTGTTGACGGAGGACGGCAAGGTCGCCGATACCGAAACGCTGGGCATGGTGCTGCACAACCACGCGGAGTGCCTCAGCGAACTCGGATGCCACGAGGAGGCTCTGGGACGCATCGAGGAGGCGGTGCGCGTCCGGCGCGGACTGGACCAGAAGGTGCCCGCGAACCGTCTCGCCCTCTGCCAGTCGTTGAACAACCTCGCCGACACGCTCAAGGACAACCAACGCAACACGGAGGCCCTGCACTCGATTGAGGAGGCGGTGGAGTTGGCATCCGCTCTGCGCGATGAGGACGAGGGCGAAACGCTCGTCTACACCCTCCTCACCCGGGCCTCACTGCGCACCGAAGACGAAGTCTCTGCCGTCGCGGACCTGGTCCGAGCCTGGCGCGTTGCGCTGACCGCGCAGGACGACGACTTCCAAGCTCTCGTACGGGACGCTCTTGCCGAACTGGACGAACTCCGTCCGGACTCGGTCCGACAAGCCTGGCGAGCCAGCACGGGCGAGCCGTATCCGCTGCCTCGCCCTTGACCGCGTGCTCCTCAGACACGGGGCGTACGGGCCGGTCGACCGAGCCGGACGGGCACTCCGGGCGAGTACAACACACTGACCGGCTCCCCCTGCGGTGCGGGCAACCCGGCCGCCGCCACCAGTTCGTCATGACAGTCGATGAGCCGTGCCCGGTACAGGGGCCAGCGGGGATGGTCGTTGGGCAGAAAGGCGACACCGTCGGGAAGCTTGTTGTGCATCCCCCACCGGGCGGTCAGAAAGTGCTCCAGCTCCGTTGGTTCCTCAATGCGTTCACCCTTCCGTATGGTCATCCGGCTGCTCGTCCCACGAGGTCCCGGCCAGCGCCGGACGCTGGTGTAGGTGAAGGTGTCACCGTCCGAGTGGACGGACATGCGCGACCACAGGTACGGCAACCGGAAGCCTGCCCTGCCCATGATCACCGGTATCAGCCTGGAGGCGTCCATCGAGCGGAACACCACACCGCGCCGTCCGTCCGCGTCGACCGAGTACAGGCGTACGTTTGTCTCCGGGAAGGCACCGAAGTAGGGGATGCCAGGCAAGCGGAACCAGCCCACCCGGTGCATACGGAAGGCCACCAGGCCGACGTATGTGGTGCCGTCGAGGGTGTCGGGCACGGTTCCGGTCGGCAACAGCCCGGCAACGAGCGCCGGGTCCACGGCCCAGTGGACGAAAGCGAGGTCCAACCACGACTGGGTGAGCAGCGGACTGACTATCGCCGTGGGGGCGTCCGGACTGACAGGCTCTGGGCGGGGTTCGGTGCTCGGCATGGGATTCAGGATCGCAGAGCGATCGGACCTGCCGGACGACGGAGCGGTGTGTCGTCGACCACCTGGGGAGGACGGTGTCACCTGCTCCGCGGCGGTCTCCGTCATGACCAGCGCCCGCGTTCACATCGTCCCGTCAGGCGTCGCTCGGTGTGAAGTAGTGGAGGGGCGTGCGGCGCGTGGGAAAACCGAACTGTACGTCGGTCAGCATGCGCACGATGAACTCGCCCGTCCCGCAGTCGAATCGCTCCCAATCGCCGAAGTCGCTCTCCACGAGCACCGGCCAGTCATCGGGGTCGGGCGCCCCCGTCTGCCAGACGAAGGTGACCTCCTGCTCCGAGCCTCCCCAGCGCAGCAGGCCGCCGGGCGCCGGATAGGCCGTGTACGGGTCCCAAACGTCGACGGCGTACACCGCGTCGCTCGCGGCCCAGCCGATGAGATTCCTACCGAGGGCGCCCGGGGCGAGGAGATCGAGGTACTCGTCGAAGGAGCCCGGCCCGAAGACATCGACGATCTCCTTGTAGTCGCTCGGCAGTCGGGTGCCGAGGGCCTCCTCGGTCACCTTCCAGTCGACCACCGTTCGACTCGTCGATTCCCAGCCGACGAGGAGACACAGCTTGTCGACCCACGAGGCCCCCTCGGGGAAGCCGGTGACGCCAGGGTCCTTGCGATCGGTGACGACGATGATCGAACGCGTTCCCTCAGGGCCGGCCATGCGTCCGCATCCGATCCAGTGTGTTCTGTACGCCCAACCCCGCATCTCCTGTAGTTCCCCGCCGAACTGTTCGACGAGCGGTAACCCGGTGCTCTCGATGAGCGAGGGGTCGGTGAATCTCCCCATGGCGAGATTTCGGGGCCGCCCCGCCCATGGAGCGACTTCGGCGATGAGCTCCGCCAGTCCCGTACCGTCCGGGCACTCGAAAACGACCGGTGCTTCGAGGGCGGACGATGGCTGTTCGACCATCTTCCGCACGGCGGCGATGATTTCGACATAGGTCATGGACGGCAGTCAACCTCGTACCACTGACATCGAAAGAGCGTCGTCCACCCTGGTTGCGGACCCCGCGCCGGATGGAACGCGGGGTCCGGTCCGGCTACGCCGAAGCCTTCTTCAGTGCGGGTCCCAGCTTTGCCAGCAGCATGTCCGTCACGGCGGGGTTGGGTCCCAGCAGCATGCCGGACTCGTTGTAGTCGAGGAAGTGGAGGCTTCCGCTGGTCGTCAGCTTGAGGGACGACACCACCGGCCGCTTGATGAAGGCATCCCCTGCCTTCTTGTCCGGCACCCCGAAGAACGCGATCTGCGCATTGTCCAACAGATCCAGGTTCTCCTGCGAGAGCTGTGTCTTGCCGCCGGACTCGATGCCCAGCTTCACCAGTGGCTCCGGCAGCTTCATCCCGAGCGCACCGAAGAAGCGGGCGGTGGGCCCGTCGGTCGCGACGACGGCGTGGACCGTACCGCCGGCCTCCTGCCCGAACGCGTATGCCTTGCCCTTCAGCCCCGGGTGCGCAGCGGCGAAGTCGGCGAGAGACTTGTGCGACTTGGCGATGAGTTGCTCGGCCTTCTTCTCCTCCCCGAGCGCCTGCCCGATGAGCGTGGTCAGTTCATCGCCCGAATCCTGGAGCAGCTTGTTCTTGTAAGAGACCACGGGTGCGATCGCCGACAGCTTCTTGTAGGCGCTGCCGTACCCGGGCTGTGCGGTCGTCATCAGGATGAGATCCGGCTTGAGCGCGAGGATCTTCTCCAGGTTCGGGTTGATCGCGTCGAGCGTCAGCACGTCGGATGAGAAGCCCGGTGAGACGCCCAACCAGTTGCCGTCGGTCGAGGAGGTGTTGCGGGTCCCACCGACCACGGGAGCGCCCAGCGCCGCTGCTATCTGGGCATCGGCGAACCCGAGCACGACGACCCGTTCCGGCTTGCGGGGGATGGTGACCTTGCCCTGGCCATGGGTCAGGGTCAGCGGGAATGCGCCCTGTTGCCCCTGGGTGTCCGAGGCTCCCTTCTCCCGGGGGGTGTCGGTATCGCTGTCGGAGCAGCCGGTGAGGACGAGCCCTGCCACGGCGAGTGCCGTGACAGCGCGCATCAAGCGGGGGAGTGGGGACATGGGTGTGCCTCGTTTCGTGCGAAGTGTGGATCCCGGCGGTACCGGAGGAGTTTCAGGAGCGGCTCAGCGCCTGCTCGGTGATCGGCGGCATCGGCCGCAGGTTACGAGCGTCCGTGGGACGCAGAGGAGATCGTTGTGTTGGCGGGGTGGGCCGGGCCGCGGGCGACGTCGCGCTGCCCGGCGTGGGTCATGGTCGTGCACCTTCCTTGTTCGCGGGTACGCGCGGTGCGCTCGCGGTCTCCGCGAATTCCGTTCTCGTACTCCTGTTCATGAAGCCGGGCATAGAGATGATCCGGCCAAAGAAACTTAGGTACACCTTACTTAATAGTGAAGTTGATTCGCAATTGCTCTCGTGCGCCGGATCGGGGCAGCCGGCCGCAGTGCGGCAAGGCCGTAGGTGCAAAAGACGGAGAGCATCTGGTCGTGTCCACGGGTTGACGCTCCGAGGGCACGCACACGGGGGGATCGAGGCACTTGATCGGGCGAGACCGCCAGGAATGCCATGCTCCGCTCCCCGGTGTGCCTCCGGGAGCACCGCCCGTTGCACGGGCGGTCCGGGCCCCTGGGCAACGCTCGCGCCGACTGCCGACTGCCGAGACGTCGGGGGCTCAGCTGTGGGGGAGGATGACGGCGCGGCCCGTGATGTTGCCGGCGTGCAGTCGCTCATAGGCGAGTGGCGCCTCGTCGATGCCGAACGTCTCGGTGTGTACGGAGAGCACGTCGTCCTGGGCGAGCGCGACGACTTCGGCCAGTTCCGTACGACCGCCCCAGTAGGGTGCGGTGACCGATGCCCCGTAGGGGACCTGGGCGAACCCCACCGGTACGGTGCCGCCCCCGATGCCGACGAGTTGGATGTCGGAGTCCATACCGGCCATGTCGGCGGCCATGCGGCCGGTGAGATCGATGCCCACGAAGTCGAAGACGGCCTGGGCGCCGTGGCCGTCGGTGAGTTCGCGCACGCGCGGGGCGGCATTCTCATCCGAAGGAAGCGCTTCGTGTGCGCCGACGCTCCGGGCCAACCGGAGTTTGTCCTCGGACACGTCGAGGGCGATGACCCGCGCAGGTGTGAGCACTCTCAGCAGTTGGATGGCGAGGTGCCCCAGACCGCCGGTGCCGATGACGACGGCGGTGGATCCGGGTACCAACTTCGGCAGCGCACGGCGGATCGCGTGGTAGGGCGTCAGACCGGCATCGGTCAGCGGCACCGTGGCCACCGGGTCCAGCCCGCCGATCGGCACCAGATGCCGCACATCATCGACCAACATGTACTCCGCCATCGCGCCGGGTGAGCCGAGGCCCGGAGGGTGGATGCCCAGGGTGCGCGCATGGGGACAGTAGTTCTCCTGACCAGATGCGCAGATCGGACAGACACCACACCCCCACGGCCCGTACACGACGACCGCATCTCCGACCGTCACCCCGAACACCCCGCTGCCGAGCCCGGCCACCACACCGGCTCCCTCGTGCCCGAGGGTGAGGGGTAGCGGGAAGGCGATCCGCTCGGCGGGGAGCGACATCACCGCGATATCGGAGTGGCACACGCCGGCCGCGGTGACCTTCAACAGAATCTGACCGGGGCCCGGCTCCGGGGCCGGGATGTCGACGACCTCGGGATCCGCGCCGATCGCACGGTACTGAACTGCCTTCACGACGGTTCTCCCCTGCTGGTAGGGGGCAAATCCGAGGCCGGTCGACCGCACGCAGTCCGTGCGATGTGCCGCAGGCCCACACCGAACGACGGTACGCCGGCTCCGGGAGCCCGGCCATCGGAGCCGGGACCGGCCAGGCCCAGACCCGATGTGCGGTGGGGATCGACCGCCGCACCGGTCGCGGTGTTCACACCGGGGCACAGCGAACCGGCACACCCTGGACGCTCAGGTGTGCCGGTCCGTTCCTCGGCCTCAGCCGCTACTTCCAGACGGACAGAGTGTGCGGCGGGTACGGGGCGCACGTGAATTCGGTGATCAACCAAATGCTGACCAGATGGTCGCCCGTCGCCTTGCACCGCTCGTATGTCGGATGCGGACCGAAGGAAACCCAGTGGGCGGGCCCGGGTGCGGGCGCGGCTTGGGCTGCCGGAGCCGTCAGTAGTCCGGCGCTCACCAGAACCACGCTCACGCCTGCGGTGGAGAGCATTCTGCGTAAGGACATGACGATGCGCACTCCTTCTCGACCTCGGGACACCGGGGCCGGACCCCGGCGGCTGCACTGAAGCTTCCCGCCGCCCACCCCCAGGGACAACGGGAGGCGCACATTCCCATTGCGTTCTCGTGGTAGCGCCTCCGGGCCGAAAATGAACCGCGGGTGTGGGCTACCACGTCGATGCGCAGCCCGTCCGCGGGCGTCGCACGGGGCGGCTTACACAACGAGGGAACCGTCGCACGGGAGGGCGCTTACCGGAGGCGGGTCCTTGCCGCGTGGACGCTTCCGCCGCGTCCGTGGGGCGGGAACCCGCCCGGTTGCGGCGGCTTTGCTCACCAGCGATGAGTTTCCGTCCTGGCGCGAGTCCCAGCTGGCGGGCAATGTGGTGAGGTACGAAGGAGGAACCGTGAAGAACGACGTCTGGTCGATGGTGCACGCGGAGCGGGCGGCGCTGATCGATGACCTCGCCCGACTCGACGACGAGCAGTGGGGGGAGCCGTCCCTGTGTGACGGGTGGACCGTCCATGACGTGGTTGCCCATCTCGTCGACTCGGCCCGCACGACGCGCCTGGGCTTCGTCGTCGGTCTCGTCCGAACCCGGTTCGACTTCGACCGTCTGAACGCGAGCGGTGTGGAACGGGAGCGCGGTGCCGCACCCCAGGAGACCCTGGAGCGGCTGCGCCAGGTCGCCGCACGGAGGTCGTCCCCGCCGGCCCCTCTCGACAGCCGACTCGTCGAGGAGGTCATCCACGGTGAGGACATTCGCAGACCCTTGGGCCTCACTCACTCCTACGCACAGGAGGCCGTCGTCAGGTCCCTACGGTTGCAGACTCGCACCCCGGCCTCCTTCGGCGGAGCCAAGGAACTCGTGGCCCGTGTACGGCTCACCGCAGTGGACGCCGATGTGTCGATCGGAGCCGGTCCCGAAGTGAGCGGAACCGCGCTTTCCCTGTTGCTGGCCGTCTCCGGGCGACGGGTGGCGCCGGACGAGCTTGCCGGGCCAGGCGCGGGCCTGCTCGCCACGGCGGTCTGATCCCGGAGTGGGTTTCCGGTCCTACTTCGGCGAACTTGAGGAGTGCTTCGCGACAGGCCCTACCCCCGCGCACAGTCTGCTGTCGGACACAGGTGAACTCCGTCCACCGAACGGCTTGTTCCTGATTGGCCGGCTCCATGGTGAGCCGGTCGGCTGTGCCGGTTGAAGCCGCCGTTCGGCGCACCCGCCGAGATCAAACGCATGTGAATCGCCCCCCGCTCCCGGAGGCTGGGCCTTGGCCGCCCATTCCTGGCCGGACTCGAAGCGCGTGCCGCCCGGGACGGTCGACTCGTACTGCGACCGGACACCAACAGAGCGCTCGATGCGGCAACTCGGCTCTACCACTCCCATGGCTTCCAGGAGATCCCCGCGTTCAACACCGAGCCCGTACGCGCACTACCGGTTCGAGAAGCCGATCGGCACACCGACGGCGGGATGAGGGTCCGGACCCCCGAGGCGCATTCGTCCTTCCGGCCTGGTCGAGGTGTTCCGCCAGTGCCCGAGCCCTAAAGAACAGCGGCACGGAGGTCAACCCGTCTACCCTCGCTCCCCATGGATGTTGATGAGTACCTCTTGAACGTGGTTGATGTCGAAGCGACCTGCTGGGAGGGGCAGCCCCCGCCGGGCCAGGTGAGCGAGATCATTGAGATCGGGCTCACCGTGGTTGACTTGCGCGCGGGCGAGCGCCTTACGAAGCACCGGCTGCTGGTACGTCCGACCAGATCCGAAGTGAGCCCGTTCTGCACCGAGCTGACCGGGCTGACACCGACCGAGGTTGCCGGCGGCCAGACCTTTGCCGATGCATGCCGGGAACTGACCACTCAGCACCGTACGCGGTCGCTGCCCTGGGCCAGTTGGGGCGACTACGACCGCAATCAGTTCACCCGCCAATGCCAGCAGACGGGTACGGAGTACCCCTTCAACCAGCATCACACCAATGCGAAGGTGGCCTTCACCACCTCCTACGGACTGCGTCGGCGCCCCGGAATGGCCCAGGCGCTCACACTGGCCGGACTCCCGTTGGAAGGTCGGCATCATCGTGGCGACGACGACTCCTGGAACATCGCTGCCCTGGTACTGGATGTGGCGGCGCGCGGACAGTGGCCCACCGGATAGGTCCTGTCGAGTGACTGCCGACCCAGCGATACGGGCGCGAAGTCGACTGCGAAGTCATCTCCCCCTGGTGGGAAGCCGTGTGGGAGCTCGCCGTGGCGCGGGTGTGGGGTGGTGCCACAGCCCCTTTGTGTTCGAGCACCGCGGCGCGCTCCTTGCCGCCACCGGAGGAACCCTTCGCCTCTGCTGGACGTTCGATCGGCATCCCGGCATCCCGGCATCCGTTCGTCCGACCGGTAGGAGTCCTGTGTCGAAGCCGTTGCTCTTCCTCGATGTCGATGGAGTCCTCAACCCTGCCCGACCGCAACCGGCGAGCGACTTCGATACCCATGACCTGCTCGGGTTCCGTGTCCTACTCTCCCGCCGACACCGCGACTGGCTTCCCGAGCTCGCACAGGTATACGACCTCTGCTGGGCCACCACATGGGAGGACGACGCCAACACCCACATCGCTCCGGCACTCGGACTCCCCACACTGCCTGTGGTCCGCTTCAGGGGGTACACGGCACAACCCGGAGACCCTCGAATTCGGCTGATGGAACTGCTCTCCGGCGCCAAGTGGCCCCCGTTGCTGCGCTACGCCGACAAGCGGCCGTTCGCCTGGCTCGACGACGTCATACCGCCCCGACTCGTCCGCAACTCTCTCGTACGGCCCGACCGGCTGCTGCTGCCCATCGATGCGCGGCAGGGGCTCGAACGTCACCACGTCGACCGGCTTCTGGCCAGACCACCGCGCCCGGTGCTCCCGCCGCAGTTGGCCGGAAGGCTCCGCCGTGCCGCACGGTCAGCGACTGGCCAGCGCTGAACGGCCCACTTTCGAAGTCGCAGCCACCGCGTCTCTGGACCGCCATCGGGCGGGCGTCTGGCCCATGTCACGGAGATCAGTGTGTGGGGCCAGCCCTCATGGGGTCACCCTGGAGCAGCGGGAAGCTCCACCCTGTCCAGTGCCGGCGCGAGCATGGCAAAGGCGCTGTCGAGGAGTTCGACGGGGTCCTCGGCTCCCTCGCTGCTGCTCCACCGTCGCAAAACGGTGTCAAAGGCTGTGAGTGCCATCCCGGCGGCGAGTTGCGGATACAACGCGTCGTCCGGATCGAGCCCGAGGCGCTGGGCCAATTCCTCCGACAGGTCATCACGCCACTGCGCCTGACGTTCCAGGAAGCGGGCTCGTAGGGCCCGTACGACTGCCTCGGCCGCGACTGACACCGAGACCGGCCGTCGACTGTGGGAGGCATCTGAGGCATTGACCGATGTGCACTTCACGTTCGCGCCCGCCGCTTAGGGGTCCTGTCTGCCATCGGGTCTGCCACCGCACGGTAGGCGGGCCCGCCCCGGCGGTCGCCTGCTGCAGAACCGATTCGACGGGGCGCCCGGCTCTGGTAGGAGGCCGTGTGTTCCCGGACGGGCCGCTACCGGATTGGTCTCGATGGCAGCCAGCCCGGGAAGAGCACGGGTCAACGTCCTGCAACGACGTTCGGTGGAAGGAGCGTGCCGGGCCACACCCGATGAGGTGTGGGACGGTCGGCGTGGTCAGCCTTGGATCGCGGCCGGGTCCATCCATACGATCTCCCAGGTGTGGCCGTCGGGGTCGTTGAAGGCGCGGCCGTACATGAAGCCGTGGTCCTGGGTTTCGCCGGTGTGGGTGCCGCCGGCGGCGATGGCCTTGTCCACGAGTTCGTCGACCTTTTCGCGGGTTTCGGCGCTGAGTGCGAGGAGGACCTCGCTGGAGCTGGTGGGGTCCGCGATCGGCTTCTTGGTGAACTCGGCGTACTTCTGGTGGGTGTGCAGCATCACGACGATGGTGTCGCTGAGCGGGATCGAAGCCGTTGAGTCGTCGCTGAACTGGGTGTTGATGGTGTAGCCCAACTCGGTGAAGAACTTCCTTGCCGCGTCGAGATCGCGGGTGGCCAGGTTGACGAAGATCATCTGCTGGTACATGGCGGGGTGTCTCCCATCGCTGTCGTGCTGTTTGCCGTTGTGCTGTTCAAGGGGATAGACCAGACGACCGCTAGGAACTCATCGCTGACACCGAGAGAATTTCCGACTTCTTTCGAAGCTGCCACAGGACGCGTGTCGGCTGGTGACCAGCGCTCCGCCGGAGCGAGTGCTCCTGTGACTCAGTGTGCATCGTGCCGGGTGTGACAGCAGCCCGGCACGCGGGGCTGCGCGCGTCAGGGCAACCGTTCGTCACCGGGGGTGCACGCCGCGTACGGGCGTACCGGAATGAGTCCCTCGGGGTGTGGAAGCCGCCAACAGAGGAGTTCGGGTGTCGGGGACGTTCCACCTCGGCGTGCCGAAAACGACCGTTCCCGACGCGGCTCCTATGACGTCCGGCCTGACGGTGACGGGCCAGGTCGCCAGCAGCTTCTCGAAGCATTGGCCCGCAGGCTGGCTTCCCGGTCGGTCGCGACCAGATCCGCGCATCCATATGTGCGCCATCCATCGACGGCTCCCCAAGGGGTGAGGGCGGGCCGAGTCCACACGGGCTCTTGAGCAGAGGCTCCACCACGGGTACGGCTCAGTATCCGCCGAGTCGGATCACGACGCTCATGTAGAGACTCAGGCCAACCGTCAGAAGGAGAAAGGCGAGCACCGTGTGGACGATGAGCCCACGTCTTGGGGCAAGGTTCAGATGAGCCCGCGCCGCGCGGCTCACCCGGGGGCGGGGGGCGTCCCGTGGGGCGGTCGAGTCTGCCCTCTCGATGGCTCGACGCAGCATCCCCCGGCTTCTCCCGGTCGTGATGCCCAGGCGCACACCATGGATGTCGCGCACCACCAGGGCCCGGTATGGGCCGCCGTACGAGAACGTTGTCAGCAGCCGGACCGTAGTGATCCGGTTGAGGTCGACGGATCGTTCGCCGGTCAGGGTGCGCGCGGTCAGCCGCGACGACGAACGCAGGAAAGGGGCTCGCTCCTCGCACAGCGCGGGGAGTAGGACGAAGCCCACGATCAACGACAGCAGGCCGAGCACCAGGGGTGTCCCTTCGGGGAGGATCCCCGTCCGGGCCAATCCGTAGCCGCCGAAGGGCAGCAGGAGGATCGTCACCGCCAGGCCGAATCCCTTGCGTGCGCGTCTCACACTGCGAGTTGTGGTTGCTCTCACGGATGCCCCCCATGGATGCCGAACGACCTCAGCATGCAGACAGGGGGCGCGGTTGCGCAGTGTGCGCCTCCGGCAGTCTTCGGCTCCGGAGACGTCAGGGGGCATCACCCCGCCTCCGCTACCCGTCGGGCGGCCCCTGATGCGAACTGACCGACGGCGGAGTCCAGAACTGATGGCGCTCAGTCTCCGGCGGTGGTCTTGATGAGCGGCGCATCCCGCACGAGCTCGCGGAAACCGACGCTGTAGTACAGCTCGCGCGCCGGGGAATGTCCCGGTGCGCCCAGGCACGCGACCGTCATATGAGTGGCGCCGGCCGCCCGCGCCAGATGCATTCCGCGCAGGAGCATCGCCCTTGCCAACCCCAGACGTCGGTAGTCCCGATGCGTCCCCATCGGCTCGAACTCCGCTGTCTTGTTCGCCTCGTCCAGCCACATGATCGTCGATGCTGCCATCGTTCCGTCCGGTGCCTCCACCAGGAGATGCAGGTCGCCGCGGTACCCCGCTGTCTGCCGGACGCCTCGGTAGCCCTCCGTCGAGTACGCCGAGGGGCTCCAAGCGTCCAGATGGGCCTGGACCGCCGCGTCCGGCCCGGCCTCGTCAGCAGTGCGGAACCGGAATCCCCTGGGCAGTACCGGCTCTTCCACATCGGTCAGCTCCCGCTCGTTGAGCTGGCTCCAGGACCCGGCGTCGCCGAGCGAGGCCGGGTCGGTCTCATAGCCGTGGGCCGCCCATCGTTGCAGCGCAAACCTGTTGGCGGCACTCGGCGTCACCGTGCGCTCGAAGCCCGCTGCCGCACCGTCGTACCAGTCGATCACCTCGTCGACCATCCCCGCGTGATCAGGATGGACCTGATAGGCGAGATAGGCACCGGTGACGTCCTTCAGCGAGCCGTCGCTGAACCTCACCTGGTGCGGAAGGCGGGCCCAGCCCCAGGCCACCAGATCCCCGTCCGAGAACCACAGCCGGCGCGGCCAACTCGCGCTGTGGTCCGTGTGCCCCCTGCCCCAGTTCCAGGCCAGCTCACCGAACGTGGCATCGCCGTTCACCAGGGTCGGGCAGCTGGCGGTGACGCGTTGCGCCAGCGCCTGCATGAGCTGCACGTCCGCGGCGGTCAGAAGCTCGAAGTCCGTCATGGTCCACCAAGGTGTCAGGACTGTGTGAAGCCGTCGAACCGATTTCCCTCCGCTCGGCAACCGAGGTGGCAGCACCGGCCCCCAACTCCGCCGTCCGGTGGGCCGACCACACCGGATCGCGGCAGCCCCCGAGCGCCATGCAGACGAGACGGCCGCCGTACGTCGGCCTGTTTCCGAGCCCGCCTCGCTCGGTGGAGGAGGACCGGCTCGTGGCCGCGCTCGCCGAAGCTCAGGTTGTCCAGCGGCTTCATGCCGGCGGTCGGAGCACTCCATGGAAGCCGAACGGGCCTGAGCGCAGCGGGCACTGCGCGAGTACCTCGTACCCAGAGCCGGCACCACCGACGTCCCGGCCTCAGCACCGATTGACCACCTTTCTCATGCAACGACGTCGGGCTGTATGAGTGGGACGGCCCTGAACGGCATGCGCGTCGCCCGGGACTGCCCGCCGCCTGGGAAGCCGGGACGGCCGCCACGATCTGAGCCGGGAGGGGGAGTTCCGCGGGGGCGGCATCGGTTTGGCGCGGAGAGGCGAAGTGCATTTCGGTGCGGTCTCAGGGCAGCATGGCTTGATGCCCCGTACATCGATCATGGAGGTCAAGGGTGAGGTCGGACCTGACTCCCAGGACGCAGTCCGGGCATGTGACCTACCCCTCTCTGCACCCTTCCCCGGGGTTATCCGGAGGTTCGAACCATGCAGTACACACATGGACGGCGGGTCGTTGCCGGTGGGCTCGTCGCACTCGCCGTCCTCCCACTTGCGGCCTGCGGCCAGGACAACAACCGGGCCGCACCGGCTCCGCCGGCCGCAACCAAGCGCTCTGCACCGGCAGTGCAGCCGTTCGTCGACGATTTCAGGAAGCTGGAGCACAAGTACGGTGCACGGCTGGGTGTCTACGCGGTCGACACCGGTACCGGGCGCGAGGTGGCGTACAAGGACGATCAGCGATTCGCCTATGCCTCCACGTTCAAGGCACTCGCTGCGGCTGCCGTGTTGCACAAGCACTCCCTCAACGGCATGGACAAGGTGATCAAGTACTCCAAGGACGACTTGATAGAACACTCTCCCGTGACCGAGAAGAACGTCGAAACCGGCATGACCCTGCGCGAGTTGTGTGACGCCGCCGTCCGGTACAGCGATAACGCCGCGGCCAATCTGCTGTTCGATGCACTCGGCGGGCCGAAGGGCCTGGCATCCGCTCTTGAAGAGGTGGGCGACACCGTGACCAGCGTGGACCGCCGCGAGCCGGAACTCAACCAGTGGGCCCCCGGCGCCACCCGGGACACCAGCACGCCACGTGCGCTGGCCACTGACCTACGAGCATTCGTACTCCAGGATGCCCTTGCTGAGGACGAACGCGCACAGCTCACGCAGTGGCTGCGGACCAACACGACCGGCGACGAACTCATCAGAGCGGGAGTCCCCAAGGGTTGGGTGGTCGGCGACAAGACCGGAGGAGGCGGAGCCTACGGAGTCCGCAACGACATCGCCGTGGTGTGGCCCCCCAATGCTGCACCCATCGTCATGGCGATCATGTCCAATCGCGGTGCGGAGGACGCTGACTTTGACAACAAACTGATCGCGGACGCGGCGTCCGTTGTCGCAGGGACGTTGTCCTAGCGGCCGAGCACGATCTGCACGTGGTCGGGAGGCGAGGGAGGTGACCGATGCGTAGGCGCTGACGTATCGGGTACAGCGGGCTGCCTCGGGCGGGGGAGCAGCCACCCCCCGGCGTCGGCTGGGGCAGCCCGACCCCGCGGAGTTCATCGAGTACTCGTCCCATGACCTCGGCGTACACCCTCCGCGACGGGCCGCCGTTGGTGAAGATCGCAACCGCCATTTCGCGCTCGGGCACCACGCGCAGGAATGCCCCCTGGCCGATGGTGTTCCCGTCGTGCCCGAAGGCCGTGCCGCCCGGCAGGTCGAACAGTTCCCAGCCCAACCCCCAGCCCAACCCCCAGGCGGCCCCCTGGTCGATGTCGGGCCGTGTGGTCTCAGGCTCCCGCATGGCTCGGACACGCCGAACCCATCCGCCCGTTCCGGACCGGGGGCCACCGTCGGCACATACTTGGGTGAGTGGTCCGGCGTGGCCCGGCATGCCGGAACCGGCGGTGCGGCACGCCGGTTCCGGCCGGCTCAGGCGTGGTCGTACGGGCCGGTTAGAGCGGTGCCGCGGTGCCAGGCGTCGCAGAGGCCGGAGGCCAGGACTCGTTCGGCGGTCGTGTCGGCCGGCATCGGCAGGTGAAGGGCGCGCAACAGGTCAAGACGGTGAAGGTCGAATGCGTTCTGGACGGTCGCGCGGTACATGGGGACGGCGGCGAGTGCCCCGCGGTGGGACAGCACCGCCAGGGCCAGGGGTATCGCGGTCAGCAGGATCCACCAGCCCGCCGGAATCAGGAGGGGCAGGCCCGCCACGGCCGTGAGGACCCACACCGTCGTCAGGGCGAGTGCCTGGTCCAGGGCGTTGCGGGCGTCGTCGACCAGCAGTCGGGTGGAGTCCGGTAGGACAGCGTACAGCCGGGGCCACGCCGCGTCGGCACTCCAACCGTGACTGCGACCGACGCCCGCCCACAGCGCCCGCAGACCGTTGCCGAGCACGGTCGGCAACACGTTCGCGTCCATGGGCGGGTACTCGTGGTCGAGCCGTTGGGCCGCCTGCCGGGCGGCCAGGATGACGGCGCCCCGCTCGTGCGCCGGCAGGGTGAGCACCTGGCCGACGGCGTCCCTGGTCGCCTCCAGTCGGTGTTTGGTCCGCAGGTGCGAGCGGTGGCGGGCTGAGCGGCCGGGGAGTACCGGCAGGACCTGCCAGAACCGGTGGATGATCGGCAGCGCCGCCTGGAACAGGAACCCCGCCACCAGCAGAGCGAGGAGCAGGAGGGCGATCTTTCCTCCACCGAGCTTCCCTGCGGTGTCACCGATGGCGGACGCCGCGAACCTCCCCTCCGGAGCCCCGGCCCACACCAGGCACAGCAGATAGAGCGAGCCTGCGGTGACCGGGAACAGGATCACCAGCAGGAAGCGCGTGGTGAACACGGACAACGCGGAGGACGCCAGGTCGGCCGGGTTCATCGAATCCTCCCGGCCTCGGCCATCTCCCCCTGGTGAACCGGGCACAGTGGCGCGTCACCGTAGACCGTGACCCTCTCCTGCCCACAGCCGGTCACGGGGCAGCGGTACAGGATCGCGGACACGTACTCCGGGTTTTCCCCGCCCGCACCCGGCGTGTCCAGCTGCTGTGCCAGACCGCCCGCCATCGGCACGCTCATGCCGTAGTTGTCGCGCAGGAAGTCCCGACTGGTCAGCACGGCTTCGGCGGTGCCGCTCATGGTGATGCGTATCCACCGGTGCTGGAGCTCATCCTGCTTCACGGCTTCTTCCAGCAGGACGCAGCCCTCGTCGAAGGGGGTGCCAGCCGGTAGATCGAAGTGGAGTGTGTCCGCCGCGGGCGGTGCACTGGGGGCCGAATGGTCAGCGAACTCGGCGAACTCGGCGAGTCCACGATCGGACGGGGTGGGAGTGCTCAAGGGGTCTCCTGGGGTCAGGCGCCGATGTGGAGGTACGGGGCCCAGGCCCAGAGCCTGGCCTGGGGCGCCCTGGTGAGCGATCGCCGGGACATGACGGCGTCATGGAGCCGACGGGCCGCGCGATCAGGTGTGAACGGTTCGGCTGCCGGTGCGCCGGGAGAGCCGCTGGGCGACGGCCCGATTCCGTACAGCAGTGAGGTCACTGCGGTGGTCTCGGCGGCGTCCACCGGCCAGAGGGTGGCGACGGTCTGGCGCCAGCCGGCGAACACCATCGCACCGGCCATGCTGATCACTTCGTCGGAGGTCAGGGGATCGAGGGTCGCGGTCTGGCAGGCGGTCAAGGAGACGAAGGCGGCATCGGTGCGCTCGGCGGCCAGCGCGGACACCGGCAACACACCGTCCTCCAGCAGCAGTCCGCTGCGTTCGGGACGGTACGGGTCGTGGCTGCCGTGACACATCACATGGAGCAGGGTGTGGGTGGGCAGCTGCGACACCACGCGCTCGGAGCGCGCCTGTCCGCTGCCGAGCACCGTTGCGCCCGGGAAACACGCGGAGATGAGCGCGCTGTGGATGTCGGCGCCGGGCAGGTGCGCCACGCCGTCCACGCGGTCAGCGAGTACCGCCAGCATCCGTGGCCGGGCGGTACTCGCCCCGGCGGCGGCCGAAGCGGCGAGCGCTGCGACGGTGGGCGTGTAGGAGGGGACGACCCGGTCGATGACGCTTTCACCAGGAGTGGTGTGTCGGCCCGCGGCGTGCAGCGGCAGGAGTGCGAGCGGCCCCGTCGGGCACCACCACAGTCGCGGTCTGAGCCCTCCTTCCTCGGTCTTGGGGACGGCCAACGCCTCCAGGACAGGGGAGGCGACCGTCTCCCAGAGCCAGCCGGTGACGGTGCCGAGCACTCGGTTGAACGGTCCTGTGACCCCGACTCTCAGCGGGGCGGCACCGGTTGACGCGCGCTCCTCGAAGGTCCGGGCCGCCGCAAGGTACAGGGCGGCGTGCCGCTGTACGGCCTCCAGGTCCAGGGGCAGAGGCAGGAGGCGCACACCACCGGGATCGACCAGCAGTACGTCACAGCGGTGTCGACTGACGTTGACCACGGCGACCGGGCCGGGCAGTCCTGCGCACAACGCCTCGGGGTCCGGACGTTCGAGGAATCCCGGGATCAGCCTCCGGGCCTCGGCGGCGGCTGCCGACCAGGCGAGTTCGGCGTTCTGGAGCTGTTGTGTACCAGGGTTGAGCAGCCGTATCGTGCGGTGGCCGCGTCGTTCTTCGAAGGCCGGCCCGATTGCGGGGACGGCTTCGAGCGAGGCGGTCCGCAGTACGGCGGCGCTCGTCCGCAGCCGGGTGGCGAGTGCGGGGTCGAGGTCGTGCACGCGATCGATGTCGGTGCGCAACTCCAGGACGCGCTGCCACAGGACCGCGCGGCCGTCCTCCAGCAGGGCGAGAGCGCTCGTCGGATCGTCGTCGGCGATGGCCGCGGCAGCGGCGTCGGCGCCGAGCATCCGCCAGTCTCCGAGCAAGGTGCGCACATCGTTGGCGAGGAGTCCGACGGTGATCCAACGTCGCAGCAGGTCGAGGGCGAGCCGGTAGCGGCGGTGCGCTCCTGCGGCGTCGCCGAGGTCCATAGTGAGACGGGCGGACCGCTCTGCGGCCACCAGGCGGTCGGGCAGCCGGGCGTGGTCGGCTTGGGCGACCTCGTCGAGGTCGGCCAGTGCGCGCCTGGTCGGGGTGGGCGTCGTGTCGCCGAGGGCGCGGGGGTCCGGGGCGCGCAGGCCATGGGTGTCCGACACTTCACCGGACGATCCTTCGGCCTGCATCAGGAGAGCTTCGGCCCGTAGCAGCAGGAGTTGGTGCCGTCGGAGTGAGTGTGTCCGGCTGTCTGGGGTGTCGAGAGCCTGGTCGATCAGTTCCACTGCCCGCCTCAGGGCTGTGTCGGTGCCCTCGGTTTGGGTGTCACTGGTCTCGGAGGTGCCCCGGTGGCTGTTATCCGTGGCGGCTCTCGCCTGGGCCAACAGGGCGCGGACGAGAACGGTGAGCGCCCAGGCCCCCGTCGCGCTGCCGGCCGGTGCATCGTCCCGTGCCAGCGAGACGACCCGGATGGCCTCGCTCAGATCGGCCTGGGCCCGGCCGATGGCCTCGGCGTCCGTCAGAGCGGGTAGCGGTCCCTCGATAGCCGAGGCAACCGAGGCAACCGAGGCAGCCGACCCGGTGGGGTGACGAGTGCCTTCGTCGCCGGTCGTGGCCGTCCCGGGGGCATGGCGGGTTGCCCCGGACGGACCGGCCGCTTTCAACACTGCCTGCGCCCGCTCGCACAGGGCCAGGGCATGCCCGATGAGCAACAGGGGGCGGGATGGTCCACTTCGTCCGGCGACTGCGCAGGCTCGGGCGGCGACGGTGACGGCATCGGACAGCAGGCCAGGGTCGTCCAGCAGTTGGGCCGCCTGCAGCAGGGCGGCCTGTTGGGCGTGCAGTCGGCCGGGCAGGTGCCGGGAGTCGGTGGGTGTCGCGGCCACGATGTCCTCGTGGAGTGTGAGGAGGCCGCGGACATCCCGCTCCGAGCGCACGGTCTGGAGCCTGAGCGCTACGAGGACGGCAAGGTTGTGGAGGTACAACGTCCGCACGGTGGGCGGGGCTACGGCTACGGCGAGGCGCGCCTGCCGGATGGCCTCGGCGAGGTCACGATCACCCTCGGACACCGGGCGCAGGCGGTGCCGTTCGGCGAGGGTGCCCGCGCGCCGGGCGTGACACTCGGCGACTGACGGATGGTCCGCGGGCACGGTGTCCGTCAACTCGGCGGCGAGCACGGCCGCGTTGAGCAGCCCGGGATCGCTGCTCTCCTGGTACGCGGTCAGATAGATGGTTGACAGGACGCAGAGTCGGCCGAAGTCGTCAGGCGAGGACGGGGACGAGGCCAACACGGTCTCCGCGCAAGCCCGGGCCTCATCGAGGTCGGTGGCGGCCCCGAACAGTCTGCTGCCGTCCGGCACCGCCGCCTCGGGGGAGCCGGACCCCCGCTCGTGACGGATGAGCAGAGCCTCGGCGAGGGTCTGGAGTGCGCTCGTATGGCTGTCGGGCGGGTGCCCGGCGATGGTGCAGGCGGCCCTGAGATGGATGACCGCGTCGTCCAGCAGGGGTGCGTCACCATAGCGATCGAACCATCCCAGTTCGGCCAGACCCAGGCAGGCCAGTGCGCTTGAGTGCTGCTCAGGGTCTCCGCCCTGCGTCAACACCTCGGCGCGCTGGGCGACCCGCAGGGACTCCGTGTGGTCCTCCGGTCTGTCGAGCAGCAGCGCCCGGTGGCCCAAGAGGTTGGCGAGGCTTGTGTACAGCACTCCCTTGTGGTGAGCGTTGCACTCTTCCGCCAGTTGCACCGCGTGCCCCTGCTGGGCGATGGCCTTGTCGAGGGACTCCTGCTCGCCGTGCGGCGATCCGTTCAGATGGCGGTGGAGCAGCAGGTTCGCGATCTGCGCACGGGTGCCCACGGCTTCCTGGTTCTCGGGCAGGAACGCGCTCGCCTCCCACAGGACTTCGAGGCCGCGGTTCAGGTGTGCGGCGGCCCGCTCGTCCAACGGGCGGTACGCGAACTGGTCCAGGGGGTCCAGTCCGGCCAGGACGCCCAGTGCGGCGCCGAGGCTGGAGAGTGTCGCGAGCCGCGGCGCGGAACCGGGCGCGAGCGGTGCTATGCCCGCTTCCCAAATGGCAGCCACGGCTTCCCAACCGGCTGTGAGGTCGCCGGGTGCATCGCCCTTCGTACTGTCGACGTCCGCCACCGTGAAGCTGGCCCGAGCACCCGCAGCGGCCGGTTCGTACGTGGCCTCGGCCATCTCTTCCATCAGGAGTTCGCCCAGCGCGAGCGCGACCGGAACCGACACACCGCCCCGGTCTGCCGCGCCGAGCCGGTAGCGTTCCACGGCCGCGGTTGCCCTGGCCAGATCACCCGGCTCTCCGTCCAGCAGCAGCGTGCCGGCCAGGGCCGCCCACACTCGATGGTCCTCGGGCAACGGGCCCCGCCCGATGATCGCTTCGTGGGCACCTGGGGGGACGAGCGAGGGGCCTATCTCGTCCATCATCGCCAACCTGCTTTCGGCGGCGGCTCGATGAGAGTCGCGCGAGCCCGGAAGGTCGGGTGCGGTGCAGCCGCACAGCGCCAGCCACAGGGCGAGCCACAGTGCTTCCGATTCCCCGGTCACTCCGGATTCGTCATGCTCCACTGCATCCCGGACCATCCGAGTGACGTCCGCTTCCGAGTCCGGGCCCAGTCCGGTGACATCGCCCCCATCGAGATAGCGCACGATCCTGCGCGCCACTGCCGCCTTCGCCTTGTTGCCCACCGCGGTGCCCTTCCATCCCTCGTGGAACATGTACCGATTCGCGTCCCGGGCAAGTACGCCTCGTCCCCCTGGCCCTGCGTGGTCGGAAGGACCGACCCGCAGCGAGTCGAACCGGAATCACCTCCTGAGGATCCGGCTCACTGCGGGCGAAGGGGATACGGCTACTTCTCCGGGGCTGTCTGCCACACGGTGTAGGTGTGGCTGCCGAGCTTGAAATTGACCGTGGCGAACCTGCCTTCGCTGGTCAAGAGGCAGTAGTGGCCCCATGGCACGGTGTACGCAGGGATGCCGTCCTCCCAGTCCCCGGGCTTCACCGTGAGGCAGTCGGCCAGCGACGGCCGCTTGTCCATCTCGGCGATTCTGGCGCCGTTGACCGCGCTCATCGCGAGGCCGATCCGAAGGTCTCCCTTCTTGCTCTTGCCCGACCTCTTGCCGTGGTCGAAGTCGTACTCACGTCCGTTCTTCAGTGCCAGGCTGATGAAGAACGTGCCCGCACTCCGTTCGGGTTCCCCATCGGTGTCCATCAGGGCCACGACCGTGCTGTCCGTGAGTGCTTCGATGACCACGAGGTTCCGGCCGGGCTCCAGCGACTGGGAAGTGCGGCCATTCGTGTGCATGAACAACTTCTTCCCACCGTCGACCTGATAGACCTCTGCTTCCGTCCTGCCCTGGACCTCTCGCTTGATGACGAGTTTCCACATGGAGTCGTCGGGCGCGGGGATCGGCTTGTCGCCCGCGGCTGTCGGTGAGACGGGTATCTGGGCCTCCGCCTTCTTGTTCTTCCCGCCGAGCAACCGGGCGAGTTCGGCTGCGGTGCGGGGTCTGGCAATCGCTGTCACCTTGAACTTGGCTGACTGGTGGATCACCGGGACGCTGCCCTGCTTGGAGAAGATGCGTGCCACGCTCACGGCGGACTTGGCGACGACCGCCACCCGCGTGACTGCACATGCGGTCAGCGCAAGAGCCGTCAGGATTGCGCAGATCACTACGGCTAAGGTTCGGGATGTTCGAGGCGGAAGGCTGATTGGTCTCATGACTCCTCCTGGGATCCAGGCACCGAGATGGATGGCGGTAGTGGTCGTTCCGGCCTTTGAAGGAGTGTCAGTGCGATGCTCGGTTGGTGACCTGTGGCCGTCGAAGCGTCCGGACCTCGGGCCTGGTCAGATGTGCTTGCGCCTTCTTCATGGCATGGGTGGGGAGCGTCTGCGTCACGGGTCCCCGGGGTCTATTGCTCTTGTGTCACCGTATCGACTGTGGTGACCACGGCTGTTTCGGCCGTTGCCGCCGTACGGTTCGTGGGATCTCTCCGCGTCCTCCGTCCGCGATGTCGTTTCCGCAGCCAGCAGTACCTGCCGGCAACAACTGGCTACCCGGCGAAGAGGGGGACACTCCGATGCATGCCCCTGGAAAGTGCCTCCGGGGCAAATCCATCCATGGGTGGACGTGTCACCCCCCTCGACCGGGTCATCACACTCGGCCTGGTCATCGGGAAGGGCACTGGCTCCCATCGCGATCTGTCCCCGCGTGACGCCCTGGCCGTTCGAACCCGTCCTCGCCCACCCATGGTTGGCCCGTTCCCACTCCGCACAGTGGGCTCAGATCTCCCTGGGCAGCGCCCCGATCGCCGGTGCGGTTGCCGATGGCCCGGTCGATGAGTTGTACTGAACGCTGGCGTGACGTTGATCGATGCCTCATGGGCCCTTCGGTCGTACGCCTCGACAGCAGGGATGTCTCCGGCTCGTGAGCCGTCGAGGGTTCCTTGTCTCCCCCTTACCAGTCCCAGATCTCACTGCTCGATGTCTCCGTCGAGGCTGAGGGCCGGTGAACTGATCCAGCCACGCGAGGAAGGTTTCCCACCATGCGACGGTACGTTCTCACCGGCACGCCGGGCTCAGGCAAGACATCGATCCTTCGATGCCTGGCAGAGCGTGGCTACGGGGTCGTTGAGGAGGCCGCCACCGCGGTCATCGCACGTGCTCAGGCTCACGGTGAGCCCGAGCCGTGGACACGACCGACCTTTGTGGATGATGTGGTTGAACTGCAAAGGCAACGGCAGTTGGAGACCATCACCACAAGCCCTGTGCAGGTGTTCGACAGGTCCCCTCTCTGCACCTTGGCGCTCGCCCGCTATCTGAGGCTGTCGGTGTCCCGCACCCTGGTTGCGGAGATCGAGCGGATCACCACCGAAGAGATCTACGAGCGCCAGGTGTTCTTCGTGCGAAACCTGGGATTCTGCGAGCCGACCAGTGCTCGGCGGATCAGTTTTGAGGAGTCATTGGTCTTCGAGGGCTTCCACGAGGAGAGCTATCGCGCGTTCGGGTATGAACTCATCGACATTCCTGCTGACTGCCTTGCGCGCCGTGTCAGCGCAGTCAGCTCGGCACTCGGGCAACGGTGAACGTCCCTCCAGGTCGAGCAGAAATTGACTCCCTGCCGGCACGTGCCGTGGTGTGGGGGACGTGGTGCGGGTGCGGCTGGACGAACCGCACCGGAGTCGTGGCGGTGTGATGCGTGGTGCGTTCAGCCGGTGGCATCGAGTCAGAACAGGCTTGCGCCGTCGGCGCCACGGAGGCCGTGTCCGCCGCCCGGGTGGAACGGGGCGGCGACCACGGCCTCCTGATGCGCCTGCTGGGGAGCGTGCGCGGCGCGAACCGTCGGACTGCTCTACGCGGCCTTGGACAGGGTGGACCTGTCAGCCCGGGCCGCGGGCCGTACGGGTGTCGAGGGTTCGGTCATGCCTCGTCGTCCGTCGTGGCGTGGCCACAGGAGGAGGGTGCCGATGGCACCCATCCCGGCGAGGGCCGCGAGGAGTGACCAGGTGAGGGCGAAGCCGGCGTTCGTACCGAGCCATCCCGCGATCGGATAGGTGACCAGCCAGGCCAGGTGGGACAGGGAGAACTGGGCTGCGAAGACCTCGGGGATCGCCCGGGGTTCGACGGAGGCACGCAGGACCTTGCCGGTCGGTGTGATGACCAGGGCCATGCCGATGCCGATCACGGTCCAGACGATCGCCGTCCCCGTCCAGGTGCTCAGGCCCGTCGTGATGAGGGCCACCGCGGCGATCGTGCCGCCGACGAGCACTCCGGCGCCGCTGACCATGATGGTGCGGGCGGCGATCCGGTCGAGCACACGGGGCAGGGCGAGCGCGGCCAGGAGTGTTCCGCTGCCGGATGCGGCGAGCATCCAAGCGACGTCCGACTGGGAGCCGTTGAGCTCGTCACGGACGTAGTTGACGGTGTTGACGACGACGATCGACCCCGCTGCCGCGACCACCAGATTGAGGGCCATGATGCCCCGCAGCCGCGGTGTCCTGAAGAATGTAGTGATGCCTGCTGCTGCCTTGTCCCATGCCTTGGTGTGGGCACTGGGACGGGCGTTGGGGATGCGCGTCGACAGAACGAGCAGACCGGAGACGAGGAATCCGGCCGAGGTGCCCAGGAACAGCCAGTTGAAGCTCATGAACGCAAGGGCGACCGCTGCCAGTACGGGACTGAGCAGGCTCTCCATGGTGTAGGCGACCTGTGAGGCGGACAGGGCACGCGTGTAGTCGGACTCATCGGTGACGATGTCGGGGATGACGGCCTGGAATGTCGGGGTGAACGCCGCCGACGAGGCTTGGAGCAGACCGATCAGGACGTAGATGTGCCAGACCTCGGTGACGAGCGGCAACGCGAGGACCACCGCGGCGCGCACCACGTCGAGGACGACGAGGAGGGTTCTTCGGGGGAAGCGGTCGACGTACGCGGCGGCGAGGGGGGCTATGACCACGTACATCACCATCTTGACGGTCAGAGCGGTGCCGAGGACCATGCCGGCACGAGGACCGGCGAGGTCGTAGGCGAGCAGCCCGAGGGCCACTGTGGTCAGCCCGGTACCGAACAGGGCGATGATCTGGGCGCTGAAGAGATAGCGGTAGTCGCGGATGGCGAACAGGCGCATGGCGTGTTCCTTCCATGTCCATGCGGCGGGGCACGGTCTCGGATCGGGGACCATGCCGTACAGAGGGGGGTCGGTGTGTGCCTACGCATCGGTGCCGCTCCCCGGTGTGAGGCCGGCGAGCAGGTTGAAGGCGCCGGTGAGGACGTTGAGTGCGACGACTCCTACGACGTCGGCTATCGCCCGGTCGCTGTAGCCGTACTCACGCAACGCGATGACCTGCTCGTCGGTGATCGACGTCGGTTCGCGGTAGATCTGGAGGGCGAGGGCGATGATCGCCGCGATCGCGGGATCAGCCGAGGTGCCTGAGCGGGCCCGCTCGATCTCTTCCTCGTCCACACCCATCGAGCGGGCCGCGCTGACATGCGCGTCGAGACACAATCCGCAACCCTGGAGGACCTGGACGGCGATCGAGATCCGTTCGCTGACCGTACGGTTCAGTTTGGCCCGCCCCATGGCCCGACTGAGCTGGAGATAGCCGCCCAGAACGGCAGGCGAGTGCGCCATCGTGGAGACCATGTCGCCGATCTGGCCGTGGCGTGAGACCAGTTCGGCGAGGAGGTCGCGCGAGGCGCCGACCGCTGTATCGGGCGTGAGTCGGGTCAGGCGGGGCATGACGGTCCTTCCAAAGCGGTGAATGTACGGGGGGCGGCAGGGAGCCGGCCGAGTCGAGCGACTCATGGCCGCGCCCCTCTGCCGCGGCAGCCCGTCAGCGATGTCTCTGCGGTCAGTGGTGCTCGTGGTGTCCGTGGTGGCTCGTGTGCTCGGACGCGGCCGGCGACGCCGCGTTCGAGTGGGTGGTGTGGCTGTCGGTTGCCCGCACGGTGAACTCGGCCGTCCGGACGACGCCGTCGTGCTGGAAGTCCAGGTAGAGCCGGTAGGTGCCGCCCGAAGGCGCGGCGGCCATGAAGGTGATCTCGGGCCCCGGCTCGGTGACGCCGTCACCGGGCTCGCCGTCCGGGTGGACGTGGAGGTAGCCCAGGTCGCCCACCCGCAGCGCCACCAGGTGCCCGTACGCCGCCAGATAGGGCTGGAGGTCCGTGACGGGGCGCCCGTTCCGGCTGACGGTGAGCGTCAGGTCACTTGCCTTGCCGGGCACGAGTTCGCCGTCGAGAGCGACGGTGTACTCACCGACGTGAGCGGTGCGGATGTCCCCGGAGAGCGGCTGCGGATCGTACTGCCCGGCGACCGAGGCGTCGATCCCCAGGGTCATGGTCCCTTCGTGGCCGGCCGGGTGGACGTCGGCGAAGAACCTCCAGGCACCCGGCCCCAGGGCCACTTCCACGCTCCAGGTGCCCTTCTCGTCCATCGTCGGGTGCACGTGCTGAAAACCGGTCGTATCGCGTCGGACGGCGATGAGGTGCAGTTCCTTGTCGTGCTCGGGCACGAAGTCGGTCACCGGCTGTCCGTCGGGACCGGTCACCCGGAAGGTGACCGTCTGCACCCCGGCGGGAAGGATCGTCGCGTCGAGTTCAAGGGTGTACCCGCTCTCGGAGACCGAGAGTCCGCCGGGACGGGCTGCGCCGTGGCCGCTGTGGCCGGTCATGTCGTGGCCGGAGTTGTTCTTCATTGCGTTTCTCCACCTTGCTGATGAGTGCTGTGGATCTGTCTTCTGGCTGTGTCGCCATCCGGTGACACCCACCATAGCAGCATACCCCCCGGGGGTATTCCGGGGAGGCGGGTTTTCGGCGGATGGCATCTCATTTTGGGATTCCGTACCAGGTCCGGCGCTGCACCCCGCTCCTGGCCGACTGCTCGGGGAAGCCCCTATCACCCCGACGGCGCAATCGTGACGGGCTGGGCCTTACCGCCTTGCCGTGGCCGGCCGGCTTCCGTGACGATGGGCGGCCGATCTGCGCCCGTGGAGCCGCGTCGAGACCAAGAGTGTTCATCGAGTGTGCTGACACGGCTACTGCCCGTGGTGCCGTGCGGTGTCAAACCTGACCATCGTGGGGGTTCGGTGCTGTCGTTCGGCCCGGGTGTTGGGTCGCCCCTGCTCCTAGGTTCGACTTCATGGAACGAAGGTTGCGGAAGAAAGTCCGGGCGGGTCGTTGGTTGTCCGTGGTGAGTGTGTTGGGCGCGGGAGCCGGGGTGGTCGTCTGGCTTGCCCCGGGCGGGCTCGGCGAGGCTGGTGCGGTCGAGGTCACGGACGGGGCGTCGGTGTCCGCATACCGTTCGGTGATCGAAGGGGTGGCGGACGCGCCGTCGTGGGCGGGCCTGTTCTTCGAGATCGCGACGGAGGGCACTCTGGTCGTCCTCGGGGTGCTGCTGCTGTGGATGTGGTGGAGTGCGGTGCGCCGCAACGATGCCCGGGCGGCGGCCGGAGCCGTACTGACCGGGGTCGGCACGGTGGCCGCCTATGGGATCAGTGAGGCGGTGAAGCTCGTGGTGGATCAGGAGCGGCCATGCCGTGCACTCACCATCGGCCGCGATGCCATTGCGGAATGCCCCGAGGTGGGGGACTGGTCGTTCCCCAGCAACCACGCCACCCTGGCAACCGCGCTGGCGGTCGGCCTGGCCGTGGTGTGGCCCCGACTCGCCGCACTCACACTGCCGGTCGCCGGCGCTGCCGCCCTGCTACGCGTCCTCGTCGGGGTGCACTATCCCCACGATGTGCTGGCTGGTGCGACGCTCGGTGGGGCAGTCGTGGTCGCCGTGCTGATGGCCTGGATGTCACTGGCCGAACGCACCGTGTCACGGCTGGGAAGGCATCGCAGGGACGATCCCGGCCTCGTGGGCCACCACCGCGGCAGCAGCCCGGTTGTCCACGGCCAGGCGCGCGAGGATGGAGCTCACATGGGCTTTGACCGTTCCCTCCACCAGATGCAGCCGGCGCGCGATCTGCGCGTTGGACAGTCCGCTCCCGAGGAAGGTCAGCACGTCCCGCTCCCGAGGGGTGAGGGCGTTGACCCGGTCACGGGCGGCGGAGCGCCGACCGGCCACCCCGCCCGCACCGGTCGACGCGAGATGGGCGATCACCCGGGCGGCGACCTTCGGTGAGAGATAGGCGGCGCCCTCAGCCACCGCGTGAACACCCGCGATCAACTCTTCGGGCTCTCCCGACTTGATCAGGAAGCCGGCCGCTCCACCGCTCAGCGCCTTGAGGATGTAGTCGTCTTCACCGAATGTCGTCAGGATGATGACGTTGGTGTCCGGTGCCGTGCTGCGGATCTGTGAGGCCGCTTCAATGCCGTCGATGCCCGGCATGCGGATGTCGAGCACGGCGACCGCGGGGCGGTGGAGCCGAACCCTCTCCACCGCCTCGTGCCCGTCGGCAGCCTCGGCGACCACGTCGATGTCCGGATCCGTAGCAAGAACCGCTCGCACTCCCGCGCGGATCATGGCCTCGTCGTCGGCGACCAACACGCGGATCATCGGGCGCTCACGGAGCCACAACATCCACGGAGACCAGCGTGTTCTCCCGAAAGCAGAGCTGGTAGGCATCCCCGGACCGGCTGTCGAACCGGTCGGCCGTCATCGCGTAGTACTCGCACCTCGCACCATCTCCCCTTGGTCCCACGGTTTGCAACCGATGGGTGATCTGACGGTCCGGCAGAAGGCGCCCCACCTCCGAACGATCCTGCCCGACCCGCAACCGGGCGAAGTCCCCGGGTTCCAGTACCGCCTGCGATGCCGTCAGCATCTCCCACCCGACGAGGCCGCCGGTCAGCAGGGCCCCCGTCATCAGCGGTAGTACGGCCGCGTTGACCAGCGCCCGGCCGGCGCGGCGCCGAGCGCGACGGTGTTCCTGCGGCAGATCGACACCGGTCGTCGCCACCAACGGTGGTGGTTGGGACGGAGCAGTGTGCGGAAGTCGGGCGACAACCGTGAATCCCCCGTCACGGGGACCGTGATCGAACGTCCCACCGACCAACCGCACCCGCTCGTCCAGGCCGAGGAGACCACGGCCCCCGCCCTGGGGCTGTGCCTCCGCAGAGGCGGTCCCGGAAGGCGGACCGTTCTCCACCACCACCGTCGTTTCGGCGGCCGTATGCGTCACGCGCACAGTCGCCGTGGCACCGGGCGCGTGCTTGGCAACGTTGGTCAACGCCTCCTGCACCACCCGAAGGGCCGCCCGCGCGACCATGGGCGGCAAGCCCGCCATCTCGCGGTCAAGACGGAGTTCGACCACCAGGCCGGACCGGGACGCCTCCTCGGCAAGCTGCGCGATGGTGGAGCCGGACGCTCGGGTCGGCGTGCTGTCACTCTCCTCGCGCAGCACCCCGATCACTTCTCCGAGACGTTCAACTGCGGCTGCCGCCCTGACCCTGATGTCTCCAGCAACCTCGCGATGACGCTCGTCCAGGTCGGGAGCAAGCTTCAGAGCACCGGCCGACAGCGCGATCAAGCTGAGATCATGCCCCAGAACATCGTGCATGTCCTGCGCGATGCGAGCCCGCTCGCGCAGTCTGGCTTGGCTCGCGACCAACCGCTGCTCGCGCTCAAGTTGTTCCGCACGTTCCCAACCCGCCCTGACAAGCTCCTGATACTGGCGCCAGAACCGGCCGGCGAACCACGCCAGCATTCCGACGACCACCACGGCCACGAAGCGGCTCCCCAACAGGAGCCATCCAGGCACGACGGACACGGCCGCCACCCCGGCGGCGAGAACCGCGCCCAGTGCGAGCACCGCCGGACGAGCCCGCCCCGGCCGCCGTCCCGCCAGGAACGCGGCGACCGCAGTTGGCACGGCCCACCACAGACTCACCGCGCTCAGACCGGCGGCCGTGGCAGCAGCAGTAGCCAGCGCGCTCGCCGGATCAAGGATCCACCGTGCATCATCCGACGCGGTCACACCGCCGTTTCGTACCCTCTCCACCGCATCGACGATACGGGTTCCAGGATCTGCCCCGCCCTGAGTCCTGGCACCATCCGATCGACGCCGTCCCACCGGTACAGCGCTCTGACCAGTGGAGACTTCCTGTGTCTCGGGCTGTCACCGGCCTGGAGGCGGAACTCATGAGGAGTGGGGGTCATCCTGAGGTATGACCGTGCGCAGTGTGACCTCTGTCGAAGGTCTGGCGGATGCGCTCGACGTTCGCATCAGTGGGGTTCTGCCGGGGGCGGCCCCAGGGTACGGATCGCGAGATTGATCGCGGTGGTCAGACGATCGAGGTCGTGGCCGGCGCGCTCTCGCACCTGTAGGCCGAGCACCGTGGTGAACAGCAGTTCCACGGCGTCGTCGATGTCGAGGCCGCTCGCCAGTTCGCCGCGGTCGCGGCCCTCGGCCAGCGTCGAGCGCAGTGCCTGACGTGTGACCTCGAACGCGGCCTCGGTCCGCTCCCGGACCATCTCGTCGGTGATACCCAGTTCGGTTGCGGTGTTGACCACGAAGCAGCCGCGGCCGGACTGGCCGTCGGATGGGCAGGAGCTGACCAGCCACAGCATCCATTCCCGCAGCACCTCTCGGACCGGACGGTCCGATGCGTCCAACCGCTGCCGGGCCTGAGCCGACTCGGTGGCCCGGTAGTGGTCGAGGGCACGCAGGAACAGCGTGTGCTTGTCAGTGAACGTCCGGTACAAGCTGCTGGGTGTGAGTCCCAGTTTGTCACCCAGGTCGCGCACCGAGGTGGCGTGATAGCCGCGCTGCCAGAACAACTCGGTCGCCGAGTTGACTGCGTCCTTCTCGTCGAACTGCCGTGGGCGTGCCATGTGTTCACCGTACCCAACTTGTGGAGCGAGCGTTCCCATACTACCGTCCTCGATATGGGAGCGAGCGCTCCCGAATTGGTGAAGGAGACTCCGTTGACAACCGCAGAACAGACGTCCGCCCAGCTACAGCAACCAAAGCTCCCGGAGAAGAGTCGCTGGACGGCGGTCTCCGCAGTGGCTCTGGGCACCTTTCTGCTGGTGACCGCAGAGCAACTTCCCATCGGTCTCCTGACCTCCGTGGGGTCCGCGCTATCGGTCTCCGAAGGGACGGCGGGACTGATGGTGACGGTGCCCAGCATCGTCGCCGCGTTAGCTGCGCCGCTGGTCCCGATGCTCGTCGGGCCGATGGACCGGCGCCTCCTGCTGCTCGGACTGATGGCCTTGATGACCGTGTCCAACCTGGCCACCGCCCTGGCGCCGAACTTCGCCGTGTTGGTGGGCTCCCGAGTGCTGGTCGGTATCGCGATCGGCGGCTTCTGGGCGGTCGCCAGCGGTCTGGCCGTACGGCTCGTCGTGCCTGCGGACGTGCCGCGGGCCACCGCGGTCATCTTCGGCGGCGTCGGAGCCGCGAACGTGTTCGGTGTCCCGCTCGGCACCCTGGTCGGTGACTTCACCGGCTGGCGCATCGCCTTCTCCGTCCTGAGCGCCCTGGCGCTCGTCACCCTGATCGCCCTGCTGGCCGTGCTGCCTGGCCTGGCCGCTTCCCAGGTGATCCGGCCGAAGTTGCTGATGGACCAGTTCCGCAACTCGGGCGTGCGCATCGGCATCATCGCGACGGTGCTCATCGTGTTCGGGCACTTCGCCGCCTACACCTTCGTGAGCCCGGTGCTGCAGAAGCTGTCGGGGATCGACGAGCGCTATGTCGGTCCGTTGCTCTTCGGGTTCGGTGTGGCCGGCATGATCGGCAACTTCGCCGCCGGAGCGGCGCTCTCCCGCCAGGTGTACCGGAGCGTGCTGATCACGTCTGCGGCCCTCGCCATGGCGATGCCGCTCTTCCTGCTGTTGGGCCAGACCGCGGTCGGCGGCGCCGTCTTGCTGGTCGTCTGGGGTCTGGCCTACGGTGGCGCGTCCGTGGGCCTCCAGACCTGGATGATCAAGTCCGCCCCCCAGGCCGTGGAAGCTGCCTCCGCGCTCCGGGTGGCCATGTTCAACCTGTCCATCGGCCTCGGCGCGCTGGCCGGCGGGGTCCTCGTCGACACACTCACCGTCCGGAGCGTGCTGTGGCTCGGCGGCACCTGCGCCCTGCTCGCCGCGCTCGCGATCTGGACCGCCCGCACCAACAACGCTCTACGGTGACGAACCCCCCAGTCCTCCCGGAGCCGCGCAGCCGTCCCGCGCCACCCCGTGCGGCCGGGTACTACTGGTTCCGCAACTGACTGTTGAACTCGTCCCTTCGCCCTCACGCCCGCTCATCAGATGCCTGTGAGACGTCACTCTTGCGCGTCGGCGTGGCTGTTCCATGCCCGGGTATGAACCCGGACATGGAACAGCACAACAAGGCCGTGGCCAGCCGCTTCCTGGAAGAGACAGACGACCGGAACCGTGAGACCGCCTACACCCAGCTGTGTACCGCGGCCTATCTGGAGCACGACCCGGCCATGCCCCAGGAGACAGTGGATCGAGAGGAGGCCGCGCAGATCTACCGGGAACTGCTCGCGGCCTTCGAACTGAGGCACACCGCGGAGAGCATGGTGGCCGAAGTGAATCTGGTGTGCGCGCGGTTCGCCGTGCGCGGTCGCCATGTCGGGGAGTACCAGGGAATCCCTCCGTCCGGCAGAACTTTCGAGGTATCCGGCCAGGTCACCTTGAGGTTCCAGGGCGCGAAGATCGACGAGGCATGGTTCAACTGGGACCACCAAGGTGCTCTGGAACAACTCGGTGCTCCACCGCCCTCCACCCGATGACAACAGTCAGGGAGACGCGACACCAGCCATCGCCTGCGTATGGTGGTGTCAAGGAACTTGGCGCCGTTCCCGACGGACGTAGACCACCCCTACGACCGACAGCACCAGGAAGAACACGGCGGCCCCACCGGACATCAAGGCCAACACGGCTGCTCCGCCGCCCTCGACATCGTCTTCACGGGCGGCCGACTTCAGATCGTCGGCCTGGTACCGGACGATCATCCGGTCGCCGACAGAGCTCTTGCCGCCGCCGCTGCCCACCGGCAGGTCTGCCACTACCGGCCGTCCGTCGACCTCGAATGTGACCTGGCAGTTACCGGCCATGCACGAGCCGTCCCTGTGCAGCGTCGCGGACGCTCGTTCGCCGTCCTGGAATGAGCGGAGGTGTTGGGCCGCGGGGAACATCACCAGTATGGCCAGCGCGCCCAGCAGCAGCGCGAGTACCAGTGAGAGCAGCAGGGCCGCGCGGGGTCCCAGGGTGCGAGGGGCCATGTTCCGCTGGTACACATCGGAGGTTCCCGCATGGGGTGTACCGTGCAATTCCTTCGCCCCCGTTTCCGTTCGTGTCGAGTGACTTGCCACGTCTCATATGGCCCGTGCTTCAATTCCGTGTCTCTGAACAGGGTAAACGGGGGACGGCTTGACATCGCGTGTTGATGTCGGCACTCCTGCCACGCCCTGCCTGCCCGCTGTCGGCAACGAAGGCAACTCGCTTCCGCCTTCCGGTGCGGCGGTGGTTGGGGGCGGCCCGGCCAGGGCGCCCGGGTGGAGCCCCTCGCCAACCAGCCACGGTCAACGCTCGTCGTGGAGCCAGTCGCCCGGGCTGAGGTCTCGAACACGGGCGAATGCCTCTGCCGTCCGGCCGCGGACCAGAAGGGCCGTGCTGTCGCCGCGCAGGAGTACGTCCTGGCCCAGGAACCAGCGGGAGAAGGGAACCGCGGGGCCGGCCGGGTCGATCGAGAGCTGGGCGAAGCCGCCGACTGAATGGTGATCCGTTGCCTTGAACTATCCCGAGAACGTGCCGTCGCCGGGCCCGGCCGGCACCGAACTATGACGGAATGGCCGCCTGCGTCAGAGCCACAACGATTGCGTCGCGCAGATTCTGGTCGATGCCGCCGACTGGCATCGGCGGGGTGCGGCTGGCGCGGAAGGCATTGATGGCGGTTGCGGTCTGGGGGCCTGGAACGCCGTTGATGGTGCCGGCGTCGAAGCCCAGTGATCCGAGGGCTTGTTGGATGCCCGTGGTGGTGTAGACGTCGATACGAGCATCCGGCGGTATGGGGCCGGCCGAACCTGAGGGTAGGCGGGCTGCCAGGTCGAAGTGCATGACGTCGCCGCTTTCGGCGGAGCCGAAGTCGCAGACGCCCCAGCGCATAGTCGGCAAGGGTGGGTCGCTCGCCAGGGCGAGCACCAATTCGTGCCGGAGGTCGAGAAAGCCGTTCGCTGGATTCCGTGTGCTGGTCGGTGCCAGTGCCACAGGACCGAACTGCAGGGGGATACGGGCCACCTCGTAGTCGCGGAGGATCTGAGTGAACCAGAACTCGACGTCGGTGCTCCAGCCGGGATGGTTCGCTGCGAAGGCCGGGTCGGACAGGGCGGCGGAGATGTTCGAGGCAGCCACGGTGTCCGGCCATCGTTCCGCTGCGGAAATCCCTGCGAGGAGGGTCGCCTTGGAGGCAGTAGACGCATGGGCGACCGGAGTGCGGATGAGGCGCGGCGGTGGAACGAACGTCGACGGTACGGTGGGCTTGAACACGAGTTGCAGGTAGCGGCTCAACGCGTTCGACGCGACACCGAAACGCTGGAAGACACTTGTGGTCGGCTCTCCAGGAGCCCTGGCGCCTATGCTCGCCACCGAAGACGAACTCGTGAGGAACGCCACGGCCCGGTCGAACACCACCGTTGCGCGTAGTCGCATCATCCGCAAGGCGGAGGCGGGCGGGGCTGATGTGGATGGCGCCTCGCCGCCGTAGACGACCTCGCCGGCCAAGGTGGGTGTGCGGACAACGATGTACGGGTTGGACTCGTAGTTGACATCAACTGCGTCCCCGGTCGTGTGCTGGCCACCTGGATGTGCCGCGCCGTGGTTCTGGCGGAGCCCCGCCCACTCGGTGATCGTGCCGGGAAACCCAGAAACGCTGTAGATGGCAGTCAGACCTGCTTCGGCGGCCCCCAGCCTGAGTTGCATCGCCGGACTGACACCTCCGTCGCAGTTCTTTCCCAAGAACACGTGGGTCGTTGGCGTCACGATTCCTCCCTGTATCCCATCTCTCGGTGACGTGGAATCGTCTGTCCGGGCGATTCGACGTTCGTCACAGCGTGGTGCTGGGACACCGAGCTGGGCCTTCTCCTCAGTCATGTTCTCAGTCATGGGACCGACTCACACCGAATAGCCCTCTGCCTGCCTGTGAGCCTGGCGCAGGATACTGGGCGGATCAACCACCAGCAGTTCCGGAACCGCATCCTTCGGAAGTCACTGTCAGGGCACGAAGGAATTCATCACGGCTTCTGCCATCGTCGCGACCGGTTCAAACAACTTCCTCTGCGTTTGCCCGTCTTGAATCACATTCTGCCAAATGACAACAAACTCCAGCTCGCGCAGAGTGTCACGGACAATGAGAGCCTCCGAGAAGACCTTTTTGTTGGATTTCAGTGGTCCTATGCCTACCTTTCCGTGGCTGGCGATGAAGCGTCCGTCCGTGGGCCAGATCGGTGGGGTGGTCTGGTGGAAGAAGTTTCCGGCCCGCGCCATCAGGCCCTTCATTTCCCCACTGCTCAGAGATCCAACGAGCTTGTCGTCTGCCAGCAGGGTCATCAACTTCGCCAGATGCCATAGCGTGGTGCCCTGAGCGGTGTCCAGGTCGTTGATGCAGGGAATGCGCGCGGCCCGCCAAATCTGGGCGTAGTCGCCGGCCAGCCACATCCCCTTGGACGTTCCGTCGAAGAACCCGTCATCGGCGATCTTGCCGTTGAGGTACGGGTATCCCAGACCATGGATCGTCGTCGTGGCGCCAGGGTTGTCCTGGATCGCCATCATGTTTTCGAACGCGTCCTTCTGTGTCTGGGTGAAGTCCACGGTGAAGTCCGGACCCGTGCCGAGGGTGAGAACAGCCGAGTAGTCGGGCTTCCTGCTCTTGTCCTCAGGCTTCAGCAGGGTGGAGCCGTTGATCAGCGAAGGCGTGTGGGCAGTGATCTCCGGATTGAACTGTGCTTTGAGAGCTGCGTCGATCTGGGGCCAGGTGCTCAGGCCGCTGCCGGAGGATGCCACTTGGTCGGCACTCGCTCGCAGGTCGAATGCCGCATACATCGCGGCGATCTTCAGCAGGCTGCCCGAGTAGTGCTCTTCCTGCTCTCGGAGGGCCGCCCAGGGGTGATTGAGTGTGCCTTTGAACCCCGTGAGCGCAACGACGATCAGGGCCATATTGTTGACGTTGGGAGCCCCCGCGAGTGACAGCGTCTGTCGAGTGGCATTCAGGACCGACTGCATCGCTGGTTGGGCGGTCGATGCAAGCGGATTCGCGTAGGCGCCGGTGAACAGAGACATATGAGTCCTCCCGTCTCGAAGGAAGACGGGGCGCAGGGGAAGATCGTGCAGACGATGGAGACGCGATCGTTCCCACCACCACTGACTGAGCAGCGACCAACCATCATTGGCTGAGCAGGGAAGTTCGTGGTGGCGGAGTTCAGTTCACTCGCGATGGAATCACCGCAACCTCCTACGCCCAGTTTCCCATAGGCGAGGGTGATTCGCCTCTCGGCCCTGGAACTTGCGCCAGTGGTTCCGGTCGCCACGCAAGGGGAAATCGGCGAGAGTTGGTGAATCTGCGACAAGGAGTCAGTTTGCCCAGCGTCCTCAGGATGTCGTCCAACAGTTCCGCCCCGCGCTGTCGAAACAGGCGATCGATCTCGTCACCAGCCTTCTTGCGATTCCAGCGCAGACAGCGATTCCGCCCACCCGGGACCAGTGCCACTTCGTCAACTTTGCTTCACCCTCTGCACGGTGGAATCCGTTGATGGCCTGGCGGACGGTGGCGCCTGACCCCAGCAGCGCACCGAGGTCGCACACGGCGATGCGAAGGCACTGGGACCCTGCGGGCCGTTGTGCCTCGATCCCTGTGCCAAGCGGTGGACCCGGGCCCCGGGGGAAGAGCTCATCCGGCGGGAACACTTCGGCTGATCCGTCCGATCGAATGGTTGTCGTTTTGACTTGTTGTGCGGGTGGTGGTGGCCACGCGGGGAACAGGGGGAGCGAGCTGGCGTACGGCTCCGGACACGTCGGGCCGTTTCCACCCTGCTCCATCCGTGTCTCATATCACCGTCCGGAATATGGGCACTACTGTCCGACGCTGACCGATCCCTCTAGGGTGGCGGGTGCAGCTGGTTCGCTCTGCCCTCCAGGTAGGCGCGTCGTAAGAGGGAACCCGGTGGGAATCCGGGACTGCCCCGCAGCGGTGAGTGGGAACGACCGCCGTCATACGCACTGGATCCGGGCAACGGTTCTGGGAAGCGACGGCCAGTAGGTGCCCGCCGGGAGACCGGCAGGCGTGCCCGCGAGTCCGAAGACCTGCCCGCTGTCCGCGCACGACCCATTCGTACGCGGTATCCCGGTGACCTCGTGGGCGGGTTGGGGGCACCCTCAGACGTAGTCTGGGGGAGTACATATCAGGTGGACGACCGCGCCCAGTGCGCACCTTTGGTCCGCCGGATCTGTCACCCCTTCGCGTTCTCGTCCCGTCCCGGGACTGCAGGAGACATCTCGCGAAGGAGAGTTCTGTGACAGCGCAGTCCGCAGCCGCGGCAGCACGAGCCACCGTGTACGGCTACCCCCGCCAGGGGGCCCATCGGGAACTGAAAAAGGCCATCGAGGGCTACTGGAAGGGCCGTGTCACCGCAGACGCCCTCCGGGAAACAGCGGCTGGTCTTCGTCGGGAGAACTGGCAGCAGTTGTCCGACGCCGGCATCCACGAAGTACCGACCGGTGACTTCTCCTACTACGACCATGTGCTGGACACCAGCGTCATGGTCGGTGCGATCCCCGCCCGCCACCGTGAGGCCGTCACGGCGGACGCACTCGACGGCTACTTCGCCATGGCACGCGGCACCCAGGACCTTGCACCACTGGAAATGACCAAGTGGTTCGACACCAACTACCACTACCTGGTCCCCGAACTCGGACCCGACACCGTCTTCACGGCCGACTCCACCAAGCAGGTGGCCGAGTTGAAGGAAGCCCAGGCACTCGGCCTCAACGCCCGACCTGTCCTCGTCGGACCCATCACCTACCTCCTCCTGGCCAAGCCCGCGCCCGGGGTCGCAACCGACTTCGAACCGCTGACCCTGCTGGACCGGCTGCTGCCCGTCTACGCGGAGGTCCTCGCCGACCTGCGTGCGGCCGGCGCGGAATGGGTGCAACTCGACGAACCCGCCCTCGTCCAGGACCGCACCCCGGCCGACCTGAACGCTGCCGCCCGCGCCTACCGTGATCTCGGCGCGCTCACCGACCGGCCCAAGCTCCTGGTCGCCTCCTACTTCGACCGCCTCGGGCAGGCACTCTCAGTCCTCGCCAAGGCGCCCGTCGACGGCCTCGCACTCGACTTCACCGAGCGGGCCGCGGGCAACCTCGACGACCTCGCCGCCGCCGGCGGACTCCGCGGCAAGCGCCTGATCGCCGGAGTGGTCAACGGCCGTAACATCTGGATCAACGACTACGAGAAGTCCCTCGCCACCCTCGGCACCCTCCTCGGCCTCGCGGACCAGGTCGACGTGGCAGCCTCCTGCTCCCTGCTCCACGTCCCACTGGACGCCGACGCGGAAGGTGACATCGACCCGCAGATCGTTCGCTGGCTCGCCTTCGCCCGACAGAAGAGCACCGAGATCGTCACCCTCGCCAAGGGACTCGCCCAGGGTACCGACGCCATCGCCACCGAACTCGCCGCCAACCGGGCCGATCTCGCCTCCCGCACCAACTCCGCCCTCACCCACAGCCCCGCAGTCCGCGCCCGTACCGCCGCCATCACCGACACTGACGGCCGCCGCTCCCAGCCCTACGCCGAACGAACCGTCGCGCAGCGCGCACACCTTCAGCTGCCCCTGCTGCCGACCACCACCATCGGATCGTTCCCCCAGACCAATGAACTGCGCACCGCCCGTGCTGATCTGCGCGCCGGGCGCATCGACATCGCCGGCTACGAAGAGCGCATCAAGGACGAGATCCGCGACGTCCTCGCCTTCCAGGAGAAGGCCGGCATCGACGTCCTCGTCCACGGCGAGGCCGAACGCAACGACATGGTCCAGTACTTCGCCGAGCAGCTCACCGGCTACCTCGCCACCCAACAGGGCTGGGTCCAGTCCTACGGCACCCGCTACGTCCGGCCGCCCGTCCTGGCTGGAGACATCTCCCGTCCCGAACCGATGACGGTCCGCTGGACCTCCTACGCCCAGTCCCTGACCGAACGACCCGTCAAGGGAATGCTCACCGGCCCGGTCACCATGCTCGCCTGGTCCTTCGTCCGCGACGACCAACCCCTCGGCGACACCGCCCGCCAAGTCGCCCTCGCCCTCCGTGACGAGGTCAACGACCTGGAAGCCGCAGGCACCTCCGTGATCCAGGTCGACGAACCCGCACTGCGCGAAACACTCCCGCTGCGCACCGCCGACCATGCCGAGTACCTGGAGTGGGCCACCGAGTCCTTCCGCCTCACCACCAGCGGCGTACGGCCTGACACCCAGATCCACACCCATATGTGCTATGCCGAGTTCGGCGATATCGTCCAGGCCATCGACGACCTTGACGCCGACGTCATCAGCCTGGAAGCCGCCCGCTCCCACATGCAGGTCGCCCGCGAACTCGCCACCCACGGCTACCCCCGCGAAGCCGGACCTGGGGTGTACGACATCCACTCCCCGCGCGTGCCCAGCGCCGCAGAGGCGGCGACCTTGCTGCGCAAGGGGCTTGAGGCCATCCCGGCCGAGCGCCTATGGGTCAACCCCGACTGCGGACTGAAGACCCGGGGCTGGCCCGAGACCAGGGCATCGCTGGAGAACCTGGTCTCCGCGGCCCGCGAGGTCCGCGCCGAACTGACCGGAGGCGCCTGACCTCACAGGGCCGGGGGCTGGAACGCGCTTTCCAGCCCCCGGCCCCTGGCGTGCGGTGCTGGTCCACGACGGACCTTCCGAACAACTCACGGTCGCGTTGACGACTTCGCCCCCAGCCCCGGCGTCGGCCTGGTGACCAGCGGCGTGGTCACGGAGATCCTGTTCGCCCGCACCGCATCCGGTCCTTGACGAGCGCGGGTAACCGGGCAGCTGGGCTCTGCTTGTTGTGCGCCATGTCGCCACGACGGGCGGAGGGGACAGCAGCCTGCAATGGGCGTTTCTCCGGTACATCACCAAGTGAAGCGCAAGCGCGCGGACCGATCCCTCCGGTGTCCGAGGCCGCGTCTAGGGTGCTGTTGACGATGTATCGCCACCCGGTTGCATCCGGGTTCGTCAACAGAAGTTGGAGAAGGACATGCACCTCTTCGATACCGCGGATCTTCCGGATATGGATGACTGGGACGGGTGGCTGACCTGCGCGGATCGCCTGACCGGGGTGGGTGACCTGCGGGGCAGAGCGATCCGGCTCGAACACCACAGTGAGACCGGGGGCGGTGACCAGGCTCTGACGGCAGCCGCCTACCGAGAAGTTGAACGCCAACTGGGGCTGGATGGGCTCCGAGAAGACGGCTCCTGGCGGTTCACCTGGCGTCGTGGCTGCATCGATGAGGCGTCCTTCCGCCTGGCCGCCGACACCCGGCCGCAACGCCGGGAACTGGTGCAACGCCTTCTGAAGGATCACCCGCACGCCGCACCCGCCGACCCGGCTGACGCCGAGCAGTGGGAAGGCGCACTGATCGACGCGCTGCTCTCCCACTCCGCCGCCCACCGACTGCGCACACTCGATCTGCACCTCACCGACTACCATCGTTCCGCCGAGCACGCCGCGATCGCCCTGGCCGCCCGGCAACGCACTCGGCTGGAGCGTCTGTACTTCGGCTACGACTTCGATCTCCTGTATGAGCACAGTGCGGGATCGACGGGGAACCCTATCGATCCGCTGGCCCACCTCAACAAAGGTCTGGTGCAGACCGACATATGGGGCTCGCTTCCCGCCCTGTGCGCACTGGAACTCGAAGGCGCGTTCCTGTTCCACAGCGTGGACCACGACAGCCTGACCCGGCTGAGGGTCAGAGGCCCCGCTCTCGCGGACGGCTCGATTCTCGGCCTCGGAACGCTGCCCGGCCTGGTCTCCCTGGAAGTCGAGGTCGGCGATGACGTCTTCGGGTGCCTGCCCCCACTGGAGCAGTTGGGTGAGCTGAACACCTCCGACTACCCTCGGCTCACCGATCTCGACCTCTCCCGGGCGGAGTTCGACGCCACCTCCTACGAGGTCCTTTCCGCACTGGCGCAGTCCCCTGTCCTTCCTGGGCTCAGACGTCTGTCCCTCAGGGAGTTGACGGTCGGCCGGATGGACTGCGAGGGAGATCCGGTGTCCGCGGCCGGGGCGCTGGCTCCACGGTTCGCGCATCTCGATCTGCGGGTGGACGGCGCCGTCGATCTCGAAGGGACCGACGACGAGGGGGTCGACCGGGCTCTTTCCCTGTTTGGTCTGAGCCGGAGCTGATCTGTCGGGCGACCACGGACGCGTCAAGTCTCATCTGACCCAATGCTTGGAGGAACAACGCAGCCACGGGATAGAGGCCGTGTGGACACTGACGCCCTGACTCCCATCTACCTCGACACGGTGATGAACGGGTTGGCGATGAACTCTGCCTGGCCGGCTCCCACGATCCGGCGCCGTGTACAGAACCAGGACGGGGAGGGTGTCGTTGCCGACAGCGGATGTGCCGCGCTCACACCCGTGCAGGAAGTCGGGGCGGTGGTAACCGCGCCCTGCCCCGGGTGGAACTGGACGATTCACACCTCAACCAGCAACAGCCAGTCCCCAACGACGACAAGCAAACCGACCCAGGTCAGCAGCGCGGACTCCGTGTACGAGTCCGGGACCCTGTGGGTGTGTCACTCGTCGTTCTCGGGATTCTCCTGGCTGCGGGACCGGACGATCCGGCGCAGTCGATGGTGCCGATCCGGGCCCGTCTCGGAGATCACCTCGCCGACCATCGCCCGTACTGCGTCGCGTACGCCGTGGAGTGCCTGACCGCGTGCGGGTCCGGCGCCGGGGTCCGCACGCAACTCACGCAGCAGTGCCCAGCACAGCAGCAGCATGACCACGACGAATGGCAGCGCCACCAGGATTGTCGCTGTCTGGAGCGAGCTCAGCCCCCCGGCCACCAGCAGCACCGCTGCCACTGCTGCCATCAGCACACCCCAGACGACCACCAGCCAGGTCCGCGGGTTCAGGGCGCCCCTGCTGGTGAGTGACCCCATCACCAGCGACGCGGAGTCCGCGCTGGTGACGAAGTACGTCATCACCATCAGCATCGCCAACCAGGAGGTGACCGATCCCAGCGGCAGCGCGTCCAGCATCGCGAACAGCGATGCCTCCTCGCCCTCTTTGAGCTTCGCCGCCATGTCGACCTTGCCGGTCGAGTCCAGCCGAATGCCGGTGCCACCCAGCACACAGAACCAGACGACGGTGGCTCCGCTCGGGACGAGCAGCACCCCGATCAGGAACTCCCGGATGCTCCGGCCTCGGGAGATCCGCGCGATGAACGTTCCCACGAAGGGCGCCCAGGACAGCCACCAAGCCCAGTAGAAGATCGTCCAGGAGCCCAGCCACGCGCTGTCCGTGAAGGCGCCGGTCCGGGTTGCCATCGTGACCAGATTGCTGAAGTAGCCGCCGACGCTCGCCGGGATCGCGTCCAGGATGTAGACGGTTGGCCCCAGCACGAACACGAAGAGCATCAGGCACCCCGCCAGGACGATGTTCATGGTGCTCAGCCATTTCACGCCTCTGTGCAGTCCGGTGAAGGCGGAGATCACGAAGGCCGCGGACAGAAAGACCACGATGAGCAGTTGTGCCGTCGTCGAACCCTCCACACCGACAGTGAGGTTGAGGCCCTTCGCGACCTGGAGGGTTCCCACTCCTAGGCTTGTTGCGGTCCCGAACACGGTTGCGAACACCGCCAGCAGGTCAATCAGCCGGCCGGGCCATCCATTCGCCTTGCGTTCCCCGATCAGGGGCACGAACACCGCACTGAGACGGTTGCTGCGGCCTTTGCGGAAGCCTGCGTAGGCGAGCGCGAGGCCGGCGATCCCGTAGATCGCCCACGGGGTGAGGGTCCAGTGGAAGAACGAGTACTCCAGCGCTGTTCCCGCCGCTGCACCGGTGCGTGGCGCCACCCCGCTGCCTGGCGGCGGTGCCAGATAGTGCGTGAGGGGTTCACCGACACCGTAGAACATCAGTCCGATACCCATGCCCGCGCTGAACATCATGGCGATCCACGCGAGGTTGGTGAACTCCGGTTCGCTGTCGTCGGCTCCGAGCCTGATCCTGCCGTAGCGGGAGAAGGCGAGCAGGACGCACAGGACGAGGAAGGCATCCGCCGCGATCACGAACAGCCAGGCGAAGTTGTTCAGCACCCAGTCCAAGGCGGAGCCGGACACGCTGTCGAAGGACTCCTTGCCGATCGCGGCCCAGGCGACGACGGCAAGGAGGACCGCGATCCCGACGCCCACGACCACGACGTCGGGGGAAGTGTCCTGGCCGGTGGGGTTGTGAGGTTCCTCCGGACCCTCGGGCCGCCCTGACTCTTCGATCCGTTCAGTGCTCACCGGGGTCACTATGGTGGTGTTTGGGGCGCCATGCAGCGTGGCACGCCGATCGCCGCTACTCGTGCGCTTTCTGGCGGCGATCACCAGCCTGTCCCACCGGTCGGCCGCTTCCGAACTGCGGAGCCGGAGTTTCGTCTGCCCGAGCGTCCGTCATTCCACCCCGATCCCTCCGTTCCGTCTGGGCTTGCGCGAGTGTCATGGAGTGGTGCGGGCTCGGTCGACTTCCTTGAGGAACTGTCGCTGGCCGTCGAGGAATCCGTCCGCGAAGAGTGAGCGGGGGGAGAAGAGCGCGGTGAACGTGATCTTGAGGTCCGACTGCTCAATGGACTGTTTGAGCAGTGAGTGGGCCGCGTCCGGGTAGTGCCTGACCGTCAATGCGCCACCTGTGTCCAGCACTTTGTGGTACGTGCGTTCCGTGTCGGCGACGTCCACATTGATGTCATGGCCTGCGAGGGCCAGTAGTACCGGTATGCCGTGCAGGGCGCGAAGGTCTCGTGTGACGTCCGCGGTGTGGTTCTTGGAGATGAAGCCCCAACGGTCGGCGGTCATGCCGTCCGCGTCGCCGCCCATCGCCCTGAGGTACTCATCGAAGGTCGCCTGGCGTCCCAGCAGCCGGCGGATCGTGTCGCTCCTGGCGACCTCGGCCTTGGTGCGGGCCGCTGATGCGCCGTCGGCGCGCAGTTCGGCGAGCAGGTTGTAGCGGCCTTGCTGGAGCCAGTTGATCGCGGGTGAGACGGCGATGGCGAAGGCCACGGGTGTCTTGGCGGCGATCTTCGGCAGGACCCATCCCGCCTGGCTCGCGCCCCAGAGTCCGATCCGATCGCCGTCGATGTCCGGGCGGGCGCGGGCCCAGGCGATGGCGGCGGCTGCCTCGTCGGCCCGGTCATCCATGGACTGGTCGAGCCAGTTGCCGGGTGCGCCCGCGACGCCGGGCTTGTGCCAGGAGAGTGAGGCGTACCCGGCCTTGGCGTTCGCCTCCCACATGGGTTGGTAGCCGTCTCCGTGAGTGGCGTCGGTAGGGCCGTCGCCGTGGACGTACACGACCAGGCCGTGGTGCTTGCGGCCGTCCTTGGGGATGGCCAGTACGCCGTGGAGGGTGTGGCCGCCGTGGCGGATCGTGACCCGCTGCTCCTCCATGTCGTAGGAGTTCTGCCACAGCACCACACCGACGAGGCAGGCGGCCACGACGAGGGCCGTGACGAGCGACCACACGGCGACGCGGAGCCCGCGCCGTCGGGACTGGCTCTTCGGACACATGGGACGCCGCCTCTGTTGGGATTGAGTAGACACATCAAAACTATCACTATGGAAACGGTCGTGTAGAATTCGATAGATTGGAGTCTCGGGTTCAGTCCCAGGTTCTGGGAGAGAGAAGGCACGGCATGGGACTGGACACGACAGACCAGGGGACACCGGTGACAGTGCGGCGGGGCGTTCCGGCTGGAGCCGAGCGGCGGGTGGCCGAGCTGTACTGGGCGGCATTCGGTCGCAAGCTCGGTCCCGCACTGAACCCGTCAGACAAGGCGGTGCCCTTTATCGCCGCCCACCTGAACACCGATCGAGCGGTCTGCGCACTCCTCGACGGGCGGCTCGTGGGTCTCGCCGGCTACCAACACGGCGGGCGGGCCCTCACCGGAGGATCGGCCCGCGCCGTGCTGCGCGTGTACGGACACCTGCGAGGACTGCACCGACTCCTGCTCCTCGCCCTGTTCGAACGTCACCCGGCTCCCGGTCAGCTCGTCATGGACGGCATCGCCGTGGACCCGGACATGCGAGGCCGCGGCATCGGGAGCCTGCTCATCGAGGAAGTGGCCGCCATCGCGGCCGAGCAGGACTGCCGGGAGATCAGGCTGGACGTGATCGACGTCAACCCGCGCGCCCGGGCTCTTTACGAGCGGCGCGGCTTCACGGCCGTACGGACCGAGCACACGCCCTACCTGCGGGGGCTGCTCGGATTCGGCGCGGTCACCACCATGCACCGTCCGGTTGGGACGCGAGGAGCGAGAGAACTGTGAACACCGACAGCGACCACGTCGAGGTCCCCACCCGCATGCTCGTCCACGCGCTGATCCGGGAGGACGGGACGGTCGGCGCGGACGAGCTGTACACCGTCGCCAACACCCTGGGCATGAGCGACCAGCAGGTAAGGCTGTGCGTCAAACGCCTCGTGGCCGAAGGGCGATTCACCCATGAAGGCCGAGGCCGCAAGGCGGAGCTGCACGCGACCCCGGACACCATGCATGCCCTCGCCCCCAACGCGGACTTCCTGCGGCACGCATTCCAACAGGACGCCGGGCTCGCCCCCTGGGACGGTGTCTGGCACCTGGCCGCCTTCGCCGTGCCCGAATCGGCGCGCACGGCCCGGGACGCCCTGCGCGAGACGCTCGTCCATCTCGGTGGTGCCCCGCTCCAGGGTGGGTTGTACGTCTGTGCCAACGCCTGGGAACCGTACGTCGAAGAAGCGGCCCATCGTCTCGGTGCCCATGGCGCACTCACCCTCCTCACAACGACGGACCTGCGCAGAGGCGACGTCCAACGGCCTGCCGAACTCGCCCGCAGTCTGTGGCCCCTCCAGGAGATCGCCGACCGGTACCACCTGCTCAGCCGCGTCACCCGGCCCCGCCTCGCCCGGCTCACCAGCCCTGCCGAACTCTCCCCGTCCGCACTGCTCACCATCGCTGTCGAGTTGGCCGCCGAACTCACCCGTGCGATGGAGCCCGACCCGCTGCTGCCGCCTCAGCTCCTGCCCCGGCCCTGGCCCGGCACTCAGGCCCGCGAACTGGTCGCCCGGTGCTGGGCGGCCCTGTACGAACGCGACCATGGCGAGGCCCGCCCAGCCCTCTTCCGCCTCTATGCCGACATCACCCGAGAAGCAGCAGATCGGGCCTCAAGCTGACGACGAAACAGATCCCGCAGGTCATGCCTGTTGAGCGAGGGCCCGGCGAGGGCCCCCGCCCTTGGATACGGACGCGCATCAGATTCAGGTTGTGCACTCGGTCGGGTTGACGGGCCTCAGAGTGGGAGGAAAGTGCTGTTCACGCATGGGCGCCCGACCTGTTTGGCGTTGTTACGTGACACGGGATCAGCGGAAGCGGGCCAGGTGCTCGCGCAGAAAGGCGTCCAGAGTGCGGGGCGGACGGCCCAGGACATGGGTGACCGTGTCGGTGGGTGACTCCGGATGGGACACCGCCAGCTGCTGGATCTCCACCACGTGCTCGGCGAGCCACGGTGGCATGTGTGCGTGGTGGACGAGGTTCTCCCGCAGTTCGTGCGGGGGCAGGTCCACGTAGCGGACCGGGCGGCCGAGCAGGCGGGTCAGGATTTCGGTGAGTTCGCCGTAGCCGACCGCCTCACTGCCGGTGAGCACATAGGTGCCGCCCCTGAGGTCGGCGCGCGTCAGCGTCGCGGCGGCGACGTCACCGATGTCGCGACTGTCGATCCAGTTGCAGGGGGCGTCCTGCATCGCGCCCAGGACCACGCTCCGCGCGGCCACGGCCGGAGCAAGAAGCAGCAGGTTTTGCATGAACGCGTAGGGGCGGAGAACGGTGTGTGTCAGGCCGGACGCACGCAGGTGTTCCTCGACGGCGTGATGGCCCCGGGAGAGGGTGACCGGGGAGTCCGCTGCGGCGACCGGATCGGAAATCTTGACGATGTGCTCGATGCCGCTGTCCGCGGCCGTGTCGACGACACGCGTTTCGAGATCGACCTGCGCCGGGCCGTTGGCCATGGCGAGGAACAGTTGCCGGGCGCCCTTGAACGCGGCGCGCAGCGAGTCGGTGTCCGTGGCGTCGGCGGGCACGACCTCGACGAGATGGCTGACCGCCTCGCCGAGGTGCGCCCGCAACCGATCCGGGTCACGGGTCAGCGCCCTGCTCGGCACGCCGGATGCGGCGAGGCTGCGCAGCAACGCGCCTCCGGTGGTTCCAGACGCTCCCATGATGACGATCATTGTGTGCCTCTCGTTCTTGCCGCGGGGGATCCGCGGAGGTGTCTGCCGATGTGCCGCCGGCCGCCGGGTCTGCTCCCGGTACGGGCGGTGTGGGCGGTACCTGATGGGATACGGGGAGAGCGGGCGGTACGGGCTACGGCTGCCGTGGTTGCGTTCGCCGAGCTCCGTGCCAACGCCAGCTCACAACACTCGCGGCGAGGGCTGCGGATATCGGTAGATCGAGCCGCAGCCGGGTGAGCCATGGAGTGTCGGGCACACCGGTGTGTGCCGGCAGCCATTGGGAGGCGAACCATCCGACGAGACCCGCGGCTGTGGCCGCGCCAACGGCGAGGAGCGCGACCAGGACGATGCGCGGAAGGTTGGCGGTCCATGGCCGTGGCCCTTTGCGACGTTGCAGCCAGGTGCCGATCAGCAGTGTCACCAGGGCCGACGTACCCGCGATGGATGTGACCGCCGCTACTGTCAACCCGGCCTGCCCACCGGCGACTCCGCCGGCGCCCGCCATCAAGGCAGGGGCGAAATAGGCGACCAGCACCTCACGCCACAGAGTGAAAGGTTGAGCGGTGCGACTGCCGATGGCGCCGTCTACTCCTTGGGACATGGCGACCTCTGCTCCGCTGCACCTGGGACCGGTGGGGTGGTTCCGAACATGAGAGACCAGCCTTTCGATTATGATTAGGTGGCTAACTATTAGGTCATGGGAAAGTGGTCGCCCGCGCCGGCGGCGCTGCGGCTCGCCGTGCGATGCAGACCCGTCCCATGGGGCGATCTGTAGGGGAGTCGCGGCCTACTCCGCGGTCAGTGCGCCGATTCCGCGAACAATCCGCGAGAGCAGATCCAAGAACAGTGCGCGCTCATCGACGGTGAGCTCGCCCACCATCTCCTGAAGGCGGGCGAAATGCTCGGGCGCCATGTCCCGCAACCGCTGTGCACCCCGAGCGGTCAGGATCACGACGGCGCCCCGCCCGTCCTCCGCGGACGGGCGCCGGGCAACGAGACCCTCCCGCTCCAGCCCGTCAACCAGGCCGGTAACCGTGGCCCGCGAGACGCCGAGATCGGCGGCCAGTCGTGAAGGGGACTTCTCCCCGTCATGATCCTCCAGATCCGCGAGCAGCCGGTATCGGCCTGTCGACAACCCGTACCTCGCGAAGTGCACCTCGGTCGCCCGACCGAGCCGCGCCCCCGCCGAGATCAGCCGCACCGCGACGAGCACCGCCTGCGGGTCGTCCCCGAGGCCGTAGTGCTCCAACTGACGCCGCGCCTGATCCAGTGTGGGTGACTCATGGTCGATCCCGTCCGCTGCCATAGGGATAATATGGCACCTAACTATATTGCGGTCAACCTGAGCCGTCCTCGCTGTGCCCCGTACGCCGCGAGCCCAACCTCACCGGGAGAGTCTCCCTCGCCTGGCGAGCCCGGCCCCGTCCCGCACACAGGCGATCCGGGACGGGGCCCCGGGGGTCCTAGGTCGCCTGGAGCAAGGCGCTCTGGTGGGCGGACGGCGGGCCCTCCGCTGAACTCGCGGGCGTGTGCGTGACTCACCGACAGCCACCACAGCAGCCGGTGACTCCACGGTTGCTCGTGGCTCCGTCGAAACCCGGTGCAACATTTCGCAGAGTCCGAGGCGTCGAATCAAATGAGGGCCGAAAAGGCCCACCAGAAGCGACAGGGCACGACAGCGCACGTCTACTCCACGGGCTCCTGAGGCCCTGCTGTGTCATGCCTCCACACACTCCTGAAATGACCGTTCAGGTTCACATTGCAAGGAATTTCTCTATGTCAGCGGCTGATTCCAGTTTTCATTCCGGGCGTCGTGGTCTGTTCCGCTCGGCAGTAGCAGCCACAGCCGTGGTCGGGTTGACCGGAGGGGCGTTCGCTGCGGGTCAAACTACCAGTGCGGATTCCCGACGCCGCGCCCCTGCCCTCCCACAGGGATTGCCGTTCACATTTCAGACCGAGGGATATCAGTGCGTCCTCGACGTGCCGGATGCCTTGCAGCCCTGGCGTACGAGGACCGCGGCCAAGGTTGACACGAATCCGCACGACGCCACGGGTGTCCGTATGTTCAAGGCAGACGGCCGAATGTACGACCACCCCGTCGGTCAGATCCAATTCGGGTTGGAGAATCTCGCTAGTCATCGACGGACCGGGGACCCGTTCTATCTACAACGTGCGAAACTGCAGGCGCAACGGTTGATCGAAGAGCGGCACCTGGTACGCGGCGCATGGTTCTTTCCGTACCCCTTCGACTTCCGGCACCAGGTACACACGGGAGTGGATTACAAAGCCCCCTGGTACTCCGGAATGGCCCAGGGCGAAGCGCTCAGCCTTTTCGCCCAGTTGGCCGCGTACAAGGGCATCCCCGGAAGTGAAAGAGCACGCTACCGCGCAGCTGCCGACGGTGCGTTCGCTTCTCTGCTGGTGGCAGACGATACGTCTCCCTGGGTCGTCGCCCGAGACGAGAAACGCCAGTTGTGGATCCACGAGTACCCGATCGACGCCCCCGGTGTTTCGGACTACACCTACAACGGCTTCATGTTCGCGGCACTGGGGTTGTGGGACTACCACACGCTGAGCAGGAACCCACTGGCGGAGCAACTCTTCGACGGATCACTGTCAACCCTCGCCGTGTACTTCCCGATGATGCGAAACCCGGGTGGACTGTCCCACTACTGCCGTACGCACACGATCCCGACCAAGTCCTATCACCGCGTGCACAGCGACCTTCTGCTCCAGTTGTCGTGGCTCTCCGGCAGCCAACGCTTCGCAGCCCAGTCCGACCTGCTGATCGACGACTTTCCACCGCCGTCCCTGGGCAAGGCCGGCGGTCGGGTGACGATGCAGGACGGCACGCAAAGTCTGTATCGCTTCGCCGAGAACGGCGCGATCACGGCCCGCCGCTCGCTCACCCTGAGCCGCTCCGAACAGTGCACCGCCACACGCCGGACACGCATACCCGGCCGTGGCATCCACCTGCAGATCGAGGAAGGCCCGGCCGCGGGTTGGCACATACGGGAACAGTATCCTTCGGTGCGTCTGCACGGCGAGTGGTGCGCCTCGGACTATCGCCCCGCCCGCCAGGCGACCATCTCTGCGGGCGTCAACCTCGTCTGCCGCAGCGGTCCCGAGGCGAAGCCGACCAGTCGTACGGTGACGTACCCGAGGGATACGGCCCTGTTCTACGATCGCCGTGCGGTGATCGACAGCCGGCCCATGGTACGGCTCGCAGGCGGCTCGCTCGGCGGGTGGTGGGCACCGACCGAGCGGCTGACCCTGTCCGACGCCGTATGACCAGGGGCGAGGACGGTACTCACTACCTGCCCGCAGCGTCCCTGTTGCGTTGGTGGAGAGATTCCGCGTGCCAGCCGAAGCATGCTTGCCCGGTCACCGCGTCGACGCAGAAGGACGGGGACGAAAGCCCTGGTCTCTTGCGGCGATGGAACGGGGTAGAGAGGGAGGCAGTCCCGTGCGGACGAGCCCAGACGCAGTGAGAGAGGCTTCGCGCCGGCCAACTGTTCCGATCCGCGTGCCTCCTTGCCGACTGCGACACACATCTTGCGGAGGACCCATGCTGGGCGGCATCCACACGAAGCGTTGCCGTTCGTTGGTTCTTACCCATGTGTATCAGTGCAGGCAGGACTCGCTGGTCTCGGCTGATGAGGAAGACTGAGAGCATGAGAGACATCGTTTTCACACGCAGCAGCGGCTGGATCCCGAACGTGATCCGCGAGGACGGTGTGCTGAAGCTGATGATGGGCGCGGGGGCCGACGCCAACCATGAACCTCGCACGTTCACGTTCCCGATCGGGGAAAACCATCTTGCGGTGATCCAGGAGGACCTGGCCAGACACCTGCTGCTGTGGAGTGCGGTCCTTCCGCTGTGCGATGCCGCCGGAACCCGGGGCCGGCTCGACGAGGACGCTGCCGTCGCGCTTCTGGACCCGATCCTCCTCTCCGCGCCGGCAGACGTCGACGCGCTCTTCCAACGCATCCGGTGTGACCGGGGCCGGCTCATCGCCCATGGGGCTGACATCGATCTGCTTGAGCGCGGTCAGGTCTGCGCGGCGATGCGCGCGGCGACGGAGACATCCAACGGGAGGCGAGCTCAGGAGTACCACGCGAAGCGTCGGCGCGCCGACCGCGGAACGGTACTCGGCCCGCTCGACACCGCACTTCTGCAGTACACGGGCCAGTATCTGCACGGTGCGACGGTGCCGAGGCGGATACCCGATGCCGTCGCCCCGGCGTTGCTGCCCGAGGTCCTGCGTGTGATCGCCACCGCGGAGCAGGCATGCGCAGCGATGCGGATCGGCCGAGATCCACGGCGGGGGAAGCGCGCCACGGACAAGGGTGACTGGGAGCGGATGGCGACGACGGTCGACGCAGCCGTACGCCGTTCACACCCTGAACTCGTCGACGACGCGGTGCGTACCGTGAGCGTCCTGATGTGCTCGGAGGCCGCGGACCGCTCCAGGAACAAGCCCATGGAGGATGACGAGGAGGCTCCCGGCACCCGCGCCGACTTCGGCGCACGTGCAAGGAAGACAATCCTGTCGTTCACCGACGACAAGGGCGTCGAGAAGAAGTGGCTCCCGGACAATCCCCGCACCGCCACCGCGGAGTTCTGGGAGTTCGTCGCCGATCGCTCCGCCGGTGACAACGAGGTGTTCACGATCGAGGACGAGGAGAAGGGCGAAGGGATCCAGCTCCACTTCTACGCGGACTCCATCGCCCGGATCACCACGGTGCACGAGGGCGTAGGCGGGGCGGATCCGGAGTACCGGGTCGAGTACAGCCTGGTCGACGGGATCGGCGCGTACCGGAATCTGGTGAGAGTCTTCGTCCGCGGCGGCTGTGCCGCACTCGAACGGCACGGGACTTGGATGTCGGACGTCACTGAGTTCGAACGCGCACGCCGGCGGCGCGACGCCGGGTAGAGGGAGTCCGCGCACACGCAGTCGGAGGACCAGCGAGACAGCCGGTCCAGGCTTCCCCGCGCTATCCACCGCAGTTAGCGTGAACACCGAGGACAGGTCCGCGGTGTCTCATGGGCAAGTCCGCGTTGTCGGTGGTGCCTGGGAAGCTGAACCGCATGAACGCCGATGATGAGCAGTTGCTTCGTGGCCGGGTGTACGGCCACGATCACGACGAGCCCCACTCCGGTCCGCTGCCGCACCGGACGTATGCCGCACTCGTGGGCGGGCCGCTGGGGGATACGGGGAGGGTTGTAGACGACGGTGGTGCCGGCGCAGCCGGCCGGGAGGTGGAGTAGTCGGATCCGCTCAGGCTCGTCTACTGCGAGATTCCACCGCAGCTTCATCCCGGTGCACTCCGCGGTGTACCGGCACGGGGTGTCGACGGGGGGCGGCACGTCGGTTTGGAGGCGCTCCGTGGCAGTGATCTGATGGAGCAACGCACCATGGCCGCGTTAGGTTTCGGGGCTCCGGTGCTGTATGGACGGGCGAGTGCTCTTCTTGACGACGCGTAGGCTGCAAAGGCAGAAAGGGGGGTGGGACCGGTGGACACACTCCAGCCAGTCCCTGAACCAGTGATGATCGAGCGCGAACCCCGTGATATGCGTGCCCGCAACAAACAGGCCGCACGCGAGACGATCGGCGCCGCGGCTCTGCGACTGGCATTGGAGAAGGGACCCGGCGGGCTGGCCCTGGTACGGGTGCGCGACATCGCCGAAGCCGCCGGGGTCGCACCCAGGACATACAACAACTACTTCTCCAGCCGAGAGGAAGCGATCTGCGTCTTCCAGAGCGATCAAGCTCGTCGCATCGGCGGGGCACTGCGATCTAGGCCGGTGGGTGAGCCGCTCGACCAGGCGATCGCCGCGGCGGTGGTGGACGTCTTCACCGACCCTGAACCCGACCGGGCCGGGCTGGCCATGATCATGTCCACTCCGGCGTTGCAGGGCGAGGCATTGAAGGCGTTCAGCATGGCCGAGGAGCCCCTGGCCGCTGCGATCTCGGAGCGCACGGGTGCCGAACCGTGGGAGTTGTCATCAACTGTCCTAGCCGCAGCCGTTGCTGGGGCCGTGCGTGTGGCCGGTCGGCACTGGCTCAGCACTGCCGACCCCACGCCATTTGCTGAAGTGCTGCGCCTTGCCCTGACGTACGTCCTTCCCCGCCCAGCCGCTCCGACCCCATAACCTGTAGCGCCTTCCTCTGGCGCCAAGTACGCGAGATCCGCCGTGCTCAGTCCTCGCCGTGGTGGGACTGCCGGCCGCGGATGGCGTCGATTTGGTGTGCCGTTCGGATGTCACGCTCCCTCCGGTCGTGTCGGGGCGCTCTCGGCTTCCTTTTCCTTCTCCGGCACTGTGCCGTCCAGCATCCGCCTGGGCAGGAGGACGGTCGGGACAATGGCGAGGGCAAGGAACGCCACGCTCCACCAGAAGGTGTTGTTGTAGGCGTGGGCGAGTGCATCGAGTCCGGGGCTGCCGTCCGGAGTCGCGTTCTGCTGTCTGGTCAGTTGGAACTGGAGGACGACGCCGATCACCGCCGTGCCCGCTGAGAGGCCGACCTGCTGGAAGACTCGTGATCCGCTCGTCGCCCTCGAAAGCTGCTCGGGTGGCAGGCCGATGTAGAGCGCGGTTGTCATGGCCAGCACCATCATGCCGAACCCGACGCCCGTGACGAACATGGCCACGACGATGACAAGATTGCTGGTGTTCGCGTCGAACTGGGTGAAGATCAGCCGTCCGATGATGGCGCAGGCGAGCCCGACCGTCCCCACGCGCATGGGCCCGATCCGGTTGAACACCCGACCCATCGACAGGGAGGCGAGCGCGGAGCCGACACCGGCTGGCACCAGCAGGAGGCCGGCGCCCAGCGCTGACTCGGAGCGGACCTGCTGCAGGAACAAGGGGTCCACGAACCCTGCCCCCATGGTGAGACCGAGCAGCAACAGCAGGACGCTGGATGTCGCGAAGCCTCGGTACTTGAACAAGTGCATCGAGACCAGTGCGTCGATGTTCGGTCGTGCCGCGTGCATGGCGAATGCAGCGACCATGGCCACTCCCACGGAGAGGGCCACGATGACCTGCGCTCCGCCGAACCCGACGGTGGTGGCCTGGGAGAGGCCGTACACGATGGCCACGAGTCCGGGTACCAGGAGTACCACGCCGAGCGCATCCAGCCCGGCGCTGCCGCTGGCCTTGAGGTTCGGCATGGCGCGTCCCGCCAGCAGGAACGTGATCAGCCCGATCGGGAGGTTGACAAAGAACATCCATCGCCAGCTGAGGTGATCCACGATGATCCCACCCATGACGGGGCCGAGAGTCGGTCCGACGACGGCGGGAACGGCCATCAGCGATACCAGCCGGGCTCGGCGCTCGATGCCGCCGACCCGGACGAGCATGGCTTGCCCGACCGGGGCCATCATCCCGCCGCCCAGTCCTTGGACCACCCGCGCCGCGATGAGCATCCACACCGAGTTCGACAGGCCACAGAGCAGTGACCCGACGAGAAAGGTGACGAGGGAGAAGTTCCACATGGTTCGGGTGCCGAACCGGTCCGCGGCCCAACCCGCGATCGGCATTCCGACCATCAGGGCGAGCAGGTAGGCGGTCACCACCCACTGCACCGTGGAGACCGGGACGGACATTTCCCGGACCAGCTTGTCCAGCGCGATGCTGACCATGGTTCCGTCGAGTTGCATCAGCAACATGCCGAGCAGGACGACCCCCGCGACCTTGAGTAACTCCAACGGGAGACGTCGGTCATCGTTGCCGGCCAGAGACTCGTCAGCCCTCGTCTGTGCCATCAACTTTCCTTCGCTCAGCGGGTGCGGCCCCCGCTTCAGGGCTCCGCATCACCGCATCACGCTCCCACAAGGTTGCGTGGCACGCAATTCCGTGCAGATACTGCACGAGTGACGTCGTGTCATGGCTTCATCTCAGATGACTTTTAGAGAGAAGGGCTTTGCTGTGGATTGCCCACATTCGATCTGAGGAGATGCGATGGCCACCGAAGAGTCCCTTCACATGCCGCCGTTCGTGGACGGTGGTGCCGAGGCGCTGTCCTGGCTGAGGCGGATGCGTGACGACCAGCCGCTCTGGGCGGATGCGCGAGGCATGTATCACGTCTTCCGCTACGACGACGTGCAGGCGGTGATGTCCGATCATGCGCGGTTCTCGTCGAACCTTGGCCACTTCATGCCTGGCTTCGACGCCGAGCAGGTCAGCGCGAACCTCTCGTTGCAGGACCCCCCGGGGCACCGGCAGTTGCGGACGCTGGTGAGCCAGGCGTTCACGCCGCGCACGGTCGCCGCGCTCCGGCCGAGGATCGCCAAGATCACCCGAGAGTTGCTGGACTCCGTACCTGACCACACCTTCGACTTCGTCGAGCACGTGGCCTATCCGCTGCCGGTGACGGTCATCGCCGAGTTACTCGGCATCTCGCCGGGCGACAGGGCCTTCTTTCGGTCGTGCGCCGATGCCTTGTTGGGAACGCAGGAGACGGCGACTTCCGCCGCCGACCAGGCCAGGGCCCTCGCGGAGGCGAACAAGGAGCTGCACGAGTATCTGAGCGCCGAGGCCCGGCGTCGCAGGGGGGACGCTTCGAGCGGCCTGATCGGGGCACTCGCCGCAGCCGAACTGGACGGGCAGCGTCTGACGGACGGGCAGGTCGCCACACTTTCCGGGCTGTTGCTGACTGCCGGACACCTCACGATCACGCTGCTACTGGGGAACATCCTGCTGTCGCTGCGGGACAACCCGGGTGTCGAGTCGCGGCTGCGCGGTGACCGGTTGGCGGTTCCCGCGGCGGTCGAGGAGACCCTGCGGTTCCGGCCGCCGTTCCACCGGGTCGTTCGGGTCACCACACGGGAAGTGGAGATCGCCGGCGGTGTCATCCCTGCACGCAGGGTGGTGATGGCCTCGACGTTGTCGGCCAATCACGACGATCGGCAGTTTCCCGAGCCGGATCGATTCGACATTGATCGTCACCCGATCCGGCACCTGGGCTTCGGCCGTGGCATCCACTTCTGCCTCGGTGGCCCGCTAGCCAGGGCAGAAACCGAAATCGCGCTCAATCTGCTGTTCGACGAGTTCGCCGAGGTGGCGCTGGCCGGGGAGCCGGTCTTCCACGACACGGAGTTCTACGGTCCGAAGCAGTTGACGGTGTCCGTGCGCCGTTCGGCGGACAACACCCTATGCACCGCGAAGAAATAGAGAGAAAGAGGCAGGAACAATGGAGTACACCCGTTTGGGAACGTCCGGACTGAAGGTCAGCCGGCTGGCGCTCGGCTGTATGAGCTTCGGTGTTCCCTCCCCGATCCAGCCGTGGACGCTCGACGACCAGGCTGCTGAGCCCGTCTTCCGGCAGGCTGTCGAGCTCGGCATCACATTCTGGGACACCGCCAACATCTACGGAATGGGTGCGTCAGAGGAGATCGTGGGGCGTGCGCTGAGGAAGTACACCCGCCGCGAGGACGTGGTTCTGGCGACGAAGATCTTCTTCCCCATGCGACAGGGGCCCAGCCGTCCGGGACTGTCCCGCAAGGCGATCCTCGATCAACTCGACGCCTCGCTGGACCGGCTCGGCACGGACCACGTCGACCTCTATCAGATCCACCGGTTCGATCCCGATACTCCGGTGGAAGAGACGATGGAGGCGCTGCACGACGTGATCAAGGCGGGCAAGGTCCGCTACATCGGCGCTTCCTCCATGTGGGCCTGGCAGTTCGCCAAGATGCAGCACGCCGCCGAGCTGAACGGATGGACGAAGTTCGTCTCCATGCAGGACCAGTACAGCCTGCTGCAACGCGAGGAGGAGCGGGAGATGTTCGGGCTGCTCGCCGACCTGGGTGTGGGCAGCCTGCCTTGGAGCCCCCTCTGTGCCGGGCTGCTCGCTCGTCCATGGGGTGAGAGGGGCACGACACGCGCGGGAACCATCCAGCCCACCGACCCGTACGGTCGCCCACTGTTCCTCGACAGTGACGCAGGCATTGTGGGTGCGGTGGAGCGGATCGCCGGGGAGCGTGGTGTCCCCATGGCGCAGATCGCCACCGCGTGGGTACTGAAGAATCCCGTCGTCACCGCTCCCCTTGTCGGAGCCACCAAGCCGAACCACCTTGTCGACGCTGTCGCCGCGCTTGAGATCCAGCTCACCGATGAGGAGATCACCTCGCTTGAGTCGCCGTACACCCCTCGCCTGCCCACTCACTTTTAGGGGGAGTTCAGATTTAGCTGGTGGGATATCTATCGAACCGGGCACCGGAAGGGGTGGGAAGATGGTGAACAAAGAGGTCAAGGTGATCGAGAAAGCGGCAGGTCTGATCGACTCGGATCTCCCCGATGCGTATCTCGATCTGCTCAAGAAGTGTCTCCTTCGATTCCATGATGGCGCCGCATTCCCCTACACCACTGATTCGGGGGGTGATGGCGATCAGCGTCTTGCCTATCTGGCAGGCAAGGGAATCATGCCTCATGTGCAGGCGGACACCATGGTCAGCCAGGAGCGCTTGGACAACATCCAACAGTGCACGGCCACGGTCATCAGAGAGGGAATTCCTGGCGACCTCATCGAGACCGGGGTTTGGCGGGGAGGGTCTTGCATCCTCATGCGTGCCGCCCTTACCGCATACGGGGACAAGACCCGGAAGGTTTGGGTCGCCGACTCCTTCGACGGATTCCCGCCGCCAACCGATAAGTACCCTTCGGACCCGTGGAAGGGGCGTAGCCAGGACATCATCGGTGCGATGGGCGTCTCTCTCAAGGTCACCTTCGACGAGGTGAAGAAACGGTTCGAACAGTATGGACTCCTCGATGAGCGAGTGGAATTCTTGACTGGATTCTTCGAGAACACGCTGCCGAATGCGCCGATCGAGAAGCTGGCGATCCTGCGTCTCGACGGCGATCTCTACCAGTCGACCTACGAGGCTCTTGACGCGCTTTACCCGAAGCTCTCGGTCGGCGGCTACTGCATCATCGACGACTACTTCTACACGATGTGCAGCAAGGCGGTGGACGACTACCGTCGAGAGCACGGCATCGTTGAGCCCGTCGAGGCGGTCGACTGGACCTGCGTTCAGTGGCGCAAGACGAAGTAGCGCGTCAGGAACCGGGCATCCGATCGCGTGGTGGCGGTCGGTCCTACGCCTCGGAGGGCCGGGGCGGCCCCGCGGTCACCCCAGCCCTCCGAGGTGGGCACGAGCAGGACCGCGTGCCTCGACTGACTTGATCACCTCCCGTGTGACCAGGTCGACTTCCTCGTCGAGCAGGTCCTGGTGGGCGGGCAGCAACAGGGCTGTGTCCGACACGGTGTCCGTCACCGGCAACGCGGCATCCGTGGCGCCGTAACGCGGAACCCGGTGGAGGGGGTAGTAGCGCCAGGAGGTGTAGATGTCCTTGGCCAGCAGGTCCTCGCTCACCCCGTCCCGGATGTCCGTGGTGTCGAACCTGACCCAGTAGAAGTAGTGGGTCGAGACATGGCCGTCCGGTAGGGGAGGAGGCACGCGGATGCCCGGAACACCGGACAGCGCCCGGTCGTAGCGCTGGGCTATCGCACGTCGCCGACCCACGAACTCGGGGAGCTTGCGCAGCTGTACCTTGCCCATGGCGGCGGTCATGTCGTTGCCGACGAGGCGGCGCCCGATGTCCTCGATGTCGAAACTCCACCACAGATGCGGAGACTTGGCTGCTGTGGTGAACGAACTGCGGTCCTCGAGTCCGTGGTAGGCCAGTCGGCGAGCCCGGCGGGCCACTTCCGGATCGCGTACGTAGAGCATGCCGCCGTCGCCTGTGGTGATGACCTTGCGCGAGTCGAAGCTCCAGATGCCGAAGTCGCCGAACGTGCCGCACATCTGGCCGTGCGCGCTCGAAGCGACCGAGACGGCCGCATCCTCGATGAGTGCGATCCCGCGTTCCGCGCACAGCGCCGCAATCTTCTCGACGTCGCCTGGGTAGCCGCCGTAGTGGAGGACCATCACGGCTTTAGTGCGTGGAGTGAGCACGGCGATGATGTCCTCGATCCGAGGATTGAGGACCGAGTCGTCGATGTCGCAGAAGACCGGGCGAGCGCCGGCATCGATGACACAGTTGGCGTTGGCGATGAATCCGTTCGACGGTAGTACGACCTCGTCACCCGGCCCGACGCCAATCAACTCCATGGTGAGGAAAAGCCCGGAAGTGGCTGAATTGAGGAAGAGAAGGCTTTCGGCCGGGACCGCCAGGTGCTGGGCGAACTGCTCCTCGAATTCCTCCGTCTTCCGGCCGGACCCGAGCCACTTGCTGTCGAAAACGGCGCTGATGGCTGCGAGTTCTTCCGCGCCGACGCTGGGCTGGGTCACATTAATCATTACGCGTCTCCCGATCAAGCAGTCCGATGGTCAGCAACGGGTTGAAGCTGTGCGCGTGAAAAGTGGGAATAGGGTGGCATGCACGAGCAATTCAATTATCGTGCGCCTGGCTAAATGTGCCCTAAATCATTCCTGGAGCTCTGTGTTTTAGAGGGGTTTCAGATATCCGCTGTAGATTACGCCTGATTGGCCGATCGAATAGTCGGCGACTTCATCAACCGTACTCGGAGGCAGTATGAGTGACAGCGGCAGCGCGATTGACAACGCAGTTTTCGACGAGCGTCTTGCCAATTTCCAGAAGTGGCAGGAAACGCCGTGGGGGCAGCTGCGCTACTCAGTTGTGGCAGCCAATTTGGATCGCCATCTGAGTGATCGTCCGCTCACCGTCCTGGACGTGGCCGGCGGCAACGGGCGGGAAGCCGTCCGGCTCGCGGAGCTCGGCCACCACGTCACCGTCTTGGACGTGGCGCCGGTGTCCCTCGATGGGGCGCAGGAACTCGCCGCCGCGCACGAGGTGGCCGACCGGGTCGAGGTCCGCGAGGGCGATGCGCACGACGTGGCGGACATCTTCCCCGGGCAGGAGTTCGACCTATTGCTGTGCCACAACCTTCTGCAGTACGTGCCGGACCGGGCCGTCGTTGTCCGGGGGATCGTGAAGTGTCTGAAGCCGGGTGGTCTGCTCTCCGTCGTCGCCCCCAACGCCTACGCCGTCCCGCTTGAGGCGGCTGTCCGCGAACTCGACCTCCCCGCGGCCCGAGGAGCCGTGGACGCCAGGATCAAGTCCAACGTGGTGTACGGCAAGGACGTTCCGGTCCTGACCGTGGACGAGATCGGCGACCACCTCGGTGACGTCGGCCTGGACCTGGTCGGCCACTACGGTGTGATGAGTGTCTGCAACCTCATCGCGAACAACAGCATCAAGTACGACCCGGCGTTCTTCGCCCGACTGGAAGAACTGGAGATCGCCCTGGCCGGTCGAATGCCCTATCCACTCACCGCGCGCATGTTCCACCTGATCGGACAGCGTTCGAGTTAATGGCATGAAGCCGACTTTGAGGGGTCTTTGTCATGCGGATTCTGTTCACCGCGGCCACTTTCCGATCACATCTGTATCCGTTGGTCCCGCTGGCGTGGGCGCTCCGTGCTGCGGGACACGACGTGCGAGTGGCGGTGCAGCCCTCGCTCATCGGCGACGTGACCGCCGCCGGGCTGCCCGCCGTCGAAGTCGGACGCGGTCCCGACTTCATGAGCGAGCTGAGGAGGTCCATCGGTACGGGCCGGGGTGGCCCGGCCGCTGCACCGAGCATCGAGCAGATCGTCGTGCCACACATCCGGATCGCCGAGGCGGTCGTCGCCGACCTGGTGCCGTTCACTCAGAAGTGGTCGCCGGACCTGGTGGTGGCGGATCCTGCCGCGTTCGCCGCGCCGGTGATTGCCAAGGCCGCCGGGATTCCGCTGGTCCTGCACACCTGGGGGCCGATGCCCGACCAGTTGTGGGGCAACTTGACCTCCGAGCGTGCGGTGCGCGAGAACTGGCCGAAGGACCTGGTCGCGTTCCTGGACAAGTGGAACGTGGAGCTGGGTCCCGAGTACGCAGATCTTGTGGTGGATCCCTGCCCGGACGAACTCCTCGCCATTCGGATGGCGAAGCGGCAGGTGGCGCGGTACGTGCCGTACAACGGTGCCGCGGTGACACCGACCTGGCTCGACGAACCCAAACGCCGCCCACGCGTGTGCATTACCTGGGGTACCACCAGTGAGTTCATGGGGGCCGAGGTACTGAATCCCCCGCTGCTGGCCATCGAGGCACTGGCCGACCTGGATGTCGAGATCGTGGCAGCCCTCGGCAAGGCGGGTCGCGAACTGCTCGGTGAAACTCGCGAGCACGTGCGCGTGGTCGACTGGATGCCGTTGTCGATGCTGATGCCGACCTGCGACGCGCTTATCAGCCAGGGTGGCCCCGGCACCGTCCTGGCCGCCGTGGCGCACGGAGTGCCGCAACTCATCGTGCCCCAGATGAGTGCGCAGCCGCTCGGCGCCCAGTTGCTGACCGCAAGCGGGGCCGGTCTGACCCTCCAGCCCGATGACCTCACGGCATACTCCGTCGTCGAGGCGGTCACCGAACTGATCAGCGGAGACTCGGTCGTATCGGCCGCCCGCTCACTGGCCGAGCGCAACGCCGCCCGACCCGACCCGACGCAGATCGCCCCGATTCTTCAGGGGTTGTCGGACGCCAACCGGTAGAACTCGACGCGTACACCGCCATGGGCTGCGAACGTCATCGCGACGTTCGCAGCCCATGGCGTTCGGTTGCCCGAGACAGAGCCCATGGCCGAGCAGATCGGCCATGGGCTCCTCCGGTTCGATCCGCGCTCCGCTATGCCTTTCGGAACTGCCGGTCGATCAACTCCATCAGCTCGTCGGCCGATGCGCTCTCCACTTTTGTACCGTCCAGGTCGGTCTTCGACGTTCCGGCGGTCCCCGCCGCCAGCTCCAGCAACCGTCGCTCGATCCGTTGGCGAACGGCGTCCGACGGAAGTGTGGTGAAGGCCGTCTCCAGCCGGTCGAGGCACTCCAGGACGACGTCGGTGGGAGACGGCTCCGGCGGAGCGAGCCGCTCCAGTGCGTACGCGGCGAGTGCTTGCACCGTGGGGTGGTCGAAGACCAGCGTCGCGGGCAGGCGCAGCCCTGTGGCCCTGCCGAGCCGGTTGCGCAGCTCCACGGCAGTGAGGGAGTCGAAGCCTAGGTCCTGGAAGGCGCGGTCGGCGCGTATCTCCGTCGGTGAATCGTGTCCCAGAACGGCGGCTGTATGGCTGCGCACCAACTCGACCACCACTCCCAGCTGTTCCTCGCGGCTGCGGCCCAGCAGCCGCTGGTCGATCGACTCGGCCCCGTCACCCGCCCGGCGGGGCGGAACGCGCACCAGACTGCTGAGGACAGGTGGCAGCGCTTCGGCCACGGCCAGCGCGCGCAGATGACGCATGTCGAGTTCGGCGAGGACCGGGGCCGCGAGATCGCTGCCGAGGGCGGTGTCGAAGCGGGCCAGCGCGTCGTCGGTGGACAGCGGTATGAGCGCCCGGCGGGCGCCGAGGCTCCGCCCGGTCTCTCCGGACCCACGGGTCAGTGCACTGCTCTGCTCCCACTGGCCCCAGGCCATGGACACGGCGGGCAGGCCCTGGGCGCGGCGATGCATGGCCAGCGCGTCGAGAAAGCCGTTGGCGGCGGCGTAGTTGGCCTGGCCGGGTGCGCCCAGGACGCCCGCAGCGGATGAGAACGACACGAACGCTGTGAGATCAGCGTGCTTCGTGAGTTCATGGAGGTTCCAGGCCGCATCCACCTTGGGACGCAGGACGGTCTCCAGCTGTTCGGGCGTCAGATTGAGCACCGTGGCATCGTCCAGCGTCCCAGCCGCGTGGACGACCGCCGTGAGTGGATACTGGTCGGGAATCGTGGCGAGTACCCGGGCGAGCGCGTCGCGGTCACCCGCGTCGCACGTCTCGACGGAGACAGTCGCACCGAGCTCCGCCAACTCGTCCACCAGTTCGGGCGCACCGTCTGCGCCCATCCCGGTCCGGCTGACCAGCAGCAGGCGTGCGACCCGGTGGGAGTCGACCAGGTGCCGGGCGACCAGACCGCCCAGGGTGCCGGTGCCGCCCGTGATCAGTACCGTGCCGTCCGACCGGAACGGTGACATACCGTCAGCATCCAGTGCCGGGGACTCCGGCGCCGGCCGCCGAGTCAGTCGCGGCACGTAGACCTTCCCGTCCCGGATGGCGACCTGCGGTTCACCGAGCGCTATAGCCGCCGAGAGCAGGTCCTCGGTGGCGGGGCCCACGGTATCCACGAGCCGCAACCGGAGCGGGTTCTCCGACTGCGCGCTACGGACCAGGCCGCAGACGGCCGCGCCGGCGAGGTCCGACACGTCCTCCTGGTCTGCGACGGCGACCGCACCGTGGGACACCAGCGTGAGGACCGATGATGCGAACGTCTCGTCGGTGAGCCACTCCTGCACCAGCTCCAGGACCCGAAGAGTCTCTTCGTGCACGCCTGCGGAGGGGCTGCTCGCCGCACCGCCCGTGCAGGCCGACACGACGACTCGTGGCACCGGAGCTCCCTCTGCGACAGCTGCGCGCAGTGCCTTCAGGTCGGGGTACCGCTCGGAACGAGCACCGCCGAACTCGGTGTTGCCGACGAAGACGGGCATCGGTACGGCGGCCGAGGCCGGTTCGGCCTCGGTCCACCGTGTGGCCAGCATGGATGCGCGGTTCCGATGGGTGCCGATACGCACCGGATCGACCGGCCGAAGCAGGAGCGAGTCGATGTGGGCCACCGGCTGGCCCGCACCATCGGCCAGATCCACCGCGAGGGTCTCGTCGCCGGTGCGAAGACGTGCGCGCAGCGTTCGTCCGGCGGTCGCCTGGAGCGAGATCCGCGTCCACGAGAATGGCAGCAGCACCGTCGTCGCTTCGGACGCGTCCGGCCGTCCCGCCATCAGGGCGTGCAGAGCTGAGTCCATGAGCGCAGGGTGGACGCCGTACCCCTCGATGTCGATGTCCTCCGGGATCGTCACCTCAGCGTAGATGTCGCCGCCATGGACCCACGCGGCTTGCAGACCCTGAAACACCGGCCCGTACACCTGGCCGTTGGCCGTGAACCGGTCATAGACGAGCTCCACATCTGCCGGCTCCGCCCCAGGAGGGGGCCAGGCGTCCAAGTCAGCCGGTACCCAGGTGGGTCCGAGCGCCAGGGTGCCGGTGGCGTGCAGCGTCCAGTCGCTTTCGTGGGAGTCCGGACGGGAGTGCACCATGAGGGGACGCGCTCCCGTCGCCTCGGGCTCTCCCACGACGACCTGAATCTGGACGCCGCCGTTTTCCGGCAGCACCAGGGGAGTGAGCAGGGTGAGTTCGTCCACCGATACGCAGCCGACCTGCTGGGCAGCGTGGAGCGCGAGCTCGACGAACGCGGTCCCCGGGACCAGCACAACGTCGTTGACCTGGTGGTCCGCGAGCCAGGTGTGGGTCCTGAGGGAGACACGGCCGCTGAAGATGTGTCGGTCGTCCCCGGCTACCGACAGACCGGCTGGCACCAGGGGATGCCTGGTGTCGCCCAGCCCGGCCGATCGCACATCGACCGTCGTCGCCGTAGTCCTGAGCCAGTACTGACCATGCTGGAAGGCGTAGGTCGGCAGTTCGACGCGGCGGGTGCCGGGAGTGAGCACCCGTGTCCAGTCCACGGAGGCCCCTTGGACGTGCGCCTCGGCGAAGGCGGCCAGCAACGCGCGAGTGTCGCCTGCGTCGCGTCGAAGGGTGCCCGATGCCGCTGCTTGGACCCCGGCCCGTTCCAGGGTCTGTCGCACGCCCAAGGTCAGTACGGGGTGCGGCGCGGCTTCGAGGAACAGGCGGTGACCGGCGTCGATCAGGGCCTCGGTGGTCTTGCCGAACTGGACGGTGTCGCGCAGGTTGCGGTACCAGTACTCGGCGTTCAGTTCGGTGGTGTCCATGACCTCACCGGTGACCGATGAGTAGAACGGCAAGGCGCTCGCGCGGGGGCGGAGCGGAGAAAGAGCCGCGATGAGTTCCTCGTACAACACTTCGATATGCGGGGTGTGCGAGGCGTAGTCGACCGGGATCATCCGGGCACGGACTCCCTCGGCTGCCCAGTCCGCGACGAACTTCTCCACCGCGTCCGTGTCCCCGGCCACGACGGAGCTGTCCGGGCCATTGATCGCCGCGAGATGTACCCCGATGGCCGCCGCCACGGCGAGCCGGGCGTGGACGTGTTCCGCGGGCAGCGGTACCGAGGCCATCGCACCCGTCCCGGCCAACCTGGTGATGATCTTGCTCCGGAGTGCCACCACCAGCGCGGCGTCGTCGAGTGACAGCGCCCCGGCCACGTACGCAGCGGCGATCTCCCCCTGCGAGTGACCGGCCACGGCGTCCGGAATCACGCCCACCGACTTCCAGAGCTCGGCCAGCGACGACATGACGGCGAACAGCGCTGGCTGTACGACGTCCACCCGTTCCAGGGAAGGGGCTCCCGGGGCGCCGTGCAGCACATCGAGCAGGGACCAGCTGGTGTGCTTCTCGATGGCCGCGGCGCAGGCCCGCATGTGTTCCGCGAAGACCGGTGCCTGGTCCAACAGTTCGAGTGCCATGCCTGTCCACTGCGACCCCTGGCCGGGGAACACCAGGACGGTCTTGCCCCCGGCAGATGGCGCCACCCCTTGGATTGCAGCGGGGTGCGGCTCACCCCGGGCAATGGCGGTCAGCGCCGAACGGAGCGTTTCGTTGTCCCGGCCGATGACCACGCCACGGTGGTCGAACGTCGTCCGGGTCGTGGCGAGCGCCCAGGCCGTGTCACGCGGGTCGTGGTCCGACCGGACATGCTCTGCGAGGCGTGCCGCCTGAGCACGTAGGGCGGCCTCGGACCGGCCCGAGACGAGCCAGGACACCACGGCACCGCTGCCGCCCAAGGGCCGGTCCGCCGCGAGGACCGCCGGTGCGCCGGTGATAGGAGGAGGCGCTGGTGCCGGATCGATCGAGGGCGCCTCCTCAAGGACGACGTGAGCGTTGGTGCCGCTGATGCCGAACGCTGACACGGCGGCGCGTCGCCGGTGGTCGGTCTCGGGCCATGGGACTGTTTCGGTGAGTATCGCGACTCCGCTGTCCTCCCAGTCGACGTGCGGTGTTGCTTCGTCGACGTGCAGGATTCGGGGGAGTCGTCCGTGTCGCAGGGCCTGCACCGTCTTGATGACTCCGGCGACCCCCGCCGCCTGCTGGGTATGTCCGATGTTGGATTTGACGGAGCCGATCCACAGCGGCCGGTCTACCGGGCGGTTCTGTCCGTAGGTGGCGATGAGGGCTTGGGCTTCGATGGGGTCGCCGAGTGTGGTGCCGGTGCCGTGTGCTTCGACGGCGTCGATGTCGGTGGGGGACAGGCCCGCGTTGGTGAGGGCTTGTTGGATGACTCGTTGTTGGGAGGGGCCATTGGGTGCGGTGAGTCCGTTGCTGGTGCCGTCGGAGTTGATGGCGCTGCCGCGGATGGTGGCGAGGATCGGGTGGCCGTTGCGCCGTGCGTCCGACAGCCGCTCCACCAGCAGCAGACCGACGCCTTCGGAGAAGGCAGTTCCGTCGGCCGCGCCCGCGAACGGCTTGCACCGTCCGTCAGGGGCCAGCCCGCGCTGACGACTGAACCCGACGAAGACGCTCGGTGTGGGCATCACCGTCACACCGCCGGCCAGGGCGAGGTCGCAGTCGCCGTTGCGGAGCGCCTGTGCCGCGAGGTGCAGCGACACCAGCGAGGACGAGCACGCGGTGTCGACGGTGATGGCCGGTCCCTCAAGGCCGAGGGCATAGGCGATGCGACCCGACGCGACACTGCTCGCCGCCCCCGTCAGCAGGTATCCCTCCACGGCTTCCGAGGTCCGCGACGGCCCGCCGGGATAGCCGTAGGCGGTCATCCCGACGAAGACGCCGGTACGGCTCGTGCGAAGCGACTCTGGCGGTAGGCCGGCGCGTTCGAGGGTCTCCCAGGCGGTTTCGAGCAGGACGCGCTGTTGCGGGTCGGTGCCCAGGGATTCACGGGGGCTCATGCCGAAGAATTCGGCGTCGAAGTGCCCTGCACCGTCGAGGAAACCACCCCGGTCCACATAGGAGGTCCCCGGGCGGTCGGCGTTCGGATCGAAGAGGTCGTCCAGGTCCCAGCCGCGGTCGTCCGGGAACTCGGACATGGTCTCACGTCCGAGGTCGGCGACGTCCCAGAGATCCTCGGGGGTGCGAACGCCGCCGGGGAATCGGCAGGCCATCGATACGATCACGATCGGGTCGTCGTCGCTGCCTGCGTTCGCGCGGACCGCGACCTGCTGGATCTGCCCGCTCAGCTGTTCCCGGAGATACGTAGCGAGCGCGCCCGCGTTCGGGTGATCGAAGATCAAGGTCGCAGGCAGTCGCATCCCGGTTTCGGAGTTGAGCCGGTTGCGGAGTTCGACGGCGGTGAGCGAGTCGAAGCCGATCTCTTGGAACGGCCGCCGGGGGTCGATCGTCTCCGGTGCGGGATGGCTCAGCACCACACCGATGTTGGCGCGGACTACGTCGAGCAGGAGGCTCTGTTGCTCTGTCGTCGAGCGCCCCACCAACTCCCGCTGCAGCAAACCGCGCTGGCTCGGCCGTCCCCCTGCCTGCCGGCGGGACGCACGTAGGAATCCGCGCAGGACCGCCGGAGCAGGGCGCAACTCGGCCACCGCCCGGATAGCCGCGAGGTCGAGACCGGCGGGTACCAGGTCGGGCCGTCCGCCGTCGAGGCCCACATCGAAGAGTGCGAGAGCCTCCGCATCGGACATGGTGGTCAGCACGTCGTGGGCGACGGCGTGGCGCTTTCCCTCGAACAACTCCGCGGTGATCCCGCTGGCCTGTTGCCAGAGTCCCCAGGCGAGCGAGACGGCCGGGAGCCCGGCGGCGTGCCGGTGCGCGGCCAGAGCGTCCAGGAAAGTGTTACCGGCTGCGTAGTTGGCCTGCCCGGGGTTGCCGAGGGTGCCCGCGAGAGAGGAGAACAGCACGAACGCGCCGAGGTCGAGGTCCTTCGTCAGTTCATGAATGTGCCAGGCGGCATCCGTCTTCGGCCGCAGGACAGGATCGAGCTGACTGGCCTCCAACATGGTTACGGCCGCGTCGTCGGTGATCCCCGCTGAGTGCACCACCGCGGTGAGGGGGTGTTCCGGCGGTATCGCGTCGAGCAGATCGCGCAACTCGTCCCGGTCGGATACGTCGCAGGCTCGTATGGTGGCCTCGGCGCCCAACTCGGCCAATTCCGCCCGCAGGTTGTCGGCGCCGTCGGCTCCGGGACCGCGTCGACTGACCAGGAGCAGTCGCCGGACACCGTGCTCGGTGACCAGATGGCGTGCCACGGCGGCGCCGAGGGTACCGGTTCCGCCGGTCACCAGGACGGTTCCGCCGGCGGCGATTTGACGCGGCATGGTGAGAACCAGTTTGCCGGTGTGGCGCGCCTGGCTCATCAACCGGAACGCCTGTGGTGCCTGGCGTACGTCGAATGCCGTCACCGGAAGGGGGTGCAGCATGCCTTCGTCGCACATCGCGACCAGGGCCGCCAACATACGCGCGATGTGGTCGGGCCCAGCCTCGACCGTCTCGAAGGCCCGATAGACGACTCCGGGGTGTTGCTCCGCAACCTCCGCGGGGTCGCGCACATCGGTCTTGCCCATCTCCAGGAAGTGCCCACCCCGAGGCAGGAGTCGCAGCGACGCGTCCACGAACTTGTCGGTGAGGGAGTCGAGGACGACGTCCATGCCGTTGCCGTCCGTGCGCGCGCGGAACGTCGCCTCGAATGCGAGTGTCCGCGAGTCCGCGAGGTGGGCGTCGTCGAAGCCCATCTCACGCAGCGTGTCCCACTTGGGAGTGCTCGCGGTGACGAAGACCTCCGCACCCCAGTGCCGCGCCAGCTGTACGGCGGCCATGCCGACACCGCCGGTCGCGGCGTGCACCAGCAACCGCTGCCCGGGGCGCAGACCAGCCAAGTCGTGCAGGGCGTAGTAGGCCGTCAGGAACGCCACGGGAGCCGAAGCGGCCTGGACGAACGTCCATCCGCGCGGCACCCGGGTCAGAGCCCGACGGTCGGCGACCGCCAGCGGCCCGACGGCGCCTTCGGGGAACAGACCCATGACGGGGTCGCCGGGTGACATATCGGTGACGCCCTGGCCAGTTTCGATGACGACCCCGGCGGCCTCGCTACCGATGAGAGCCTCACCCGGATACAGGCCGAGGGTGAGGAGTACGTCGCGGAAGTTGACTCCGGCAGCCCGGATCGCCACCCGCACCTCGCCACTCCTCAACGGCCGGTCGGCGCAGCACGGTTCCAAAACGAGGTTCTCGACCGTGCCCGGTTCGGTGGTCGCCAGGCGCCATGCCGAGGTGTCCTCAGGCGGTGTCAGCAGGCCGTCGGTGTCGGCGTGGACGAGCCGGGCCGTGTACGCCTCGCCGTCCCGCAGCGCGAGCTGCGGCTCCCTTGACGCGAGTGCTTCCCGCAGCCGCCGAAAGGAGGCATCGCGCCTGTCGAGGTCGATGAGGTGGAAGCGGTCCGGGTGCTCCGACTGCGCCACGCGCAGGAACCCCCACGCCGGTGAGGCCGCCAAGCCGGGGACGTGTTCACCGGCGCGGACGGCTACCGCCCGTTCCGTCACGATGGCGAGGCGGCTGCCCTCGAACCGTTCGTCGGCGAGCCACCGTTGGACGAGCCGGTGCGCCCAGTGCGCCGTCGCACGCCCACCATCGGCCGGGGTTGTCTCCGAGGAGGAGACCACGTCAGGTGGGACGAACGCCAGCACGACCGCCGGGAGAGCCGACCCGGCGTCCGCCTGAGCGCACAGCGAGTCGAGGTCGGCCACGGTACGGAGATCGCCCCCGATGCAGTCGCGCAGGGCGCGGGGAAGATCCCCGAGTAGGGCCCAGCCCCCCCGCCCGTCGGTCGCCTCGCTTGGGGGCGCCGGCTGCCAGGAGAGGCGGTAGAGCGAGTCACGCCGCCGCGCGGCTTCGGAGGTCCGCTGGGCAGTGAGAGGGCGGACGGTGAGGGCTTCGACCGTGGCCACGGGGTCTCCGGCGGCGTCCGTCAGCGACAGACTGACGGTGTCGGGTCCGGCCAGGCGGAGCCGGACCCGAACAGCCGTGGCGCCGACGGCATGTGCGGACACGCCGCGCCAGACGAACGGCAGCCTGGTCCGGCCGTCGTGGTCGTCGCCTGCCAATGCGGTGACATGCAGCGCGGCGTCCAGCAGCGCCGGGTGCAGCGCGAAGCCCTCGGTGTCGACCTCCTCGGGCAGCTCGACCTCGGCGAACAGATCGTCGCCCTGGCGCCAGGCGGCGCGCAGCCCGAGGAAGGCTGAACTGTAGTGCAGCCCGAGGTCTCCCAGACGTGGATACGCATCGGACGCCTTCAACGGTGCAGCCCCGGGGGGCGGCCAGGTTTCGCAGGGAGCGTCCGGTGGCGGCGCCTGCGGGCTCACGACGCCGATCGCGTGGGTTGTCCACGGGATGTCGCCGGCATCCTCCTCGTCGCCATCCGCCCGGGAGTGGATGCCGATGTGCCGCTCACCGTCCGGTCCCGCCGCACCGACCATCACCTGGATGCGCACCGCTTCCCGGTCCGGCAGTGCCAGCGGTGCCTGGAGCGTCAACTCCGCCACCTGGGCGCAGCCCACGCGGTGTGCGGCATGCAGGGCGAGTTCTGCATAGGCGGTGGCCGGGACGACCACCGTGTCGTGCACGACGTGGCCGGCGAGCCAGCCGTGAGTCTTGAGCGAGAGCCGCCCGGAGAACAGATGACCTGTACCGTCGGCCAACAGCGTCTCGGCGACCAGCAGGGGGTGGCCCGCCGAGCCCAGGCCGGCCGAACGGACTTCCCCGGTCGCCTCGATGGAGTCGGGCCAGTACCGCGCCCCGGCGAACGCGTAGGTCGGTAGGTCAAGACGTGTCGTCGCCTGCGCGGGTACGATCCGGGCCCAGTCCGGCGTCGCACCGTGGACATGGGCGCTGGCGAGGGACGTGAGCAGCCTCGTGAAGTCTCCGTCGTCACGGCGCAGCGTGCCGTGCGCATGCGCCGCCACCCCGGAGTCCTCGATGGTCCCCTGAACCGGGACGGTGAGTACCGGATGTGGGCTGACCTCGATGAAGAGGGTGTGTCCGTCGGAGAGCAGCGCACGGGTTGCCTCCTCGAACCTGACCCGGCTGCGCAGGTTCGTGTACCAGTACGCGCCGTCGAGCGCTTCGGCGTCGATCGGCTCGGCCGTGACGGCTGAGTAGAACGGGATGCCGGGCGGTCGCGGCACGATTCCCGCCAGATCGGATGCGAGCTGTTCCCGTACGGCCTCGACATGGGGTGTGTGCGAGGCATAGTCCACCGGGATCAGCCGGGCCGGCACGCCGCTCTCCTGGCAGGAGTCGACGAGTTCCCGGAGTTCTGCGGCCCTTCCCGCGACCACGGTGGAGCCCGGCGAGTTCACCGCGGCGATGCTCAGGTTCCCCCTGTGCGGTTCGTCGAGGAGCGCGGCGACCTCGGCTGCGGACAGCGGCACGGAGGCCATGCCACCGGTTCCGGCCAGGTGGAGCAGGGCCCTGCTGCGCAGGGCCACGACCCTCGCGGCGTCGTGGAGCGTCAGTGCTCCGGCGATGTGCGCGGCGGCGATCTCTCCTTGGGAGTGGCCCACCACCGCGTCCGGCCACACGCCTGACGCCTGCCACACCCGGGCGAGGGAGACCATGACCGCGAACAATGCGGGCTGTACGACATCAACCCGCTCCAACGAGGGGGCTCCCGGTGCGCCGTGCAGCACGTCGAGCAGTGACCAATCGGTGTGGGGCGCGAGCGCCTCGGCGCAAGCCTGCAGCTGCTCACGGAAGACCTGGGAGCTCTCCAGCAGTCCGACGGCCATGCCCTCCCACTGGGACCCCTGCCCGGGGAACACGAACACGGTCCGGGCGCCGCTGCCCCTGCCCTGGACGACGTTCCGTGCCGTCTCACCGTCCGCCACGGACCGCAGCCCTTCGAGTAACTCCGTCCCCGTGCTGGCGGCGATGGCTGCGCGGTGCTCGTGGTGTTCACGTTCATGAGCCAGCGCATGGCCGATGTCGTACGGCGCCACGGACGGGTGGTCCACGGCGAAGTCCAACAGCCGCTGTGCCTGGCCGCGCAGCGCCGCCTCCGTTCTGGCGGAGATCAGCCACGGCAGCTCGCCTGCCGAGAGGACCGGCGGCTCCGCCGCCGCTGAATCCACGGGCGGGGTCTGCGTGGCAGGCGGGGCTGCCTCCAGGATGACGTGCGCGTTGGTGCCGCCCACCCCGAACGAGGACACGGCCGCGCGGTGCGGACGGCCGCTCTCGGGCCACGGACGCGCGGACGTGAGCAACTCGACGTTCCCCAGCGTCCAGTTCACATGCGGTGTCGGGGCGTCCACGTGGAGAGTCCGAGGAAGCAGCCCGTTGCGCAGGGCCAGCACCATCTTGATGACCCCGGCCACTCCCGCCGCGCCCTGTGGATGGTTGATGTTGGACTTCACGGACCCGAGCCACAGCGGCCGGTCGGAGGGGCGGTCTTGCCCGTAGGTGGCGAGCAGCGCATGCGCTTCGATCGGGTCGCCCAGGGTGGTTCCGGTGCCGTGCGCCTCGACCGCGTCGACATCGCCGTACGTCAGACGGGCGTCGGCGAGCGCCTGATCGATGACACGTTGCTGAGAGGGGCCGTTCGGTGCGGTCAGGCCGTTGCTGCTGCCGTCGGAGTTGACCGCCGACCCTCGTAGGACGGCGAGTACTCGATCGCCGTCGCGCTGTGCGTCCGACAGCCGCCGGAGCAGCAGAAGTCCGACGCCCTCGCCCCAACCGATGCCGTCGGCGGCAGCGGCGAAGGGCTTGCTCCGCCCGTCGGGGGCAAGCCCTCGCTGCCTGCTGAACTCGGTGAACCAGGCGGACGTGGCCATGATGGTGACCCCGCCGGTCAGCGCCCGTTCGCACTCGCCGTTCCGCAGCGCCTTGATGGCCAGATGGAGGGCCACCATCGACGACGAGCACGCGGTGTCCACGGTGAGAGCCGGGCCCTCCAGCCCATAGGAGTAGGCGATGCGGCCGGACATGATGCTGGCCTGCGTGCCTGTCAGGATGTAACCCTCGACCTGTTCCTTGGCGGGCAGCAGGCGCATGTTGTAGGTCTGGCCGACGCTGCCGATGAACACGCCGGTGCGGGTGCCGCGCAGGGTTGACGGTGGAATGCCCGCCCGCTCGAACGTCTCCCACGCCACCTCCAGGATCTGCCGCTGCTGTGGGTCCATCGCCAACGCCTCGCGTGGGCTGATCCCGAAGAAGTCCGCGTCGAACCGGGCGGCGTCGGGAACGAACGACCCCTCACGGGTGTAGGTCCTGCCCGGGGCGTCGGGGTCGGGGTCGTAGATGTCGTCGATGTCCCAGCCCCGGTCGGCCGGGACGGTCATGACGGCGTCCTTCTCGGCCACCAGCATGTCCCACAGCTGCTCCGGGGAGGCGACGTCACCGGGGAACCGGCAGCCCATGGAGACCACCGCGATCGGTTCGCGCTCCCGGTCCTCGGCCTCTCGGAGGCGTCGGCGTGTCTGGCGGAGACTGGCCGTCGTCCGCTTGAGGTAATCGCGCAGTCGCTCTTCGTTCGCTGCCGGACGGCGCTCGGCCGAGTCGGAACTCATCGGGACTCCCCCCTGTAATTCCCTACCGTGTGATGGCGCAATGCGAATTCCGATCAGTCGTGCCGATGGCACGGGACACGACGGAGAATGATCGCACTCGCGGCTTACAGCGGACTTGGGTCGTTCTAAAAAGAGGACCTGCGGAATTCGAAGACCTGCGAAATTTAGTTGCGTTTTACTGCGGGGCAGCAGAATGTGCGGTGCTGAGATGCGCTCTCGGTACGAGGCACGGTCGCACGGGAGAAGCGCCGGTTTCAGAGAAGGGCGAGTGAATGAGTGGCATGATCAGTCAGTCGGGATCGCGGCCCGAGACCCTTTCCGACGGAGTCCGTCTGCTGCGTTCGGGCCTGGCCACCGGCGGAGTGGTCACCACGAACGAACAGTTCGCCGAGTGGCTCACCCGGTGCGAGGGCACGGCCCGGATGCGAGTCGAGCGGGTGCCACTGACCCAGTTGAAGGGCTGGCACTTCACCGAGGGGCGCGGCACCCTGATGCATGACAGCGGCAAGTTCTTCCGGGTCGAGGGCATGGACATCACCCGCACCGGGGCGAGTCCACTGTCCTGGCAACAGCCTCTCATCAACCAACCCGAGGTCGGCATACTCGGCCTGCTGGCCAAGGAGTTCGACGGTGTCCTGCACTTTCTGATGCAGGCCAAGGTCGAACCCGGCAACCGCCGGCAACTCCAACTCTCCCCAACCGTGCAGGCCACCAGGAGCAACTACACCAAGGTGCACGGGGGTGCGTCCACGCCTTACCTGGAGCACTTCCTGCCCACCGGCCGCGGCAGGGTGGTCGCCGATGTGCTGCAGTCCGAGCAGGGCACATGGTTCCGCGGCAAGCGCAACCGCAACATGGTCGTCGAGACCACCGCGGTGGTGCCCGTCCATGACAACTTCTGCTGGCTGACCTTCGGGCAGATCCGTAGGCTGATGGCCGAGCCGAACCTGATCAACATGGACTCCCGGACGGTGCTGGCCTGCCTGCCCATGGCGTCGTCCGGCTGGCCGGACGACATGGTGGACGACTCTCCCACCCCGGCGTACGCGGCCGAGTTGCGCCGTTCGTTCCAGGCGGGTGAGGCGGACGCCCGCCATACCTCCGTCGAGATCCGCAGCTGGCTCAACGACGTGCGCACCGAGACGGAACTGCGCGTCGATCGGGTCCCGTTGTCCCTGCTGCGGGATTGGAATGTCTCGGATGACGACATCGCGCACCGGGAGGGCAAGCACTTCAAGGTCATCGGGGTGTCGGTGGAGAGCGGTCAGCGTGAGGTCACCGCCTGGTCCCAACCTCTCCTGGCCCCCAACCCAGGAGTCGTCGCCTTCTTGACCACGCGTGTCGAAGGGGTGCTGCACGTCCTTGTGCAGGCATCCGTCGAGCCGGGATTCCGCGATGTCGTGGAGCTCGGCCCCACGGTCCAGTGCAGCCCGATCAACTACGCCGACGCGCCGCCCGCAGAACGTCCTCGATTCCTGGACTACGTGCTTGAGGCGACCGAGGGAGTCCGCTACGACGTGGTGTTGTCGGAGGAAGGCGGCCGGTTCTACCACGCGGAATGCCGCTACATGGTGATTGAATGTGACGATCCCGGAGCCCTGGAACATCATCCTGAATTCCGCTGGATGACTATCCGGCAGATTCTTGCGATGCGACGGCATTCCAACTATCTCAATGTTCAGACGCGTAGCCTGCTGGCCTGTATTGGCTCTCTTTGGTAAAGCCTCGGGCTCCGGCCCGATACTGGATTGCGCCATTTCTGATCTGTTCTGAATCGACGTGAAGGAAGAGGCGAACGCATGGCGGTGTCCGCCGACAAGAGCGCTCTTTGGTTCAGGAGGTTCGTACCGAATGCCGAGGAAGCGCCGATACGGCTGGTGTGTCTGCCACATGCGGGCGGTTCAGCGGCGTACTTCCTTCCGTTCGCCCATGCGTTCGGCGCCCGAGTGGACGTGCTCGGAGTGCAGTATCCAGGCCGCCAGGATCGGCGCAGGGAGCCGTGCATCGACGAGATGGGCGCACTGGCCGACGCGGCCTTCGAGGCTCTGCGCCCCTACCTCGACCGGCCGGTTGCCCTGTTCGGGCACAGCATGGGGGCCACGCTTGGGTTTGAGCTGGTGCGCCGGATTGAGGCCGTTGCCGATGCGCAGGTCGTCTGGCTTTTCGCCTCGGGCCGACGGGCGCCCGCGCGCCACGGAGGCCAACTGGTGCACCACTTCGATGACGACCGTCTCCTTGCAGAGGTGACGGAACTCGATGGCACCGATGCCCGTGTCCTCGACGACGACGAGCTCATGCGTTCGGCGCTGCCGGCGATCCGAGCCGACTACAAGGCCGCTGAGACCTATCGGCTGATGGAGAACGTACGACTGCACTGCCCGATCACGGCTCTCGCCGGAGCGAGTGATCCCAAGGTGACGCTGGACGAGGCGCGCGCCTGGCGGCGGCACGCGGCGGCCGGATTCGAGCTGCGTGTCTACCAGGGCGGGCACTTCTTCCTGGCGGACCACCGCGACGCGATAGTGCACCTGGTCGACGAGAGGTTGAGTGGCCAAGCACAGATTTAGCTCCCCTCCTCATGCTGGGTCTCACCAAAAAGAGGCGCAGTTTGGGGGAATTACGTGTCTACCAGAAGAGCGGTGTTGAAGGGGGGCGTGGCCGCGCTGGCCACGGCCGGTCTCGGTGTCGTGGGAGCCGAGGGCAGCGCCCTGGCCGTGGACTCCGAATGGCAACGACTCCAAAGGCGTTTGGCGGGACGGCTGGTTCTGCCGTCCGACAGCGGCTACGACCTGGCCAAGCAGTTGCACCGGACGACCTTCGACGCAGTCCGCCCGGCCGGAGTGGCCTACTGCAGGTCCGTCGGAGACGTCCGTACCTGTCTCTCCTTCGCCCAGCACAACGGTGTTCCAGCGGTTGCGCGCAGCGGCGGACACAGCTATGCCGGGTACTCCACGACCAAGGGCCTGGTTATCGACGTCTCCCAGCTCAACGGCATTCGAGTGGGCGGGCAGACCACGATGGTGGGTCCCGGCGCCCAGCTCACCGATCTCGTCGACGCCGCCGGTTCTCACGGGGTGGGGTTCGCGTCCGGGATCTGCCCGACCGTGGCGATGGGCGGATACCTGCTAGGAGGCGGCATCGGCTGGCAGACCCGGGCGCTCGGCCTCGGTTGTGATTCGTTGGAATCCGTACAGGTTGTGCTCGCCGACGGCACCGTGGTCACGTGTTCGGAGCGGCACGACCAGGACCTGTTCTGGGCGCTGCGCGGCGGTGGGGGCGGCAATTTCGGCATCGTGACCCGCTACGAACGACGCAACAGCGTGATCCCCCGAATGATCAACTACACGTTGGCCTGGGCCTGGGACCATGTCAAGGACGTGGTGGCGGGCTGGCAGCGTTGGCTGCCCAGCGCACCCCGGGCGATGAGCGGTCGTTGTCTGCTCGGGCTCTTCAATGCCGCGCCCACCGGCACGCCGCTCCTCATCACCGACGGTACCTTCCTCGGTTCGCCGGACGACCTCGCCCCGCACCTGGACTCCCTGATCGCGACGATCGGACGCGCTCCGGCCGCCCGTGACGCGCAGGAACTCGGGTTCCGTGACGGCATGATGTCCTGGTTCAAGTGCTCGGACAAAACCGTCGCCCAGTGCCACCGGGTGGGGCACAACCCCGACGCCACCCTCCCCAGGGCCGGTTTCCAGGTCGATCGCTCGCGCCTGTTCAAGGAAGACATTCCCCTCTCCGGAGTGGACGAGATACTCGCAGCCTTCGACGCCGACCGCCGGGCCGGTCATGTGCGGTTCGTGCACCTGTTCGCACTCGGTGGAGCCGCCTCCGACGTTGCACGAACCGCGACCGCGTACGTGCACAGGGACGCCCGGTTCTCGGTGGACTGGGCAACGGTGCTTCCGCCGGTGATGGACGACGAGCAGGAACGCGCGGCGGCCCGTGCGTGGATCAACCGTGCTTTCACGGTCACCGACCGCTACTCGACCCACGAGACCTATCAGAACTACATCGACCCCGACCTGACGGACTGGCGGCGGGCGTACTACGCCGAGAACTATCCGCGACTCGTCCGGGCGAAGCGAGCCTACGACCCGCACGGATTCTTCAACTTCGAGCAGAGCATCGGCTGACTTTCGAAGCCTCAACCACGGTGCTCAGGCCAGCTCCTCAAGAGCGCCGACGACTGCCGATGGCGGGGGTGCATCATCCATCTCCGCCTGCACCTTCTCTGCCGCCGCCTTCCAGACCGGCTCGGTGAGCACCCGGGTGACGGCCGCCCCCACCTCCGGGGCGGCCGTTCCGACCACGTCCAGCGTGAGGCCGGCGCCGCTGGCGGCGAAGTTGGCCGCGTTGAAAGGGTTGTCGGCCGTCTGCGGCATCATCACCTGCGGCAGACCGTGGCAGGCCGCGGTCAGCAGCGAGCTGGTGCCGCCCTGATGGACGATGGCGTCACAGGTCGACATGAACAGGTGCAGCGGCACGTTCTCGGCCACGCGGGTGTTGGCGGGCACCGTGCCGAGTTTCATCCGATCGGCGGCGCTGATCGCAAGCACGACCTCGACGTCCAGGTCGGCGAGGCCCTCGATGACCCGGGGCAGCACGAATCCCTCGTCGCCGGCGAGCGCCGCGGTGGAGGTACCCCAGGTGACGCACACACGAGGACGCGAGGTGGGCTCCAACACCCAGTCGGGGACCACGGCCGCACCGTTGTAGGGGACGAACCTCATGGGCAGTCGCCCGCCCAGATCGGGGAACTGCAGGCTGGTGGGCCAGGGGTCGACGGTGCGCAGTGGGTAGTCGTTGCGCACTTCCACCCCATAGTGGTCATACAGATCGGGCAGACCCGTGGGCCACGCGGCACGGACCTCGCCGCCATCGACGGCTCGGCCCTGCAAGGGCTGACTGACCATGCGCATGACGTCAGGACCCCAGGTCTGCCGGACCAGCGGTACCCCCCGGAGCGCCGAGACCAGCGGGGCCGCGAACACCATCGAGTCGGTGACCAACAGGTCCGGACGCCAGTGCTCGGTGACTCGCAGAAGGTCAGGCGCCATCCGGCAGGCGGACTCGACCAGGGGCGCCATGGCGGCGTCCCGCAGTGCGGCGTGCTCATCTGCAGGAGGCTCCGCGCCCTCGCCCGTGTCCACCAGACCACTGTCGGTCCACTGACGGGCGGGCGCCTCGATCACACGCCGACCGCCGCGCGAGCGCAGTACTCCGTCCATGATCTCGTAGCCGTGGCCGACCTCGAAGGCGGGCAGTCCGACGGCGACGATCGCGCTGCTCAGTTCGGGTTGTGCGGCAACCCGCACGTCGTGTCCGGCTGCTCGACAGGCCCAGGCCAACGGCACCATATGGAAGAGTGGGGTGGTGGTGGCAGCGACAGGGGTGAAGAGGATACGCACGGGCTTCCTTCAGCTCGGTGGGGAGCGGCCGGTGGCTCGTCAGCGCGTGACGAGATTCACGAGGGTGTGGACGACCTCGGAAGGTGCGGGCATCTCGGCGATCTCGTCACGCAGCCTCCGGGCCGCTGTCCCCATCGCCTCGTCCGTGCAAGCTGTGGTCACCGCGGAGGCGATGGTGTCAGCGTCCGCGAAAGCGGCCTCAAGAACGGTCGCCGAGCCGCCGCCCGCGAAGGCGAGCGAAATCATCGGTGTCTCGGCCGTCTCCGGGATGAGCACTTGGGGCACCCCGAGGTGGGCCCCTGTCAGCACCGACCCGGCCCCGCCCTGGTTGACCATCGCCGCACAGCTCGGTAGCAGCAGGTTGAGCGGCAGGTACTCGGCGACCCGCACGTCGTCGGGCAACTCGCCCAGTTTCGCCCGGTCGGCGGCGGCGACCGCGACGACCAGTTCAATGCCGAGCGGTGCGAGCGCGCGGACGACGCGCGGAAGCAGTCCTGGGTCGCCACCGAGCACGCTGTTCGTCGTACCCCAGGTGACGCACACACGAGGACGTGCGGGAGGTTCGAGGACCCAGTCCGGGACGACGCCCGCGCCGTTGTAGGGAACATAGCGTTCGTGCACGCGACCGTCGGGATGGCCAAACTGCTCAAGGCTTGGCGGCCAGGGGTCGACCGTGCGGAGCGGGTAGTCGTTGCGGACCTCGACCCCGTACCGGTCGAACAGCTCGCTGAGCCCGGTGGGCCACGCATCGCGTTCGGTGCCTTCGAAAGGCTGCCCCTGCAACGGGTGGCCGTAGATGATGTCGGGACCCCAGATCTTGCGCACGAGCGGGATGCCCAGCGCCGCCGCCACCAGAGGAGCGGCCATCACGATCGGATCGGTGACGATCAGGTGGGGACGCCAACGCTCGGCGAACGCCATCAGTCCCGGTGCCATCGTCGTCGCCAGCTCGACCACCGGTGTGAACCGTTCGTCCCTCAGCCGCCTCTTCTCCTGCTCGGACATCGCCTCCAGGAACTCCGGGCTGAGGCTGTTGCCGCTGCGCAGCTTCACCATGTCGCCCATGAAGTCGTAGCCCTCCCCGACCTCCACGGCGGGCAGTCCCATACCGACGGTCGTCGATGTGAGCGCTGGCTGCGAAGCCACACGTACATCGTGCCCCGCCGTACGGAAGGCCCAGATCAGCGGAGCCTGATGGTACAGATGAGTCCTGGAGGGCAACGGGGTGAACAGGACGCGCACAACATACCTCCGTGGATGGCTGACGCGGGTTCGGTCCAGTCCACCGCAACCGTCTAAATGAGGTCTGAATACTTCGCCGCCCCATGCTGTGGGATGCTGGGGCCGTGTCACTGACGGTTCGCGAGGGGAAGATCGCCGCCGTGCGTCGGGCGGTGAGTGAGGCCGCGCTCAGCCTGGCGGTCGAGTTCGGGTGGGAGAACGTCCGGGTCGAGGACATCGCGACCAGGGCCGGGATGTCCACGCGTACTTTCAGCAACTACTTCCGCAGCAAGAACGAAGCGCTCTACGCGGTCGACCTCGACCGGTCAACGGCGATCCAGGAACACCTCCGCGAGCGCCCGGATGACGAGCCGCTGTGGGACGCCGTCGTCAACGCCACATTGAGCGCCCTGACAGTCAGGGGTGCAGACGACCGGGACCTGGTCAGCAAGGTGCGGCTTGCTGTGGCGGCTTCTCCGCTGGGCGGCGAGTACCTCAAGGTGCACGCCATGCGGGAGGCGGCCCTGGCGGCGGGCATCGCTGAACGGCTGGGTGTGGACGCCGACGCGGACATTCACCCACGGCTGATGGCCGCGACCGTGATCGGCGCGGTGCGGGTGGCGATCGAGTTCTGGATCGACTCGGGTCAGGACGAGCCGCTATCGGACACCGTTCGCAACGTGCTCGCGAAGGTCTCCGTCACACTTCCCCGACCGCCCAGTTGAACCCATGACCGGCGGCCCCGAAGAGGAGACCGCCGGTCCACGCGGCATCAGCCTGACACCGAGGCGCGCAGCCGCGCCAGACGGTGGAGCAGACCGAGGGCGAGGGACATAGGCGCCTTCCCCCCGACGGCCCGGAGCAGCGACCGGATCAGCCACAGCTGGGTTTCGGCGGAGTGAGAGGGAGCCCCGTGCACATCGTCGTGCGTGAGGAGCTCGACGTCGCGGACGTGTTCGCGGAGCAAGGCCGCGTCCGAGCCCGGAATGATCTCGTCGCGCGTGCAGGTGACATAGCGGACCGGGATGTCCAGGGCGCGGAGATCCTCCGGCCGCAGCGCCCACTCCCGCATCCGGTCGAGCACGGCCTCGGGCTTCTCACCCGTCAGATGAGCCAGGGTGTCCACGGTGAGCCTCGGGAGACCGGCCTGCCACTTCCGGTCCGAGAAGAAGTCGTGTACGGGCGCTCCTGCGGTGAGCACCGACCTGACCCTGCTGTCCTCCAGCGCGCAGCGCAGCGCCAGGTGACCGCCGAAGCTCAGCGCCAGCACATGGGAGTTCGACGTGTCGGCCCGGTCGCTCACATGGTCAAGGAGACCTGAGAACATCTGCCAACTGTCCCCGTCGTACGGCAGAGTGTTCTCGCCCACCCCGGGCATCTCGGTGATGATCCCCGCCAGGCCGAGGCGACGGATGGCTGACAGGGTCGGCGCCCACGCTTCCTTGACGGTCACGATGCCACCGCTGACGACCATCACCGGCCGTCGCACGCCATCGGACAGGCCCGTCGCCCAGGCGACGACGCGGCCGGCTGGGAGATCGACCTCCAGCCGTTCGATGTCTCGGTCCGTGCGCCGCCATTCGTCGAATGTCCGAACGGTCTCCCGCAGCGCCTTCCTCCGGGAGGGGCCGTCCACGAACGGGAACCGGGCCATGGCATGGTGACGGCAGGCGTCCAACAGCCTTCCCTGTCGTTCCAACTCCTCCGCGGAACGAGACCATTCCGCCGTCCACGAGCCATCGCCGTCGGCATCGGTGTGGATGCGGGCCAGTACGTCCTCGTGGAGCGGGATCCTCTGTCCCCTGGTGTGGGCCGACACGAACTGCTTGAGTTCGCCCACGTCGTTGGTGTCGGTGTCTTCGGTCGGGATGTCCTCCTCGAAGCCCTCCAGCGCCTGCTTGATGTCGGTGAGCAGGTCTGCGGCTTCGGCGCCGTCGATCACCCGATGGTCGAAGGTGAGGTTCAGCCGCATGAGGGGCGCGACCGCCGGCTCGCCGTAGCGCGCCACGGGCCGGTCGACGATCCGACCGAGCCCCAGTGTGACGGTGGTTCCGCCGGTGGAGTGGAACCCGTCCACCGCGCTGTGCGACAGCGAGGTGACCGCGAACGATCCGATGGCGGCGGCACGGGTGCGCAGAGGCCGGATCCGCGATCGGTACGCCGCGCCGCCGACCAGCAGCGGCAACCGACGGATCAGGCGCGCCCCGGCGAACTCCGGGAGCTCCTCCGCGTCGCCGCGTGTGTAGTGATCGACCTGCCGTTGGATCGAGTCCAGACCGGCGACCTGTAGGTGGGGGAGGACGGCCGACAGCACCACACGCTGACCGTTCACGGTGTGGTCCATCGTGAACTTGCCGTACACCGAGGGGAACCGGGCGATCCGCGGGCGGAATCTGCCGTGGATCGCGGCGTTTGCCTCCGGGTGAGCCGCGAGGGCTCGGCTCGCGGCGTACAGCACGTAGCTCAGCCAGGAGTAGTGGCGGCCCCCCTCGCGGGCGGCCGTCCGATGGTTCCCGACTCTAGTCATGTCCACCTCGGTATCGAGGTGGACCGGCGCGAATGACCTGATCTCCCGGAGGAAGTACAGGGTGGGGCGCCGCTCCTTGGCGAGTGGCCTGATCGTCACGTCCGCACCACCACTTCGTGGATCCTGTTCAGGCTCTCGGCCTGAAGCACGTCCGGCAACGAGATCGGGCGTCCGATCTGCCGTTCCAAGGCCGTGAGCAGGGCCAGGAGATGCATCGAATCCCAGCCCGGCACCAGGCCGAGCGGCATGTCGACGTGCTCGGGTCCGACGGCCAGCCCGATCTCGTCTCGGATCAGAACCAGGAAATCGTCGATGGTCGTCAACGGTCGTCCTCCGAAGGCTGGGTGAACCGGATGGGCAGGGGTGGTGCGATGACGCGGGGTGAGGCCGGACGGCAGGCGCGGAAGCGGCTGACGGAGGCCGGCGAGCTGCCTCGACCCGTACATCTCGGGCAGCGTCACAGGCCCACCTTCTCCAGGGCGTAGCCCGCCTTGATCCACTTGCTGGACTCGATCGCGACGCCCACCGCACGGTCACCGACGATCATGCGCGGCAGCAGCCGTTCCAACTGAAAGAACGGGAGGGCGTTGCCGGTGTTGCCGGTCTCCCTGACACAGCTGACCTCCTGGGCGTCCGGCACGTCGAGCCGGATGTGGATCGCGTCGGTCATGCGTCCTGACAGCTGCGGCGGCAGTACGTAGTCCACCTCGCTCCGTTCCCAGTCCAGTGCGTTGAGCATCTCGTCCAACACTTCGACTGCCAGCGGCGGAACCGCGTCCTGTACGGCCTTGTAGTCCTCCACCGCGGCGGGTCTGTCCACATGGCGATCGGCCCCGCCGAACCAGTTCAGTGTCTGGCCGGGTTCGCGTCCGCGCCCGACGCACCGCACCCGGGTCCGAAGCAACTCGATCCCGAGTGGCCCTGGCTCGGTGCCGAGCACGGCGGCACCGGCACCGTCCCCGAACAGCACCCCGTTGACCTGTTCGTCGGGCGGCATCGAGCCGACGTCCACCGAGAGGTCGAGGTGCTTGGCGCAGGAGTCGGCACCGATCACCAGCGCGGTCCGGTGTTCACCGGAGCCGAGTAGCCGTCGTGCCACGTCGAGCGCCTGGACGGCGCCCGCGCATCCCGACTGAAGCTGATACGTGGCTACGTCGTCGATGCCCAGTCGGTCGGCGACGACATTGACGGTGGCGGGCATCAGCATGTCGGGCGACGAGGTGCCCATGACAAGGAGGTCCACGTCCGAGGGCGCGGCCCCGGCTGCCATGAGCGCCCGATCCGCCGCGGTCGTGGCCAGATCGGCGAGTGAGTGTCGAAGCCCTCCGGAGTCCAGGTCGACGGAGTAGTACCGGGTCGGGGTGTCGATGAACGACTCCACCCATTGCTCCCACACGGAAGGCAGACCGAACTTCTCGGCCAGGGCCGCGATGCCAATGGGCGGGCCGGGCAGTACCGTCCCGGCCGACTGCAGGTAAACGCTCATGTCCGTCCCCTCTTCGGCTGCCGCGGCCATACTGCGCAGCGTGACTCGAACGGCCTTGAGGACTGCCGCGAAGGCATCGTCAAAGGCAGGGTCGGTGCTGTGTTCACGAGGCCGCCCCTACGCCGGTCGGGGGGCCGAAGTGCCTCAAAAGGACTTCGGCGAGCCCCTTGCCGTCGTCGAGGCGGTGCGCGGCCCATACGACACGGCCGTCCGGCCTGAGCAGGACCGCTTCGGCGTCGATATCGGACAACCCCTTCGCGCGGACCAGGGAGACTCGGTCGGTCCACCCGGTGAGGTCGAGACGGCCGTCCTCGGGTTCGTCATGGAGGTCGAGCAGTACTCCACGGCCCTTCGACCACGCCTCGGCCAGTTCCGGAACGGAACGGACCGCGGAGGCCACCCCCGGCAACCGGCGGCCCCGTAGCGGATGTACATCCTCCCCTTCGGAGTCGTCGCCCAGGGGGATGAGAGTGTCCGTGCCCCCGACCATCTTGACGAAGTACTCGTTGACGTCGGGGAACCGGATGAGTTCTGCCACCACCTCGCGGAGCTCCGTCAACGGGTGGAGCAGGGCGACCTGCGCACGGACCGTCAGGCACGCCCTTTGGGCGATTGGACGCCGCTCGGTCTCGTAGGTGTCGAGCAGACCGTCGGGCGCGTGCCCGGCGAGGTCCGCAGCGAGTTTCCAGCCGAGGTTCACCGCGTCGTCCATCCCGGTGCTGAGCGCCTGCCCGCCCAGAGGGAAGTGAGTATGTGCTCCGTCCCCGGCGAGGAACACCCGTCCCACACGGTACCGTTCGGCGACCCGGGTGACGTTGAACCACCGCGCCGACCAGGTGGGTTCATCGCCCGTGAACTCCACACCCGCCAGCCGCCGCACGGCCGCCTGGATCTCGGCCAGTGGGGGAGCGCCGTCCCGGCTCGGGGGCTCGACGTCGAACTCGCCGGTCATGACCCGGACCATGCCGGGGCCGATCGGGCTGACCGCGAGGAGCCCGGCGGGATACTCCTTCGCGCCCAAGTGCTGGTTGAGGACGCTGTCCGGCCCGACTGCGAAGTCGGAGACCGTCCCGTGGAAAGGCTGCTCATCCCCGACGAAGCCGACGCCGACCGCCTGGCGGACCACGCTGTTGACACCGTCGCAGCCAACCAGGTACCTGGCGTGTATGGTCACCTCGCCGTCCGGTCCGACGACCCGGACGGCTACCCGGTCCAGGTCGACGGACCCGTCCACACCACGAACCCGGTGTTCGTAGCGCAGGTCCGCGCCGAGCGAACGCGCGCGTTCGGTGAGGTGGTGGATCAGGCGAGAGTGCGGCATCGCGAAGTTGTACGGGTAACGGGCGGCGAGTTGAGCCGGGTTCAGCCACAAGTGCGCGAAGTGGGCCATCGGGAACTCGAAGCCGTCGGAGCGGCAGGCGTCCATCAGGCCGCGCATTTCCAGCAGTTCGACGACTCCGCCGTTGAGAGCCACTCCCGGCGCGTGGGCGTTCGGTTCGGCACGGTCTTCGAGTACGAGGACTGCGGTACCCGCGAGGCGGAGCTCGCAGGCGAGCATGAGTCCGACAGGTCCGGCGCCGACGATGACGACGTCGTGAGGCATGTGAGTTTCCCTTGGGGAGTCGGCGGTCCGTGCGGACCGGGATCGGTGGGTTCGGGCGTGCGGGTCAGTGCTCCGGGCGCATGGAAGCGGCGAGTCGGGCGGGGGTCGGGTTGTCGAAGACTTGGCGTGGCGACACGTCCAACCCCACAGCGCGCATCCGGGTGCTCAGTTCGAGCGCGGCGAACGACGACAGGCCCAGAGCGAAGAGGTCGGTGTCCGGGTCGAGGTCGTCGGCCGGTTCGACGCCCAGGACGTCGGCGGCTTGGGCACGCACGGTCCGCAGCAGAATCGCGGTCCGTTCCTCCGGGTCCGCGGCAGAGAGCTGGTCGAGCAGCCTCCCGTCCGGATCGGCGGGCAAGTCGTCGGCAGCGTCGGCGAACTCGGGCAGTTCCCGCAGGAGTCGGGCCGAGCTGAGCCGTGGGACGGTCGGGTCAAGGTCGACCACGGTCACCGTCCACAGATCGGTCCGGGACGCCAGAGTCAATGCCTCCACCGCCGTGCCCGAAGCCGGTACTCCGAACTCCAACCACAGAGCGGGAAGCCCGTGTTCCCGACGCTTCCGTACGAGCGTCTCCAGATGGGCACGGGCCGACGCCGCCTCCCTGGACACCGGCTCCGCGAGAGCGTCCGCGCCGGACGCGCACACCACGAAGGCGGACAGCTCCAGCTGTGCGGCGACCTCCTCGACCACGCCGGCCTGTACGGTTTCACCCCCGGCAGTGTCGGATACGTGTATCACCGCGGTGGGGGCTGCCTCACGGACCAGCCGTGCGAGTCCGTCACGGTCGAAGGGCTCGAAGTCGGGCGTCGTCACGTCGGCGCCACGTTCTGCCAGCTCCTTGCGCAGCAGGGCGAAATCCGCCGAGTCCTCCTCGGAGGAGACAGGCAGGACGACCCGTTCGGCGCCGTGTTCGACCAACCAGCGGGCGATGTGGCCACCCAGCACTGTCGTACCGCCGGTGAGCAGTACAGTTCCCGCCGGTTGCCAGGGGGCCCGACGGTCCTCGTCCGGCAGGGCGAGGCGCACCAGCCGCGCGGTGAACAACCCCGCCCCGCGCAGCGCGAGCAGATCATCGGCAGGAGTCGCGGAGAGCAGTCCGACAAGGTGTCGTCGTGTCCGGCCGTCCAACTCACGAGGCAGATCGAGCAATTTGATGCGCCGACGGGGGTGTTGCCCGGCCATCGCCCGCCCGATCCTCCAGGTCGCCGCCTCCTCCGGGTCGGCGGGAGGGTCGAGCCGCCCGACCGTCACAGCGCCGCTGGTCAGTACCCAGAGCGGGGCGTTCACCCCGGCTCGCTCCAGCGCCCTCGGCAGCGCTGTGGCAGGCACCATCGACACGACGGCTGCGACGTCCGCTCCACCGGGCAGGCGGTTGCGCACGATCGCAGTGAGGTCGTCCTCGTGGGTGGTGGACCGCGGCAGGGCGATGCGGAGGGCCGTGTCGCCCAACGTTTCGAGCACCTGCGCCTCCAGCTCGCCTTCGCCGCCGTCACCGGTGACCAGCAGGACATGGCTGCGCACACCGGCGCTCGCAGGCACCTCGCTGACAGGGCGCCACACTGTGGTGTGGTGCCACCGGGCCCGGCGCCGCTGGGTGGCCAGCGCGGGCAACAGCGACGACAGGGCGGCTCGCTGCTCCGGCGACAGGCGGAGCCTCTCGCTGAGCGAATCGACGTCCTGGTCGTCCACGGCAGTCCAGAACTGGCGCTCCAGGGACGGAACGCGTGCCGCATCGTGACCGGCGCCGGTGTCCGGGTTGAGCCAGTAGCTGCGGTGTTCGAACGGATAGTTCGGCAGCGCGACGCTGACCGCGGCGGAGCCCTCGAACTGGGCAGACCAGTCGACGCGGTGGCCCGCCGCGTGGACCTTCGCCACCGCCACGAGGGCGGTCCGGGCCTCCGGGCGCCTGGCATTCATCATGGGCGCCAGCGTTGCGGGCCGTACGCCGTCGTCGTCGCGCAGGCACTCCCGTGCCATGGCCGTGAGCGTGGCGTCCGGCCCGACCTCCAGATAGCAGGTCACACCGGCGGAACGGAGAGCGCGGACACCGTCAGCGAAGCGCACAGGCCGCCGGACGTGCTCCACCCAGTAGTCGGGGGAGCGCAGTTCTGCCGGGTCCGCGAGCGCGCCGGTGACGTTGGAGACCATGGGGACGGCGGGTTCGGCGAAGCGAACCCGGGCGGCCCTCGCGCGAAACTCGTCCAACACTTCATCCATGTGCGGTGAGTGGAAGGCGTGGCTGACGGTGAGCCGCCGGATTCGACGGCCCGCGGCCCACCAGTGTTCGGCTACGGCCAGCGCGGCGTCGGCGTCGCCGGAGATCACGGTGGCACGAGGCCCGTTCACCGCCGCGATCGAGACCTCGCGCTCATGGCCGGCCAGCGTCTCGCGTACCTCCTCCTCCGTCGCCTCCAGGGCGATCATGGCTCCGTCTGACCGGGCCCGCTGCATGGCCCGCGCACGCGCGGCGACGAGCGAGGCGCTGTCCGCGAGGTCGAGCATTCCTGCGGCGTGCGCGGCGGCCAGCTCCCCCACCGAATGCCCCAGCAGGACTCCGGGCCGCAGTCCCCAGTGATGGAGCAGCCGGAACAGTGCCGTTTCCACGGCGAACACCGCGGGCTGGGCATACCGGGTCTGGTGGAGGAGGTCGGCCTCCGGGTCGCCCTTCGTCGCGAACAACAGTGGCTGGAGCGGCCGATCAAGATGGCGGTCGAACTCCGTGCAGACCTCGGTCAGGGCATCGGCGAACACGGGGTGGGCGGCGGCGAGGGCGCGCCCCATGCCAGGCCGCTGGCTGCCCTGTCCGGTGAACAAGTACGCCAGCCCACCCGGCTCGGGCGCGGCGCGGTCCACCACCACATTGCCGGGCAGCGGGTCGCGTCCGGCCAATGCCTCCAGACCTCGGGTCAGCTCGGCCGCGTCCGAGCCGACGACGACCGCGCGGTGCTCCAGGCTGGCCCGTGTGGTGGCGCTGGAGTACGCGATGTCCAGTGGACGCGAGGCCGCACCGTCTTCGAACAGAGCAGCAAGGTTGCGTGCCGCGCTGCGCAACGCGCCGTCAGTGCGCGCTGAGACCAGCAGGGGGAAGGGCCGGGCGGGCGGACTGGACGGTGTTTCCTGGGGTGTTTCCTCGGGTGCCTCTTCCACGACGACGTGGGCGTTGGTCCCGCTGACACCGAACGAGGAGACGCCCGCCCGGCGAGGCCGGCCGAGTGCGGGCCAGTCGCGGTTCTCGGTGAGCAGCATGACGTTTCCCGCGGTCCAGTCCACGTGCGGGGACGGCTCGGTCGCGTGCAGCGTCGACGGCAGGGTCCCGTGGCGGATGGCCTCCACCATCTTGATCACTCCAGCGACCCCAGCGGCCCCCTGGGTGTGTCCGATGTTGGACTTGACGGAGCCGAGCCACAGTGGACGGTCGGCGGGGCGGCCTTGGCCGTAGGCGGCGATGAGCGCCTGCGCCTCGATGGGATCGCCCAGAACCGTGCCCGTGCCATGCCCCTCCACCACGTCCACGTCCGTCGGCGCGAGCATGCCCTCGGTGAGGGCATGGTGGATCACTCTCTGTTGGGACGGGCCGTTCGGAGCGGTCAGCCCGTTGCTGGCGCCGTCCTGGTTGACCGCGGACCCGCGCAGCAATGCCAGCACCGGGTGCCGGTTGCGGCGCGCGTCGCAGAGCCTTTCGAGCAGCAGCAATCCAACCCCCTCGCTCCAACCGGTGCCGTCGGCGCCGGCGGAGAACGACTTGCAGCGGCCGTCCGGCGCGAGCCCGCGCTGCCTGCTGAAGTCCACGAACACGCCGGGCGTCGCCATCACGGTCACTCCGCCCGCCAACGCCAGTTCGCAGTCCCCGGCTCGCAGTCCGCGAGCGGCGAGATGCATGGCGACCAAGGAGGAGGAGCAGGCGGTGTCGACGGTGACGGCCGGCCCCTCCAGGCCGAAGGTGTAGGCGATCCGCCCAGACGCCACACTGGTCGCGCTGCCGGTGCCGAGGTACCCCTCGAACCCCTTCGGGGTGTGCTCCATGAGCCGGGCGCCGTAGTCGTCGTACATGACCCCGGTGAACACACCCGTACGGCTGCCCCGCAGCGTGTCGGGATCGATGCCGGCGTTCTCGAACGCCTCCCAGCTGGTCTCCAGCAGCAACCGGTGCTGCGGGTCCATCGCCAGCGCCTCGCGCGGGCTGATCCCGAAGAACCCGGGATCGAACGCGGCGGCGTCGTAGAGGAAACCGCCCTCCCGCGTGTAGCAGGTGCCTTCCCGCTCCGGATCCGGGTCGTACAGGGCTTCCAAGTCCCAGCCCCGGTCGCCCGGGAACGACGAGACCGCGTCCTCGCCCGCGCTGACGAGCCGCCACAGATCCTGTGGGGACCTGATGTTTCCCGGGTACCGGCAGCTCATCGCGACGATGGCGATCGGCTCCCGCTGGGCGGCCTCGATGTCGGCGAGCCGCTGCCGGGTCTTCTGTAGCTCGACGGTCGTCCAACGGAGGTACTCGGTCAGCTTCTCCTGCTGGTCTTGCCGTTCCTGCTTCTCCATGAACCAGTCCCCTAGGCCCGCTGTGTCATCGTTCGTCGAGCCCGGAGAGCCCGAGCTCTTCGTCGAGCACGTCGAATAGGTCGTCGTCGCTCACCGACCCCAGATCGCTCTCGCCGTGGGCGTCCCGTGCCGTCTCGGACCCGGTGACCCGCAGCAGCAGCGCCCGCAGCCGGGCTTCGAACCGATTGCGCCCCGCGTCGTCCAGATCGGTCCCGGCCACGGCCGTTTCCAGGCGTTCCAGCTCGGTTTGCAGGACCCCTGACCCCGCCCCGCTTTCATCGCTGAAGTGCTCGCTCAGATGGTGTGCGATTGCGGTGGCCGAGGGATGGTCGAAGACCAGCGTGGTCGCGAGCCGGAACCCGGTCGCGGCAGATAGCCGGTTGCGCAGCATGACCGCGCTGAGTGAGTCGAATCCCAGCTCTTTGAGTGCCTGCCCCGGCGCTACATCGGCGGCGGACTCGTGTCCCAGCGTGGCCGCGATGTGCCCACGGACCAGATCGAGCAGTGCCTGGACGCGACGCTCGCCGTCCATGCCGCGCAACCGCTCGGTCAAGGCCACGCCGCTCGCGTCGGCCCGCCCTACCCCGCCCGGGGCGAGCCGCTCGAAGAGCGCGGGGAGGGTCCCGTCCTGAGCGTGCCGCCGTACCGCGCCCCGGTCGATCCTGGCTAGGACGAGATGCGCATGGTCGGTGTCGTGGAGCGCGGTGGCAAAGAGGCCGAGCGCGTCATCGACGGAAAGCGGCCGGAGCCCGGTGGTGTCGAGTCGGTCGAGGTCGGTTTCGCTGAGTGTGTTGGTCATGTCGCTGGTGTCGGTCCAGAGTCCCCAGGCGAGGCTGGTGCCGGGTAGGCCGTGTGTTCGGCGGTGGTGGGCGAGGGCGTCGAGGTAGGTGTTGGCGGCGGCGTAGTTGGCCTGGCCGGGGGTGCCGAGGGTGCCGGCGGCGGAGGAGAACAGGATGAATGCGGCGAGGTCGGCGTCCTGCGTTAGCTCATGCAGATGCCACGCAGCGTCGATCTTGGGTCGGAACGTAGAGCGCAGCTGCTCGGGAGTGAGGTTGGTGACGATCGCGTCATCGAGGACACCGGCAGTGTGGATGACGGCGGTGAGCGGGTGCTCGTCCGGGATGTCTGCCAGCACGGCACCCAACTCCTCACGGTCACCGGCGTCGCAGGCCGTGATGGTGACGTGGGCCCCCAGTCCGGTGAGTTCCTCGCGGATTCGGGCGGCGTTGGGGGCAGCGGGGCCACGACGGCTGACCAGCAGGAGGTTGCGGGCGCCGTGCTGGGTGACCAGGTGCCGGGCGACGTGGACGGCGAGGGTGCCGGTGCCGCCCGTGATCAGGACTGTTCCGTTGAGATCGAGGGCCGTCCCCGGCCTGCCTTCGGCAGTGGGCGCGAGGCGAGGGACGAGGCGGCGGCCGTTGCGGAGGGCGAGTTGGCCCTCGCCTGTCGCTGCCGCCGTACGGACGGCATCATCCAGGGCATTGAGGGATGCCTGGCTGTTGTCGTGGTCCAACAAGAGCAGACGGTCGGGGTGTTCGTTCTGGGCGGCGCGGACGAGACCCCAGACGGTTGCGGCGGGCAGGTCCGTGACCAGGTCACCGGGCGCCGTGGCAACTGCCCCCTGGCTGACCACGACCAGCCGGGCGCCGGAGGCGTGCTCCTGCGCGAGCCACTCCTGGACCGCCCGCAGCGTCCGCGATGCGGTGACGTGCGCTGCCTCCGGCCCGGTCTCGGCAGTGGCTGCGATCGTCAGGGTCTGCACGTCGGGTAGGTCGGGTAGGTCGGTCGGGACGGCGAGATCCGTCCACTCCAGTGCGAGCGGCGAGTGCAGCGGCGCGCCCGACGGGAGTGTCAGATCCGCTTCGGTGAGCGGTCGGGCGGTGAGCGAACCAACCGTCAGGAAGGGCAGCCCCGAACCGTCCAGAGCGGTGACGGAAACGCTGCCGTCGCCACGGGTGACGAGCCGGACGGAGGCGCTGGTGGCGCCGGTGGTGTGCAGTCGGACGTCCGTGCAGCGGACTGGGAGCAGTGCCTCCTTCGAGGATCCCACCAGCGTGCCGTCGAGGGCGGCGGTCAGCAGCGCCGGATGGAACCCGAACCCGTCGGGGCTGACATCGTCGGGCAGAGCGGTTCGGGCCTGTACCACGCCGTCGCCGAGCATCGAGAACGAGCGGACGCATCGGAAGACGCCGTCGTGGTCGTATCCCGCCGCGCTGAGTCGCTCCGTGAGTTCTGAGATGCCTGCTGTGCCCTCGTCGCCCACGCGTTCCGGCGCCGTCGTGGTGGCCCGTTCGGCCACGGTCGGTTCGGGGGACGCGTTCAGCACGCCGATCGCGCGTCGCGTCCACACACCGTCCATCCGGGTGTACAAGCTGACCTTGTGGTCGCCGTTGTCGTCCGCGCCGGAGATCTGCACCCGCAGATCCACGCCCTCATCTGACAGGACGACCGGGGCGTCGAGATCCAGTTCTTCGAGGTGGCGCAGGCCCACCGACTCCCCGGTGGAGAGGACCAGATCGAGGATCGCGACGGGCGGGAGGACGGGCCTGTCGTCCAGCAGATACTGGGCCAGCCACCCGTGCGTGTCAGTGCCGATGCGCCCGGTCGCGACCACGCCCTGCCCGTCGGGCAGTTCCACGATGGCGGCGAGCAGCGGATGTGGAGCCTCGTCTAAGCCTGCCAAGGCCGCGTCTTCGATGCCGGGTCCGGCCGTGGCGTCCAGCCAGTAGTGGTGGTGTTGGAAGGGGTAGGTGGGGAGGGTGGTGTGGGGTCCGGGTGGGTGGAGGGTGGTGGTGTTGATGGGGGTGCCGTGGGT